>NZ_QOZW01000007.1:0-218312 GCF_008368885.1 Bacillus sp. BPN334 | reverse complement strand
GAGGTCCAGTGGCACCAGTAGAGCCCGTGTTCCCTTGAGGCCCAGTGGCACCAGTAGCGCCTGTGTTACCTCGAGGCCCAGTAGGCCCGGTAGGACCTCTGCCGAACGAAGCTGAATTAACTAGAGTAGTTTGTAACTCTGCAATTAATTTAAGGAGTTCTTGGAGTGTACAATGATCGATTCGGAATAACTTTGTGATGTAAAGTAAATAATTAATTAAAATTTGGAGTTCAACAAATACAGCACTTGCTACGAAAGTTGGATTTTTTAATATAGTTATTAAGTTTTTAATAATTGCTAATCCTTGCGCTTTCAGGGAGGAAGTAGCTTCTAGTGAACAAATAAATTTACTTAGTAGGTCCAATGTATCAATTAGATCTTCAATATTTTGGGGAGATGGATTTGCAAAAAGTTTTGGGATTATTTTTGTTAAATCGATAATGATTGCGCGAAATGTTCTAAGTTGTGCTTTAGTAATTGGGATGGATGGGGTATTTGGGATTCGTCCAGCGCTACTTGGAAAGCATGGTTTGGAGAATTTGTTTTGACTGTCGTCATAACGAGACATTAAATCTCTCCTTTCTAATGAGAATGTGAATGAAACTCATCATAGTAGATGCAAAAATTAGTTAAATGGTCATAGTAAAATCGTTTGTTTAAAGAAAAAATAGAAAAAACGCCTCATGATAAGGCGTTTTTTCTATTTTCTGCGTATTGATAATATCGTTTTAGTGAAACTTTTGATTTGAATCCAGCTAGTTTTATAATTTCTGACTCCGGAGTTTCTTTTTTTATTAAGTTTAAAATATAGGTGTTACGAAAGTGTTGTCCTGAGATTCCTTTGCGTAAATTAGCTCTAGATACTTCAAGGCGAATCATTTTTTGGATAGCGATTTCTGTTAATCCCTTCGGTGCATCATTTTCGTATACCCATCTGTATGTTCCGCGATTAAAATCAAATGCGATAAATAAGGGGTCATGACTATGGTATTTTGGACGAACGGGTTCAGGGATGCTTTTGTAATAAGTATATAGTTGTTTTTTGTCTTCGTTAGTTAATGTAATTGTTCTTTCTACCCCTGCGGTTGCTGGGATAGAGAATGTGTTAGTTTCAAAGTGAACGTGATGCATAGTTAACGCTGTAAGTTCCTGTAAGGATAATCCATAGTCGATTAATAAGTTTAAAATAGCAACATTACGATCCATTAATAAAGGGCGCACAGGACGTTGTTTTTCTGAAAGTCCTTCTAATGAAGTGATTATATGTTTTAATCTTTTTTCTTCATCAGATGAAATGAAATCTTCGTTACGAAGTGTGCGGTCTGGTTGAATAGAAATTTCCATGTTCTTTAATGGGTTAGGGATGTTTAGAAAATGATGCATTCTATTTAATACAATAAATACACGGTGCATCGTTTTCTCTGAGTAATGTCGATTCTTTTTTAGGTCGGAAAAGTAATCTTCGTAGTCTTTTGTACAAAGTGTAGCCCATATATTACTGGAAGGGAGCTTATTGTTTTTTTCTAACCAATGTCCGAAATCTTCAATGTCATAAACATAACGTTTAATGGTTGAAGCTTTTCGGCCTTTATTCAATAAAAAAATAGAAAAGGCTTGTATTGTATCATGGAATTCCGATGTTTCCATAGTCCCACCACCTTCATTATTTCTTATATTATAGCAAACTTTTCTGAAAATAGTCATTTGCAAGGGAGACAGGAATAATAATATTTGGTGAGTGGATAAAATGAGGTGATTGTATGGAACAATCGATGCGAAAGAAAAATAATAATCAAATTAACATTGTTTTAAATCATCGAAAGAAAATTTCTTTACCAGCCGCAGAAAATAAAACAGTGATTTCAAGTGAAACTACTACGAAACATGAGATGTTGCAAAGAATTGAAGAAGAAATGGGAAAGCTTATTGGGATGGATGATATAAAAAAGATAATAAAAGAAATATATGCTTGGATTTATGTAAATAAAAAAAGACAAGAAATAGGGTTGAAGTCTGAGAAGCAAGTACTTCATATGTTGTTTAAAGGGAATCCAGGTACAGGGAAGACAACTGTTGCTAGAATGATAGGGAAATTGTTGTTTGAGATGAATATTCTGTCAAAAGGGCACTTAGTTGAAGCTGAACGTGCGGATCTTGTAGGAGAGTACATCGGTCATACAGCTCAAAAAACAAGAGATTTAATAAAAAAAGCAATGGGAGGTATTTTGTTTATTGATGAGGCGTATTCATTAGCCCGAGGGGGAGAAAAAGATTTTGGGAAAGAAGCAATTGATACGCTCGTAAAGCATATGGAAGATAAACAACACGGTTTTGTATTGATTTTAGCCGGATATTCAAGAGAAATGAATCACTTTCTTTCATTAAATCCAGGTCTGCAATCACGTTTTCCGTTTATAATTGAATTTGCGGATTACTCAGTAAATCAGCTGTTAGAAATAGGGAAGAGGATGTATGAAGAACGTGAATACCAGTTATCGAAAGAGGCTGAATGGAAATTTAGAGATCATTTACATGCTGTAAAGTACTCGTCGCAAATTACATCATTTAGTAATGGACGATATGTACGTAATATTGTTGAAAAATCGATTCGTACACAGGCTATGCGGTTGTTGCAAGAGGATACGTATGATAAATATGATTTAATTGGGATATCAAGTTGTGATTTGATGCTTGAAGAGGAGACGCACAGTACGTAAACTGTGCGTCTGTTTTTTTGTATAAGTGCTTTTACTCTTTTTTTGCTTTTTCTTGATAAGGTTTATGGAAGTGTTCCATTTTAGCGCTTTTTTCGTGTGCAGAATTAGGATCGTGTCCAATTTGACCTACTGAGCTTTTTTGAGCACTTTTATTAACATGGTTTGTCATTTGTATTCACCTCGCTTTGAGGATTAGTATAAACATTTTGTAAAGAAAAACTCATTAGAAAAGAAAAACCTCTTTACGATATGTAAAGAGGTTAGATTACTATTTATGCATTGAACGTTCCTTTGTATCGATGCGTCTATGCGGTAAATGCCATTTGTAATGAATAGAAACCATGCGGAAGCAAACAATTAAAATGAATAAGGTATATAGAGCCCAATCGCTAACAATAATTTGAGCACCGATTAAGAAACCTGCTAGAATCGTCCAAAAGGCATATACTTCAGCTCGAAGGACGAGAGGTTTTCTGCGGGCTAAAAGATCGCGGATGATACCACCGCCAATACCAGTTAAAACAGCTGCTACGATTGTAGCGCTAATTGGTAAATTTAATTTTTGAGCATATAATGCTCCTTGTACGGCGAATGCTGATAAGCCGATAGCATCAGTGATATTTTCCCACTTTTTCCAGTGTCTAATTAATTTATTAGGAAAAAGAAAAATAATCGTCATTGATAGTAGTGCGATTTGGAATAACATGTCTTGTTGCCAAAGCGCGACAATCGGATAACCGATTAATAAATTACGAAGGGCACCTCCCCCAAATGCGGTTGCCATTCCTAAAATATAAACTCCGAAAATATCATAATCTTCTTCCATTGCAACAATGGCTCCGCTTAGTGCGAAAGCGATTGTGCCTATGATGCTAAAAATCTCCCATGCCATGAATTTTCTCCCCCGCTAACTAGATGAAATGTGCTTCCTCTGCTATTATATTAGAAGGTTTAAATTTCGAAAAGGATGAGTGAACATATTTGATGGAAGAAAAAGAAAAAGTCATATTAGTAGGCTGTCAATTGCCACAAGATGATGATGAAAAGTTTATGCATTCCATGAAAGAGCTTGCATCGCTAGCGAAGACTGCACGAGCAGAATTATTAGTGTCTACAACGCAAAAACGACCGAAGTTTCATCCGGCGACTTATATAGGTAAAGGTAAATTAGAAGAGCTTACAATGTTAACGGAAGAATTAGAACCGGATGTTATCGTATTTAATAACGAATTAACGCCGAGTCAAATTCGGAATTTATCCTCAGTATTAGATGCGAGGGTAATTGATCGAACGCAACTAATATTAGATATTTTTGCGCAACGTGCGAAGTCGAGGGAAGGTAAGCTTCAAGTAGAATTAGCTCAGTTGCAATATACAATGCCGCGTCTTATGGGGCAAGGATTGTCGTTATCACGTCTTGGTGGTGGTATTGGAACGAGAGGGCCGGGTGAGACGAAACTTGAGACGGATCGTCGCCATATTCGATCACGCGTTGATGAAATAAAGAAACAACTTGCGGTTGTTGTGGAGCATCGAAAAAGATATCGTGAGAGAAGAAAAAATAATAAAGTATTTCAAGTTTCATTAATAGGGTATACGAATGCGGGAAAATCTACACTGTTTAATAGATTGACGGAAGCAGATACGTTTGAAGAAAACTTGTTGTTTGCAACGCTAGACCCGACGACAAGGAAGATGCCGTTACCTTCAGGTTATACAGTATTACTAACTGATACGGTGGGTTTTATACAAGATTTACCTACGTCATTAATTGCTGCTTTTCGTTCGACATTAGAAGAAGCTGGTGAAGCGGATGTTATTTTACATGTAGTTGATTCAGCAGATCCTAATTATGTAGGGCATGAGAAAACAGTAAAACGATTATTGTCAGAACTTGAAATTAATCATATTCCTATTATTACGTTATATAATAAAAAAGATGAATTACATCAAAACTTTATTCCGTTTCCGAAAAGTGACTTCTTAATGACTAGTGCCTTTGAACAAAGTGATTTATTGCATATAAAAGAAGCGATAGAAACGAAAATGAAGGAAGAAATGAATCGTTATCAAGTGGAAATTCCACCGAGTGAAGGTAAGTTGTTAACGCTATTAAAGACAGAAACGCTATTAACAAAGATGGAGTTTCTGGAAGATAAATTTGTATATGATTGCGTAGGGTATATTTTTGCTCATTCATCGCTTAATGTGCAATTAAAGAGATTTTTAGTGGAAGAAGGAGAAAATAAAAATGTTTGATCGTTTGAAAAATGGAGAAAAAATTGCTCCAATCGTAAAAGAAGTAGAGAGCCAGGTTACAGAAGTACATAAACGCGCGGATGAAGTAATTGAAAGTAATCAGTTTCGTGTATTAGAAAGTTTTCGTAAACATAAAATTAGTGATTCGCATTTTATTCCGACGACAGGTTACGGTTATGATGATATTGGCCGTGATACGTTAGAAAAAGTGTATGCGGATGTATTTGGAGCGGAAGCTGGTCTTGTTCGTCCGCAAATTATTTCAGGTACTCATGCTATTTCTACAGCGTTATTCGGTATTTTACGTCCGGGAGATGAGCTATTGTACATCACTGGCAAACCGTACGATACGTTAGAAGAAATCGTTGGTGTACGCGGAAAAGGTGTAGGTTCATTTAAAGAATATAATATTGGTTATAATGCAGTTCCGCTTACTGAAGAGGGGCTTGTTGATTTTGGAGCTGTTGCGACTGCAATTCATAGTAATACGAAGATGATTGGGATTCAGCGCTCAAAAGGTTATGCTACTCGTCCATCATTTACTATTTCTCAAATTAAAGAGATGATAGCATTCGTTAAAGAAATTAAACCTGATGTTGTTGTGTTTGTAGATAACTGTTATGGTGAGTTTATTGAAGAGCAAGAGCCATGTCATGTTGGTGCAGATTTAATGGCAGGTTCGCTTATTAAAAACCCTGGTGGTGGAATTGTTAAAACTGGTGGTTACATTGTTGGTAAAGAACAGTATGTTGAAGCATGTGCATATCGTTTAACATCTCCAGGAATCGGTGCGGAAGCAGGGGCATCTTTATACAGTCTACAAGAAATGTATCAAGGTTTCTTCTTAGCGCCGCATGTAGCGGGACAAGCGCTAAAAGGTGCGATTTTTACAGCTGCATTTTTAGAGAAGTTAGGAATGAATACATCACCAGCATGGAATGCACCAAGAACAGATTTAATTCAGTCTGTTCAATTTGATGATAAAGATCGTATGATTGCATTCTGCCAAGCAATTCAATATGCATCTCCGATTAATTCTCACTTCACTCCATATGCCAACTATATGCCCGGTTATGAAGATGATGTAATTATGGCTGCGGGAACGTTTATTCAAGGTGCAAGTATTGAATTGTCAGCTGATGGTCCAATTCGTCCGCCTTATGTTGCTTACGTGCAAGGTGGGTTAACTTATTCACATGTAAAGATTGCGATTTGTTCTGCAATTGATGCGTTAATTGAAAAAGAATTATTAACAATTTCTTAAGGAGAAGCTGTCGATTTCGACAGCTTTTTTCGTGTGAAAGTAATAATTTATTTCATTAGAAAAAAGAATGAAAAAATTTATAAAAAATCATGTAAGAAAAGCTAACATCTATTGACACTAAACATAACATGGTGTAAAATGAGAAGCAGTTAAGGCGAAGGAGGAACTGAAACAATGAAAGAAGATAGACGTTCTGCCCCGCTGTTTCCTATTGGTATTGTTATGGATTTAACACAATTATCTGCACGTCAAATTCGCTACTATGAAGAGCATAATCTTGTTTCTCCAACCCGTACAAAGGGGAATCGTAGATTATTTTCATTTAACGATGTAGATAAGTTGTTAGAGATTAAAGATTTATTAGATCAAGGCTTGAATATGGCTGGTATTAAACAAGTGTTACTAATGAAAGTAAATCAAACAGAAACAGTGAAAGTAAAAGAAGAAACGAAAGAAATTTCAAAAACTGAGCTTCGCAAAATACTTCGAGATGAACTACAACATACAGGTAGGTTTAATCGGACTTCATTGCGACAAGGTGACATTTCAAGGTTTTTTCACTAAAGATAACTGATTCTGAAGGTGTTTAGAGGGACTAAGGAGGAATTTATAATGGCTAGGTACACAAGAGAAGATATTTTCCGTTTGGCGAAAGAAGAGAATGTAAAGTATATCCGCTTACAATTTACGGACCTTTTAGGAGTAATTAAAAACGTAGAAATTCCAGTGAGCCAATTAACAAAAGCTCTTGATAACAAAATGATGTTTGATGGATCTTCTATTGAAGGTTTCGTACGTATTGAAGAATCTGATATGTACTTATTCCCGGATTTAGATACTTGGGTAATTTTCCCTTGGACAGCTGAAAAAGGCAAAGTAGCTCGATTAATCTGTGATATTTACAATGCAGATGGCACTCCATTTGATGGCGATCCACGTAACAACTTAAAGCGTGTATTAAAAGAAATGGAAGCATTAGGATTCTCAGATTTCAATCTTGGACCAGAGCCAGAATTCTTCCTATTTAAAGTAGATGAAAAAGGAAATCCAACATTAGAATTAAACGATAACGGTGGATACTTCGACCTTGCGCCGATGGATCTAGGGGAAAACTGTCGTCGTGATATCGTTCTTGAACTTGAAGAAATGGGCTTTGAAATTGAAGCGTCTCACCATGAGGTTGCTCCAGGACAACACGAAATTGACTTTAAATATGCAAATGCAATTCGTTCATGTGATGACATTCAAACATTCAAACTTGTTGTAAAAACAATTGCTCGTAAACACGGTTTACACGCAACATTTATGCCAAAACCATTATATGGTGTGAACGGTTCAGGTATGCACTGTAACTTATCACTATTCAAAAATGGTGAGAACGTATTCTTCGATCAAAACGGTGACTTACAATTAAGTGATGATGCTCGTCACTTCATCGCAGGTATTTTAAAACACGCACCAGCATTTACAGCGGTAGCAAACCCAACTGTAAACTCTTACAAGCGTTTAGTACCTGGATACGAAGCTCCTTGTTACGTAGCATGGTCTGCACAAAATCGTAGCCCGTTAGTACGTATCCCTGCATCTCGTGGAATTAGCACACGCGTAGAAGTACGTAGTGTTGACCCAGCTGCAAACCCATATTTAGTAATGGCTACATTATTAGCAGCAGGTCTTGATGGAATTAAAAACAAATTAACTCCACCAGCTGCAGTAGACCGTAACATCTATGTAATGACAAAAGAAGAGCGCGAAGAAGCAGGCATCGTTGACTTACCAGCAACATTAGCGCAAGCATTAATTACATTGCAATCGAATGAAGTAGTATGTGGTGCACTAGGTGACCATTTACTTGAGCACTTCATCGAAGCGAAAGAGATTGAGTGGGACATCTTCCGCACACAAGTTCACCAATGGGAACGCGATCAATATATGTCTCTATACTAAGAGGCTCAAACCCTTGACACATAACGTGTTGAGGGTTTTTTTATTTTGTGGGTAAAACACTTTTATTTGAAAGAAGAGTAATTCACCCACAAAACACCCACAAAAAAATCAAAGTTACCCCAATACATTATTCATATAAGCTTCAAACCCCGAAATAGAATCCTTAATGCAGGGTAAGAATCTTGCTATGAGTTTCCTATTTACAGGTAGAGTTACTGCATGGGGTACAACGAATAAATGGGCTGGTTTCGAAGTGAAGATTACTTTTACAGACAATACATTTCATTATCCAAGTTGCCGCGTAGAAAACCATTTAACCCTAGGTAAACAATATAACCAGGAAAGGTTCACAGCAAGTGCAGTAGTAATGGATAAGCCTATTAAGGAGATTTCAGTTTACGCTTTAGCACGTGATTTTACGGGGGAAGTGTTAATTGAAAAGCTTAAATTAGAAATTGGCACAATATCAACTGCATGGACACCAGCACCAGAAGACCAAGTATCCACAACTGATTTCACTAAAACAACAGTAGAAATCGAGACTACTATTAAAGGAATAAATACTTCTGTATCAAATGTACAAAACGAACAGGGAAAGCTTACAGAACGTGTAACGAAATCTGAGCAAATGGCTAACAGTTTTAAACAATCCATAGAATCGTTAACTAAAAAAGATACTGATATTAGTAATAAATTAAATACGGTTGAATCAAATGTAGAAGGTACAAAAAAGACAATTTCCGATGTGCAGCAAACGACGAATGATTTAAGGAAAACAACAACTGAAATTAAAGAGCAAGCGGGTAAAATCAGTGAAAAGTTAACAAGTGTTGAGTAGAAGTATGACGGCATGAAAATTGGTGGTCAAAACTTTTATAAACAAAAATCCTTTGGTGCAACTGGTGGAGCAACCATAAAGCATGGTGATGGTAATAAATGGTAGTAAATAACGATCCCTGCTGGGGCAAGTGGTAGTTGGAAAGGCATTCTATATACTAATAAAAATGTCATGTTACTTGTGGGCAGAACATAAACAATCAGCTATGAAATTTACACTAACGAAGTTATTCCGACGGCAATTGATATTAACAACTTTGGTGTTACTACTGCTACAGGAACAAATGACAATGATGTTGTAGCAAAACGAATTATGCGTACTCCTAAAACAATAACAGGTCAGTGGGTTAAGGTGTCCGCTACATTTACAATGCCCGACAATATCATACAAGATTTCTATGATAATTCAGTGCTTGGTGTTGGTCTTGGAGCCATCAATGAGATTCGCGATGCAGGTTTTACTCAAGGGAACAAGTACTGGGGGTGGTCGAATGGGCACGCTATAGACCCAAACCTAAAGTATAAAGGATACAACTCGTTTTCTATGCACACTACGGGACAAGATCAGGATAGATGGTGGGGTGCTTTTGGACAGTTTATAGATTGTTCTCCTTCAGAAGACATTGTTATTTCGGCTTACTTTAACACTGATGGGAAAGTGCCTATTGATAATGGTGTGTATATCGAGATGGAGTTTTGGTAATCAAATAAAGCAACCAGAATTTCAACTGCTAGAGAAAGGGTTCAAATCATTAACAATACTTGGATTAGATCTACTTGTACAGCTAAAGCTCCAGCAGGAACTGGGTTTGTAAGATTTCGACCATACATAAAAAGAAATGGTAGAGCTTGGTTTTGCATGCCTATGTTACAGCGTGGGAAAGTAGCTACAGAATTTTGGTTACATCCGAAAGACCAAACTGATGCTGACAAAATGCTAGAAGATATAGCTAATAGAGTAGCAACTGAGCAATACAATCACAAGATGACTCAAATCGATAACCGTTTTAGTGTTAATGAGAAAGGTATTGATTTAGCAGCAAAAAAGACAGAGGTTTATACACAAACTTAATCTAATGATAAATTTGCTACGAATGCTTTTGTAAGGAATATGGAAGGACGTATTCAAGTTACTGAGAAAAATATTCTAAGTACAGTAAAAAAAGGTGAAATCATTTCATCTATCAATCAAACGGCAGAAAAGATTAATATTTCAGCTGATCTAATAGATTTGGTGGGTAGGGTGGAAGCATCTTGGTTAAAAGCTGGATTACTCCAAGGTATGACTATCAAAACAAGTGCTACAAAAGAATACCTCCATATGGAAAATCAGGTTCTTCGTTTTGTAAACCAAGGATCTGCCAAAGTTGTGATGGGATTTGAAGATGAGAGAAAAAGTACAACACGTAACCCATATATAATTCTTGGTGAAGGTGATGGGACTGGTAGGAACCTTGGAAGTATCTACAAAGATGGAAATGGCGTTTACTATCGCTATGTAGATTACAATGGCGCTGAGAGTAATATTCGTCTAACGAATGCAGGTAATATCGGTATAACAGCTCAAGAGGGAATTTGGTTTACAGCCAAGAGAGTTAACTTCACGTCACCAATTTCAACATCGGGTATATTATTCAACTCATTTGGAAAGATTTCTTTGTCTCAACAAGGGGTTCTATGGATGAGGAATGGTTATAGAGGGTTTGGAGCTTACTACCACGATGGAAAAGCATGGAACTTTATAAGTAGCTCACAATGATGAAAGGAGAAAATGAAATGAGTCAATTTTTAGGTATTTTAGGAACAGTTGGTGAAGATGGGACAATCAAAATCCCATTGGATATGTTGCAAACAGCAGGTATTAAACCAAATACAAAAGTGGAATTATTCTCTGATACTTCTAATCTGTTCGTTAGAACTGAAGAAAGGTTTTGTGATATTTGTGGTGTGAATACAAATACAACAAGAATCGGTAATCAGGAAATTTGCAAAGATTGCTTAGACAGAATTACACAAGCTTCACAGGAAAAACAAAATGTACCTACTGAATAGAGAAGTAGCAAATCGCAACTGAAAGGAGTATGACTATAAAAATGAATAAATAGGAAACCAGAGCAGCCATAAGTTGGTCTTTTTTATTGTCTAAAAGGGGAGATAACAAAATGACGAATCAAATCCAAAGTACAAGTCCAGAGGAAAATCAATTACAAAGTCAAATTATCAATCAAATCATGCCAATACTAGAGAAATTAGTTATGCAATTAGTTCAAAACCCAGCTCCAAATGAAGATGTGATGCCAGGGAACGATAATAAATTTATGGAAATCGATGATGTTGTGGATAACTTAGTAAATGCCGGAATTATTACTGCGAGCAATTTTAACGTTAATGTTGAGTTATTCAGAGGTAGTCCGATTACAGTTTCTATTATAAAAGCGGGGGATCCGGCAGCAGAGATTTCTACAGAAGTAGGTAGTGGGGTTTCTATCAAGGAACATATAGAGGCATCAGATAAACACGGAGGAACTAAATAAATAGATTTAAAGTAAAGCGTACGAAAAGTAGGCTTTTTTATTTTAAATAATTTATGAGGTTGGAAAGAGGTGGACGGTATGGATGGTTTGCAAGAGGTGAGAAGTGATGTTCAAGAAATAAAGCAAGATATTAAGGACATTCGCTTAGAGATTAAAAGTTTAGAAATGCGGACAACAGGTAACGAGAAAGACATTATCAATATCAATAAACAATTAGATAAGATTAGTGCTAATACAACTTGGATTTTACGCCTTATTGTTGGGGGGCTTATTGGAGCGGCTCTTACCTTCTTCTTGAAAGGAGGTGGTATGTAATGATTGAAATTACGGTAATGATTGGTGTTGTCGTAGGACTATCACAAATTGCAAAAACAGTTGGGATGCAAACAAAATATGTTCCGTTACTAAATTTAACGCTTGGCATAACGCTAGGCGTTTTCTTTTTGTCTCAAGATATCAAAACAAATATATTTCAAGGAATCATTATTGGACTGTCAGCAAGTGGATTATTTGACCACACAAAAATTATAAAAAAGGATGCCGATGTAAAATGAAAAAGAAGTGGAAACATATTTCGTCTATAGTTGTTGCTATGATTTTAGTATTATCAATTGGAACAAACGTATTTGCTGATAGAGTTTTAATTATTCCTGATTTACGAAAACAACCATACCGTAACGGTGTTGGTGCTTATGAAGGTGTTGTAGCTCATTCTACAGCTACCCCAGAAGCTCCAGCTATTAATATTCAAAAATATGAGTCTCGTACATGGCGTTCGGCGTTTGTTCACTACGCAGTTGATTGGGATGAAAAGATTCAAATTGCATCTACTAAATATCGTGCATGGGGTGCAGGTCCGGCAGCTAATGCTAGATTTGTTCACGTTGAATTGTGTGAAACAAGTGATCCGATGAAATTCAAACGTTCTTACGAACGATATGTAGAGTTAATAGGAGAAATCTTACGTGAACGAAATATTCATCCTTCAAAAGGGTTGTGGACACATAAGGATATTACTTATAAATTAGGTGGTACAGACCATGAAGACCCACTTGATTATCTTCGTAGTCATGGTGTATCAGAGGCGAAATTCCGAGCAGACGTGTTAAAGGCTTATAACGGGAATTCTGTTACAGTGGATGCAAAACCACAGAAACCAAATGAAATAACTGGCACAGTAGAGGTGAATGGTGTTGCGTATATTGAGGGATACAATGTAAATCTTCGTTCTGGACCATCAACAGATAATAGTGTTATTCATAAACTACAAAAAGGACAGGCTTATAAAGTATGGGGCAAATTAGGAAACTGGTTAAATCTTGGTGGTAACCAATGGATTTATTATGAATCCTCATACATCCGTTACAATGGGACGGATGCTTCTACTATAACTGGTAAGAGGGTTATTTCTAAAGTGAACAATTTACGTTTCTATGAATCCGCATCTTGGCAGGATAAAGATGTTGCTGGTACTGTGGATGTAGGGTTAGGATTCACTATTGATGTTAAAGTAAATGTAAATGGATCATCACTATATAAAGTACACAACTGCAAAGGGAAAATATATTATTTAACAGCAAATGAAGCCTATGTGTATGTGAAATAGAAAATAGACCACCTGTAATAGGTGGTCTATTGTTATTTATTTACAATTAATATAATTTGAAAGGAATTGTTAATTTTCATTTAGCATAGTCTCTAATTTATCTAATTCAATAAGTAGAGGGTCGTCAAAACTTTTTACGAGACCGGTATCAGTATAGGCTCTCACTGCGCCTTTAATTCGACGAGATTCTAATCCGTCATTAGTATAATCGTTACTTTGTAGATAATTAGCTAAACGATTTAATCGTTTTAGTAAATCTTCATAGAATGGATCTTCTTTTTCTTTTTGTTTATTTTTTGTAATTTCAATTACTATCTCGATTTGACATAATAGTACATTTGTATTTTTAAACATATATATTCTCCTCCTATTTACCTGGAATTTCTCTAACTTCTTTGATCCATTCTGATGGATATCCGAATGGTAATAATACTTGGTCTTCATCACCTTTAAATATTGTTCCAGACCTAGTTGTTTGTTTTTCAGCTCGTCCTATTTGTAATATTGTACCTTCTGGGGCTTGTATTACCGCTTCATATTGTCGAGTGTTTTTCCATTCAGGTAATAACGCTAAATCTCTTTTTGCTTGAATTTTGTTTGGCGCAGGAACTGTAGTAACAAATGTTCCGTTTGGTTTAGCTTGTCCACCATATGCTCGGTAAAAATTGATATCTTCTGTTGTTTTTACTGTTCTATAATTACCATCTTTAAATGTTGCACCAAGAGTTCCAGGTAGGTTTTGCTTTTCAACCGCTATTACTTTATCCTCAATAAGAGTGGAGTATTGTGTAGCATTTCTTAGCTTTTCAGCTTTTTTAGCAGTGTTAGCAGCTTCAACTGCATTTGCAGTCATTTTTACTCCTTTTCCAACTTTGGCAATTTTTCCAACTGGTGTAAGACCAGCTACAGCCATTCCTCCAGCGAAAATTCTTTCCCAAGTGGAAAGTTTTTCTCCAGTTGATGGATCAATACCGTTCCAAGCGCGCCGAATATCATATTCCCCACTTAGTTCACCAGCTATATCTCTGGCTAATTTTTTACCATCAAATCCTGTGTCCTCTGAAGAAGGTCTACCACACATTGCGCCTTCTTCCAATGTAACATCTTGATTATCTGCATTACGGAATTTTTCAGCAATTCGTTTCAAATCTTCTTCCACTTGTATAATTGAATTGATAGATGTAAAAGCTTTTGGTCTTGCATCATTGAACATTTGAACGAACTGTTGATTAGAGGCACCAATCCATTGAAAACACAAATGATCAATTTCATTACATAAATTATTATGTATAGATTCTAATGCGATCCTGGTATTACTTGCACGATTTGCAACATCTTCTAGCATTTCAGGTGTCACGTAGAAAAAAGTAAAAGACCACCTGTAAAGGGTGGTCGAAAACCGTTCTTACTATTTATTTTTTAATGCTCTTTTTAAGAGTTCGACTATTTGCTCTAGCCATTCTATAGGGGTAAGGTTTAAAGCAGGAAAATAAATTTCGGCATTATATTTAATGAATTCTTCTTTTTCATGAACAGTTAAACCACTTTGTAGGAATGATGTAATGTCTTCAATAGTATTCTCTAAACATATATTAGTAACTTCAGTGATAAATTCGTTTATGGCGAATTCGATTGATTCAATATCTTGATGGAAAGTTCCTGCTAAAAAATCACTTAATTCTTCATATTGTATGTATTTATCTTTCATATAAACTCTCCTCTATCTTTCTGGATATCCTGTAATAATAAAACTACCATCTCTTTCTTTTTTTAAAACAATTCTTGCATTTTTTACTTCTGAGATAATTTCTGATCCTCTAGGAACATGCCTACCAGTAATATCTGTACCTTGGTATCTTAAGGGTAAGGTTGGCTTGCTGTCAGGGTTATTTAACCATCTGTTTATTTTTTCCGTATTTTGCGGGTTGCTTAAAACTTCATTTGCTATTTTTTCAGCCGTAGCTCTATCGGCAAAGGTGGACGCACCTGTTATTGTAGAATTACTTTCTAATCTTTGCAATAGTTCTTCATCTGTTTTTCCTACATGTCTTTCTATTAAATGTCCACCTCTAGCCTCGTGTGCAGCTAGGCCCCCTCCAGGGGCAAGTGAACTACTATCACCAGGTTTCACAGTAGTAGTATTTTCACCTTGAGCAAACTGGTAGGTTGAAAGTTTTTCTTCGGCTTGTCTAAAAGTAGCACTATCAAATGCAGATGTAACACCATTACCGCCTGTGAAAGCCAAATTATCGCCTTTATTAAATAATTGTCCAGCTTTTGAGATGCCTTGAGAGAATTTAGCACCTTGTGCTAGATTTGCAGCCTTACTGACCCCTTTATCTCCAAGAAGACCTAATCCAATTTGTGTTAAAGCATACGATCCCCATCTTGCACGTGTTTCTGCATCCCCATTTATCACATCTTTATTATAAGAGTCGGATAACGCATCCCACATAGCAGGTAGAGCTTTATCTAAATGGGTGACAGTGTAGCCCATGCCTTTCCAAGTTTCCCAGTCACCTAATGCTTTTATACCGTCGATTGTATCTCCAACAGCAGCTCCTGTACCGTCTACTATACCATCCCAAACTTTTCCTAAGAAAGATTTTTCAGGTGATTTACTAGGTGTAGTTTCTTTTGGAGTCGTTACATCTTCGCTATCTGCAACGCGGAATTTTTCAGCAATTCTCTTTAATTCTTCTTCGACATGCACAAGTGCATTGATAGCTGTGAATACGGATGGTCTGGCATTGTTAAACATTTGAACGAAGTTTTGATTCGATGCACCTGTCCATTGAAAACACATGTAATCAATTTGATTGCATAAATTATTATGTATGGATTCTAATGCATGCTTAGTATCATTAGCCCGTTTTGCAACTTGTTCTAATTCTTCAGGTGTAATTTTTATTTGAACCATTTTCTTCCTCACGCTCCCGATTAAAATTATGAGGCAAGAAGAAAAAAATGTGAATATAGAAAATTCGTATTACTGTATTAAGGGGTATTTAATTCGAAAATTAAGTATTGAAAAATATAGTACCTTGCAATGAATAATACTAAGTGGTATATTATGGATATAACAGGTACCGTGTATTGAATAGTACTGAAATGAGAAAGGGGGATTGACCTTGAACGTTCAGTTTAAAAAAGGCGTATTAGAACTGTGTGTTTTAGTACTTGTGAAACGTAAAGATTGTTACGGCTATGAACTTGTTCAGCAAATCTCAAATAAATTTTTAATATCGGAAGGGTCAGTGTATCCTTTATTACGTCGTTTAACGAAAGAAGGATATTTTCAAACGTATTTAAAAGAATCTACGGAAGGACCGCCTCGTAAATATTATCAACTAACGGAGCAAGGGGAAACGCAACTGAATTTGTTAGTAACAGAGTGGCGTGATTTTGCAAAAGGCGTACAAGAAATTATTGAAGGGGTGGAATGGGATGAGTAAAGAGCAGTTTCTTAAAGAATTATCAAGTCATCTTAGAAAGTTACCGGAAGAAGAGAGGAAAGATATTTTATTTGATTATGAAGAGCATTTTCAGTTTGGGGTAGAAGAAGGAAAAACTGAATCGGAAATAATAAAGGGCCTTGGTTCTCCGAAAGTAATTGCGAAAGACTTACTGGCTTTGTATCGCTTTGACGAAATGAAAAAGGACCCATCAACTACCAATATAACAAGGGCTGTTATGGCAGTGATTGGACTTAGTTTGTTTAATTTTATTATTGTGTTAGGCCCGTTAGTTGCAATTATCGCTTTTATATTTTCTTTTTGGGTCGGTGGGATTGCGAGTGTAGTGACACCATTTTTCGTTATTGCAAAAGTATTTATGGGTACCTTTATATGGCTGGATGTATTCGTTAGTATAACGTTTGTTGGAGTAGGTTTGTTGTTATGTCTTATCGCTTATTATAGTACGAAGTGGTTTAAAAAGTTATGCGTACGTTATGTAATATGGAACTTCAAAATGATAAAAGGGGAGTAGATGATGAAGAAAATATTGTTAGTAGCTATCGCTTGTATCATTATTGGAGTAATAGGGATTTCACAAACATATGAAAAAGCAGTGCAAACTGCAGAAGAAGGAAATAAAGAAGACGTAATTAAAAACGAAACACTAATAAATATAGAAGTTAAGTTAGATGCTGGGGATATTGTTGTCCAAAAATCTCCCGACTCTTCTTTTTATGTAAAGCAATCAGGAGATGTACGTAAACAAGAGGTTCTTATTACCGAAGATGGTGACACATTAAAAATTATTGGGGAAAGAGAAAAAGGTGCTTCATTTGATTTTTCCTTTTACAATTTCAAAATTCAAACGTCTACATTGACTATACTTGTGCCTGAACGTCTTTACCAAGATATAAAAGTAAATTCATCTGCAGGACAAATCGAAATGAGTGATGTGAAAAGTGATCGTGTAAGTGCTGGGACGCTCGCTGGAGAGGTAGATTTGAAGCATATCACAGCTCGGAGTGTGGAGGGATCTACAAAAGCTGGAGAGGTGAATTTAAAAAAGGTAATAGGGAAAGTGACAGCGAAAACGGCTAGCGGGGATGTATATGTTGTGGATCATGATCCGAAGTATGATGTAGAGGCAAGTTCAACTGCTGGGGATGTAGATATTACTTTATTAGAAAAACCACAAGATGCAGTTATAACTGGGCAAAGCACTGCTGGCGAAGTGATGATTTTTAATGAAGAAAATAAAAATATAACAATTGGCAATGGTAGTAAAAAGATTAGCGGTAAAACAGCTGCTGGCGATGTGACGATTGAAACTCGTTCATAAGAAATAAAATGTATGAAAATCTATCAAAATATAAAAAAGAAGATAATTACCGTATATAAATAAGGTAATTATCTTCTTTTTTTATTCTTAATGTAGATCACGATATACGCCAATTACTTTTCCGATAACTGACACTTGTTTTAAAATGATAGGTTCTAATGAAGAGTTTTCTGGTTGTAGACGGAAATGGTCTTTTTCTTTATAGAAACGTTTAACAGTTGCTTCGTTATCTTCTGTTAAAGCGACTACAATTTCACCGTTGTATGCAGACTGTTGTTGGCGAACAACAACTAAATCCCCATCGAAAATACCAGCTTCAATCATACTATCTCCGGAAATGCGTAACATAAATACTTGGTCTGCTCCAGCAACAATGCTAGCTGGAAGTGGGAAGTGATCTTCTACACTTTCAACTGCTGTAATCGGTAATCCAGCAGTAACTTTTCCGACAATTGGAACTTGAATAACAGATTGTGTTTCTGTATCCATTCGGTTGTCACCTAAAATTTCAATTGCTCGTGGTTTTGTTGGATCACGTCGAATATATCCTTTTTCTTCTAGTCGTGATAAATGTCCGTGCACTGTAGAACTAGAAGCGAGGCCGACTGCTTGACCGATTTCACGTACGGAAGGTGGATATCCTTTTTCTTGTACTTTTAGCTTAATAAAGTCGAGAATGTCTTGCTGGCGTTTCGTTAACTTTTCCATGTTTTCTAACACCTCGTTTTCTTTCATTTTTCTTATTAATAAGTATAACATGCGAAAAAACATTCTACAAACATAAGTTCGAACGAAAGACGAATTTATGATACACTATAAGGAAAATATAGTGAGAAAGAAGGGTTCAAAATGAATGCAATTATTTATGCACGTGTGAGCACAACAAAAGAAGAACAGGAAACATCATTATTGCGTCAAAAAGATGAATTATTGCATTTAGCTGAGCGCTATCAAATGAATGTTGTAAAGGTGATTGAGGAGCAGGCTAGTGGTTATACAATTGAACGTGATGGCATATTAGAAGTGCTAGATACAATTCGCGATGAACAAGTTGATGTACTTCTCATACAAGATGAAACGCGCCTTGGTAGAGGGAATGCAAAGATTGCATTAATGCACTGTTTACATAAAGAGGGAATAAAAGTATATACGCATACGCATAATGGAGAATTAGAACTTTCTGACTCTGATTCGATGGTGCTAGATATAATTGGGATTGTTGAAGAGTATCAAAGAAAAATCCACAATTTAAAAATTAAACGTGGCATGCAAAGAGCGGTAGAGAAAGGATTTCGTCCAGAGAATAATTTGAAAAATCGTCATTTAAGTATAGGACGTGAGAAAAAAGAAGTGCCAATTGAGGAAATTGTACGTTTACGCCGGAATGAATTAACTTTTGAAGAAATTGCAGCAACACTTCGTGGTTTTGGTCATGATGTTTCAAAAGCAACTGTACATCGAAGATATGTCGAATATACAAAGCAATTGCTTGATAAAGAGGACTAACTATTGTATGATAATAATCAGTTTTGAGTAAAAGGGGGATTCGAGATGCAAAGTCACGAACTCATTGAACGCATTAACTTCTTAGCGAAAAAAGCAAAAGCTGAAGGTTTAACTGAAGAAGAACAACGTGAGCGCCAATCGCTACGTGAACAATATTTAAAAGGATTTCGTCAAAATATGTTAAACGAACTTAAAGGAATTAAAGTTGTTAACGAAGAAGGTACTGATGTTACACCGGCGAAATTAAAAGCTTTAAAAAAGCAAGATAATGCAAAATTAAACTAAAAGATGGGCGAAGCCCATCTTTTTTATTTATTATATCCGCTATTTAATAACTTTCCAGTTGTTATTGACTGTTGCTTCTATCTTTTTGTGCTTCAATATATAGTTAGCGATAAGTTCAGACATATCTGTTGGTATGTCTTTTATTACGGGCTTATTTTGAAACATAAAGAAGTTCCCTCCGCCGTTTGCACGATAATTATTCATAACGACGTCATATTCTTCATTCATATGAAGTGGAGCGCCTTTATACTGTAAGGATTCTACTCTCTCGCCAATTGGTTTGGAAATGTTTAATACGTACGAAATTCCTTCCCACATATCGTAATTATAGTGTTGCGGCTTTGGTTCTATGTAGGTAGGGTTTACGATGATAGTTCCATCTGCTTTTAATATGAAATAAGAAGCAGAGAGTTCAAGGGCATCTTTTATATCCGCTCCAGTTATTCTAATTACTTTTAATGTATTTGGATAAATATAATTAGAAACGATGTCACGCATTGTTACGCGATTCGGGAAACCTGGAGATGTATTATGGAATAAGCTTGTACAAGAAATGGAAACATTAGCTATATCCATCTGTATTTTATTTATGAATTCAATAAAAGGATGGTCTTGCAAACGAGTTTGCATAGCATCTGAAATTTGCATGTCCCCATAGATTACTCCAATAGGTTGATCGAGCCAATTTTGTGTTTTTTCTTCATAATCGGCAACCAAGGAAAGAATATCTTGGTCAGCCTCAATTCCTTGTACGGGCAATAATTGTGAGTAACTCTCTTTTTTTACCCATTTTTTTTCTGTTTTTTCGAATGTTACTGTTACTTTTCCAACGGAGTGTCCATTGCATCCAGTCTGTAAAATTGTTACACCATTCATTACGGTGTGAGCGATTTCCCGGTGTTGGTGGCCTGTTAGTAAAATGTCTATGCCTTCAATTTCATGGCACATTGCATATCCTTGGTTTTCACCTGTTAAAACTTCAGTCGGTACCCCAGTTTGTAAGTCGCGTTCAAATCCCCCATGGTAGGCTACGATCAATAAATCTGGTTTCTCGTGTTCGCGAATGTAAGAAACCCATCTTTTTGTTGTCTCTAATGCATCTTCAAATTGTAAATCTTGAATGTGATGGGGTTGTTCCCAATTGGGAATGTAATGTGTTGTCACCCCTAAAATAGCAATTTTTATATTTGATTCAATATGTTTTATTATATATGGTTTCCCGAAATAAGGTTCTTTTCTGTTTTTATCTAAAATATTTGCTGATAGATACGGGAAGTTTGCAGTAGAAATAGCATTATTTAATATGTCCATTCCATAATTAAATTCATGATTCCCAATAACTGCAGCATCATAACGTAAATAGTTCGCTAATAAAGACATTGGATTTTTCTTATCTTCTTCATATGTAGCGTAATGATAAGTAAAGGGTGTTCCTTGTATGAAGTCACCGTTATCAATTAAAAGAACGTTTCTATTTTGGGAACGTTCTTTTTTTATAAGAGTAGAAATTTTGGCTAAACCAATTTCAGCTTGGGAGTTATCTTGGTAGTGAATTGGATAAACAGTGCCATGTATATCACTTGTTAAAAAAATGTTTAAAGTTACAATTTGATTTGGATTCAATATCATTCACCTTTTCTATTGTTATCTACTAATTAAGCATATCAAATATATGAAGAGAATTTTAATGAGAATGTATAGAATGTGTAAAGATTCTGTAAATAATGAATTATCCGTAAAAATGTGTGATATATTTCTTCATGTTTACGGAAGACAATTTTATAACAACAAAAATGGAGGCATTAATATGTTGAAAAAAGTTTTTGCAATGAGTACGACAGTTGTACTAGCGGCGGGATTATTAAGTGGTTGTGGAACGAAAGAATCAAGTGCAAGTAAAACTGAAGATACGAAAAAAGGTTATGTACCGAAGACTTTAAATGTTCAATTTGTTCCTTCTCAAAATGCAGATACATTAGAGGCAAAGGCAAAACCATTGGAAAAGCTACTAAGTGATAAATTAAATATTCCGGTAAAAGTTAGTATTTCAACGAATTACAATACAATTGTAGAAGCGATGGCGTCTAAGCAAGTAGATGTAGGTTTTTTACCTCCAACAGCGTATGTGCTAGCGCATGAGAAAAAGGCTGCAAACGTAATTTTACAAGCACAACGTTTTGGAGTAGATGATGGAACAGGAGCCCCTACAAAGGATTTAGTAGACTTTTATAAATCTGAGTTTGTAGTTAAGAAAGATTCAAATATTAACAGTGTAAAAGATTTAAAAGGTAAAAAAATTGGTTATCAAGATGTAACATCATCAGCAGGGTATGTATGGCCTGCGGCTGTATTGTTAAAAGAGGGAATTGATCCGCTAAAGGATGTGAAACCTGTTACACTAAAAGGTCACGATCAGTCGCTTATTGCTCTTTTAAATGGTGATGTAGATGCAGCTGTTGTATTCCAAGATGCTCGTAATATTGTGAAAAAAGATTATCCGAATATATTCGATCAAACGAAAATAGTGAAATTTACGGAAAAAATTCCAAACGATACGATTTCGGTACGTTCTGATTTAGATGCAGAGTGGAGTAAGAAATTACAGGATGCTTTCATTGAAATAGGAAAGAATGAGGAAGGTCACAAAATCATTAAAGAAGTATATTCACATGAAGGATATGTTAAATCTGATGATAGTAAATTTGATATCGTTCGTGAATATGGAAAGAAAGTAAAAACGCAATAATACATATGGAAATGGCAGCTAACTGGAAGGTGTATGTTTCCAGTTAGTTTGCCGTTTTGAATACATAGAAGGTAGGTAAGATGTGTGATAGAATTTCGAAATGTTTCCAAAATGTATCCGAATGGTACAAAAGGATTGAATAATATAAACTTGAACATTCAAAAAGGTGAGTTTGTTGTAATGGTAGGGCTGTCCGGAGCTGGAAAATCTACACTTCTCAGATCGGTAAATCGCCTTCATGAGATTACAGAAGGCGAAATTATAATTGAAGGTGAGTCTATTACTGCTGCGAAAGGAAAAGGATTACGACGCATGCGCCGGGATATTGGCATGATTTTTCAAAGTTTTAACCTTGTAAAGCGATCCACGGTATTGAAGAATGTATTGGCTGGGCGTGTTGGATATCATTCGACACTGCGTACAACGTTAGGTCTATTTCCAAAAGAAGATTTGGAGCTTGCCTTTCAATCGTTAAAAAGGGTGAATATTTTAGAAAAAGCATATGCGCGAGCTGATGAATTATCAGGAGGACAACAGCAACGCGTATCGATTGCTAGAGCGTTGGCGCAAAAAGCAAAAATCATATTGGCAGATGAACCTGTTGCGTCGTTAGATCCGCTAACAACGAAGCAAGTATTAGATGATTTGAAAAAAATTAATGAAGATTTTGGGATTACAACAATTGTAAACTTACATTCTATTGATTTAGCTAGGCAATATGCGACACGCGTTATTGGATTACATGCAGGCGAAATTGTTTTTGATGGTTCTGTAGACGAGGCAACGGATGAAAAATTTGCTGAAATTTATGGAGACGTAGCGCAGAAAAGTGAATTATTAAAGGTGGCAGTTAAATGAATGATGTGACGATATATTCAAAATCGATACCGAAGCCGCCAAGTAAGTTGAAACATATGTTAACGGTTATTCTAGTTATTTTACTGTTGTGGGGAAGTAGTATACAGGTCGACGCATCATTTTCAAAACTAGTAGTTGGTTTTCCTAATATGATGGACTTATTAAAAGAGATGGTGCCGCCAGATTGGAGTTATTTTCAAGTTATTACAACAGCGATGTTAGATACAATACGTATGGCGATTATTGGAACGACTTTAGGAGCGATTTTAGCTATTCCACTGGCACTATTTGCGGCAAGTAATGTGTTTACTAGTGCATTTTTGTACGGTCCAGCTCGATTGGTTTTAAACTTTATCCGAACGATACCAGATTTATTATTAGCGGCAATTTTCGTAGCTATTTTTGGAATAGGACCACTTCCAGGTATTTTGGCTCTTACTTTTTTCTCAATTGGGCTCGTGGCAAAATTGTTGTATGAGTCAATGGAATCAATTGATCCAGGTCCATTAGAAGCGATGACGGCAGTAGGAGCAAATAAAGTGCAATGGATCGTGTATGGGGTAATTCCGCAAGTGAAAGCACATTTTGTCTCCTATGTTCTTTATACATTTGAGGTGAACGTACGTGCAGCAGCTGTTTTAGGTTTAGTAGGAGCAGGTGGTATTGGGTTATATTATGACCGTACACTTGGATTTTTACAATATCAACAAACTGCATCTATTATTATTTATACCCTTGTTGTTGTATTGTTAATTGATTATGTAAGTACATTGTTGCGGGAGAAATTATAATGAGTAAAACGACGATAATTGTACCAAAACCGAAGAAACCGAGTGTGTATCGCTGGTTTGTTTTTATAGCACTTGCATTTGTTTATGTATGGGCTTTTTCAGGAGTCCCGCTAGAGGGAATAAAGGATACGGCAGGAGAAATTACAAAAGCAATTATGACAGGTGTATTGAGTCCAGATTGGTCGTATGTATCTTTGCCAGATGGTGAAGATTTATTACATGGTTTAATTGATACGTTGGCAATTGCGATATTAGGTACATTTATTTCTGCCTTTTTATCTATTCCATTCGCTTTTTGGGCGGCAACGAATATGAGCAGTGGAAAATTAACGTCAGGAACTGGGAAATTTGTACTTAGTTTTGTTCGTACATTTCCTGAATTAGTTATGGCCATTTTATTTATAAAAGCTGTTGGACCAGGCTCTTTTGCCGGAGTTCTAGCTTTAGGGTTACACTCTATTGGAATGTTAGGGAAATTATATTCAGAAGGAATTGAAAATATAGATAAGGGACCGACGGAAGCATTAATAGCTACAGGCGCAAATCGGTTTCAAATACTTTGGTATGCAGTATTGCCACAAGTATTACCGGATTTTCTATCATATACGTTATACAGGTTCGAAATTAATGTACGATCCGCTGCCATTTTAGGTGTTATTGGAGCAGGTGGGATTGGGACACCGTTAATTTTTGCACTGAGTTCACGCAATTGGTCTCGTGTGGGTATTATTTTATTGGGTATCATTTTAATGGTAATTATCATTGACTTTATTTCAAGTTCGATACGGAAGAAAATTGTATAATTTATTTTAAGCACCTATAAAAGGTGCTTTTTTATATAATAAGAATAATAAATGTGAGCAATAGGGGGGATAATTTGGCTTTACAGCACGAGTTTGTATTTGTTTCAAATGAAAAAAAAGGGTTGGATTTTATAGGTATAGATTGGATTGAACTTTGTTTTCTATATAAAGAAGAGGCAACGATAGATGAGTGTGTCGTATTAAGTGATGAGCTAATCGTATATCTATTAGATTTTACCCATTGGATTCCGACCTATTATCCAGCGAAAAGAGCAGAAGGATTTGGAATTCACTATTATGGTATTACGAAAATAGAACAGCAAGGAGCAGTGATAGCAGAACAGTTATTTTGTTCGCTAGTTAACATGTTTTCTCTAGCGCCAGAAACAATCGAACTGACAGGTCAGTTTCGATGGGGAAATGATAATAATACTGATGGAGAATATGAAAGATACGTATTTGATCGAGATAAATTATGCCAAGATTTAAATTCTTTTATTCGTTTGCTTTGCAGAGTGGAAAATGGGGAAGGATATATTTTGCATTATGGAATTTGAAAATGATGAATAAATATACAGATAATTCCCTTTCTTTTTAAAATAAAAACAATGAAAAAGTATGTCATATTGAATACCCATACATTCCCGAAATCATTGATTTTTTTATGAAAAACCAAAAAAATATCAACATATTTGTCGATACATGTTGTATAATCTTGCGTGGGAAGCTATCATATAAATGTATAAAACGTTTACTAATATAAGCGAAGGGAAGAATAGCATGTCACATTCAATCGAACAACTTTCTATCAACACGATTCGCACATTATCCATCGATGCGATTGAAAAAGCAAACTCTGGTCACCCAGGAATGCCAATGGGTGCAGCACCAATGGCTTATACATTATGGACTCAATTTATGAAACACAATCCAAATAACCCAACGTGGTTTAACCGTGATCGTTTCGTATTATCTGCAGGTCATGGTTCAATGTTACTATACAGCCTACTTCACCTATCTGGTTATGATCTAACAATGGATGATTTAAAGAACTTCCGTCAATGGGGAAGCAAAACTCCAGGACATCCTGAGTACGGTCATACAGCAGGTGTAGACGCAACTACTGGTCCACTTGGACAAGGTATTGCAACTGCTGTAGGTATGGCAATGGCTGAAAGACATTTAGCGGCTAAATATAACCGTGATGCGTATAATGTAGTAGATCATCATACATACGCTATTTGTGGTGATGGAGATTTAATGGAAGGCGTTTCTGCTGAAGCATCTTCATTAGCTGCTCATTTACAATTAGGTCGTCTAGTTGTGCTTTACGATTCAAATGATATTTCATTAGATGGCGATTTAAATCGTTCATTCTCTGAAAGTGTAGAAGATCGTTACAAAGCATACGGATGGCAAGTAATCCGTGTTGAGGATGGAAACGATATTGAAGCTATCGCGAAAGCAATTGAAGAAGCGAAAGCTGACGAAAAACGCCCAACGCTAATTGAAGTAAGAACGACAATTGGTTTCGGTTCTCCAAACAAATCAGGAAAATCAGCTTCACATGGTTCTCCACTTGGTGTAGACGAAACAAAATTAACGAAAGAAGCATATGCTTGGACTGCTGAGCAAGACTTCCATGTAGCAGAAGAAGTATATGACAACTTCCGTAAAACAGTACAAGATGTTGGTGAAACTGCGCAAGCAGAGTGGAACACTATGCTAGGTGAATATGCACAAGCATATCCAGAATTAGCAAACGAACTGCAAACAGCAATGAATGGTCTTCTTCCAGAAGGTTGGGAGCAAAACTTACCAACTTATGAATTAGGATCAAAAGCAGCAACTCGTAATTCTTCAGGTGCTGTAATTAATGCAATTGCAGAGTCTGTACCATCATTCTTCGGTGGATCTGCTGACCTTGCTGGTTCTAACAAAACATACATGAATAACGAAAAAGACTTTACAAGAGATGATTACAGCGGTAAAAACATTTGGTACGGTGTACGTGAGTTTGCAATGGGTGCAGCAATGAACGGTATTGCACTACATGGCGGTTTAAAAACTTACGGTGGTACGTTCTTCGTATTCTCTGATTACTTACGTCCAGCAATTCGTCTTGCAGCATTAATGCAATTGCCAGTAACGTATGTATTCACACACGACAGTATCGCTGTTGGTGAAGACGGCCCAACACATGAACCAGTCGAGCAATTAGCAGCGCTTCGTGCAATGCCAAATGTATCTGTTATTCGTCCAGCTGATGGTAACGAATCTGTTGCAGCTTGGAGACTAGCTCTAGAATCTACAAACAAACCAACCGCTTTAGTATTAACTCGTCAAGACCTTCCAACATTAGAAGGTGCAAAAGACGATACGTATGAAAAAGTAGCAAAAGGTGCATATGTAGTTTCTGCAAGCAAGAAAGAAACGGCTGATGTAATCTTACTTGCAACTGGATCTGAAGTAAGTCTAGCTATTGAAGCACAAAAAGTTCTATCAGTAGACGGCGTTGACGCAGCTGTTGTCAGCATGCCATCTATGGATCGCTTTGAAGCTCAAACTGCTGAGTACAAAGAATCTGTATTACCAAAAGCAGTAACAAAACGTTTCGCAATCGAAATGGGTGCTACATTCGGATGGCACCGTTACGTAGGTCTTGAAGGAGATGTGTTAGGTATCGATACATTCGGTGCTTCTGCTCCTGGTGAGAAGATTATGGAAGAGTATGGATTTACTGTAGAGAACGTTGTTCGTAAAGTAAAAGAAATGCTTTAATGATTTTAGAAAAATCTCTCCGGCATGGAGAGGTTTTTCTATGTAAATGAGTTTTTTCGACAGAAAAAGTTTTTTATCTCTCCGCAGTCAGACAATCATTGCAAAATTTCTTCTATATAATTAAGAGAAAAGGTTGTCCAGATTGGGAGGCAAAAGATGAAAACGTATGAATTGTATTTAATTCAAGAGGATATTGCGAAAGCTTACTTTGGTCGTGAATATTTGTTTTTTGATTTATTTGCTCGATTTTCAGAATCTGGGTCCCTTTCAGAGAAAAAAGTGTTATATAAACAAATGATGTATATAACGAGACCATTACAAGTAATGAAAA
This sequence comes from Bacillus sp. BPN334, assembly GCF_008368885.1. NCBI lineage: Bacteria > Bacillati > Bacillota > Bacilli > Caryophanales > Bacillaceae > Bacillus > Bacillus sp. BPN334. The sequence continues at coordinate 190,250 of NZ_QOZW01000007.1, read as the reverse complement.
TTCATCATAAATTAGAACAAGCTTTACGGGTTCTTGGTAAATATGATCGAACACATCATACACATACACTTTATACAGGAGCGGAATACGGTGAAATAATGGTGAAACCACACTATATTCGCATGAATACCTCTGGAAACGTTTCTATGGAAACGACCTTCTTTGAGGTGTTAAGAAAGTGTGAATTAACATTTTTAGCTATGGATTATGAAAATACAAAGTACGGATGGCTGAATCCTCTAAAACAAGTACGAACATATGTGTAAAAAATGTCGAATTGTATCTTGTCTTATTGAAAAGGTTTTAGTACACTGTAAGGTAGACAACATGAAGGAGGAAAATATATGCCGATTTGGTTAGGTATTCTAGTGGGCGTAGTGGCACTAGTAGCAGGTGTGGCGTTAGGATTTTTCATTGCCCGCAAATACATGATGAACTACTTAGAAAAAAATCCACCAATTAATGAACAAATGTTAAAAATGATGATGATGCAAATGGGACAAAAACCTTCCCAAAAGAAAATCAATCAAATGATGAGCGCGATGAGCAAGCAACAAACAAAATAAGCGCTAAAGGGCACTCGATAAGAGTGCCCTTTCCTATTGGGTTTTTTGAAGTGTTTAAAACTTTTAAAAATTCAGTATTTTTGGTAAACTGAAAACATCGCTCATTTTAAGAGAGGAGGATAAAAATGAAGGTATTTATTAATTTAGCGTGGTTTTTTAAACAAGAAAAACGAGCGTACATAATCGGAATTATTATGTTATTTGGTGTCGCGCTTCTTGAACTTGTAGCTCCGAAAGTACTAGGTATTGTAGTAGATGAAATTAATAATGGAACATTAACATCTGAAAAATTGTTGAAGTGGGTTATTCTGTTAGTAGTTGTAGGGATTACTATGTACATATTACGTTATTTATGGCGTATTATGATTTTTGGATCTTCGTTAAAACTAGCCCGTCAATTACGAAAGAATCTATATGAACATTTTACAAAGATGAGCCCATCTTTCTATCAATCACGTCGTACGGGTGATTTGATGGCGCATGCGACTAATGATATTCAGGCGATTCAACAAACTGCTGGATCGGGCGTTTTAACACTTGTTGACTCATTAGCGGTTGGGGGATGTGTACTCGTAGCGATGGGTTTTACAATTAGTTGGAAGTTAACATTGTTAAGCTTAATTCCAATGCCGATTGTAGCGATTTCGACAAATTATTATGGAACGTTATTACATAAAAGGTTTCATAAAGCGCAGCAATCGTTTTCAGAAATCAATGATAAAGTGCAAGAGAGTATGAGTGGGATGAAGGTAATTCGATCACTTGGACAAGAGAAAGAAGATTTACAAGCATTTCGAAAAAAATCAGAAGATGTTGTACATAAAAATATGTTAGTCGCACGTATTGATTCGTTGTTTGATCCGACAATCTCTCTTATCGTTGGATTTTCTTTTTTAATTGCAGTGTGTTACGGGTCAGTATTAGTTGTGAGGGGTGAATTAACTGTAGGTGATCTCGTTACATTTACAACGTATTTAGGTACCCTCGTTTGGCCAATGTTAGCCTTTGGATGGTTGTTCAACATTATGGAGCGTGGGCGTGCTTCGTATGACCGTGTAGAAAAAATTCTCTCGCAAAAATCAGATGTAGTAAATAGAGAAGATGCTGTACATAAAGTAGCAAGCGGTGATGTTACATTTGCGGTCAATTCATTTTCATATAAGAAAAATGAACTGTTACAGCTAATAGATGTTCACTTTGATTTGAAGAAGGGTGAAACACTAGGAGTTGTTGGACGTACAGGAGCAGGGAAAACGACTTTATTAAAATGTTTAATCCGTGAGTATGATCATTTTAGTGGTGAATTAAAAGTTGGGGAGCGGGATATTCGCGATGTAACACTTTACGGTGTCCGTTCTGCCATTTCATACGTGCCGCAAGATCATTTTTTATTTTCAGCGAGTATTGGGGAGAATATTGCCTTCGGAAAGGCGGATGCTACATATAATGAAATAATTCGCGCTGCAGAGATTGCTTGTATTCATAATGACATCCTCCAATTTTCAGAAGGGTATGAAACGGTAGTAGGAGAAAGAGGCGTTTCGTTATCTGGAGGCCAAAAACAGAGAATCTCTATTGCACGTGCTTTATTAACGAATGCGGAAATTTTAATTTTAGATGATTGTTTATCAGCGGTAGATGCAAAAACAGAAGAAACGATTTTAAATGCATTAAAGAGGGAAAGAGCAGGAAAAACAACGATTATTACTGCTCATCGTTTAAGTGCAATTCAACATGCCAATCTTATACTTGTTGTGGATGAAGGCAGAATTGTGCAACGAGGTACACATGAACAATTAATGGAAGAAAACGGTTGGTATAAAGAAATGTACGAGAGCCAGCAGTTAGAAGCATTAGTCGAGAAAGGAGGCGTATGATGACAGGGAAGAAGCGGAGTGATTTAAGTAGATTACTTTCTTATATGAAGCCATATAAAAGGTTGCTATCTTTAGCATTTATCTTTTTAGTTGGTGCAACTGTAACTGAAATGATGGGTCCTTTTTTAATTAAACAATTTCTTGATGAACATTTAGTACCACGTAACTTTGATCAATCAGCACTTGTTACTCTATTTGTAGTGTATCTTATTGCTCACTTATTAAAAGTATTATTTACTTATTTAGACTTATTGTATTTTCAAAATATCGCTTTTAAAATTGTTCAAGATATGCGTGTTGAAGTATATGATCATGTTCAAAAGTTATCATTAAGTTTCTTTGATCGTACGCCGATTGGTACGCTTGTATCGCGCATAACGAATGATACGGAAGCAATTAAAGATTTTTATGTCAGTGTATTATCCACATTTGTCAAAAATGTAGTCTTTTTAATAGGTATTTTAGTAGCAATGTTTTTATTAAATGTAAAACTAGCTCTATTTTCTCTCGTATTAATTCCAATAATGTTTGCAATTATGGTGCTATATCGCCGGAAGAGTGCAGCCTTTTATTTAGAAGTACGTAATCAATTAAGCGTGTTAAATGCAAAGTTAAATGAGTCCATTCAAGGAATGAATATTGTCCAAGTGTTCAGACAAGAAAAGCGTATGAGAAAAGAGTTTGAAGAAGTGAATAATAAACATTATAGTGCAGGGCGGCGGACGTTAAAATTAGACGCGTTACTTTTACGTCCAGCAACTGATTTAGTTCATATTGTCGCTATTGCGTTAGTACTTGGTTTATTTGGAATTGATGCTTTGAAGAGTCCTGTTGAAGTAGGTGTCTTATATGCGTTTGTTAACTATATACATCGTTTCTTCCAGCCTGTAAATGAGATGATGATGAAATTATCATTTTTCCAACAGGCACTTGTTTCATCATCACGTGTATTTCATTTAATGGACGAGAAAGATTTAGCGCCAGTTCAAAAAGGAGATGGAAATCCTCAAGTCGTTAATGGAGAAATTGAATTTAAAAATGTTACTTTTTCGTATGATGGAAAACGTGATGTTTTAAAAAATGTATCTTTTCACGTGAAACAGGGGCAAACAGTGGCTTTCGTTGGGCACACTGGTAGCGGAAAAAGTACTATTATGAATTTGTTAATGCGATTTTATAATATTAAGTCCGGAAATATTGTAATAGATGGTGTAGATTTAGAGAGATTTGAAGAAAGAGAAATTAGAAAGAAAATAGGGCTCGTATTGCAAGATGCATTTTTATTTGCGGGAAATGTAAAACAAAATATTCGTATGTACAATGAAGAAATTACGGATGAAGAAGTAAAAGAAGCGGCACAATTTGTGCAAGCGAATACGTTTATTGAAAAATTACCAGAACAGTATGAAACGGAAGTAGTAGAAAGAGGAGCTGCATTTTCTAGTGGTCAACGACAATTAATTGCTTTTGCTAGAACGATAGCAACGAATCCGAAAGTATTAGTATTAGATGAAGCCACAGCTAATATTGATACAGAAACAGAAGATGCGATCCAAACAGCATTACAGCAAATGCGAAAAGGGAGAACGACTATAGCAATTGCACACAGATTATCTACAATTCAAGATGCAGATCAAATTTTTGTTATGCATGATGGAGAAATAGTAGAAAGAGGAACACATCAAGAATTACTGAGTGAGCAAGGGTTGTATTATAATATGTATTTACTACAAAATAAAGGGAATTTACAAAAGGCCTTGTAAAATTACAAGGTCTTTTGACTGCACGTGAAATTTTTACAAAAAATATACGAATAACATAGTATAATGTAGTAGAAATGTGTATGGAGAATAGTAGGAAACGAAATAAAGGAGAAAAGATATGGATTATGTGCTAATAGGTGTAATTTTATTATTATTAGCTGCAGTATTTGTGCTGTTCTATAAAAATAAACAGTTAGAATCAGAGAGCCAGCAAGTAGAATTTGAAAAGAAGCAAGCAATTGAAACGTATGAAACTGAAATTGCAGCTACGGTTACAGAGCATAAAGAACAACAAAATACATTGAAAAATATGGAACAGAAGAAATACAATGATTTACAAATAAGTGCAGCTAGAGAACTTGAAAATATGCGTATGATGAAAAATCAATTAGCTGTGCAACATAGTAAAGAACGCAGTGAAATGCAAGACAAACATAGTAACGAAATACATATGTTTCAAAAGTTAATTGCAAATTTGCGAGAGTATACGAAAAATGGAGCTGAAGTGAATACACACGAAGCATTACATTATATGAAGCGTGGATTCGTAGAACAAGGCATAATACTAGACAATGAATTTCATATTATGCCGAATGTTTTTATTAAAAATCAGCACGGAGGAAATGATTGTCGCATTCATCATCTTGTCTTAAGTAAAACGGGTATGTATCTACTTGAGACGAAAGAATGGACAGGGAAATTAATTCATGGATTAACGAAAGAAAATGCTAGTATATATTCATTTATGATTGATGAAATGGGCAAGTATCAACAAGAGGTAGAGAAAGAAGAGACATTTGAATGCATTACAGGTGAAGATTCATTAACGATACAAGTGAAAAATGAAGGGAATCCAGTATATAGAGCGAAGAAACTATCTCATATTCTATACAATTGTTTGAAAGAAATGCAAGTTGATATTGTAAAGGAAAACGTAAAACCGATTGTATATTTTTATAATGCGAGTGGGAAAGAAGTGCTAGATCTTTCTGAAGAAAAAACGCCGAGATTAAAAGATAGAGAGCAAATTGTAACGTTCTTCAGAAATGAGATTTTAACAGGCAAAGTAATATATACAGATCAAGAGTTAGAAAAACTTCGAGAAATCATTAGCCGGATGAATTATATAATGAATTAAGAAGGGGTGGGCTTTTTGAGTGCTATATTGAGGGGGATTATGTATGTTTATGTTTGTTTGTATATACTAATGTATCTTGCGTTTATTTTTGTAATTGATGCGGTTCATATGTCAGTAAGTGTAAAAAGTATGTTTGTAGTAGTCATGCCATTTGTTTTATTAGTCGTGATTCAAAAATTCGTCTTACGTACTTCTGTAAATCGTAATACAGAAAAGAAACAAATGCTAGGTGTAATAATAGTAGGTTGTATTCTATTGTTAGTGTGCACAGGACAATTAAGTATGAATACATACACTTCAAAGTTTAATCAAGATCGGTGGTTACATGCTGAAGAGAAACGGGTACATATGGTAGATGATCTATTACAAAAATATAAATTAATAGGGAAATCAAATGAAGAAATCACAAAATTATTAGGAGCATCTACTGGAACGAGCAATGGAAAAGACGGTGTTATCACTTCGTACTATCTTGGAACTGAACGTGGCTTTATTCCAATAGATAGTGAACAGCTTGTTTTACAATTTGATAGAGATGGTAGAGTTGTGGAATATAAGGTGCAAAGAGATTAAAGAAACGGAGAGAGAAGCTATATATTATAGCTTCTTTTTTATATTCCAATATAGTAAATGTAGGCAAATAGTAGTCATTCCTATCTATACGAATCGGAATGAGTCTGTTATATTGTAAATGGTTATGTAGTTTAATAGTTTACTAGATATCCTATATTTTGGTTGAGGAGGGGAAAATAACACGAATTTAATTATGGCGTGTTAAGTATTATGATGAAAAAAAGATTTTATAATGTTTTAGCTGCATCGATTGTATTTAGCTTGGTAACGATTCCAAATTATTCCTATGCTAATGAGTTGGAAAAAACTGTAGCGGTTTCACCTGATGAACAAGCTTTAAAAAGTATTGAAAACCATATGAAAGATGAAGATGGTCGAGGAGAAGATAAAGGAGTACAAAATGAAGTGCAAGGTGAATTTCTTGTACATATAGTGAAAGAAGTACCTTTATATGATTCTAGTAATTTTCAAAAAGAGACAGGGGTTCACCTTTCGAATCAAGTCGTAAAAGCTGAGAAGAGAAAAGGAAACGCTTACTATGTTCGGGCTTCATCTGGAACTGGATGGATACAAAATAGTGAGGGGAATGTAGAGGTTAAAGAAGTTCATACGTTATCAAGTGAAAAGTTAGTTATTAATGAAGAAATCTCTACATACTCTGAACCATTTACTTCATACAAAGAAGAAAATGTATTGGAACCACAAACCATTCAAGTAATGGGACAGGCGGGAGAATGGTTCCAAGTAAAAATAAATAATGAAATGAAATGGATTTATTCACCTTCAGCAAAATTTGAAGGAACAAAGGCTTCGCTTATTCAAGAGGCAACACCAGCACGTACAAAACGTGCAGCAGTTATGTATGCTGCACCAATAGAAGAGAAAACAACGGATATTTATGGTGTAACTTTAAAAGAAATGATTGTACCGAAAGGAAATGAAAATATCCGTCCTGGTTATGCGATGAAGCCGAAGTATATTACGATTCATGAGACAGATAATTACAGTGTTGGGGCAAATGCTAAAAACCATGCAATATATTTATATAACCAAGCAACGGGAACGGAAGATCGTTCAGCGTCATGGCACTTTACGGTAGACGATAAAGAGATTTATCAACATCTTCCATTAAACGAAAATGCTTGGCATGCAGGAGATGGAGCAGAAGGAACTGGAAATCGAGAATCCATTGCGATTGAAATTGCTGTAAACGAAGATGGTGATTATAATAAAGCTGTTGAAAATGCTCGTAAATTAACAGCTTATTTAATGGGAGAATTACATATTCCTTTAGAAAATGTGAAGAAACATCAATTCTGGAGTGGAAAGAATTGTCCGGCTATTATGATTAAAAATAATGCGTGGGAACCATTCTTACAAGGAACAAAGGTTTATTATGATGCGAACCATAAAGATGATATAACAGGTGGTTGGTACGAAGCAGACATTCGTGAATTAGATAAACGAGGCATTATGATTGGGGATGGGAAAGGTTCTTATTGGCCAGAGCGTCTTGTCACACGTGGCGAATTTGCGAATTTAATTTCAAGATCATTACAGTTACCTGAAGGATCATCGAATTTTAATGATTTAAATACAGCACATTCATCGCTAATAGATGGTATTAATCGTGCAGCAAGTGCTGGGATAATAAGTGGTAGAGGAAATGGGACATTTGCTCCAAATGATACGATTAAACGAGATGAAGCCGTTATCATGATTGACCGTGCACTGCAATATAAAAAAATTAAAGGTAACTTAGTTCCGTTACCATTCTCGGATCAAGATTTAGCATATGATAAACAAGCTGTACAACGTGTTTATGGATTAGGTATTGTAAAAGGAAATGAAAATAATGAATTTATGCCGAAAGGTTCTGCAACGCGTGGAGAATCGGCAGCATTTATTAATAGAATGTTAAAAGTAATAGAAAGTAAATAATGAAAAAGCATTCGCGATTGCGAGTGCTTTTTTATTTTTCAATATGTTACGGAAGGGAGGGGAGGATATTGAGTGGAATAAGGAATGAAAGCGGAGGTGATGCATATATATAGATGCGTTGGGTTGTTTTTATCGCGTATGAACGGCAGCCCGATTATGATCAGTGTGGAGTGGACTAAACCGCTACTGATTAAACTTTTACTTTATCATATTGTATAAATGAAAAGGAGGTAAGACGGTGAAAGCTATACCGACTGATGTCCTGAGTAAAGAATTGATGGAAAGAGAAGGCGTTATATCTATTACAGTAAAAGAATTTGAAAAGATAGAAGTAGCTGGAGTAGTAGTCGCTGGCCCTGCGGTTATTTTGATTAATCAAGATTAAGTACATAGTATCCATTTAGAAAAGCATCCGTTTAGGATGCTTTTTATTTGTGTGAAAGAGAGTGTTTAGTAGATAATGGGGGTACTGGAGGGAGAGTATGTGGCAATTATTACAACGATGTTAGTAATGGGGATTTTATTGGGGTTTGTTGGAGCGGGTGGAGCAGGTTTTATTATCGCAATACTTACTTTAATATTTCATATTCCTATCCATGTTGCGCTTGCGACATCTTTAACAGCTATGGCTTTTACGACGTTATCTGGGGTTATAAGTCATTATCGTGAAGGAAATGTTGTATTTACTATAGGCGGGATTGTTGGTGGATGTGGAGCACTTGGTTCTTATATTGGTTCAAAGCTTGGTTCACTTATCCCCCCGCATTTTCTTCATTGGTTTACAGCTGGGATGTTATTTTTATCTGCAATTTTTATGTTTATTAAATTAATTAAGTTTCAAAATAGGGAAGAATTACTTTTAGCAGAAATTAAAGATTTTTCGAAAGAAAATATAATGAAATGTATATGTCTTGGATTAGTCACTGGAATGATGGCTGGTTCATTCGGGATTGGTTCTGCACCATTTATTCAACTTGGATTAATGGTTCTATTAGGTTTAACAATCCAGCAATCTGTAGGAACAACAATGCTTGTTATATTGCCGATTGCGATTGGAGGTGGGATAGGATATAGTTCAGAAGGGTATCTAGATTATATATTGTTATTGCAAGTATTAATTGGGACGATGTTAGGAGCGTATATCGGAGCGAAGTTTACAAATTATGCACCACGTATGCTTTTGGAGTTTTCAATGATTATGACACCAGTTGTAGCTGGATGTATGTTATTGATGGAATAAAAATAATATAGCAAACTAATATGTTTTACGAATGAATTATGTAAGTAATTCATATTTCCCATATAAAAGGATTTGCTTTAATATAATGAGTGTAAAGTTCGAGTATTCGAAGTACTACTTGAATTATATCCCTATCCCTTTTCTAAAAATGCGAACAAGTTTTGCCCTATTCTATTCAATAATTAATTGCATAGAAATATATTGTTCGATGACCATTATGGAACGTACATAATGGGGAAATCCCGATCCTTAAAGAGGATGCCCCTAATCTTCATGTGAAAATATGATCGGATAAGAAAGCTGACCAATTTATGGTTAGCTTTCTTTTTGTTCAAAAACTATTTCTTCTTTAATTTCTGTTTGCAATAATAAAGCTTTTCCGAAACGACGTTTACATTCCGCACGCACTTTTTCAATGGCTAGTAGCTGAGTAGTGGCGGGAACTGTTACGATAGCTTGGCGTGGTTTTCGATTTTCTTCACAAAAGACACATTCCACAACATATTTAGAAATCATATTTTCATCCTTCCGTTTTTAATTTCTAAGAAGGGATTGTCTATGAAGTTGATGTAAGTTTTCGTCATCGTTTTCCTTTTTTCCTCTTTTTTCAAGGGGAAAATAAAGAAGAAGACGAATAGTAGTAGGGGAGGGATGTATATGGAAAGATGGATAGGTTGTGCAGCAGTATGTGTAAATGAAAGAAATGAAGTTTTAATGGTGTTGCAAGGAAAAGAGGGAGAAGAAAAAAGGTGGTCTGTTCCAAGTGGAGGGCTTGAAAAGGGAGAGACATTAGAAGAATGTTGTATTCGAGAAGTTTGGGAAGAAACAGGTTACAATGTGGAAGTTGTAAATAAAATATACGAAAAAGAAGGTATTACATACGGAGTTCCTGTATACGTTCATTATTATGTCGTTAAAAAAATAGGCGGTAGTATGAAGATTCAAGATCCTGATGAGTTAATACATGAAATTGCTTGGAAAAGGATAGATGAAGTGAAGGAATTAATGCTATCTTTCCCGGAGGATTATGAGATTTTAAATAAATATATAATAAAAAAAGCAAGTGTTTAAACACTTGCTTTTTAATGTATCCATGATAAGAAAAGTGGAACGATAACTAAACTAGCTCCTGCTGTTAAAAGCATAGATAAACTTGCAATAGTTCCTTCTACAGGGCCGATTTCGAATGCTTTTGATGTACCGGTTCCATTTGCGCTCGTGCCTAACATAATGCCTTTTGCGAGCGCTGTTTTAATACGGCATATACGTATGAGAGAAGGTCCAAGTAATGCTCCTGTTAACGCAGTTAAAACAACAAATACAGCCGTTAATTCTGACATACCACCGATCATTTCTGAAATGGCCATTGCAATTGGTGTCGTTACAATATGAGGTGCTAAACTATGTTCTAGCGATGAATCAATTTGAAAATAATTTGCTAGTAGGGCTGAAGTAATAACTGATAAAAACGAGCCGACAATGACATTAAGTAAGATAGCTATTCCGTGTTTCTTGAGTAAATCAAAGTATTTATAGATTGGCCATGCAAAAGCGACTGTTGCAGGCTTTAATAATTCTGTTAACCATTGACCACCTGTTTCATATGTTTCATAAGGTGTGTCTAGTCCGAGTAATAAAGCAATTAAAATAATAGGGCAGACGAGAAGAGGAGAAAGTAAGCTCCAGTTCCAGCGTTGATACATTTTCTTCGATATCCAATATGTGAATAGTGTTAATAGTAAACAAAGAAAGCCGATCATTGTGTTGATCCTTTCCGCTTTAGTAGCAATTCTGTTAGGAGTCCTGTAGCGAGAGTGACACAAAGTGTACTAATCATAATAATTAAAATGAGATCGATTCCATATTGTGATAGTGTATCTTTGTAGCGTATGACAGCGACTGCAGAAGGAATGAAAAATAAAATAAGTTCTTTTAATAAAAAGTCTGCTCCGTCCTGTATCCACTCTTTTTTCACTAGGTTAAATTTTAATGAAATTAACAATAAAAAAATACCGATTATACTTCCTGGAACTGGGAGGTGTGCCTGTTTTGCAATCCATTCACCTGTCCAAGCGAAACAAAATAATAATAAAATTTGTCCGCTTAATTTCCACCATTTCATACAGTACCCACCTCTTTCTTTTTTTACATAAAAATTGTAAAAAAGAATTAACAATTTCTACTATACGTTCATTCGAAAAATTTGTCTAATATATAAATTATATGTTATTAATATATTAGATGTATTAATTGAAAGTGAAAAGGGTGTCCAAAATGGAATTACGGCATTTGCAATATTTTGTTGTAGTGGCAGAGGAGTTACACTTTGGACGAGCAGCTGCTCGTTTACAAATGACACAACCACCGCTAAGTCAACAAATTCAGCAATTAGAAAAAGAAATGGGAGTTATGTTATTTTCAAGAACGAAGAGAAAAGTTGAATTAACAGAAGCTGGAGAAATGTTTTTAAAAGAAGTAAAAAAAGCGTTCGAACAAATTGATAAAGCAGTAGAAGTTGCACAAAGTGCCCAAAGGGGAGAAGTGGGCTCACTTTCAATTGGTTTTGTAGGTGCGGCGATATATGATATTTTACCATCTATCGTAAGGGAGTATAGAAAGAAATTTCCGAGAGTGTCTGTTGCATTACATGAACTGTCAACACCGGATCAGGTGCATGCACTTCACGATAACCGTATTGATATTGGCTTTTTGCGTCCGCCAATTCCAACGCAATTACTAGAGTTAGAACCAATTCAAAAGCTTTCTTGTACGCTATGTTTACCGAAGGCACATCCACTTGCTGAAAAGGATGAAATACATATTGAAGATTTAAGAGACGAACCGTTCGTATTTATTACGAGACCGGTCTGGCCAGCGTTATACGATACAATTTTATCACTTTGCCGCGACGTAGGGTTTAGTCCACACATTGTACAAGAAGCAACGGAATATCAAACAGTTATGGGACTTGTAGCAGCAGGAATCGGAATTACGGTCATACCTGTATCGGCAAATAAATTGTATAAAACAGAAGTCGTATATAAAGAGTTATGTGATTCTAATTTTGTTGCAGAAATGTCAGTAGCTTATAAAAAAATGAATAGCAATCCAGAGCTTTTAGAGTTTTTAAAAATTGCAAGAGAGAAGAAAAGAATAGAAGTTGAGGATGAGATTAATTAAGTTATTCAAAAGTACACCTCATTAAACACTAAAGCGGAAATGCAATAGTATTGCATTTCCGCTTTAGTGTTCTTTTTTTAGCTCTATACTAAAGAGATAAACATGTTCGTTTTCTTTCAAGAGTATATCAATACCTGAATCTTCATCAATTGTAGGGACGCTTACAGTTTCTTTACTTGTTTGGATGACCGCTGCTAAAATTGTTTTTTGATTGTATTTTAAGTTTTTAGTAGATTGGATTGTAGTAGTTGCAGAACTATTTATGCCTAGGAGAGCGTCTTGAGGGACAAGCGTTGAACCACCGTCAATATTAATATACCATTGACCTTTTTCTTGTACATCTTTATCGAAATGGAAATATGGTGCTATGAAAGAAAGTCTTATTTTCTTTTCTAAAAAATGTGATGAAGCTATGTTGGTAATTTCTTTCACTTTTTTACCATTTTGATAATATTCAATTGTAGCATGCAACTCATCATTATTATTTTTGAGTGCAACATTATAAAACATTCTATTTCCTGCTCCTATAGGAGTCATTTGTAGAATTTCAGATTGCTCTTTTGTTAACTTATATGGTTTAACAGAGGCTACTTCATTATCATTCAGTGGGCTACAACTTGTGAAAAATAATAAAAACAAGATTGATAGTAATTTTATACGCATGCAATCCTCTCTTTTTTACAATTATATTCTGAATATTCTTTTTTTCATTTTATTTTCTAGGACTAAAGACTTAGAACAAATTCAGATTGTAGTGCGATGTTTAAAATGTCATATTTTTATACACTAGTAGTATAGAATGAGTATGGTATGAAGTGAGGTAGGGGAAGAACATATGTCTTTATGTCAGTTAGTGAGAAAAAATATAAGAACATTTGCTGCCAAAAGGATGAAGCAATTCATGTGGGTTGCTATGAGTACTATGATTTTATTTTTTATGATATCGCTCCAATTTAATGAAGTAATTGTTGGGGAATTAGGGACTACACTTTTATTTCAAATGTGTTTTTACACGCTGTTTCTTATATTCATTTTTATATGTATTTTTACTACATATAAAATAATGTTTTCTCTTCTGCAAGTGAGGAAAGAGGAAATTAAATCTTATGTAGTAGAGAATAGGAACGTACTATGTTTATTATGTCAGGAGCAATTATTCATTTATGGCGCAGCGTTTGTTTTTGGATTAGTGAATGGGATGTTATTTTTGAAATTATTTACGATTATCTTTATGAAAATAGCAGGAATACAAGGGATAAATAGCGCACCGATTACAATATATGCAATAGTAGTTATTAGTATAATTATGATCGTTATCGTCCTATTATCGATGATGCAATGTTTTCGATTTGTTCAAAGTTTACAAGATGAAAATTCATTTTAATTCAAGGGAAAGGCATGAGAAATCATGCCTTTTCCTATTTTACACATAAAAATAATCATGTTACAGTGTAAAGACCTGACAAAGAATGGGAAGGAAAGGTTGTATAGTATGACAAATGAACAATCAATTGTAAAGGTTGAGCGGTTAACGAAGCGAATCGGTTCAAAGACACTTGTAGAAAATATTAGTTTCGAAGTTAAAAAGGGTGAAGTAGTTGGTTTGCTCGGACCAAATGGTGCTGGAAAAACGACTTTAATGAGAATGATGGTCGGCATGATTCGTATGACAGAGGGAGAAGTTTGGATTGACGGCCAATCTGTAAAACAGCAATTTGAAAGTACGGCTTCGAAAATTGGAGCAGTAATTGAGGCACCGGAATTTTATCCATTTTTGAGCGGCTATGAAAATTTAACATATTTTGGACGGATGAATGGCAATGTGACAGAAAAACGTATCGATGAAGTAGTGAAATTGTTAGGAATGGGACAAGTAATTGACCGTAAAGTAAAAGCATATTCACTCGGCATGAGACAACGTTTAGGAATTGCTCAAGCGCTTATTCACGATCCAGATGTATTGATATTAGATGAACCAACGAATGGATTAGACCCTAGTGGAATACATGAAATGAGAATGTACATAAAGAAAATTGCACATGAACAAGGAAAAGCGGTACTTGTATCTAGTCACTTACTTTCAGAAGTTGAATTAATGTGTGACAGAGTTATCATTATTCAGCACGGAGAATATGTGGCGACGCAAAATATTCAGCATAATCAAAGCGAAGAGATGGAGACAATCCGTATACGTGTAGATGATGCGAATAAAGCAGCAGAAATGTTAGACCAAGATGTTTTAATAAAAGGTAATGAACTACTTATTACTGTAAAAGATGAAGAAATCCCAAATGTTATTCGTACATTGCTTGAGAAAAATATTCAAGTGTATCGTGTATATGAAGAAAGAAAAACGTTAGAAGAGCAATTTTTAGAATTAACAGGGGGAAAAGATATTGTTTAATTTAGTGTATAACGAACTGTATAAAATATTTAAGCGAAAGCGAACGATTATTCCCTTTGCAGTTATTGCAGTATTAATAATTGGATTAGGATGGGTTACGGTAAAGTATTTAGAACCGGAAACAAAAGGATGGAAAGCCGATTATACAGAACGAACTGTAGAAATTGAGAAAAAGCTAGGCATGAAAAAAGAAGCTATTTTAGCGGAACGATCTGGGGACGAGCTTGTAAAGGAATATCAGCTTAAGATGAAGCATTTAGATACAGATACAGCACCGGCAAGCAGTTCTCCGCTTTCTTTCATGAGAGATACAGGTTTTATCGTATTTCCAATATTGCTCCCATTTATCCTCGTGTATGCAAGTACAATTTTTGCGAATGAATATAGCTGGGGAACATATAAATTTTTAACGATACGACCAGCGAGTCGATTTAAAATTTTGACAGCTAAATTTTTAGCAATTGTGATATTTGCAGCGTTATTGTTTATATTTAATATGATTTTCTCCACTTTATGTGGACTTGTTATTTATAAATTCCAACAGCCTGCATGGAGCGAGCTTATTTTCCAAGATGGAAATATTATAAAACAAAATATTTTTGTGGAAGCTAGTAAGTATTATATTTTATCGTGGTTGCCGACCATTGTGTACGCAGCGTTTGCATTTATGATTTCTGTATTAACAAGATCTAGTGGAGGCGCGATTGGTATTTCACTATTTCTTGCTTTATCAGGAAATATTGCATTATTAGCAGCAACTAGATATGATTGGGCGAAATATTTATTGCCAGCAAACACAGATTTATACAGTATTTCAAAGAATGGAAGTTTTATTGATGGAGTAACATTCCCATTTGCTTCATGTATGTTATTACTATATTTATTTGTATTTTTAAGCATTTCCTATACAGTATTTTTAAAACGCGATTTAACTTAAAAAAAGGAGCCGTTAAGTATTTCTTAACGGCTCTTTTTTATGCAAATTGTTTAAGTGCTTTTTCAGCTAACAAAGCGAAGTATTCTGCACTTATAGGTAATGCTTGCTCATCTATTGTAAAAGCTGGATGATGCCATTCATGTGTACCACTCGTTCCCATAAAAACGAATGAACCAGGTATTTCTTGTTGATAAAAAGAAAAATCTTCTCCGGCCATCGACGGGGTAGGAGAGATAATATTTAAATTCATTTTTTCAGCAACTTGAGAGGATAAGTTTGTTAAAGATGTATCGTTCTGAACAGCAGGAGGACCTGCATAAAAACGAAATTCTGTTTTTACACCTAATGCATCAGAAACCCCTTGAATAATACGTTTCATGAGAGCTGGAATCTTTTCACGTGTTTCAGTTTGGAATGTACGTACAGTTCCTTCCAGCGTTGCTTTTTCAGGAATTACGTTCCACGTATTTCCTGAATGGATGTTTGTGACACTGACGACGGCATTATGTGAAGAGCTTATATTTCGGCTTACAATTGTTTGGAGTGCCATCACGATTTGAGAGGACGCGACAATAGGGTCTACCCCAGCATCTGGTACAGCTGCATGTGTACCAACTCCGTGAATTTCAATTTCAAATCGATCGACCCCGGCCATCAGTGGACCATCTTTAATACCGATTGTACCTACTGGTAAATCAGGTTTATTATGCATACCGAAAATAGCTTGCACGCCATGTAAATGCCCGGCTTCAATTACTTTGCAAGCACCATTGCTACTTTCTTCAGCTGGTTGGAATATAAAGCGTACAGTTCCGCTAAGAGAAGATTCTTTTTCTTTTAATAAATAAGCGGCACCTATAATAGCAGCTGTATGAAAATCATGCCCACAAGCATGCATTTTACCGGGAATTTTTGAAGCGTACGGTAAATTTGTTTCTTCTTGAATAGGAAGGGCATCAATATCAGCACGGATTGCTATAATTGGTCCGCTATTATTCCCTGAAATTTCAGCAATAACGCCTGTTTCTAAACTAGAATTTATAATCGTAATGTTTTTCTCTTCTAACCAATTTTTTATAGTCTTCGTCGTTTCAAATTCTTCGTATGATAATTCTGGATGCTCATGTAAATTTCGACGAATAGAAATTAGCATCTCAGTTAATTGCTCTAGATTTGCTGCCACGTATAATGCCTTCTTTCTTAAATAAAGTATTTACATTAAGTATACAATAAGAAAAGAGAGGATTCTCAAATGAAAATCCTCTCTCGTTTTATGCTGCCAATTTTTTGTGTGTATGATGTTTACGATAACGTCCACGCATTGCATAGGCAATTTGCGGGATTGCAATACCGATTAAAATAAGTGATACACCGATCCATTGTGAAGATAGCACCGCTTCTTTTAAAACGAATACAGACATAATTGTTGTAACTGGTAGTTCTGCTGCACCAAGAATAGTCGCTAAGCCAGAACCGATCTTTGGAATACCGATTGTAAAGGCGATAGAAGGAATAACGATACTAAATGTTCCTAATCCTAAACCGTATTTCCAAAGTCCTTCAGAAATTGCACCGCTAAAAATAAATGTTGGCGGGAATACGATCATTACTAAAGTTAAAGCGCCAGTCATTAAGAGAACACCGCGCGGTAATGAAGGTACTTCAACAGCAACTTTTCCGCTCACGAAAATGTATGTTGCGAATGTAACAGCAGATAATAAACCTAGTATGATTCCAGTCATATCGAAATCACCTGCTGATTTCTCTAGTAAACCACTTGATAAAAATGTACCTGCAAGTAAGAAAATAACGGAAATAACCTTTTCTCTTGAAGGTAATGTTTTTGTTACGACTGCTTCAATAATAATTCCGACCCAAACGAATTGGAATAAAAGTATAATTGCAATAGATGCTGGTACAGTTTTTAATGAAGCATAATAAAAAATTCCAGTAAAACTTGCAGATGTACCTGCAACGAATAAAATTAACGCTTGTTTTAATGGAACACGATGTCTAGAAAATAGAAGAGTAATAGCAAGCAAAATAATCCAACCGAACAAATATTGGCTGCCAATTACCTCTCCAAGTGAAAATCCGTCTGCATAGGCAAGTTTAACGAAAATAGCTAAAATCCCATAACTACACGCTCCTAATAAAACTAAAAGAGAATAACGAAGCATGAAAAATTCCTCCCATCTATATGAAATTGTTCCTAACGGACATATATAACTAGAGGGAAGTATACAAAATTAAAAATGAAGGGTCAAATAAAAGAAAAGTATGACATTTTATAGAATAATAATAAAAGTATGATATTTATGCATAATCTTGAAATTAGTAATAATAAAAGTATTGTAAAATCAGCTTCGTATTGTATAAAGACAGCATTTGAAAAAAATATTTTTTAGGGAGATAGAAGGGTAGTCCATTATAGTGTGCTAATCATTTGAGAAACTATGTTACCTTTGTTATGTTAATAACAATTAGAGAAGTTTCGTAGTCCAATTGAGATTGTTCTATATAATAGAAGGAAATGAAAACGTTTTATTAGAAACTGTTTGTAAGGGGAGTTTTTCTTATTATCACGTTGTTAAAGTGAGTTCACGAATTGTTCATAGTATTTTTATGTGTTTTTGCTACAATATGTAAGGAGAGGAGTGGAATCATGCAAGATATTAGTATTTTTTTAGCGTTTGGCGCTGGATTTTTATCATTTATTTCCCCATGTTGCTTACCGCTTTATCCGGCATTTTTATCGTACATAACAGGTATGTCGGTTTCTGAGTTGAAAGAAGAAAATGCAATGCTTCGTAAAAGAAGTATGATACATACAGCGTTTTTCTTACTTGGATTTTCAATTATATTTATTGCAATTGGGTTTGGTACAAGTTTTATTGGAGGCATCTTTACAAATTATAAAGATTTAATTAGACAGTTAGGTGGTATATTTATCATCGTGTTCGGTCTTATTATTGTCGGTGTGTTTAAGCCGAAGTTTTTAATGCAAGACCGTAAATTTACGTTTAAAAATCGTCCGAGTGGCTATTTTGGATCCGTTCTAATTGGATTGGCCTTTGCTGCCGGGTGGACGCCTTGTACTGGACCTATTTTAGTGTCTGTCATTGGATTAGCAGCAACAAATCCAGAATCAGCAATGATTTATATGATAGCATACATACTTGGGTTTGCTATCCCATTTTTCGTGCTATCATTCTTTATTACGAAAATGTCTTGGATTAAAAGAAATAGTATGAAATTCATGAAAATCGGGGGATACGTTATGATTGTCATGGGTATCTTCCTATATTTTAACTGGATGACGAAAATTATCGTATATTTCTCAAGTTTATTTGGTGGTTTTACCGGTTTTTAGTATTATTCTGTGAAAATGTTGGAAATACTAACGGAAAAGCATATAATGAAAGTATATTTTGCATATAGCCACAAAAAAGGATGAGAAAATATGAACATAGTTGTTTTATCCAGTATCGTTGCTGTTTGTATGGCTGTTGGTGCGATGTTTATTCGTTTAAAAGCAGCTAAGAAACCGGCAACATTGAAAAAAATTATACTTCCACCATTTTTTATGAGCACGGGAGCGTTGATGTTTGTTTTTCCTGAATTTCGATTAACTCCAGCAGAAATGTTAGAAGCAATTGGCGTCGGTTTGTTTTTCTCTATTTTTCTTATTAAAACATCTAAATTTGAAATTAGAGGACAAGAGATTTATTTGAAGCGTTCAAAAGCATTTGTTTTTATATTAATTGGATTACTTGTCGTGCGAATTGTATTTAAAACATACTTAAGTCAGTCTCTTGATTTAGGACAACTTAGTGGCATGTTCTTCTTACTGGCGTTCGCGATGATTGTGTCATGGAGAATTGCTATGTACCGTTCCTTTACGAAATTACAGAAGGAAATGGAAAAAGAAGATGGTTTTTATAATGAAAAAGATATGAAGCTAACTTGAAAACGTTATATGTATAAAATAAAAAGGACAGCGTCAAAGGCGCTGTCCTTTTTATTGAAAATAATGTGAAGTTACTTTGCGAGTAAAGATTTATAGTTAGAATAATCAATCTCTTTTTCTTGTAGTTTTTTTACTAAAAATTTATGATCACGTTTCGGTGTAGCAATAATATATCCTTTAATAATTAAATCTTGTGTAATTTGAGAGGCTTTTTCTTGTAATGCCAGTTCTCCGATTTTGCCAGCAATTTTTGATTTAGCAACATCGCGAAATAGTTCTGGAACAGGACTTACGAGCTCTTCTAACAATTGTTTTTGTTCTTCATCCCATAAATGTCTAGTTTTATTAATATAGTGCTCTTCCCAATCTAAAATGGACATACCATCTTCTTTAGGTAATCGTTTTAGGAATTTTCTGAACATAAAGTATCCACCGATAGACATAAGTCCTAATAAAATAACAGTCCATAGCACTATGAACCAACTGAACCATCCTTCGAGCAAGCTTATCCCCCCCTTAATGATTGCGGTTTTCTTTTATTCATATTATAAACAGTGATATTCATAGAAAGCAAGAACGCTTGGTCATTTTGACCAAGCGTTATCATTTAAACAAAGTATAGTTGTTCAACACATAAATTATTATTATCATCTTCTACATATTCAATGATTAATGTGCCAACTTTACGATCTTTATCTTCAGTTGTGAAAATAGAGTAAGAAGTAAAACGTGCTGTTGATAGGCCGCTTATATGTGTAGGTAAAGAAATGTAGTCGTTATCGCGGAAGAATTCCATCAGTTCAATATCTTCAAATTCTTTTCGATCAACTTGTTTGTTTGTATAGCGGCGTTGAAGTTGTTTTAAAGACTCATTCCAAGAAATTGCTTTTGTATCGTATACCATTGTTCTATCTCCTTACTGTATGTAATCATTAAGAACATACGTTCTAAGTTAGTATACTCTTTTTATTAGAAAAGGGAAAGCAAAAAATAATGTAAGCTTGGATTTCCAAGCTTACATTATTGATGCGTCCGTCATAATCTCTATTTTTATTATAAGTTAGATAAGAATAAGAAACAAGATGATATATATTCCGTTGATAGTTTTTAAAATTCTGTATATTATAGATATAATAAAATGCAAGGGAATGAGAGGAATGGCATATGTAATTTCACTCCAAGGACCGATGGCAGGCGGAAAAACAACATTGGCTAAAAGGTTAGAGAGATGTGGGCTTTCAGTTATATATGAAAATCCATATCCAATTGTAGAAAAGCGAAAACAATTAAATTTGGATATGAATTCAAAAGAAGGATTTATAATAAAGCAAAAAATGTTTATGGAAGCAAAAATAAAGGAGTTTCAAAATGTGAAAGATTCAGTCGTGATTTTTGATCGCGGACCAGAAGATATTGAATTTTATACACTCTTTTATCCGAAAGTGATAGGGAAAGAGTGGGATATAGAAACAGAATTAAAAGATGAATTGTATAAATTAAGAGAATGCTGTTCGGATGCAATTTTTTATTTAGATGTTTCGAAAGAAAATTTATATGATAGAAAAAATAATGACGGGGCAAGAAATCGAAGTACATTCGAAGAACAATTTAAATTAGTAGAAACTGAAAAAGAATGGTATAAACAATTTCCTGTAACTTATGTGGACACGAATACATTAACAGTGGATGAGTTAGAAGCATATTTTATGGGCTGGTTAAAGGAGAAAGGACTATGAAAAAAATATTATTATTCGTATACCCAACATTTGCGGAGTTTGAAATAACAGTAGCAACAGCATTGCTGAAAAAGAAATATGAAATCATTACTGCGGGCTTAACAAAAGAGTTGATTATAAGTGAAACAGGCTTGCAAGTACAACCGCATATAGAATTAAGTGAAGTGGGTGTAGATGAATATGAGGGGATTATCATTCCAGGGGGAGACGCAGTACATATGAAAGACGCAGATATTCTCTTTTCAGTCATTCGCCAATTTTCTGAAAAAGAAAAATTAGTAGCTGCGATTTGTGCTGGACCGTATGCGTTAGCAAGAGCAGGTTTATTTAAAGGGATTTCTTATACAGCGACTATAGATTATCAAAAGTTAGATTGTTTTCCAGTAGAAAATTTTGTGTATGAAGAAGTTGTGCGACACTCAAATATTATTACAGCACAGGGGCATGCATTTGTACCATTCGGAATAGCAGTTGCCTCTTATTTTGGAGTAGCGAACGAACATAATATAAATTTTTACGGTGGTAAGGGCAATATGATGATGGAGAAACTTTTACATGAGAATGTGTAAAAGCTAGCATTTGCTAGCTTTTTTCTTTTTGACATCGATAAATGGCTAACGTTTTCGGGTCGCGCCATATACCGTTATGAAGTGACAATTCATTTTCTACTTCTTTTTTTAGCCATTCCTTCATTTCGGCGTGAAGATATGTATTATCAGGTATATTTAGCGATGGAAACATGCTAGAAATATAGTTTACAATCGGAGTAGCATGATGAAAAACGAGAGCATTATGAATAACTGCTTCTTAAACAGTTGGAAAAACAGATTGTAATATTTCTTTACCATTTTCTAAACAAAATGGAGTGACTGAAGATGTTGTTTTCGGTAAATCAAATGCGTCTAACATGCGGTTACACATTTCAACTATACGAGGTAATGTAACGTCAGAATTTGTTGTAGCTAAAAGTGAGCCTCCGGGACGAATTACTTTATGGAATCCTTGAACTGTTTTTTCGACATCTTTCATGTGATATAACATATGTCTTGCGATGACCCAGTCATAGCGATTAGCTTCAAAAGGAAGTTTACCAGCATCACCTAGTCTCCATTCAATTATGCTATTCTTTATTGCGGCTTCAGAAAGCATCGTTTTCGATTGATCAAAACCGGTTAGTTGGCCTTTATGACCGTTAGTTTGTAAAAGGGAAAGAAAATTTCCATTAGCACACCCAACCTCTAATATTTTTTCTTCTCCTTGAAGTTGTAAATGTTCCATGACGAGTTCATCTAAATTTACTTGTTTTTCTTCGTAATGTTTATGCGTATCGATACGTGTCTGTAAATGGTTGCTTACGTTATATTGGCGTTTTACATCATTCATTTTTTCGCATTCCACCTTCGTGCAAAATTGCTGAATCGCGTGTGTTAATACGTCGGTTTTCCTTAAAACTTCGTAATGGAGTGCAGCTTCAAACCTTTCAAGTAATTTTTCTTCAATTCGAAAATGAATATCTTTTCGTTTTGCCAATGAAATCTCGCCCCTTTGCATCTGTTAGTGAGACTATAGCACGCCTGAAAAATTCGTGTAAATAATTTGTGTACACAAATGGAGGGGATGAAAAAATTGTTCGAATGTGAGTTTAAACTATTGACGATTTAACCGTTTTCATATATTCTTAAATTAAGAAATATTCAAATAATTAAAAGAAATGAGAGAGTCACATGCTTCTTCAAGGAACACATCGAATTGGTCGTATGGCCATGTTGTTGGCACTTGCGGATGAGAATGAAAGCCCTGTATTATCTATTCCAAAAGGTTGGAAGTATTGTACGGGGAAAGTGGGTTCGATGAATTCGCAAAAAGTTGTAGCAGCAATGGAAACAGCGGCTAAGAGCACCCAAGTTATTGAAACAGATGTTTACAGAGAAACACATGCACTTTATCATGCAATTATGGAAGCTTTGTACGGAGTGACGAGAGGTCAAATTCAGTTAGCAGACGTTCTTCGTACAGTAGGACTTCGCTTTGCGATTGTGCGCGGTAGACCATACGACGGAAAAAAAGAAGGCGAATGGGTTGCTGTTGCATTATATGGAACGATTGGTGCACCTGTAAAAGGATCTGAGCATGAGGCGATTGGTTTAGGAATTAATCACATATGATTTGCCCATAGTCTATTAGTTAGAAGGGGGCCTTACTTTTTTAGGACAGAAGTCTGTCTTAAAAAGATAAGGTCCCCTTTTGCCTTTTTAAGGAGGAAAAAGAATGATTACGTTAACAGGACACACATTGACAATTGAAGAAATGAAGAGGTTGTTACTTGAAGGGGAAGGTGTAACAGCTTGTCCAAATAGTATGCAAAAGGTGGCGGAGTGCCGCGAAGTTGTTGAGAAAATTGTAGAGGACGGAAAAGTCGTTTACGGTATTACAACTGGATTTGGAAAGTTCAGTGATGTGCTTATTCAAAAAGATGATGTAAAGGCACTTCAACACAATTTAATTCAGTCACATGCATGCGGTATAGGTGATCCATTCCCTGAAGAAGTATCACGCGGTATGTTAATTTTAAGAGCGAACACGATGCTTAAAGGAGTATCTGGTGTTAGACCGCTTGTTGTAAATATGCTTCTTGAGTTTGTAAATCGTAAAATTCATCCAGTCGTTCCGCAACAAGGGTCACTTGGTGCGAGTGGCGATTTAGCACCTTTATCTCATCTTGCGCTTGTATTATTAGGCGAAGGTGAAGTGTTCTATAAGGGGAAACGAGTTCATGCGATGGTTGCTCTTACAGAAGAAGGTCTTGAACCGATTGAACTTGAAGCGAAAGAAGGGCTGGCATTAATCAATGGTACGCAGGCGATGACAGCGCAAGGAGTTCTTTCTTATATAGAAGCAGAAGCAATGGCGTATCAAGCTGAATTCATTGCTTCGATGACAATTGAAGGATTACAAGGCATTATTGATGCATTTGATGAAAATGTTCATAAAGCACGTGGTTATAAAGAGCAAGTGGAAGTAGCGAGCAGAATTCGTGACATCCTTCATGATAGTAAATTAACAACAAAACAAGGAGAACTACGTGTACAGGATGCATATTCACTTCGTTGTATCCCGCAAGTACACGGTGCTTCTTGGCAAGTTTTAAATTATGTGAAAGAAAAATTAGAAATTGAAATGAATGCAGCAACGGACAATCCACTAATCTTTGATGGTGGGGAAAAAGTAATTTCGGGTGGGAATTTCCATGGTCAACCGATTGCGTTTGCGATGGACTTCTTAAAGGTAGGAATGGCGGAACTTGCAAATATTTCAGAGCGTCGTATTGAGCGTTTAGTAAATCCGCAATTAAATGATTTACCTCCATTTTTAAGTCCAGAACCAGGACTTCAGTCTGGTGCAATGATTATGCAATACGCTGCAGCGTCACTTGTTTCTGAAAATAAAACGTTAGCACATCCAGCGAGTGTTGATTCAATCCCGTCGTCAGCTAACCAAGAGGATCACGTAAGTATGGGAACAATCGCTTCACGCCATGCACATCAAATTATTCAAAATGTAAGACGTGTTCTTTCAATTGAGATGATTTGCGCGATGCAAGCAGCAGAATATCGCGGTATTGAAAACATGAGTACAGTGACGAAGAGCTTCTACCATCAAGGTCGTCAACAAGTACCTTCTATTACAAATGATCGCATATTCTCAACGGATATTGAAAATATTACGCACTGGTTAAAAACGAATTATTCGATAAAAGAAAGATTAGATGTAAACGCAACACTATAAAATGAGAAAAGGGAGAGATTGAAATGGAAAAAGTTAAACAAACAATTCGCGCGCCAAGAGGTACAGAGCTACAAACGAAAGGGTGGGTTCAAGAAGCTGCACTTCGTATGTTAATGAACAATTTAGATCCTGAAGTTGCTGAAAAACCAGAAGAATTAGTTGTATATGGCGGAATTGGCCGTGCAGCTCGTAACTGGGAAAGCTACCATGCGATTGTAGATTCATTAAAAACGTTAGAAAGCGATGAAACATTACTTGTTCAATCAGGAAAACCAGTTGCAATCTTTAAATCGCATGAAGATGCACCTCGCGTTCTTTTAGCGAACTCAAACTTAGTACCGAAGTGGGCGAACTGGGATCACTTCCGTGAACTAGAGAAAAAAGGTCTTATGATGTACGGACAAATGACAGCAGGTAGCTGGATTTACATTGGAACACAAGGTATTTTACAAGGAACATATGAAACGTTTGGCGAAGCGGCACGTCAACATTTCGATGGTTCATTAAAAGGTACATTAACACTTACTGCTGGCTTAGGTGGTATGGGTGGTGCACAACCTCTTGCTGTAACGATGAACGGCGGTGTTGTCATTGCTATTGATGTTGATAAGCGCAGCATCGATCGTCGTATTGAAAAGAGATATTGTGATATGTATACAGAATCATTAGAAGAAGCATTAACGGTTGCGAACGAGTATAAAGAGAAGAAAGAACCAATTTCAATTGGTTTATTAGGAAATGCGGCAGAGATTTTACCAGAACTAGTGAAGCGCAATATTACGCCAGATTTAGTTACGGATCAAACATCTGCTCATGATCCATTAAACGGTTATATTCCAGTAGGTTACACATTAGAAGAAGCAGCGAAACTTCGTGAAGAAGATCCAGAACGTTACGTACAATTATCAAAAGAAAGTATGACAAAACATGTAGAAGCAATGCTTGCTATGCAAGAAAAAGGCGCAATTACATTTGATTACGGAAATAACATTCGCCAAGTTGCTTTCGATGAAGGTTTGAAAAATGCATTCGATTTCCCAGGATTCGTTCCAGCATTTATCCGTCCATTATTCTGCGAAGGTAAAGGACCATTCCGCTGGGTAGCACTTTCTGGTGATCCAGAAGATATTTATAAAACAGACGAAGTAATATTACGTGAGTTTGCGGATAATGAGCATTTATGTAACTGGATTCGTATGGCTCGTCAGCAAGTTGAGTTCCAAGGTCTTCCATCTCGTATTTGTTGGTTAGGTTACGGCGAGCGCGCGAAATTTGGTCGCATTATTAATGAAATGGTGGCAAATGGTGAATTATCAGCACCAATCGTTATCGGTCGTGATCATTTAGATTGCGGATCAGTAGCATCTCCAAACCGTGAAACAGAAGCGATGAAAGACGGTAGTGATGCAGTAGCCGATTGGCCAATTTTAAATGCATTAATTAACAGTGTAAACGGTGCGAGCTGGGTGTCTGTTCACCACGGCGGTGGCGTTGGTATGGGTTATTCACTTCATGCTGGAATGGTTATCGTTGCAGATGGAACAGAAGCAGCAGCAAAACGTATTGAGCGCGTATTAACTTCTGATCCTGGTATGGGTGTTGTTCGTCACGTTGATGCAGGATATGACTTAGCTGTGGAAACTGCGAAAGAAAAAGGCGTTAACATTCCGATGATGAAATAAGGAGGAGAAAACATGCTGGACACTTTACTAATAAATATCGGTCAATTACTAACAATGGATCAAGAAGATGGCTTGTTAAGACGGGAAGCGATGAACACGCTTCCTGTTATCGAAAACGGTGCGGTTGGAATTGAAAATGGCGTAATTACTTTCGTTGGAACAGCGGAAGAAGCGAAAGGATTACAAGCGAAAGAAGTTATTGATTGCGGAGGGAAAATGGTTTCTCCTGGTCTTGTTGATCCGCATACTCACCTTGTATTTGGTGGATCTCGTGAAAATGAAATCGCCCTAAAATTACAAGGAGTTCCGTACTTAGAAATTTTAGAACAAGGCGGAGGTATTCTTTCAACTGTAAATGCAACGAAACAGGCATCGAGAGAAGAACTTGTTCAAAAAGCGAAATTCCATTTAGACCGTATGTTATCTTTCGGAGTTACCACTGTAGAAGCGAAGAGTGGTTATGGATTAGATGATGAGACGGAATGGAAACAATTAGAGGCAACTGCACAATTACAAAAAGAGCATCCAATCGATTTAGTTTCCACATTTTTAGGTGCTCATGCAGTTCCGAAAGAGTATAAAGGTAGATCGAAAGAATTTTTACAATGGATGTTAGACCTACTACCAGAAATGAAAGAGAAGCAATTAGCTGAATTCGTTGATATTTTCTGCGAAACAGGTGTGTTCTCTGTCGAAGAATCAAAAGAGTTTTTATTAAAAGCGAAAGAGCTTGGCTTTGATGTGAAAATTCATGCAGATGAAATTGACCCTCTTGGTGGTGCAGAAGCAGCGGCTGAAATTGGTGCAGCATCAGCGGACCATTTAGTGGGCGCTTCTGATAAAGGAATTGAAATGCTTGCAAACTCTAATACAGTAGCTACTTTATTACCAGGAACAACTTTCTATTTAAATAAAGAAAGCTTTGCTCGTGGACGTAAAATGATCGATGAAGGTGTTGCAGTTGCTTTGGCTACAGACTTTAACCCAGGTAGTTGTCCAACTGAGAACATTCAGCTTATTATGAGCATTGCAATGCTCAAGCTGAAAATGACACCAGAAGAAGTTTGGAATGCCGTAACAGTTAATTCTTCTTACGCAATTAATCGAGGTGATGTAGCTGGAAAGATTAGAGTTGGTCGTAAGGCAGATTTAGTTTTATGGGATGCTTACAATTATGCTTACGTACCGTATCATTACGGCGTGAGTCATGTAAATACAGTATGGAAGAATGGTAATATCGCATATACAAGAGGTGAACAATCGTGGAGCACGGCCACTATTTAAAGAAAAATGCAAAGTTTATCGATCGTGAAGTGACGAAATGGAGTGAGATGATTAAAGATTGGGAGGAAGGCTTGGAAATATTCGGTGCTGCCTTAATTGGAGCACCCCTTTCTAAACCATCTATTAGTCATTCAGGAGCAAGTTTTGCGCCAAAAACAATTCGTGCAATGTTAGATGCATATAGCACGTACGCAATTACAGAAGAACATGATATGAAAGAAAGTGTCTTATATGATTGCGGCGATATTACGATGCATGTGACTGATATAAAAGAAAGTCATAAGCGCATTGCGAAAACAGTTGGTCATGTAACGAAAGTAAATCCGAACATGATACCAATCGTTCTTGGTGGTGACCATTCGATTAGTTTTCCAAGTATAACAGGGTTTGCAAATAGTAAAGGGAAGGTCGGTGTTATTCAATTTGATGCCCATCATGATTTACGTAATTTAGATGATGGTGGCCCATCAAATGGTACACCGTTCCGTAGTTTGCTAGAAAATGATGTCATTAAAGGAAAACAACTCGTTCAAATCGGAATTCGTAATTTTTCAAATGCACGAGCGTACCATGAATATGCAAAAAAACATGGCGTGACAGTGTATACAATGAAAGATGTACGAGAGCGACAAATCAAAGATATCATCACAGAAAGTATTGAAGTATTAAGAAAGCAAGGCGTGACTTCTATTTACATTTCTCTTGATATGGATGTACTAGATCAAGCATTTGCACCAGGTTGTCCAGCAATTGGTCCTGGCGGTATGGATAGTACGACTTTACTTGATGCGATTGAATTTCTTGGTAAAGAACCGCTTGTTCAAGGGATGGATATAGTAGAAATTGATCCAAGCCTTGATTTCAGAGATATGACGAGTCGAGTAGCTGCGCAAGTGATTATGAGTTTTCTTTTAGCGAGAGAGACAGTCCGTAAGCAGGTTAGTATATAGGCGTGAAATCAATAGGGAATGTTTAACGGTTCCGTATAAAAAACACATTACTACTTATATGTAGTAATGTGTTTTTATGTAAAAAGAGAAGGTGAAATTAGAATGTATATATGTGTGGAAAAAGGTAATAAGATTGTGGGTTGTTAGTGATATTTTACGAATTTATTTTCTTAGTTCGAAAGGATTGACATTAAAAATAATTTTATGATAAAATAAAAATTTTGCTAAAAAATTGATTGTGTGTTAAGATTGAGAAGGTTACCATATATGGAGGTGGATTATTTGTTTCAAATTGGCGATAACATTGTTTATCCAATGCAGGGAGCAGGTATAATTAAAGCCATAGAAGAGAAGGAAATCACAGGAGAAAAACAACAATATTATGTTATAAAAATGTCGGGTAGTAATATGGAAGTAATGATTCCGGCAGGGAGAATATTGAGCTCAAATATACGACCAGTCACGGATATAACGGCAATAGCACACATATTGGATATTTTTCAACATGGAGAATCTGATAGATTACTTACGTGGAAACAAAGGTATAAATTGAACACTGATAAAATAAAGACGGGTAAAATACAAGAAGGTGCTGAAGTTGTACGTGATTTATTACGTATGCAGAAAGAAAAAGCACTTAATGCAAGCGAAAAGAAAATGTTAGATAACGCACACGAATTTTTGATTAGTGAACTGGGATTAATTGAAGGTATCACGGAAAGTCAAATAAAAAGCTTTTGTTAAGATTCATTACAAATAATGTATTAGATCCCAAAAAAGGTTTTGAATTTTTTGGGAACATAATTATAGAGAATTAATCATTTCAAAGACATTCAATTCTTTCAAACCACTTTTAGAGCATTAACCTCTTTTGTTATTACTACAATCAAATCCATTTTTATTTTTTAAATTCTTTACGAATATTCGAAGTTTAATTAAACACTTCGATAGAATAGTTACTTGATTTTTGCAATCCTGATTCACACTGGCACGGACGAGGAGCCGTAAGGATGAAAGAGAGGTAGGGCTTTCATTGTTTTAGGTTTATAAGTTATTATTTTTAGAAGAATACTGAACCACTCTCACTTCTACTGCTAAGGAATTTTTTATATGTGAAGAGATAATAATTGTTTATATTCTTTATATTAAAGAGATAAATGAATTGTTAGCCATATACGGTCAACTAAAAAGGAGTGTCATATAGTCGAATTATCGACTATATGACAGCTCCTTTTTTCATGGGGATTAGGAACGGATAAATAGAAAAAATACTTTCAACTATGTAGGAGTCTTTTATTCGTTCCTAAAATTTTTTGTTTGTATAATAAAAAACAAATGAATGATTGAAACCTCGTAACTGTAAGTTTGAATATAGTACAGTGGAAATCGTTTTTTTAGTAAATAGTTTGAAAAACAATTACCAATATATTCTATAGTAATAAAACTAGAAGAAAAGAAAACATCCACTTAACAAGTATTTTTCTCATCCACTTACTGAATATAAAAATAGACAGTAAGAGTCTTGAATACCAGAACCCTTAAAGTTAAAAAACAGTTAGTTTTATTATGCGAATATTTCTACATAAGAGCGTATAAATTGACGTTACTATCTAAAAGTAAGTATGATGCGATTATAGTAAGAATTTTTTAGGGGGAAGAAAAATGACAAGTTCAAATAATAAAGCAGCAAGTATTTATGAAGGAACAAATATAAACGCTTGGGGATCTTTTGAAAATATTGAAGAAACGAAGTTATTTGACCCGATTCAAATTGGATCTTGGTCTCTTCGTAATCGCATAGCAATGGCACCGATGACGAGATGTTTCGCGAATCATGAAACGGGAGTCGTTGGTACTGATGTAGTCGAGTACTATAGAAAGCGTGCAGCTGATGAAGTTGGATTAATTATTACAGAGGGAATCGTCATTAGCCCAAGAGCAAAAGGGAATCCGGGAGTGCCAGGAATTTATACGCAAGAACAAATCGATTCGTGGAAGCCTGTTACAGAGGCAGTACATAAAGAAGGCGGAACGATTATTGCTCAAATATGGCATGTTGGACGTATGAGTCATCACGAAATAATTGGTGGGCAAATGCCACAAGCACCGTCTGCTATCGCTGCAGAGGGAAATGTTCCACGTTTTCGTAAACCGTTTGATACGCCAGAA
Source organism: Bacillus sp. BPN334 (assembly GCF_008368885.1). Lineage (NCBI taxonomy): Bacteria > Bacillati > Bacillota > Bacilli > Caryophanales > Bacillaceae > Bacillus > Bacillus sp. BPN334. The sequence goes on along the minus strand of NZ_QOZW01000007.1, from coordinate 159,054 downwards.
GCAATGACGTTAGAAGAAATACAAGAAGTGATCGGTCAATACGCACAAGCCGCGAAAAACGCGATCGAAGCTGGATTTGATGGAGTAGAAATACACGGTGCACACGGATATTTAATCGATCAATTTACTTATGAGTTTGCGAATAAGCGTACTGATAAATACGGCGGAGACTTAAAGGAAAGGTTAACGTTTATGAAAGAAGTAACGGAGGCTGTAATAGAAGCTGTTGGAGCTAATAAAACACTTCTTCGCTTCTCTGCTTTCAAAGGTGATAATCCTACTTATATGTGGGAAAACCCTGAGCTTGCAATTGAAACGTTTGTAACTATGTTCAAAGAAGTTGGATTAACGATGATTCACCCTTCAACGATGAATTATACGGCAGTTATTGCTGACGGAAAAAACTTTCATCAATTAGTAAGAAAATATTGGGATGGTACGATCGTAGGAGTAGGGAATTTAAATCCGAAAGAGGCTGAAGAAGCGTTGCAAGAAGGAACAATTGATGTAGTGGCATTCGGAAGACCTTTAATAGCTAATCCAGATTTTGTTCATCGAATTAAAAATGCTGAAAGTTTAGTTGAATATGATGCGAAAGAGCATCTTGCTACTTTAATTTGAATAAAGATAAAAGGAGAACACATTAGGTGTTCTCCTTTTATTATGGATTTTCATAGGAGGAAGCGGGATGAGTGAAACGCTACTCGTTATTATTAGTGTATTGCTCTTATTGATGTTACTATTAATTATTTTTTTTATTATTACATTTTTTATTAAAAAACGGACGCATCATTCTATATTAAAGTTACATCCATACTTAGGAAGGATGCGTTATTTACTTGAAAAGATAGGGCCGGAATTTAGGCAATATTGGTTTGATCATGATACGGATGGAAAGCCCTTTTCACGTTATGATTTTCAAAGTGTAATGTTTCTAGCAAAATACCGTTCAGAAATACTCGGTTTTGGATCAAAACGAGATTTTGATGCATCTGGATATTATATCGCTAATACATTATTTCCGAAATTAACAGATGAATTAAGTGTGAATGTAACGAAAGAACGTGAAGGGAAAAAGTATGTGATTCATAAAGAAGGGTTATTTTCACGAAGAGAAAAATTGACAGCGGATACAACGAATCTTTGGTTATACGAAGAAGACGATGCAATTATCGTCGGTGACAACCGCAAATATCCGTGGAAACTGTATGGCATGTTTGGCGCATCAGCAACTTCTTACGGTGCGATTGGCGAAAATTATATTTTAGCGAGCGGGTTTGGTGCGAAGATGGCTGGCGGATCGTGGATTAATACTGGCGAAGGTGGCGTTATTCCAGAACATTTACATACAGGTGCAAATATCGTTGCGCAAATTGGTCCAGGATTATTTGGATATCGTGACGAGGATGGTAATTTTTCAATGGAGAAATTTATGGAGAAAGCAAAAGAAAGCAATATTAAAGCATTCGAATTGAAATTTGGGCAAGGTGCGAAAATACGTGGTGGTCATCTAGAGGGACAAAAAGTAAATGAGAAAATTGCTTCTGTTCGGAATGTGCGAGAAGGAGAAACGATTAATTCACCGAATCGATTTCCATTTTTAAAGAATGCAGTAGATACACTTTATTTTATTCAACGTTTGCAAGAAAACGGCGGTAAACCAGTTGGGATGAAGATTGTAATTGGACAGCAAGAGCCGTTGGAAGATTTATTCAAATCGATGAAAGAGTTAAACATCTATCCAGATTTCATTACAGTTGATGGTTCAGAAGGTGGATCAGGTGCAACGTATAAATCGATGGCAGATAGTATGGGGATGCCGCTTATTCCAGCGTTACTGACATGTATTGATACAGCGAATCATTATGATGTTCGGGACAAATTCAAAGTTTTTGCCTCGGGGAAATTAATTACACCAGATAAAGTGGCAATTGCTTTAGCTATTGGCGCAGATGCTGTAAATTCAGCCCGCGGTTTTATGATGGCAAGTGGCTGCATAATGGCGCTTCAATGTAATTCTGGGCAATGTCCGTCTGGTGTGGCGACGACGAATCCTCATTATCAAAAAGCGTTAGATCCGTATGAGAAGAAGTGGCGGGTCATGAACTATATAATAAGTATGAGATATAGTTTGTTTTCACTTGCGGCAGCAGCGGGAGTAAAGAGTCCGCGTCATTTAACGAGAGAGCATATTGTGTTTAAAGATGAGATGGGAAGAGTAGTTCCTCTTTCGGAATTGTTTCCTATAGTAAATCAAACCTAAAAGTATATTTAATATGTAAGATTTTTCAGAGGAATAATCATATCGTTTGGAAAAATTAGGAGTATAATAGGGGAGTATTTTTAAAAATGACTATTTTTAGGGAGAGATTCACTTGCAGCAAGGTTCATACAGTATTACAATTTTTTTACTCGTCATAGGGCTCGTTATATTTAGGCGCATGCGTTCTATGAATCGCCCAATTAAAAATAAAGGAAGACGACTACTATTGCCATTATTCTTTTTATTACCAGGTTTTTCTTTATATGCTACACCGATACAACTTGCTGTTTGGCAAATTGGTATAGCTGCTGGAATTGGACTGTTATTATCAATTCCACTTATTATTTTAAGTGGATATGAAATCAGAGAAGATGGTCATATTTATGCAAAAAAAAGTATCGCTTTTATTGCTACATTTTTAGTTATCGTTCTTTTACGTGCTTATTTTAGAAGACATTTGCAAGGTTTAGATCCAAAGTCAATCGGCATTCTTTTTTATACTCTTGCAGTTTGTTATATAGTACCTTGGCGCATTGGTTGCTATATGAAATTTCGTAAAGTATATGTAGAGAAAGAGAAAATTGCAATGCCAATAAGTTAAAAGTCATACATTCGTATGGCTTTTTTCTTTTAAAATTTGTCTGATAAGTGAATGAGAATAAAGTGTGAAAAAAACGGTATTTTATTTTTTTTGAATATTATTACTTTAATTTATTTTGAAAGCCGGGTAATCCACTGGGATAAAGGCGTTTATAAAGGTTTTCACATGTAGTGAAAAGGGTTTGTTCACTTGAAAGAACAAAAAATGTTTGTTAAGGTAGGGAACCATAAGCGAAAACAAGAAAATAGAAAAAGTCATTTTTCGAAATTTTGAATGGCTTATGTAACTAAGGGAGAGATTTGGTGAAGATTGAGATTATGGTTTCGCTTGCTATTTATATGGCAGGTATGTTATATATCGGTTATTGGTCTTATAAGAAGACGTCCGATTTATCAGATTATATGTTAGGCGGAAGGGGACTCGGTCCAGCAGTTACAGCTTTATCAGCTGGTGCTTCTGACATGAGTGGCTGGATGCTAATGGGATTACCTGGTGCGATGTATGCAACAGGATTATCAAGTGTATGGATTGCGATAGGTTTATTAATAGGTGCTTATGCAAACTATTTAATTCTTGCCCCGCGTTTGCGAACGTATACAGAAGTGGCAAATGATTCAATTACGATTCCGGATTTTTTAGAAAATCGGTTTAAAGATCGTACGAAAATACTTCGTTTTGTCTCCGCTATCGTCATTTTAATATTTTTCACATTTTATGCGTCGGCTGGTTTAGTTTCAGGTGGACGTTTGTTTGAAAATTCTTTCAACCTTGATTATAAAATTGGTTTATTTGTAACTGTCGTTGTCGTTGTTGCTTATACACTATTCGGTGGCTTTTTAGCAGTAAGTTGGACCGACTTTGTGCAAGGTTGTATTATGTTTATTGCTCTTGTATTAGTGCCAATTGTAGCTTTTACAGATGTCGGTGGTGTAACAGAAACATTCAATACGATTAACCAAGTTGATGCATCGCATTTAGATATGTTTAAAGGTACTACAATTCTTGGTATTATTTCATTTTTAGCATGGGGTCTTGGGTATTTTGGTCAACCGCATATTATTGTTCGCTTTATGGCAATTACCTCTGTTAAAGATTTAAAAACTTCTCGTAGAATCGGTATCGGTTGGATGACGATTTCAATTATAGGTGCAATGCTTACTGGTCTAATTGGTATTGCTTATTATGCTAAAAATAATGCGACGTTACAAGACCCAGAAATGGTCTTTGTAACATTCTCAAACATTTTATTCCATCCGTACATTACTGGGTTTTTATTATCAGCTATTTTGGCTTCGATTATGAGTAGTATTTCCTCGCAATTACTCGTTATTTCAAGTGCTGTAACGGAAGATTTCTATAAAACATTCTTCCGTCGTAACGCAAGTGACAAAGAACTTGTATTTATCGGTAGACTGTCAGTGTTAGTAGTAGCTATGATTGCAGTTGTTTTAGCGTATCATCCAAGTGATACAATTTTAACACTTGTCGGTTATGCTTGGGCAGGCTTTGGTTCAGCATTCGGACCCGCTATTTTATTAAGTTTATATTGGAAGAGAACGAACAAATGGGGCGTTCTTGCCGGTATGATTGTAGGTGCAGCAGTTGTTATTACTTGGGTGCAAATTCCAAGTTTAAAAGCGACTATGTATGAAATGGTACCTGGATTCTTCTGTAGTTTATTAGCTGTAATTGTTGTAAGTTTATTAACGAAAGAACCAGTGAAAGCAATTCATCGTGAATTTAATGAGATGGAAGCAGTGCTGGAAGAAGAAACGAAATAATTAGCGAATAGAGTAAACGATAACTGACGTTTACTCTATTTTCATTTCAAATGAAAATAAGGAATTATTGACAATAAAAAATAAGTAACTTATAATAAATCTCGAATTCAAGATAATTTACATTTTAAGTAATGATTTCTTAATGATGTTAGATGGAAAAATTTTTTGGGTAATTATCTTGAATTCGAGATAATTTTAAAAAGATAGAGAATGATATGTAATTTCGTGTATTTTATCTTGAATTCAAGATAAAATCATAACGATGGATTTTACTTTGCAGTATGGACAAAATGAATAATGAATTTTAATGTATAAAAGTTTTTAAAATGAAATAAAAAGAGGCGGAGAAAATGGAAAAGAAAACAATGGGAATTCATCACATTACAGCAATCGTAGGACACCCACAAGAAAATGTAGACTTTTATGCTGGTATATTAGGGTTACGTTTAGTGAAACAAACAGTGAATTTTGATGATCCAGGCACGTACCATCTTTATTTTGGTAATGAAGGAGGAAAGCCTGGAACAATCATTACGTTTTTCCCATGGGCAGGTGCTCGTCAAGGTATTATTGGGGACGGTCAAGTTGGCATTACGTCTTATGTCGTACCAAAAGGTGCAATGGAGTTTTGGGAAAATAGATTAGAAAAATTCGATATTTCGTATACAAAAATGACTCGATTTGGAGAGCAGTATTTAGAATTTGATGATCTACATGGTTTGCATATAGAATTAGTAGAAAGAGAAGAAGGCGTATTAAATAATTGGACTTTTGGAGAAGTTACGCCAGAAGTAGCAATTAAAGGATTTGGCGGTGCTGTTCTTTTATCTGCACAACCTCAAAAAACAGCTGAATTGTTAGAGCATGTTATGGGTCTTGAGAAAATGGGAGAAGAAGGTGAATTCGTTCGATTCCGTTCTTCTGCTGATATTGGGAATATTATCGACTTGAGGCTATCGACAATCGGGCGTGGCCAAATGGGTATTGGTACAGTCCATCATATTGCTTGGAGAGCGGGTGATGATGATGATCAACTAGACTGGAAAGAGCATGTGTCTCGTTTTGGATATCACGTAACTCCTGTACAAGATCGAAATTATTTTAACGCAATTTATTTTAGAGAACACGGCGAAATTTTATTTGAAATTGCAACAGACCCTCCTGGTTTCGCTCATGACGAATCGTTAGAGACGATGGGTGAGGAATTAAAGTTACCGGAGCAATATGAACCACATAGAAAACAAATTGAACAAACACTTTTACCATTTGAAGTGAGAAATTTAGACGAAAAGTGATTGAAAGGGGAAGAGGATTATGATGAAACATGTGTTTCAAAAAGGAAAAGATACGTCAAAACCAGTGTTGTTATTACTTCATGGTACAGGTGGTAATGAATTAGATTTATTACCACTTGCAGAAATAATTGATCCGGAAGCATCTGTATTAAGTGTTAGAGGAAATGTATTAGAAAATGGCATGCCACGTTTCTTCCGTAGATTGGCAGAAGGTATTTTTGATGAAGAGGACTTGATTTTCCGTACGAAGGAATTAAACGAGTTTTTAGATGAAGCTGCAAAAACATATGAATTTGATAGAAATAACATTGTAGCTATCGGTTATTCAAATGGAGCAAACATTGCTGCAAGCTTAGTATTCCATTACGTTAATGCATTAAAAGGCGCTGTGCTCCATCACCCAATGGTGCCTAGAAGAGGAACACAATTGCCTAATTTAGCAGGGAAATCCGTATTTATTGCTGCTGGGACAAATGACCCAATTTGTTCATCAGCAGAGTCTGAGGAATTGAAGGTAATATTAGAAAATGCAAACGCTACTGTAACAATGCATTGGGAAAATAGAGGACATCAATTAACAATGGGCGAAGTAGAAAAAGCAAAAGAATGGTATGACAAAGCATTTTAAAAAAGAAGCATCTGCTAACAACTAGCAGATGCTTCTTTTATTATTTACGACTGGATTGCAAGGTGAGATGAAGAAAGCGGTAGTTGAATATCAACAATTGTACCTTTATTTAATTCGCTTGAAATGTGTAATTTACCATGATGTTCTTCAATTATTTTGTAACACATCATTAATCCTAGTCCAGTTCCCTTTTCTTTTAAACTATAAAATGGTTCGCCTAAACGAGAGATACGATCTTCTGGGATACCACAACCTTCATCGATAATACGTATTAAGATGAAGGTATCCTCAAATGGCTTTGTTTGGATGTAAATATTTCCGCCATTTGGCATTGCTTCTATCGCATTTTTTAATATATTTATAAAAACTTGTTTTAACTGGTTACCATCACATTGAATATCATGTTTGTAATCAAAATGATCCATAATGATGTGAACACTATGCATAATAGCAGTTGGTAAAATAAATGTAACTACCTCTTCAATTAAAGTTTGTATGTTACAAGTTTGGATAGATAATACTTGTGGTTTAGACATCGCCATAAATTGACTTGTGATAGATTCCATTTGTGAAATTTCACTTAACATAACATCGATATACCATTTCTGCTCTTCATTTATTTCAGGGAGTAGCAATGTTAGAAAACCTTTTAGAGAAGTGAGTGGATTTCGAATTTCATGGGCGATTCCAGCTGTCAGTTGTCCGACTACTGCGAGCTTTTCTGATTTTCGTAATAACTTTTCCGTTTCTTTTAGCTCGGTAACGTCTCTTCCCATGACGATAAGACCTTTTCGCGAGCCGTCAGGATGATAAAGTGGAACTTTCGATATACTTAAGATTAGGTCGAAATCATCTCTATGTATAATAAATTCCTCACCATGAAGAATTTGTCTTTGTTGCCATGCTAGTTCGTCGACTTCTTCACAATGTAAAAAAGCTTCTCGGTACGCTTCATTATATTGAATGAGTTCACTATCTTTTTTTCCGTGGTAAGGTACATGATGGAAATTAAAGCAAGAAAGTGCGTAGTCATTTGCCTCAAGCCAGCGCCCCTCATGATCCTTAAATATAACAAACGCAGGCATGGAGTTCACTAATGTACGTAACCTCTTCTCACTTTCTTTTAGCATATTCTCAATTCTTTCTGATTTCTCAAGAGGTTTCATAATGGCATATACGCCAGTTAGACGATTTTGGACAAAAATAGGAACTAGTTTTGTCACGACGTCTAATAAGAATCCATTTTTATGATAAATAGATAAAATATACTCTTGTTGATTATCTGCTCCAGTATTCTTTATATTTTGTAATACTTGCTCAGAAATATGAGCTTCTAAAATAGAGGTAATATTTTTCTGTTCTAATTCTAAAGAATTGTAACCTAATATTTTTTCGGCAGAAGGATTTATATGTAGAATAACTCCCTCTAAATTTAATGAAATAATACTATCAGGATTGTGTTTGAACAGAGATGCGTACATTTCTGTTAATGAACGATCTTGTATATGGTTTCGCAAACGTCTAGAAATGTTCGGATGACGTTTTCTTTGAGTTGATGAATATTTTTTACGACTCATAATAGTTCCTCCGTACAAATAGCATCTAAAAAGATTTGTCTATCCATAACTATAATATAGATGTAATGTGTATTTCTATAAAAAATGGAAGTTATATAATAAATTTTGTTTTCTTTATTTTGGAAAAGTGAGTGTAAGGTCGTAATAAGGGGAGCTTATATTGTTTTATAAATCTTTTGTAAGTTACAGGAGTAGGTTTTCTTTATAACATTAGGGTAGAAGAGAGGGAGAGAAAATGAGAAATTATATTCAAGGTATCGATCATGTGCAAGTAGCTGCGCCTGTAGGGTGTGAAGAAGCAGCACGAGAGTTTTACGGTAATAAAATTGGTATGGAGGAAATACCGAAGCCAGAGGAATTAAAGAAGCGTGGTGGGTGCTGGTTTAAGTGTGGAAATCAAGAGATTCATATCGGAGTTGAGCAAAACTTCAATCCAGCTAAAAAGGCGCATCCAGCTTTTTATGTTTTAAAAATTGATGAATTTAAACAAGAGTTAATAAAGCAAGGTATTGAAGTAATAGATGATCATGCACGGCCAGATGTAATTAGATTTTATGTGTCAGATCCGTTCGGAAATCGAATTGAATTTATGGAAAATAAAAACTAGGTGGAAATCCACCTAGTTTTTTAACTTTTTCTAAACAAACCTAATACTTCAACAGTTTCGGTAATGTTAACGAATGCATGAGGGTCAATTTCGGAAATTGTTAATTTCATACTTGCTAATTCTTCACGAGAAACGACTGTCATAAGTACACGTTTTTTTTCGCTGGAATAAGCACCTTCGCCATCAAGTAATGTAATTCCACGTACAACAGTTGAAAGAAGTTGTTTTTTCATTTTTTCTGCTTCATTTGTTACAATCATAAGTGTAACCTTTCGATGTTTCGTATGAATAGCATCGATCACTTTACCAGTTACATAAATTGAAAGTAAGCTTGTAAGAGCAACATCCCAAGTGAAGAAGAATCCTGCAATTATTACAACGACTGCATTTAAAATAATAAGGAATCCACCAAGTTTAATATCTCTTTTACGAGACAATAGCATACCGATAATATCAAATCCACCAGTTGAGCCATTACAGTTAAAAACAAGACCGATACCAGCCCCAGCAATGACACCACCAAAGATAGATGATAAAAGTGGATCTGTTGCTACGACTTTCACTGGAACATAGTATAATGCAACAGATAATACAATAACAGAGATAATCGTGTTAAAAATTACTTTTTTTCCAAGACCTATGTATCCTAGAATAAGGATAGGTAAGTTTAATACAAAGTTAATAATACCTGTGTTTACAGGCGTTACAATCCCTAAAATAATAGCAATTCCGCCAATTCCACTACTTAAAATTTTGTGGGGGATAAGGAAAAGATTAAATGCAATCGCAATAATAATAGAACCGATAATAACACCAAGAAATCTGACCATCTCTTTCCCGTCCTTCACTAAAAAATTCATATTATTTCAAGATTATATATGATATTGAAAGTTTTGGGTAAAAACAGTTTATTTCGGAAAATTAGATTAATCAAAAGAATTCGAGTATTTTATCATTTGGAAGGGGATACAGATATGAAGGTAAAAACGTATCAACAGAAAAGCCCGTTGAAGCAAGAATGTGAGGATTCTTATTTTTGTAATGAAGAAAAAAAGATGTATGGTGTATGTGATGGTGCAACACCGCTCGTCCCGTTTCGTGATGAAAAGGGACATAATGGAGCATACATCGCTTCGCATTTATTTGCAAGTTATTTTGCTTCATTACGTGAAAATCATAGTTTGCAAGTTGCTGTTGCAAAAGCAAATGAAGCATTGCAAAGGAAAATGTTAGAGTATGAAGTAGATACGAGAAAGAAAGAGCATTTGTGGTGTACATGTATTGCGGCAGTTCAAATAGATGGTGAGAAAATTGAATACGCACAGTTAGGGGACTGTATGATTGTCGCAATACTTCAAAATGGGACGATGCAAGTATTAACGCAAGACACGGTTGAAGGAATTAGTAAACGAGCAAAAAAGAAGAGGGAAGAAGACCGTAATAAAGGGTTAACTGTACCAGAAGAACATGTTTTTCAAGATGTGCGAGAACAGTTAAAATATAATCGTTATCTTGCAAATATGCAGGGCGGGTACTCCGTTGCGAATGGAATGAAAGAAGCGATACATTATTTACAACATGGTGAACTACATATAGATGAAGTGAGCGGGATTTTTCTTTGTTCAGACGGATTATTCCACCCAGATTGGCCACTTGAACAAACTGTTGCATATATAAGAAAGAATAGTATAAATGAATATGTAGCAATTATTGAAGAGCTAGAAGAGGAAAAGAGAATAAGGCCAGACGATAAAACAATTATGATCATTGATTTTTAAGGGGAGGATGTTCGAATGGAAATTAAATGTGTTAATTTAACATTTCAAGATGAATTAGTTCCTTTAGAGAAAGTTAATAAACTGATTATCCACCATACATCCGAAGATGGATGGGATGTGTATAAAACACATGAATTTCATCAAAAAGTAAGAGGGTGGAGCGGGATCGGTTACAATTATTTTATTGAAGAAGATGGAACTGTAGTCGAAGGGCGAGGTTTACATATTGGAGCACATGCGAAAGATAATAATAGGGAAACAATTGGAATATGTATGACGGGTAATTTTGACAAATATGATCCAACTACCGCACAAATAAATGCATTATATTTTTTATGTAAAATGTTTATGAAGCAGTTTGCTATAAAGAAAGAAAATATACTCGGTCATAGGGAGCTAGAAGGCGTTACAAAAAGTTGTCCTGGAAAGCGTTTTTCTATGGTAGAGTTAAGAAACGTACTATCTTAAATATAGAGGAGTCATAAATGATGATGAATATAAAAATACCAAATGATAAAAAAGAAGAGCTTGTGGCACAAATCCAGCAATTTTTCGTTGAAGAAGATTTAGATGAAATTGGACGTTTCCAAGCAGAGCGATTAATAGAAGAAATGATTAAATTAGTAGGACCATTTGCATACAATCAAGCAATTGGAGATGCTAGAAAGCTTGTAACAGAGAAACTATCTAATATTGAAGAAGATTTGTATGTGTTAGAGAAGAGTGAAGGGAAGTAAAAAGAGCCGTTTTGGCCGTATTCCATCAATTATAAAATAAGTATTATGCCACGGCTTTTTCCGATGTTCTGTTTGGAAAAGGCCGTGAAGTTGTTTTTTGGCATATAAAATAAAGTTTCTCTTTTTTTTGTCAAAAAGAACCCTAGAACTAAAAACGTTATTCTTTCTTAACAGGCTAGGTGAGAAAGAATAACGTTTTTTTAGATTGAGATTAAAAATATATTATCTTAATTTTATCTTTTTTTAATAATTTATTTATGGGCAATTTATAGTTGCTATTTATAATTCCTATATATAACAGCTATGGATACTACGAAAAAGAACTTTGGAGGTGTAACCAATTAGCTGTAATCAAAATGTAAAACATGAATTGCTCACATAGAATCTTCTTTTGGAAGATAAGTGGTGTAATTCTTTGTTAAATGAAGGGATTGGGAAGCTATGAATAAAACGATTTTAAAAACATGTATCATATCAGCAGTTTTAGGTGGAAGCCTATTGAGTGAAAAAAATGGAGAGGTAAAAGCAGAAGAGGTTCCACCACAAACGAGTCATACTGATGTATTCAAAGATGTTCCAAAGGGGCACTGGGCATATGAGGCGATTCATCAATTAACAGGTGAGAAAATTATTTTTGGCTATGATGATGGAAGATTTGGTTTTGGAGATAACGTAACACGCGAACAAGTTGCAGCATTAATGTATCGTTATTTTAATATGGCAGAAAACAAAAATTATGAGAACCCATATGGGGACGTAAGCGAAGATTCGACAAGCTATATAAAGGAAATTTTATCTTTAACAGAAATGGGCGTTTTTACGGGTGACGAGCATGGGAACTTTAGACCGAAGGCATCCTTAACACGTGCAGAAATGGCACAAGTTCTTACAAATGCTTTTCATTTAAAGGCAAAGAGTGATCATACTTTTAATGATGTTTCAACGAACTCATGGGCAAGAAATGCAATTAGTGCTGTTCAAACAAATAATATTGCAAAAGGAGTAGGAGGAGGGAAATTTGCTCCAAGTATGGATGTGACGCGTGAACAGTACGCACAATTTTTATACAATGCAATACAAGAAACTAAACAAACTCAACAAACGAAAGGGCAACTACTAGCTAGCATACTTGGTGAAACAAATTGGAAAGGGACAAAAGTCTATGACAAAGATCATAATGATGTAACGAAAGAAAATCAAAATTTCATCGGGCTTGCAAAATATGATGCTAAAACTGCAAGGTATGAATTTTTTAATGCAAGTACAGGAGAAAGTCGTAATGATAGCGGTACCTTTTTTATAACGAATGATGGAAAGAAAAGAGTGTTAATTTCTGAAACGAAAAATTATCAGGCAGTTGTTGAATTAACGCAATTAGACAAGGAGAAATTTACATATAAAAGAATGGGGAAAGATGCAAAAGGGAACGATGTAGAAGTATTTGTTGAACATGTTCCTTACCATGAAAAAGAACTTTCTTTCACGCAACCTGATAAAAATTTAGAAAGCTCGACAGGGAAAATAGTTACAGACGTTGATGGAGATGAAATTTTATCTAGTACACTATGGAACGGAACGGTGGTATTAGACGAACAGGGTAATAATGTAACAAAATACAACTCAAACTTAATCAGTCTAGCAAAATATGATAAAAATACAAATAAATATGAGTTTTTTAATGTGAACACAGGGGTAAGTCGTGGGGATTATGGTTTCTTCGATGTTGTACATGGTAATAAAATAAGAGCTCACGCTTCATTAGGAAATAATAAATATGGTGCGGTCCTTGAACTTACAGAGTTAAATAAAGAGAAATTTACGTATACAAGAATCGGGAAAGATGCGAATGGAAAAGATATAAAAATCTTTGTTGAGCACGAACCGTATACAGGCGACCTAAAACCAAATTTCACAAAGTGATCTTTTACTCTAGCAAAGGTATTATGTTGGGGAATGTTGGTAAGGAGAAGCCTCAGTGATTAGGAAGTTATATAGTAGAAGAAAAATAGCTGTTTATAGACAAATAGATGCCTGAAGGCATCTATTTGTCGTTTTAAAATGATTTTACAGGTAAATATAAAATACAAATTCTTTTTTCTCGGATCTAGTAACTCCCTACTTGCACCACCATACATCTTTGTTCTTTTTTATTTATTCTCTTTATGTTCTTTATATTCATGTACTTTCTCTTTTACATTACCAACCGTATCTTTAGCAGTGCCTTTCACTTTATCCCATTTTCCTTCAGCTTGTAATTTCTTATTGTCAGTTACTTTCCCGACAACTTCTTTTACTTCACCTTTTACTTTATCAATGGCACCTTCTACTTTTTCCTTTAAACCATGATCATTCTTAGTCATACATTTCTCCTCCTTGTAGTTTGATTAGAATTCTCTTTTCATATTGCAAGTTGAATGATGTATCTAGTAATAGCGTAACAAATATAGTTTGAATATTCAAATGATTAATAGGATAGAAAAGAAAGTGTCATAAAATGTATAAAATTGTAATGAGAAGAGAAAGAATGTAAATTACATGTCTTTTGCAGTCCATATTGATTTCGTATAAGCAATTTTCATATGGGCACGTTCCATATTATTTTGACTGCTGCTACCGAACCTTGTTTGTCCAACTATTAAGTTACAGTTGGATTCAATAGCCGTCTCTATTCGTTTTTGAATTAATGCAGTATGACAGCCTTTACGCTGAAATTCTGGCAAAGTAGCAGAAGCAGCTAATGATGCAATCCCATTATTTATATACAGGACACCAATACCCGCAGGAGTGTTTTGAACTTCGGCTATGAAAAAATGCCAGCCAGGTTTATTGTAGAGAATTTCGTTATTTTGATGGACGCCATCTTTTGTAAAGGATGGCATGTTAAATCCGCGTACGTATATGTCTGCAAAAATATGAAATTCATTTTCTTTTAGTTCGCGTACTGAAATGTTAGAAGGAAGAAGGGAAGGGTCTTCTCTCGGTATACTATATAAAGCGGTATGGAAGCTGGATTGGTAAAATCCTCTTTGAGATAAGTATTGAAATAATTTGGCTGTACCTTGAGCGGGTGTAATTTCAAAACGACAAGGGATTTGTAGCGATTGATAATAAGAGACGATTTCATCTATCTCATCTGTATTTGTAAATGTAATACCTTTTACCGTATTAAAAGCAGGACCAGCAATTATTTTTGATGAAAAGGCAGTGGCACTCCCGAACTTTTTCATTTGTACTTGCATTGGATTTCCGTTTATTGCTTGTAGTGCCTTTAATCTAGAAGAAAGCATATGTATTTCTGCGCTTTCAATTTCTTGTGCTGTATTGAGCGTCATAATAGTACTCATAAAATTCCTCCGTTAATAAATATATTTCATAGTACATATACGATGTATGTTATGAGATTCCTGTTGAAATGTAAGAGAATAAGAGGTTTTTTGGAAGGAAAATGGAAGTGAACTGTCGAAGGGAGTGGAAACAGATTAAAGGTGGTGCTCTCATGAAACAGAAAGGCGTGCAGACATGCTCTAATTGTGGTTCTCAAAATATAGGAGAAGGTGAGTTTGTCGGATATGCACAAATACGGAAAAAGGAGACGATGTTTACATCTTCACCAGTAGATGCTTATATTTGTACAGATTGCGGGAATATCCTTTTATTAAAAGTACGAAATTATGAAAAGTTTAAGCAGAAGCCGTTATGATTATTGAGAAGTGTTTTTATTAGGGAAATTAATAGGAGTAATATTTTACATATATGTGAGTATGCCTTATATAAAGAGATGACAACATATACTGTGTGGGATGCTTATTAATCGTTGCACAACGTACAAAAATGTATAGAAGAAATTGTGAATCAATATTAGTCCTCTTGAAATATTTTATATCGAAAACTCCTTTAAATGAACAAGGGAGTTTTTTGATTTTGTATAACAATAATTACCTTTAATTGTTATAATTTGTTATTGAGATGGGTTATATAATTAACGCCCCATAATCATGGGGGAAAATAGCTAAATCGTATACAAAACCGCTAAATAACACAATCGCAACCGTAAGTTGACAAAGTGCAACCGCAGGAAGATAGAGATAAGGGCAATGTTTACATACAATTTAGGTAAGAAAACAAAGGGGGACACACATATGGGATTTGGTGAAAAGCTTTTTAAATTAAGAAAGGAAAAGGGTCTTTCTCAAGAAGCGTTAGCTGAAAAATTAAACACAACAAGGCAAGCAGTTAGTAAGTGGGAAAACGGTCAAGGATTTCCTGAAACTGAAAAGTTAATAATGATTGGAAATGTATTTGAAGTATCACTCGACTATTTATTAAAAGAAACTGCTGAGCAAAGTAATGAAAATGTGGAGGGCTATTACGTAAGTCAGGAAATGGCAGAAGGGTATATAGTGTATGGGCAAAAAATTTCTAAATATATTGCGCTAGGATTTAGTTTGCTCATTTTATCTACAATACCGTATTTATTATTTAAAGAAAATGCAACAATTTCGACATTCCTTGTTATTATCATTGCTGTCCTTGGAATTGGAGCAATGATGGTACCTGTAACGATAGAAGAGAGTAGATACAATGTATTGAAAAAAGAAGAACTACTATTTGATCAAAACTTTCTAAAAGAATTGACAAAAAGATATGAAGTAATTAAGAAAAAGTATGCTGCAGTAATGATCGTTGGATTTTGTTTTATAGCAGCAGGAGCGATACCATTTTTATTTGAGAAAAAGCATATCACTTCAGGAGAATTAGTACAGTATTATCCGTACTGTGTTGTACTTATTGCGATTGGAGTCTATCTTTTTGTTCGTGTTGTAGGAGTGTGGGAGATGTATCGGATTTTAGTAGAGAATAAAGAATATAGCAATCGTATTATTTTTAAACTAAAAAAGAAAGTGAGAGATAAAGTGGATAATTTTTAATAGGAGAAAATCTATTTTATTAAAAGCTAAGATAGGAGTGAAATGATGTCAAACATTCTAGAAATTAAAAATTTAAGTAAATCATTTGGAAGCAACGTTGTTTTAAAAGATGTTACATTCAATGTGCCATCAGGGGCAATTATTGGATTCATTGGTGACAATGGGGCAGGTAAATCAACAACATTTAAAACAGTACTAGAATTAATTTCTAAAGATAGCGGTACAGTAAAAATATTTGGTGAAGAGAATATAAATAAAGATGCCAAGAATAAGGGGAAGATTGGAGTCGTATTTGATGCTATGAATCTATCGGCTCATCTTACGATAAAGCAATTAAACAAAGTTTTTAAAAAGATGTTTGAATCTTGGGATCAAGATAATTTTTATCGATTAGTTAATACTTTTTCTTTACCTACTAATGAGAAAGTAGGTAAATTCTCGCGTGGAATGTCAATGAAACTAACTATAGCTGTTGCATTGTCGCATAATGCGAAATTATTAATTCTAGATGAAGCGACAGGAGGTCTTGATCCTTCATCTAGGGAGGAGGTGTTAGAGGAATTAAAAAGTTTTGTGAATAAAAGTAATGGTGGTATATTACTTTCTTCACATATTATGAGTGATGTAGAAAAAATAGCTAGTCACCTTATTGTGATAAAAGATGGAGAAATTTTATTGAATGAAGAAAAGGATAAGGTTTTGGACAATTATGCCATTGTAGATGTTGATGAGGAACAACTAACTTTAATCAACAAAGATATAGTTGTGGTGAAAAGGAATAATGGTTCTTATTTCAATGTACTTGTATCAGATGTGCATAAACTACCAAATGGGATTGCTCATAGAACCATTTCGATAGAAGAAATAAGTATTTTATTAACGAGGAGTGAAAAATAAATGAAAGGTTTATTATTGACAAACTATTATCTAGTGTATCGAACTTTCTTTACGTTCATGGGAATAGCGATATTAGGAGCGGGATTGGTTTTTTATTTTGGTAATGCTTCAATGTACCGTTTAATTGCTACATTCATTATCTTATTTGCTGCGATTCCTGCACTTGAAGTTATTAAATATGAGAGTAAGTCGGGGTATGAAAAATATGTACTTACTTTACCGGTTACTAGAAATGACATTGTGCAAAGTCACTACCTTTTCTATTTTTTAGTTGTAATTATTGGTACTTTATTATCGTATGGCATATTTTATGTACATGGTTTAGTTTCAGATACACCAATTGATGATGGTATATTTAAGAGTGTTTCTTTAGGGACGTTCATCATTCTTAATGCCGGAGCAATAGCTTATCCGCTTCTCTATGTTTTTGGAGCAGAAAAATCTGATGCTATTACAATTGGAGGCGCATGTGGGGGACTTGTTACTTATTTTGGATTACAAAGTGTAATTGGATATCTAATAGAACAATTTCCAATATCAAATTTAAATTCATCTGTATACGTTTCAATTCTATATACAACATTTGGCGTTATCATATATATCTTTTCTTATTTCATTTCGATATTTATATATCGTAAGAAAGAATTTTAATATATTTTCTCTTAGTATTTTCTGAATTATTTCCAAAGAAATAATTCAGAAAATACAGAAAAATGTCGTAATTATTCGTAAAAGTCTGTTATAATAAACGAAAAATGAAAACGCTTTAAAGGGGGATGTAACCAATATGATGATGAATGTACCGCTAACAATTAGTTCTATGATGGAAAGAGCAGAGAAACTGTTTTCGAAGAAAGAAATTGTTTCACGGACACATGATACAGTTACGACGTTAACGTATAAGCAGTTAGGTGAAAGGACGAGAAGACTTTCAAGTGCGTTAAAAAAATTAGGAATTAAAGAAGGCGAGCGTATAGGAACGTTAGCGTGGAATCATCATCGACATGTGGAAGCATATTTTGCTATTCCTGGTATTGCTTCCGTTTTACACACAATTAATATTCGTTTATCTCCTCAACATATTTCATACATTATTCAGCACGCAGAAGATCGAATTCTACTTATAGATGAAGATCTCGTACCACTCGTTGAAAATATTCAATCACAATTATCAACTGTACAAGCCTACATTATTATGACTGATAAAGATGAACTTCCCAATACTACGCTAGAACCTGTATATCATTATGAAAAACTATTAGAAGAAGGCGATCCGAATTTCCAATTTGTAAAAGATATTGATGAAAATACACCTGCTGGTATGTGTTATACGTCAGCGACTACAGGAAATCCAAAAGGTGTTGTATATACGCATCGTAGTACTGTACTGCATTGTATGGCACTCGGTTTAGCGGATACAGCTGCTTTATCGGAAAGTGATGCGGCGATGGCAATTGTACCGATGTTCCATGTGAACGCTTGGGGGCTTCCTTTTGCAGCTACTTGGTTTGGAACTAAACAAGTTCTGCCCGGACCAATGTTTACTCCAAAAATTTTATTAGAGATGATTCAAGCTGAAAAAGTAACGATAGCAGCAGGTGTGCCGACAATTTGGCTCGGCGTATTACAAGAATTAGAAAATAATAGTTACGATTTATCTAGTATAACGAGAATATTATGCGGTGGTGCTGCTGCACCGAAAAGCGTTATTAAAGCATTTGAACAAAAATATAATGTTCCTTTCGTACATGCATATGGTATGACTGAAACAAGCCCACTCGTAACACTTGCACGTTTAAAAAGTTATGAAACAGAATTATCATATGAAGAGCAATTAGAAATCCGCTCAAAACAAGGATATCTTGTCCCTGGTGTAGAGATGAAAGTAGTCGGTACAAACAGTGAAGTGAAGTGGGATGGTACTGAGATGGGAGAGTTATGTTTACGAGCACCTTGGATCGCTGAAAGTTATTATAACGATGAACGTACTGTCGAAGGTTTTCGTGATGGTTGGTTATATACAGGAGATGTCGTTACGGTTGACGAGGAAGGCTGCGTGAAAATTGTTGACCGTACGAAAGATGTTATTAAAAGCGGAGGTGAGTGGATTTCTTCAGTTGACCTTGAAAATGCATTAATGGCACATGATGCTATATTTGAAGCAGCTGTCGTTGCCGTTCCTCATCCGCAGTGGCAAGAGCGACCAATTGCCTGCGTCGTTCAAAAGAAAAATAGTACAGTAACAAAAGAAGAAATATATGAGTTTTTAAAACCACAGTTTGCGAAGTGGTGGTTACCAGACGATATTGTATTTATGGAAGAAATACCGAAAACATCTGTTGGGAAGTTTTTAAAACAGGCGCTTCGGAAAGAACTTGAGCATATGCATAAAGAGAAATAATTGAAAAAATATTTGTAAACCTATATTTAAAATAAGTTGACAAAGACTAAATAGAAAGATAATATAACTCCTATAATATGTTATCTAAAAATCATTTTAAGTTTACAAATAGGAGAAGCAAATATGAATACAAAAAACCTAGTTTTCGTCGCTTTATTTAGTTCTATTATGGGAGTGTTAGGGTTAATACCTCCAATTGCTCTTGCTATTACACCAGTTCCGATTACATTACAATCACTCGGTGTTATGCTTGCTGGTGGATTGTTAGGATCACGTCTTGGTGCGTTAAGTCAGCTTATTTTCTTACTTATAGTTGGAGTTGGAGCACCATTACTTGCTGGTGGACGCGGTGGTCCAGGCGTATTTGTTGGGCCAAGTGCAGGATATTTACTTGGTTATATCGTTGGAGCGTTTGTCATTGGTTATTTAATTGAGCGTTTACGTGAAGTCTCTATAATAAAGGTATTATGTATTAATATAATTGGTGGTATTTTCGTAGTTTATGTATTTGGTATCATTGTACAAGCTTTCTTTATGGATGTTTCTATATGGCAGACGATGAAAGTAAGTGCCGTATTTTTACCAGGTGATTGCATAAAAGCGATTATAGCAGCAATTCTTGTAACGAAATTACATCGTTCATTGAAACATATTATTACGCCTGCTCTCAAGAGTGGGAAATATACAAATGCGGGATAAGAAAGAGAAGAAACACGTTCATTGCGTGTTTCTTTTTATTATTTTGTAAAGAAAGGACGTCTCAAATGGGGATTACAAAAGAATATAAAAAGTATGCCTCTTTACAAACAAATAAAATAGCAATAAAGGAAAATGATCGAGTATTAACATTTAAAGAATGGTTTGAGTCAGTATGTAAAGTAGCAAACTGGTTGAATGAAAAAGAATCGCAGAATAAAACGATAGCAATTGTATTAGAAAATAGTATGGAGTTTTTACAACTATTTGCTGGTGCTGCTATGGCCGGATGGGTTTGTGTGCCGTTAGATATAAAGTGGAAAGAGGATGAGCTCAAAGAAAGAATTGCGATCAGTAACCCGGCTATGATTGTGACAGAGCGATATAAGGTAAATGATCTACCGGATGAAGAAGGAAGAGTAATTGAAATTGATGAGTGGAAAAGAATGATAGAGAACTATCTTCCTACATATAATCCTGTAGAAAGTGTACAAAATGCTCCGTTTTATATGGGATTTACATCAGGATCGACTGGAAAGGCAAAAGCATTTTTACGTGCACAACAATCGTGGGTTCATAGTTTTGATTGCAATATACATGACTTCCATATGAAAAAAGAAGATTCTATTTTAATAGCTGGGACGCTCGTTCATTCTCTTTTTTTATACGGTGCAATAAGTGCATTATATGTAGGGCAAACGGTGCATATTATGAAAAAGTTTATTCCAGATCAAGTGCTGGATAAGTTAGAAACGGAACACGTTTCGGTCATGTATACAGTTCCGACAATGCTAGAATCTTTATATAAAGAAAATAGAGTAATAGAAAATGGAATGAAAATTATTTCGTCAGGAGCGAAATGGGAAGCTGAAGCGAAAGAAAAAATAAAGAGTATATTTCCTTATGCGCAAAAATATGAATTTTACGGTGCATCGGAACTAAGTTTTGTAACAGCACTAGTTGATGAAGAGAGTGATAGAAGGCCAAATTCAGTAGGAAAACCTTGTCACAATGTGCAAGTTCGAATATGTAACGAAGCAGGAGAAGAAGTACAGAAAGGCGAGATAGGAACTGTTTATGTGAAAAGTGATCAGTTTTTTATGGGCTACATATTGGATAAGGTTTTAGTTCCAGAGTTGACTGCGGATGGCTGGATGACAGTGCGAGATGTAGGTTATGAAGATGAAGAAGGCTTTATATATATAGTAGGTAGAGAGAAGAATATGATTTTATTTGGAGGAATTAATATTTTCCCAGAAGAAATAGAAAGTGTATTACATGAACATACAGCTGTTGATGAAATAGTTGTAGTTGGCGTGAAAGATAGTTATTGGGGTGAAAAACCTGTCGCCATCGTAAAAGGAAGTGCTACGAAGCAACAATTAAAAAGTTTTTGCTTACAACGATTGTCCTCGTTTAAAATACCGAAAGAATGGCATTTTGTAGATGAAATACCGTATACAAATAGCGGGAAAATCGCTCGTATTGCAGCAAAAAATATGATTGAAAACCTGGAGAAAATATATGAATAGAGCGGTTATTGTAGAAGCAAAAAGGACACCTATTGGTAAGAAGAATGGGATGTTGAAAGATTATGAAGTTCAGCAATTAGTAACGCCGCTTCTTACGTTTTTAAGTAAAGGAATTGAGAGAGAAATAGACGATGTCATATTAGGGAATATTGTGGGGCCGGGAGGGAATGTTGCGAGATTATCTGCTTTAGAAGCAGGACTTGGCTATCATATTCCTGGTGTAACGATTGACCGGCAATGTGGTGCCGGATTGGAAGCGATTCGTACTGCATGTCATTTCATTCAAGGTGGCGCAGGTAATTGTTATATTGCAGGAGGAGTAGAGAGTACAAGTACATCACCTTTTCAAAATAGAGCGCGATTTTCACCAGAAACAATTGGTGATCCTAATATGGGAGTGGCGGCTGAATATGTTGCAGAGCGTTATAATATAACGCGAGAAATGCAAGACGAGTATGCTTGCCTTAGTTATAAACGGGCACTGCAAGCATTAGAGAATGGATATTTACAAGATGAGATACTTTCGTTTAATGGATCTTTTGACGAAGCTATAAAACGAGAAATGAATTATGAAAGAATGATTAAAAGAACAAAGCCCGCATTTTTACAAAATGGTACAGTAACGGCAGGTAATTCGTGCGGTGTAAATGATGGAGCATGTGCCGTTCTTGTAATGAAAGAGGGGCAAGCACGAAAATTAGGATACAAGCCTGTTCTTCGTTTCGTTCATAGTGCTGTAGTGGGAGTAAATCCAAATCTTCCGGGAACTGGTCCGATATTTGCGGTAAACAAATTATTAAACGAAATGAATGTAAAAGTAGAGGACATCGATTATTTTGAAATAAATGAAGCGTTCGCTTCAAAAGTTGTTGCTTGTGCAAAGACGTTACAAATTCCGTATGAAAAATTAAATGTCAATGGTGGAGCAATTGCGCTCGGTCATCCGTACGGTGCATCTGGTGCTATGCTCGTAACACGATTGTTTTATCAGGCACAAAGGGAGTATATGAAATATGGAATTGCGACGTTAGGAATTGGTGGTGGAATAGGGTTAGCGCTATTATTTGAAAAAGTAGAAGACTAGAAAAGAACTAGTTTTCTACTTTTGAGGAACATAAGCATTGCTACCAGGTTTTGCTTTTATTTCATTCCAAGCAGCGATAGCATCAGTTTTTGATTTCCCTTTGTTATTTGGATCTTCGAAAAAGTCGCGAGTAAAGCGATTGTATTCAAACTGTGCGCTGATAGTTGTTTTATAAATAGGATCTTTTTTTCGTTCGTTTTCTTCATACCAAAACGTTATCGCGTCTTCATATGTTTTTCCGACATTCTCTTTAAAAAATTTTTGGAGAGCTACTGTAAAGTGGAAGTTTGCTCCGATTTTTTCTTTGAAAAAAGCACGAACATCTTCGCTACAGCGGTGATTGTTAGTAATAATCGTTTGAAGAGAAAGTTCTTTATAAGAGAGAGAAGCTTTACTCACCTTTTGACCAGAGCTGTTTTTTAATATTTTACCAGTAGTTAAATAATGTGAGATACGCTCAGTTATTTCAATCTTAGAGCCACTAGCTGGCAAACCATGCTCACGGCAAAACGTTTGGAGTTCTGCTTTTAACCAATAATAGTTTTGGAAATCTTCAAGTGATATAGGTTTTGTTAAGGGTGGACGCATAGATGTAACAACTTCTTTCTTCCATAATTTTCTTTAATTATAAAACGTATGTTCTTTTTGTGGAAGGATTAATTTGTAAATATAATGGGAAGAGGGGATTACATATGGAAAATGTAATGCAAGTTCGTGTTACGGGAATTTTAATTGAAGATGAAAAAGTATTGCTAGTAAAGCAAAAAGTTGCTAGTCGCAATTGGTCTTTACCTGGGGGAAGGGTAGAGAATGGTGAAACGTTAGAAGAAGCGATGAGTCGAGAAATGAGAGAAGAAACAGGGTTAGAAGTTAAAATTAAGAAGCTACTCTATGTTTGTGATAAACCGGATGCTAGCCCATCTTTATTGCATATTACGTTTCTGCTTGAAAAGATTGAAGGTGAAATTACGCTACCTTCTAACGAGTTTGATCATAATCCGATTCATGATGTGCAAATGGTACCGATTAAAGATTTAAGTCAATATGGTTTTTCGGAAACTTTTATCACTCTTATAAGTGAAGGTTTTGCAAGTGCAGGGAGTTATCAAGGCTTGAAACAAAATATAGGCCTGTAAATATAGTTGAAGGATAGCAGTTAGCTATCCTTCATAAACATGTTTTACACTGCTGACTGTATAGAAGAAATAAGTTGATTTAAAAACTCGTCCCCAGTCATAAGCGCTTTCCCGCCGCCGCGCGCACTCTTTTTATTTCCGCCACCTTTTCCTTCAATTGCAGGAAGAGAATCTTTTAAAAGTGCGTTCATATCAAGTGTGACTGTTTTTCCGCAAGCGAGGATGCATTGTAGTTTGTCATCATTTTCGATAACGAAATATGTAATGGCATGCTCTTGTTGTTCTGTAATACTAGCAGAAAGCTTTGCGATTTCTTGCATAGAACGATTTGTAAATACTTTAGAAATAAGTATGCCAGCGTGTATTTTTAAAGGCTGTTGAAGTAGTTCATTTGCCTCTGCAAATAATAATTTTTCATTCATTGTTTGTATTGCTTTTTCATTTTCTTTTTGAGAAGTAAGAAGTTGTGCTACTTTTGCTGGGATATCACTCTCGCTACTGTTTAATTGTTTAGAAACATCTTTCATAATTTGTTGTTGTTTGCCCATTAAATTTAGTGTGCGCCAACCAGCGATAAATGTTAATCGTATGCCACCTTTATTGCGCTCCCACCCTAGTACTTGAATAGGACCTACTTCACCTGTACGTTTCGGATGCGTTCCGCCACAGCCGTTGTAGTCGAAGTTCTCAATTATAACAACACGTATATTTTCTGTTATAGTCGGTTCTTTACGAAGGGGGAATGTTTTCGCTTTTTCTAAGTTCATCCACTCGATATGGATTTGATGGTTTTCGAAAACAATTTTGTTGGCAATGTTTATTGCTTTTTCAACCGTTTCTGTATGAAGATTTTCTATTTCTAAATCAATTGTTACCGTTTCTTTACCAAGGTGGAATCCAATCGTAGGTATGTTAAAATGGTCCCAAAAAGCAGCAGATAAAATGTGCTGAGCCGCATGTTGCTGCATATGATCAAAACGGCGCTCCCAATTGATTTTACCTTCTACTTCTTCTGTATGTAATTTTTCTACAATGAAGTGACGAATTTCCCCATGGATCTCTTCTACATTGATTACATCGATATCATTTAATGTGCCAGTATCATGCGGTTGTCCGCCACCTGTCGGATAAAATGCGGTCTCGTTTAAAACGACGTATAAGTTACCGTCTTTATCATAATCTTGCTTTATAATTTTTGTAGTAAAGTCTTGCTTATAAGCGTCAGTGTAATATAATTTTTGCTCCAATTTTCTTTCCCCTTTCGCGTTCACTAGTTTCATTGTAAAGCAATTGAAATTAGTTTCCTAATATTTCAGAAGAAAGAAACTATTTTTAGAATTTTCTTGCTATAATAAGAAAAAGAAAATGCGGGGGTGGAATGAATATGTTATATGAAAACGGCGTAGATAAACTTCTTAGTTTAAGCAAAAATATTTCTGAATTGTATCGAGAATTAAATGAAATGACCCGGATTTTAACGGATTGTAATCGAGAAAGTGTGAAGTTTGATCGGTTATATGTAAAAGAGTTACTGTGGAAGAAAGAAGATGTAATAGAGAAATATGACCAGCTACTTGTGCAACTTTGTATAAATGAATGCTTTGATTTAAAAAGTGTCATTACAGGGGAATATAAGTATACATATGAAGAAGTAGAAAATATCGTTTTACAATTTAATGAGAAGTATAATGTCACAATTTTAATTAAAGATGTTTGTAAAGAATTACAGTTTACATATGGCATAGATATGGATATAACGAGAACAGCTCGAGTATCAACAGCTCAAGTATAAAAAGGGAAGAGAAAGCAGATCCTTTGCTTTCTTTTTTTATGTAAGAACGGGGAGAGTAGGTTTAGTGATGAAGGGGAAGTTACAAAATATTCATCCGTTAGGAATGACAATTATAATAGGGACTTTATTTGCGAGGTTCGCCACGTCAATGAGCATTCCTTTTTTAGCAATTTATTTAACGACTGTTAAAGGTGTATCAGCTGGAATGACGGGTGCTATTATCGGAACGAGTGCACTTGTTGGAGTGTTTGCTAGTTTTATTGGAGGGAATTTATCGGATCGATTCGGTCGAAACATGATTATAATATGGTCCATGATTGTTTGGGTGTTTGTATTTATAGGCTTTTCGTTTGCAAATCATGTTTTAAGTTTCTTTTTATTAAATGCTCTGAATGGATTATGTCGGTCTTTTTTTGAACCGACTTCAAGAGCATTATTATCAGATTTAACGAAACCAGAGTATCGTTTACTCGTATATAATTTGCGTTACGGTGCAATCAATGTTGGAGTGGCGATTGGTCCTCTTGTCGGATTACAGATTGGAAGCGCAAAATCAACAATTCCTTTTTTAGTAGCAGCTGGAGTATATATTCTATATACAGCTATATTAGCGTTCCAATTTAAGAAGTATCCAATTGAAAAAAAGAAAGTAAATACAAAAAAGCCTGTCACAATGTTGAATGCAGTTCGTATATTGCGAAAGGATGTCGTATTTTTAGTTGCATTAGTTGGTATTATTTTGAGTAATTGTGGTTTTTCTCACTTAACGACAACAGTATCTCAATATTTTGCAAATGCGCATATATTTCAGGATGGAGTGACATTGTTTTCGTATATGTTAGCTTTAAATGCGATTGTTGTAGTCGTAATTCAATACCCTGTTATTCAAATATGTAAAAAGTATACACCGTTAGTATCTATTATGGTGGGAACCTTATTTGTGAGCGGAGGATTGTTTGGGTTTGGAATAGTAGAATCTACGCTAGGTGCTGCCGTCTGCACAATTATTTTTACAATTGGAGAAGTTCTCATGTTTTCAATGACGGATGTGTTTATAGATGATATAGCTGTTTCGCATTTAAAAGGAACATATTTTGGAGCGATGGGATTCTCAGGAATTGGAGCAGTAATTGGTCCATGGCTTGGGGGCGTACTTCTCGATTATTACGGATATCAAAATGGGTTTGTAGTATTTTCAGCATTAGCTATATTTTCAACTGTAGCATTTCCTGTACTTTTAGTTACAAAAGGTTTATTGAAAAAAAAGCATGATAGAAATTGTAATTTAGAATTACATGCGAAATAAAATAAGCCCCAGCAGATGACTGGGGCTTATTTTTGTATTTATCCCGCTATTAACGGGCAGTAAAACTCCCATTGGTTAAAGCTTTACTTTATTTTACTTCTCAATTTGAAAAAGAACTTTTTCTTCATGTTTATTAGCAACTTCGTTTTTGGAAATATGAATGGCTAAATATCCATTCTCTAAGCAGGCTAGCATCTTCTTATAAATAATAGTAGCGGGTAAAGGAATGATCCGCTGTAAAGAACTATTATTATGAAGTATGCAAATGTTTAGGCCTGTCTCCATCTTTTTAATGACTACATTTTGTTCGGATACATTTAACACATCTGTTTCCAAAATGTATTCTTGTTCAGTTTCGCAAAGGTCGATATGAATTTGATTTGGGAAACTAAAGTTACTACAAGAATCAGAACAAAATTGATCCATCCATTCTTCGAAACCATCAACATGAAAAAGACAATCCTTCTTTTTCTTGCCCATGTAAGACACCCTCCGTAAAATCTCAATTCATACTATGTTATGCATGAATGAAGTAGGGGTGAAGAATAAATGTAAAAATATAAACATTGTATGTGATAAAGGTAGCTAGTGTGAGCCTTTTGTTTTACATATCATGATGTGCATGATTTTTTTGGCGTGAATGGTTACGGTTTTTTACTTTATGAGATCCGCTTAATGGTTCAGGTTGTCCTTTTTTTTCTTTCGCTTCACGATTGTTTTTTCCCATTGTATGTGACACCTCCTCTTTCTCTTTAGAATGAGAGAAGTTTGCAAATTTATACGAGAATGTTTTTAGAAAAAAAGGTAAAGATAAATGGGACCAACTATTATGGAAAGGGGATTATATAATGCCATATCATAAAGATAAACAACAAGCTTTTCAAGCAGCGCAGCAAGGGGTTACACAAGCAGAACATGCATTTAACAACATTGTAAAAAATGATTCAAACTACGGTCATGATTTAAAAGAGTTACGCCAAGAGGTTCAGGAGGCGTATGAACAGATTCAAAATGCGTTAGAAGTAGCTTCGGAAACACAACGCCCACAACTTG
The DNA here is from genome assembly GCF_008368885.1 of Bacillus sp. BPN334. Lineage (NCBI taxonomy): Bacteria > Bacillati > Bacillota > Bacilli > Caryophanales > Bacillaceae > Bacillus > Bacillus sp. BPN334. The sequence goes on along the minus strand of NZ_QOZW01000007.1, from coordinate 130,962 downwards.
AGCAATACGAAAATAATCTCCAAAACATTATTCGAAATGTAGATCAATTAGAAAAGTAAATGAGGTTGTTGTGTATTCGACAACCTTATTACTTCAATGAACATTATGCGAAAACAGAAAATTTTTCTATTCGTTTTTTATTTATTATGCGCAGTACATATATTTCAAGTTGAAAAAGTGGAAGCGAAAATGTTGCTCAGAAAAGAGCTGGAACCAACTGGCTATGTGACATGGGAAGTACCTAATAATGAAAAGGTTATTGCCATTACATTTGATGATGGACCAGATCCGACTTATACAACACAAGTTTTACATTTATTACGTCAATATAAAGCAGAAGCGACTTTTTTTATGATTGGATTTCGAGTGCAGCGTAATCCATATTTAGTGAAACAAGTGTTAAAAGAGGGACATGAAATTGGAAATCATACGATGAACCATTTGTATGCGAGTAATTCATCAGATGAAAAATTAGAAAATGATATTTTAGATGGAAAGAAATATTTTAAAAAATGGGTGAAAGAACCTTTACTATTCCGTCCTCCTGGCGGATATATTAACGATGCTGTATTTAAAACCGCGAAAGAAGCGGGTTATCAAACGGTTCTATGGTCGTGGCATCAAGACCCGCGTGATTGGGCAAATCCAGGGGTTGAATCCATTGTAAATCATGTAGTGAAACATGCTAAAAGTGGAGATATCGTATTGTTACATGATGGAGGAAATGATCGTAGTCAAACAGTAGCAGCATTAGCAAAAATTTTACCTGAGCTGAAAAAGCAAGGCTATCGATTTGTAACGGTTTCGGAATTACTACGTTATAAACATTAGAAAGAATCCCAAAAGGAAAATGGACCTTTTGGGATTTTTCGTTACTGGTTCTTTTTACGTTTTTTATTATTTTGTCGCTCTGCTGGAGTTAAAGGCTCGTTTGCAAATTCTTCATTGTAACCAGTTGCTTGTCCTTGTGCAGATGCAGCATTCATTCCTGAAATAGTATGATTTGCTTTTCTTTTACCCATTTTATTTCACCTCTATAACTTTTTTGTATGTTGAATGATGAGCAGTTCATAGTATGTATGAACTGTAAGTAAAGCACTAATAGAGCACTTTACTTTATGGTAATAGTATTCATAAGGAGCGTGAACACTATTCAAATTTAGAAACATAAAGAAAACTTATGATAATCTATAAGTTTCTTATTATTTACTTATTTAGAAAGTTGTAATAAGATATTATCGTAAGGTATTGAAAAGTTTGTCTACATTTTATATTCAGACAACTTAGTCACGTTTAACAGGGGGGAAACATAATGGTCAAACATAATCCATTTCAATCACGTGCAACTTTTGAAGTAGATGAAAAAACGTATCATTATTATGATTTGAAAGCGCTTGAAAACGCAGGGGTTGGCAACGTATCTCAATTACCATATTCCGTGAAAGTTTTACTTGAATCCGTACTTCGTCAAGTAGACGGACGTGTAATTACAGAAGAACATGTTACAAATTTAGCGAAATGGGGAACGAAAGATGTGCAAGATATCGATGTTCCATTTAAACCATCTCGTGTAATTTTACAAGATTTCACTGGTGTTCCAGCCGTTGTAGATTTGGCTTCGCTTCGTAAAGCAATGGCAGATATGGGCGGGGATCCTGATAAAATTAATCCAGAAATTACTGTAGACCTTGTAATTGACCACTCTGTACAGGTTGATAGAGCGGGTACGGCAGACGCGCTTGCATTCAACATGGACTTAGAGTTTAAACGCAATGAAGAACGTTATAAATTTTTAAGCTGGGCACAAAAATCATTTGATAACTATCGCGCAGTGCCACCAGCTACAGGTATTGTACACCAAGTAAACCTTGAATATTTAGCACCAGTTGTTCATGCTGTGAAAAATGCTGAAGGTGATTTAGTTGCATACCCAGATTCATTAGTTGGAACAGACTCACATACAACAATGATTAACGGTATCGGCGTTCTTGGATGGGGCGTTGGTGGTATTGAAGCAGAAGCAGGAATGCTTGGACAGCCTTCATACTTCCCATTACCTGAAGTAATTGGTGTGAAATTAACTGGTACACTTCCAAGTGGTACTACAGCAACTGATGTTGCATTAAAAGTAACACAAGTATTACGTCAAAAAGGTGTAGTTGGTAAATTCGTTGAGTTCTTCGGTAATGGACTAAAGAGCATGCCTTTAGCTGACCGTGCAACAATTTCAAACATGGCACCAGAATACGGTGCAACTTGTGGATTCTTCCCAATTGACGATATTTCATTAGAATACTTACGTTTAACAGGTAGAGATGAAGAGCAAATTCGCATTGTTGAAGAATACTGTAAAGCAAATGGTTTATTCTATACAGCAGACAGCAAAGATCCAATTTACACTGATCTTGTTGAAATTGATTTAAATACAATCGAATCTAACCTTTCTGGACCGAAACGCCCACAAGATTTAATTCCACTTTCAGATATGAAAGATGCGTTCCATAAAGCTGTTTTAGCACCAGTTGGAACACAAGGACTTGGATTTAATGAGCAAGAGTTCGATAAAGAAGTGAAGGTTACATTAGAAGATAAAGAAGTAACGATGAAGACAGGTGCAATTGCAATCGCTGCAATTACAAGCTGTACAAATACATCAAACCCATACGTATTAATTGGGGCAGGTCTAGTTGCGAAGAAAGCAATTGAAAAAGGGCTTGTAGTACCTGAGTACGTAAAAACATCATTAGCACCAGGATCTAAAGTTGTTACTGAGTACTTAGATAAATCAGGTTTAACAACATATTTAGATCAATTAGGTTTCCAAACAGTTGGTTACGGTTGTACGACTTGTATCGGTAACTCTGGTCCGTTAGCAGAGGAATTAGAAGAAGCAATCGCAGCAAACGATTTATTAGTAACATCTGTTTTATCTGGTAACCGTAACTTTGAAGGTCGTATTCATCCACTTGTAAAAGCAAACTACTTAGCATCACCACCACTTGTTGTGGCATATGCACTTGCAGGTACTGTTGATATTGACCTGAAAAATGATGCAATCGGTAAAGATGCAAATGGCAATGCTGTTTACTTCAACGACATTTGGCCATCAGCTAAAGAAATTGAAGATGTAGTTCAAAGCGTTGTTACATCTGAACTGTTCAAGAAAGAATATGCACAAGTATTTAACAGCAATGAGCGTTGGAATGAAATCCAAACTTCAAACGAAGCTTTATATACTTGGGATAATGATTCAACTTATATTCAAAACCCACCGTTCTTTGAAGGATTATCTAAAGAACCAGGTGAAGTTGAAACATTATCAGATTTACGCATAGTTGGTAAATTTGGAGATTCTGTAACGACAGACCATATTTCACCAGCAGGTTCAATTGGTAAGCATACACCAGCTGGACGCTACTTATTAGAAAACGGCGTACAACCAGTTGACTTTAACTCTTACGGTTCTCGTCGTGGTAACCACGAAGTTATGATGCGTGGTACATTCGCGAACATCCGTATTAAAAACCAAATCGCACCAGGAACAGAAGGCGGATACACAACATATTGGCCAACTGGTGAAGTAACATCAATCTATGAAGCTGCTATGAAATATAAAGAAGATGGCACAGGTCTTCTAGTTGTTGCTGGTAAAGATTACGGTATGGGAAGTTCTCGTGACTGGGCTGCGAAAGGTACAAACTTATTAGGTATTAAAGCAGTAATCGCAGAAAGCTTCGAGCGTATTCACCGTAGTAACCTAGTATTAATGGGCGTATTACCACTTCAATTTAAAGATGGCGAAAGCGCTGAAACATTAGGCCTTGTTGGTAACGAGTCATTTGAAATTCAAATTGACAAAACAGTTAGACCACGCGATCTTGTAAAAGTAGTTGCAACTGATGCAGATGGCAACGAAAAACAATTTGAAGTAGTAGCTCGTTTCGATAGTGAAGTAGAAATTGACTACTACCGTCACGGTGGTATTCTACAAATGGTTCTTCGTGAGAAAATTGAAGAGTCAAAAGTGTCGAACTAAATAATTGAAATGAACGATAAGGAAGCTAACAACTGTTAGCTTCCTTATTTTATGGAAAGGGATGAAACCAATTGGTTTCATCCCTTTCTTTTTACTATAAAAATGGAGGGAACATCATGAAAGAATATAAAAGAATATTGTTACCGTTACAGAAAGAAAAATTATTAGTAATAGCTGCTATATGTAGTGGGATTTTTGCAGCTATTTTAAATTTATCCCGTCCACTATTCATGGGGCTAATTGTAGATAACCTTATTCAATGAGAGCTAAAGGGAGTGTATCTTTACATTACTTTGTTTGCAGCTAGCCGCTTGTTGATGTGGGTGAACAATCTTTCATTTGATTATATAAGCTCCAAAGCAAGTCAACGAATATTGCGAAGGAAGCGTATAGATGTAATGCGTCATTTTCTCGTATTACCGTTTGAAGAGAGTGAGCAGATTAAGGGAGGAGAGTTAGAGACGTTAGTTGTGTCTGATATTCCAAACTGGGTCAGATTATATGGTTCTATATTAATAGAATATATACACGCCATTGCGCAATTTATAGGTGCGTTTATAGCACTAAAACATATAGATATAAAGTTCATATTGTGGGTAACTCCGTTTTTATTTTTAAGTGCAACGGTTCCAATGTTGATGGGGAAAAAGGTAAGAAATATTGCAAGCATTGCTCAAAAAAATCAATCAAGTGTTGTAGTGATGGTGTCACAGTTTGTAAAAGGAGCACAAGATTTACGGAGTTTACAAAAAGAAAAATGGGCCATTCGATTATTTAAAGGAGTAACGGCACAGTCTTATAAATCGGAAGTAAAGAAGACGATGATGCAACACTGCATTGGAGTAGTTGGAACAGTGATTGAAACAGGAGCATATATCGTTGTTCTCATTATGGGCGCGCAGAAAATAATGAAGGGAGAAATGGAAGTTGGTTCACTTGTTGCAGTGTTAGCCACAATTGAAATGCTCTTTTTTCCAGTCCGTTACGTTGGCGATTTATTAATGATGACACAAGTTGCAGTCGCTTCGGCAAATAGAATTTTTTCCTTTTTAGATAAACGAGTGGCAGATAGTAAGGTAGAAAGAGGGATGGGGATGACAGTAACAAATGTTTCATTTCAGGAGAATGATGAAGAGAAATGCAGAATTCATAATATTGATTTGCAAATTAATCCAGGTGAATTCGTTATTATTGTAGGAGAAAGTGGCGCAGGAAAAACAACGCTTTTAAAATTAATGACAGGGTTGTATAAACCATCTAATGGTAACATTGTTTATTATGGTGATGAGGCTCGTATGACTACAGTGTGGCAAGAACCTCGTTTCTTTCGGACGACAGTAAAAGAGAATATGTATTTCGAGGAAAAGTGTTTAGAAAACCAGTTAGAAAAAAATATTGAGCTTGTAAATGTGAAGCCGATAATTAGAGGTTTATCGGAAGGGGTTCAAACTGTACTACATAAAAGCGGTGAAGAGTTTTCGGGAGGGGAAAGAAAACGTCTTGCATTATTACGTGCCATTGTTTCAAATCCGAATCTTATTATTTTAGATGAACCAACTGCGGGATTAGATCCGAGCAACCAAGAAACTATTTGGAATATGATAGAAGGATTAGGAAGAGAGGTCACGAGAATTGTGGCAACACATGATGTAGAGAAAGCGATACTAGCAGATCGTGTTGTCATAATGAAAGAAGGACGTATTGTTGCATGTGGAAGTCCTAAAAAATTAATAAATAGTCATTCGTTTTGCAAGTGATGTGAATAAAGATAAGAGTACTGCTCTTATCTTTATTCAGCATCATTTATTTGATACTCGATAGATTCTGAATGATTCAGATCAACGTTAAAGGTAGTGGTCGTAAGGAAAGTGGCAATTCCAAGAATTAAGAAAAGGACGAATGAGACTAGAGAGACGTAGAGACAAATACGCCCTACTTTCTTTTTTTCAAGGTCTTTACTAAAGAGTGAAATGATCCATGTAATAATACCGACTGGGTATAAAAGAAAACTAAGAATATATAATGTTGTTTTTTCGAATGAATTCATAAAAAATCCCCCTTTTGTTGTAGGTTTATAACTACGAGAGTAAAAAGGTGAATGGGTCCATAAGAAGATAAGCAACACTTCATTTGTTTTTCTAATTATATGATAAAAAGGAAAAAATTTCACTTAAAATAAGAACATTCTAATTATTTCGACTGTGAATATTTCCAAGCTCGTCCGTATAAGCTAAAATAAGGTATATAGTATTTGGGTAATTAGGTTAATAAGAAGATAAATACGTTAGGGTGATATAAAATGTGGCGGAAGCTTACGATTATTGTAGTGTTACTTTGTTTAGCGGGATATGCAGCTTATGAACAATTTGGTAAAAAAGATCAGGCGGTACAAGGGGAGCAAGAAAAAAGTGAAGCTGCTATGAAAGAGATGATTGCAAGTAATGGTATCGAAATAGGGAAGAGTGCGCCAAACTTTGAATTAACGAAGTTAGATGGAACGAATGTAAAGTTATCGGATTTAAAAGGAAAGAAAGTGATTTTAAACTTTTGGGCAACGTGGTGTGGACCTTGCCAGCAAGAAATGCCGGATATGGAGGCTTTCTATAAAGAACATAAAGAAAATGTAGAAATTTTAGCAATAAATTATACGCCTTCAGAAAAGGGCGGGGGAGTAGAAAAGGTAAGCAATTTTGCTAAGGAAAAAGGAATTACTTTTCCGATTTTATTGGACAAGAACATTGATGTGACAACAGCGTATAAAGTAATTACGATCCCAACTTCGTATTTTATAGATACGAAAGGTGTCATTCAAGATAAGTTCATTGGACCGATGACGCAAAAAGAGATGGAGAAACGGATTGCTAAATTAAAATAACGGTGAAAAGGTAGAGGTGGAAAGTTACCATTTCTGCCTTTTCTTTTTCACGTAGTGATAGCAGCATGTTATGATAAAAGAAATATAAACGTTTAGAGGTAAAGGAGTGTTTGGAGTGGGGAATATATCCTTACCGTTAGATTATGTTGTAATTGATTTTGAAACAACAGGATTTAACCCTTATAATGATAAAATTATTCAAGTTGCAGCAGTGAAATATCGTAATCATGAACTAGTAGATCAATTTGTTTCCTATGTGAATCCAGAGCGTTCAATTCCGGACCGAATAACGAGTTTAACAGGTATTACAAATTATCGTGTTTCAGATGCACCGACGATTGAAGAAGTATTACCTTTATTTTTAGCATTTTTACATACAAATGTTATTGTCGCTCATAATGCATCTTTTGATATGCGTTTTTTAAAAAGTAATGTAAATATGCTTGGGCTGCCTGAACCTAAAAATAAAGTGATTGATACTGTTTTTTTAGCAAAGAAATATATGAAGCACGCGCCTAATCATAAACTTGAAACGTTAAAGCGAATGCTTGGAATTCGTTTAAGTTCTCATAATGCGTTTGATGATTGTATTACTTGTGCAGCTGTTTATCAAAAATGTTCATCTATTGAAGAAGGAGAAAAAAGAAAATCGAATACGGAAGTACTTGATGAAACAGCAGTATATGAGGCAGTAAAAAAGATACTTGTACGCAATAAACGTGATATCGAATGGGTTCGTTGCATGAATGTAGGAAGTTATTTAGATATAAAAGCTTTTTATCCAGTTATGAGAATAAAAGTAAAAGGGCGAAAGAAATACGTATTAACAGAGATATTAGAAGATGATGTGAAAGAAATATGTACGAGTTTAAATTGTGAACCGGCGTTAAAAAGTGAAGTTGGTAATACGAGAATTATGCTTAATAGCTTAGAGGATGTCCTGAAATTAGAAAGTTATATTTTAGGACAGTATGATTTCGTACTACAAGCGCTAAGTGATTATAAACAAAGTGAAATGAATGCAGATGAAAAGCTAAAAGAATATTTAAATATAATGGTATAAAAAACTCCGTGTACAAGAAGTTGTACACGGAGTTTTTTTAGGAGTACTAAAACATAAAATTTTCTTGCAAATCTGATTAAAGAGTTTTTCATTTGCTCATACTATGTATAGTAAGAATGCGAAGGAGAGAGGGTGAACAGCATGAGAAGAAGTCGCCGTAAATCATTTGACGAACTTGTGAAAGAAAATAAACAACAATTATTAAGTGATCGTGATGCAATCGATCGCATTGAAGAGCGTATTGAAAAACGTTATGAAATGCAACTTTTTAAGCAAGCTGAATAATTCTTAACACTAGTACGATACTAGTGTTAAGGAGGCGATAGTAATGGGTAATCCGAAAAAGAATTCAAAAGACTTTGCACCGAATCATATTGGAACACAATCAAAAAAAGCTGGTGGCAATAAGGGAAAGCAAATGCAAGACCAAACAGGCAAACAACCGATTGTTGATAACGGTTAAAAAGGAAGAATGTTGTCATTCTTCTTTTTGTGACGGACTTTTAATAGTCAAAAAGGGCTGACATAAGTCAGCCCTTTTTCGTAATCGTAAAATTTTCAACGAGTAAACGCCAATTTTGCGGGAATGGTAAGCCAATCTTCCAGTAACTAATACCGCCTATACCTTGTTCTTTCATTAAATTGAATTTGCTTTGAACAGACCGTGAATCTTCAAACCAAACTTCGTGTTGTACGCCGTTTTCGTCAAAGTAATTAAAATGAGGAGCTTGAGCTGTGAAATCATAACGGATAGGAACATTGTATTTACGAGCTAGTGCAACAGCTGCGACAGAGCTAATTGCTTTTGCAGGCGGGTTACCTTGTTTGAACGGAAGTTTCCAATCGAATCCGTATAAGTTTTGCCCCATCATAATTTTTTGTGGAGGCATTTGAGATTTTGCGTATTGAAGTACTTCTTTTACAGGGCCGATAGGAGAAATAGCCATCGGTGGCCCACCTTGCCAACCCCAGTCGTATGTCATAATGACGACGAAATCAACAATTTGTCCTTGTGCCTTATAATCGTGAGCTTCGAAAAATTTGCCCTTTTGATTTGAACTTGTTTTCGGTACAAGCGTTGTACTCAATGTGTACCCGCTAGGTAAGCGTGTTTTTACAGTTCGTAAAAAACGATTATACGCTTCACGATCTTCAGGTGCCACACTCTCGAAATCAAAATGAATGTCTCGCATGCCATATTTTTCAGCTGTTTGCAAAATGTTAGTAATAAATTTGTTTTGAATCGTTGCATCGCGTAAAATAACCGATGTCAGATCGGCACTGAAATTTCCATTTTCAATATTTGTAATAACGAGCATAGGGATGGTATTACCTTGCGTTGCAATAGTAGCGATTTTAGCTGTTTCAGTTGGTTCTTTTAACGTACCATCTCTTTTTGCCTCGAAACTGAAGTAGGCCAAATATGTTAAAAATGGATTAATGGCACGCGTAGCATTAACCAAACTTTCTTTTATTGGTATTGTTGAAGGTTGTAAATAAGCGATGGATTCTACTGCGCGTTTTGTCCCTTTTGGTATATATAATTGCTGTCCAACATGGAGAATGGATTTTAAAGATAAGTTATTAACCTTAGCTAAACTAGCGAGAGGTACGTTATATGTTTGAGAGATTCGATATAGGCTATCGCCAGGCTGTACATAATAATTATTCCCTTTCGTATTAATGATGAGTGCCTGACCTACAACGAGTGTTTCAGCTGGATTTAGTCCATTGTCCTTTACTATTTCGTCAGGTGTTGATCCATACTTTGATGCCAAGCTATATACGCTATCACCGCTACGAACAGTTACAATTTGAATCATATGCTTGCTCCTTTCAGTAAAAGATTCACTGTTTTTATTTTATTTTTGATGTCACTGTATTATGATTAAATGTATGCAAGGTAGCAGAAGTGAAAGAAGGCGAATACATATGTTTGTAGCAGAACATGAAGTTGAAATCCGTTATGCGGAAACAGATCAAATGGGTGTTGTTTACCATTCAAACTATTTGGTGTGGCTTGAACTAGGTCGCACGAAACTTATACAAGATTTAGGATTTTCATATGTTGAAATGGAGAAAGAGGGAATTATTTCTCCTGTATTAGATTTGCAAATTTCATATCGTAAAGCGATGCGTTACGGAGAAAAAGCAATTGTGAAAACGTGGATTGATACTGTTAGTCCGCTTCGCGTTGTATATGGTTATGAAATATATAACGGTGAAGGTGAACTTTGTATTACTGCAAGTACGACGAATATTTGCGCGAAAAAAGAAGGGTTCAGGCCCGTATCATTTAAAAAGTTATATCCAGAGTGGTATGCGAAATATGAGGAAATTAAGAAAAAATAAAAAAGCGTGGCAGAAGCCACGCTTTTTTATTTTTCATAATTAAATTGCGGGAAATCATCACCGTCGTTAAATGTAACAGCTAAATTATGTCCATCGAAGAACCACTCATCGTCGCCTTCAATAAAGAAGTTAATACCTTCTTCTTGTGTTTGAACAGCAGGATGTGCAGGATCGTCTTTACGAATACCTAAAGAAAGTCCTTTTTGCACAGTACTGCAACCGCCGTATTGTACGAAAAGGCGTAGTGTTTCACCCGATTGTAAGTTTAATTCGTTTTTATACCATTGTGCTGCTTCTTTTGTTACGGAAAGATTCATGTATAGTTCCTCCAAATTATGTTGCTTTTTCTTTAGTATAAAAAATAACGCAAAAAGACGCTATTAATATGCTTCACGTTTTCTTTTTGCGTTATGTGGGTTACGATCTTATTTTTGCTTTTTTGAAAAGTTTGCTTTCGGTTCAGTTTTATTTATAATTCGTCCGATATTTGCACGGTGTTTATAAATAACCATACCTGCTAATAAACACATCGCAATAATGAAGATTTTATCCCCGCTAACAATGGATGCAATAACAGCAACGACGGCTGTTACCATAGAAGAAAGTGATACGTATCTTGTTGTAAATAAAAGGCTGAAAAAGACAACAGCTAATATTGCAAAAACAACTGGAGAGTAGCATAATAGCACGCCAGCAGAAGTTGCAACAGCTTTACCACCACGGAATTTCGCGAAAATCGGATACACATGTCCAAGAACAGCTGCTAATCCGAACCATAGTGGGTGAACATCTAATCCGAAAATAATCGGTAGACTTGTTGCTAATGTACCTTTTAAAATGTCAGCAATTGTAACGATAAAACCTGCTTTTTTCCCTAGTGTGCGGAATGTATTTGTTCCGCCTAGATTACCGCTTCCATGCTCACGAATATCGATCCCGTAGCCGATTTTTCCAACGACTAGTGCGAATGGAATCGAGCCAAGTAAGTAGGCAACGATAAATAAAAGATATGTAGTAACCATAAGTTCAGTCTCCTTTATTCAAATGTGTTGATAAAGGGTAAAAAGAGTTTTTCCCGTATATTGTACCATACATTTGTAAAGAGCACATTTCTTTTTTGTAAATGAAAAATTCATTATTTCGTGAAAAAAATTTCACAGGAATGTTACATTTCTCACAGAAACACCAAGACTATATGTAGTAACATTTTAATCAAAAGACAACAACATATTGGTGGAGGGTTATAAATGTTACAACGAAATGTACGTGGAGAAGAATTAATGAGAGTGTTTGAGACGATTGTCCACGGTAGTGAGCAAGATTTAATGCAAGAAAATGCAAATGTAGATGGTCGCTCTCCGATGGGAGTAATGGGAACGTTCGCATCAGAGAGTGCGAAATATTATGCAGTTGAAAATTTATTGTCAGATCAAGTGAAAAAAGCGATAGATCAAAATATATTATATCCACATGACTTAGATTTTTATGCGACAGGAACGACGACTTGTTCGCAAATTCCGTTAGCGCAAATGCTTGCGAACGGTTTTCATACCGGACATGGGCATATGAGACAACCGCAAGACATTAAAAGTGCATTGGCTCTTTCGTCTATTATTTTTCAGGCGAATCAAAATATGCAGCACGGTGGTCAATCATTTGCACTCTTTGATATTGATTTAGCTCCATATGTGAGAAAAACAGTAGCGAGACATAAGAAACGATTAGAGTCATATCCGCTTACGAAAGAACAAATAGAAGAATTTGCATGGAAAGAAACAGAAAATGATACGTATCAGGCGTGTGAAGCTTTCGTTCATAATTCAAATAGTATGCACAGTAGGGGCGGGGGACAAGTACCGTTTATTTCTATTAATTATGGAACAGACACATCAAAAGAGGGACGGTTATTAGTTAGACAACTTTTAAAAGCGACACAAGCTGGTCTTGGTAAAGGAGAAACACCAATTTTTCCGATTCAAATTTTTAAAATGAAAAAAGGTGTGAACTTTGAAGAATGTGATCCGAACTATGATTTATTTGAATTAGCGTTAGAGACAACGGCTGAACGATTATTCCCTAACTTTTCATTTTTAGATGCGCCATTTAATGCAGTGCATTATGACGGACGACCGGAAAGTGAAGTATGTTATATGGGATGTCGTACCCGTGTTATGTCTAACATACATGGAGAAGAAACAGCGATTGGAAGAGGCAATTTATCATTTACGTCTATTAACTTAGTGAAATTAGCGTTAATTAGTGGTTCAAAAGAAGCATTTTTTGAAGCGTTAAATTATTACTTAGATTTAGGAATTAAGCAATTATTAGAGAGATTTGAGTATCAATGTACGAAGCGAGCAAGAGATTTTCGATTTTTATATTCACAAGGTGTATGGCGCGGTGGAGAGAAGTTACAGCCTGAAGATTCTGTAGCATCCATTTTAAAGCAAGGGACGTTAAGTCTTGGTTTTATCGGTCTTGCGGAGTGCTTAGTAGCTTTAACAGGAAAGCATCATGGAGAAGATGAAGAATCATGGAAACTCGGGTATGAAATCATTTCCTTTATGAGAGCTAGAATGGATAGAGCGACGGAAGAACAGGAACTGAATTTCTCAGTAATTGCAACTCCTGCAGAAGGGTTATCAGGGAAGTTTGTGAAAAAAGATAGAGAAGAATTTGGTGTGATTAGCGGTATAACGAACCATAATTATTATACGAATTCATTCCATATTCCAGTTTACTATAGCATTCAAGCGATAAATAAAATTCGTTTAGAAGGACCTTTCCATGCTCTATGTAACGGGGGACATATTACGTATATTGAGCTAGACGGAGCAGCTATGCATAACAAACAGGCATTAAAACAAATTGTACGAGCGATGGCAGATCATGGCGTTGGATACGGTTCAATTAATCATCCTGTTGATCGTTGTAAATGCTGCAGTTATCACGGAGTTATTGGTAATGAATGCCCCAGCTGCGGAAATGGAGACGAGGCTAATATAGAAAGAATTCGCCGTATAACAGGTTATCTTGTAGGAGATATGTCGAAGTGGAATAGTGCGAAACGTAGTGAAGAGATGGATCGGGTGAAGCATAAATGAAAGTGATGAACATCATTCATGATAGTGTAGTAGATGGGGAAGGATTGCGGACAGTCGTGTTTTTTGCGGGCTGTCCGCATCGTTGTTTCGGTTGCCATAATCCGAAATCGTGGAATATTTGTAATGGAACTGAAATGACAGTAGAAGAAATTGTGAAAGAGATTGCAAGTAATACATTAACTGATGTAACATTTTCAGGTGGAGATCCATTTTTTCAAGCAGCTGAAGTGAAAAAAGTAGCAAAAGCTGTGAAAGACTTGAAAAAAAATCTTTGGATGTATACAGGTTATACGTTAGAAGAGATACAGAGTTCTCAAAATAATGATATGATAGAGTTGTTACATTATGGGGATGTTTTAGTCGATGGAAGATTTGAAATCGAGAAAAAAGATTTAACACTTCCATTTCGCGGAAGCTCCAATCAACGTATTATTCGATTGAAAGAGTAAAAAGGCGGGATAGATGATATGAATAAAACAGTATTACTTGTTGAAGATGAAAGAAGATTACGTGAAATCGTTAGTGATTATTTTCGTAATGAAGGCTTTGAAGTAATCGAAGCAGAAGACGGAAAAATAGCGTTAGAATTATTTGCAGAGCATGAAATTGATTTAATTATGTTAGATATAATGTTACCAGAAATAGATGGATGGTCTGTTTGTAGACGAATTAGAAAAGAATCAGCAGTACCAATCATTATGTTGACAGCACGTTCGGATGAGGATGATACATTACTAGGGTTCGAATTAGGTGCAGATGAGTATGTAACGAAACCTTTCAGCCCGAAAGTGTTAGTAGCTCGTGCGAAGACGTTATTGAAACGTGCGGATGGTGTGGTAGGAGTAGCGGAAGAAAATGCTATGTCTTTAGCTGGAATAGAAGTGAATCGTCTATCTAGAACCGTTTTAGTCGATGGAGAAGAAATTATATTGACACATAAGGAATTTGAACTTCTTGTTTATTTAATGGAGAACAAAGGAATTGTGTTGTCACGTCAACATTTATTAGATCAGTTATGGGGATATGATTACTACGGTGATGACCGAACGGTTGATACTCATATTAAAAAACTACGAAATAAGCTAGGAGATAAAGCGAAGCATATCGGTACTGTTATTCGAGTTGGTTATAAATTTGAAGAATAACCTTTAATTTACTATGCGCTTTGGCTTTAGGGTATAGCAAATTTATACTCTCTTTTGTAGGTGGAATGTACAAAAAATACTTTTCTTGTCTACAATGATAGATAGGCGTATTTTTTTAATTGGATTTCACGATGAGTTCACAAGAAGGACACAAACTGTGACTATACTGAAAGTACGAATTCACCAGAGAGGGGAAATAAAACATGGGATATTACGACGGACCGAATTTGAATGAAGAGCATAGTGAAACGAGAGAAATGAAAAAAACAGGTAGTAAAAAAGGATATTTTTTCACAGGTTTAGTTGGAGCAGTAGTCGGGGCTGTCACAATTAGTTTTGCGGCACCATATATGCCATGGGCTCAAAATAATGGAGCGGTTGTATCATCATTCAGTTCGGATTCAAAAGTTGAAGGTACTGTAGTTCCTGTGGTCAATAAAGCAAAAAATGAAACTGATTTACCTGGTATGATTGAAGGCGCGAAAGATGTTGTTGTAGGTGTGATTAATATGCAACAAAGTGTTGATCCATTTGCAATGCAACCGACAGGCCAAGAACAACAAGCTGGCTCAGGATCAGGTGTTATTTATAAAAAAGCAGGAAATAAAGCGTATATTGTAACGAACAATCATGTAGTAGATGGAGCGAATAAACTTGCTGTAAAACTAAGTGATGGTAAAAAGGTAGATGCAAAACTTGTAGGGAAAGACCCTTGGTTAGATTTAGCGGTTGTAGAAATTGAAGGATCTAATGTAAATAAAGTTGCCACTTTAGGTGATTCAAGTAAACTTCGTGCGGGTGAAAAAGCGATTGCAATTGGTAACCCACTAGGGTTTGATGGAAGTGTAACGGAAGGTATTATTAGTAGCAAAGAACGTGAAATTCCAGTAGATATTGATGGCGATAAGCGTGCAGATTGGAATGCTCAAGTTATTCAAACAGATGCAGCAATTAACCCAGGTAATAGTGGTGGTGCGTTGTTTAACCAAAATGGTGAAATAATTGGGATTAATTCAAGTAAAATTGCACAACAAGAAGTTGAAGGAATTGGATTTGCTATTCCAATTAATATTGCAAAGCCAGTCATTGAATCACTTGAAAAAGACGGAGTGGTGAAACGTCCAGCTCTTGGAGTAGGTGTCGTTTCATTAGAAGATGTGCAAGCTTATGCAGTAAATCAATTGAAAGTACCGAAAGAAGTAACAAACGGCGTTGTATTAGGTAAAATTTACCCAATATCACCTGCAGAAAAAGCTGGTTTAGAGCAATATGATATTGTAGTATCATTAGATGATCAAAAAGTAGAAAATTCACTTCAATTCCGTAAATATTTATATGAAAAGAAAAAAGTAGGCGAGAAAGTAGAAGTTACATTCTATCGTAACGGTCAAAAAATGACGAAAACAGCTACTTTAGCAGATAATTCAGCTACAAAGAATCAATAATTGAAATAAAAGAAAGTCTCTTTCATATTGAAAGAGACTTTCTTTATCGGCTATACTAAAGGAATAGGAGGGATAAATTATGACAATTGAAAACCCAACTCGTACGGAAATTGGTGAAGTATTAAAGAAAAGCAAAACGATTGCAGTTGTTGGATTATCGGATAAGCCAGAACGTACATCGTATATGGTTTCAAAAGCAATGCAAGATGCTGGGTATCGCATTATTCCAGTAAACCCAACAGTAAATGAGGTGCTTGGAGAAAAAGCAGTTTCTTCACTAAAGGATATTAAGGAACATGTGGACATTGTAAATGTATTCCGCCGTTCAGAATTTTTAATGGATGTTGCGAAAGAGTTTGTAGAGATTGATGCAGATGTTTTTTGGGCACAATTAGGAGTACAAGATGAAGATACATATAAACTTTTGCAAGAAACAGGCTATACTGTAATAATGGATCGTTGCATTAAAGTAGAACATGCGATGACAAAATAGTATAGGTTTTAAAGAGAGAAAGATTGATTCAGCCCTCGTTATAAATAAGTAGGGCCGATGAACGAGGTGTTCATCATGAGATTTTTTAAAGGCTGTTTTTGGGGATTGTTACTTGTTATCCCATTTTGGATATTGATCATTTGGATCATGATAAAGGTTTGGAATGTATAATCTTGGCATACATATCCATTTCTCGTTGACAAACGATTATTTTTCTGAAATAGTAGCCTAGAGGAATCCTTGTGAAAAAACAAGGATTTTTCTATTGAAAATGGTATATAAAAGAGATAAGATAACTTGCCAAAACTATAGTCGAGGCGTTATTCTATAATAGAAACATATGTTCTGATTTGATTAGGAAAGGGGCAAGGAGTTTGGCGAAGCATCAGTTCCAATATAATGAAGATGCAATTCAAGTGCTAGAAGGACTTGAAGCCGTTCGAAAACGCCCGGGTATGTATATCGGGAGTACGGATAGCCGTGGATTGCATCATTTAGTATATGAAATAGTAGATAACTCCGTTGATGAAGCGTTAGCGGGATTTGGCGACGAAATTTCTGTCGTAATACATAAAGATAATAGTATTAGCGTTATAGATAAAGGGCGAGGGATGCCTACGGGAATGCATAAACTTGGGAAACCTACACCTGAAGTCATTTTAACTGTACTTCATGCCGGTGGTAAGTTTGGTCAAGGTGGTTACAAAACGAGTGGTGGTTTACACGGTGTTGGGGCATCAGTTGTAAATGCCTTGTCAGAATGGTTAGTAGTAACGATTAAACGTGACGGAAATATTTATGAACAACGCTTTGAAAATGGTGGTATTCCTGCAACGACACTGGAGAAGATCGGGAAGACGAAAGAGTCTGGTACGACAATACATTTTAAACCAGATACAACGATTTTCAGTACAACAAATTACAATTATGAAACATTATGTGAGAGATTACGTGAATCTGCATTCTTATTAAAAGGAATGAAAATCTCGATAAAAGATGAACGTAATGATTTAGAGGATGTCTTTCATTATGAAACAGGAATTGAAGCTTTCGTTTCATACTTAAACGAAGAGAAAGATTCGATTCATCCGGTTGTATACTTCACTGGTGAACAAAACGGAATTGAAGCAGAGTTAGCATTCCAGTTTAACGATGGCTATTCAGAAAACATTCTTTCGTTTGTAAATAACGTACGTACAAAAGATGGGGGGACACACGAAGCTGGATTTAAAACAGCAATGACGCGTGTGTTCAATGAGTATGCTCGTAAAGTATCGTTATTAAAAGAAAAAGATAAAAACTTAGAAGGTACAGATATTCGTGAAGGTGTAGCGGCTATCGTTTCTGTACGTGTACCAGAAGAAGTACTTCAGTTTGAAGGGCAAACGAAAGGGAAACTTGGTACAAGTGAAGCTCGTTCTTCAATTGATGCAATTGTATCTGAGCATTTAGCTTACTTTTTAGAAGAAAACCCGGATGTTGCTACACTTCTTGTGAGAAAGGCAGTTAAAGCAGCGCAGGCACGTGAAGCTGCTCGTAAAGCGAGAGAAGAAGCACGTACTGGTAAAAAGAAAAAGAAATCAGAAGGTACATTAAGTGGTAAGTTAACACCAGCACAATCACGTAACCCGCAAAAAAATGAACTGTACCTAGTAGAGGGTGACTCTGCCGGCGGTTCCGCGAAACAAGGTCGAGATCGACGTTTCCAAGCGGTATTACCGTTACGTGGTAAAGTAATCAATACGGAAAAAGCAAAACTTGCTGATATCTTTAAAAATGAAGAGATTAATACAATCATTTACGCTATTGGCGGTGGTGTAGGGAATGAATTCGCTGTTGAAGATATTAACTACGATAAAGTTGTAATTATGACCGATGCTGATACAGATGGTGCGCACATTCAAGTATTGTTACTAACGTTCTTCTACAGATATATGAAACCACTTATCGAAGCTGGCAAAGTATTTATTGCACTTCCTCCTTTATACAAAGTAAGTAAAGGAAAAGGTAAGAGTGAAGTGATTGAGTATGCATGGTCTGATGAAGAATTAGAGGGTGTAACAAAAAAAGTCGGTAAAGGCTACATGCTGCAGCGCTATAAAGGACTTGGCGAAATGAATGCCGATCAATTATGGGAAACAACTATGAATCCTGAAACACGTACATTGATTCGTGTGAAAATTGACGATGCATCAAGAGCGGAGCGCCGAGTTACGACATTGATGGGTGATAAAGTAGAACCTCGCCGTAAATGGATCGAACGAAATGTACAATTTGGTATGCAAGAAGAAGGAAATATTTTAGAAAATGAAATGATTATGGAGACGGAGGTGGAATAACATGCAGGCAGAGAAGTTTCATGACCTCCCGCTTGAAGACGTGTTAGGTGACCGCTTTGCACGTTATAGTAAATATATTATTCAAGATCGCGCGCTTCCAGATGCGCGTGACGGTTTAAAACCTGTACAGAGACGTATTTTATATTCTATGTATGTAGAAGGAAATGTACATGATAAAGCGTTTCGTAAATCAGCTAAGACAGTCGGTAATGTTATCGGTAACTACCATCCACACGGTGATTCCTCTGTATATGAGGCGATGGTACGTTTAAGTCAAACTTGGAAAGTACGTAATGTTTTAGTTGAAATGCATGGTAATAATGGTAGTGTTGATGGCGATCCAGCAGCGGCAATGCGTTATACGGAAGCACGATTATCACCAATCGCATCTGAGTTATTGCGTGATCTCGATAAAGAAACAGTAGAATTTGTGTCAAACTTCGATGATACGAGTGAAGAACCTGTTGTACTTCCAGCGATGTTCCCGAACTTACTAGTGAACGGATCGACAGGAATTTCAGCTGGTTATGCAACAGAAATTCCTCCGCATCACCTTGGGGAAGTAATTGATGCAACGATGATGCGTATTGATAAGCCGAATAGTACTGTTGATGATTTATTAATAGTTATGAAAGGACCAGATTTCCCGACAGGTGGTATTATTCAAGGGATTGATGGTATCAAAAAAGCGTATGAAACAGGAAAAGGTAAAATTATTATTCGCGGAAAAGCAGAAGTTGAAACGATCCGCGGTGGTAAGCAACAAATCGTTATTACAGAAATTCCGTATGAAGTAAATAAAGCGAACCTTGTTAAAAAAATGGATGAATTACGTCTAGATAAAAAACTAGATGGAATTGCTGAAGTACGTGATGAGACAGATCGTACAGGTCTTCGCATCGTTGTAGAGTTAAAAAAGGAAGTAAATGCTGAAGGTATTTTAAATTATTTATATAAGAATACAGATTTACAAATTCCATATAACTTTAATATGGTAGCGATAAATAATCGTCGTCCGACACTTATGACATTACCTAAGATTTTGGATGCATATATTGGGCATCAGAAAGAAGTTGTTACGAGACGCTCGCAATATGAATTACGAAAAGCGGAAAATCGTCAACATATTGTAGAAGGTTTAAAGAAAGCATTATCGATTTTAGATGAAGTGATTGAAACAATCCGTGCTTCTAAAGATAAACGTAATGCAAAAGATAATTTAAGTACGAAATTTGGATTTACAGAAGCGCAATCGGAAGCAATTGTTTCGCTGCAACTATATCGTTTAACGAATACAGATATTACGGCGCTAGAACAAGAAGCAGACGAGCTTAATAAGAAGATTATAGAGTTACAGTCAATTTTACAAAGTGAAAAAAGACTTCTTCAAGTTATTAAAACAGATTTGAAGAGAGTAAAGAAAACATATAGTGATGATCGCCGTGCTATTATTGAAGAACAAATTGAGGAAATTAAAATCGATGTGGAAGTTATGATTCCGCAGGAAGATGTCATCGTTACTGTAACGAAAGAAGGATATGTGAAACGAACAGGTTGGCGTTCACATAATGCATCGAACGGGAAAGACTTCGGTATGAAAGAGGGTGACATCTTACTGGAGCGATTCGATACGAATACGACAGAGACAGTCCTCTTATTTACGAGTAAAGGAAACTATATATATCTGCCAGTATATGAAATGCCAGAAATTCGTTGGAAAGATTTAGGTCAACACGTTGCGAATCTCGTTTCACTCGAGCGGGATGAAATGATTATTTGGGCGACCGTCGTACCGAATTTTGAAGAAGAAAAACGATTTATCGTATTTGTTACACGAAATGGTATGATTAAGAAAACAGAATTAAACCAATATAAAGTTCAGCGTTATTCAAGAGCGTTCGTCGCTGTGAATTTGAAAAAAGATGATTATGTTGTAGATATATTTGCAACAGATGGAACGAGTGATATTGTTCTTGCAACCTATGGTGCATATGCACTTATTTTCCATGAAGATGAAGTAAGTCCAGTCGGTGTAAGGGCCGCTGGTGTGAAAGCAATTAACTTAAAAGAAGATGATTATGTCGCTTCTGGTAAACCGTTAAATGGTGACAAAGATCAACTTATTCTCGTAACGCAGCGAGGTGCTGTAAAACGTCTAAAAGCATCAGAAATTGAGAAATCAACGAGGGCGAAGCGAGGTCTTGTTATTTTCAAAGAGTTAAAACGTAATCCATACCGTATTGTCGGTATTGAAATTGTTAGAGACGATGAACTAGTTTACATGAAGACAGAGAAACACATCGTAGAAGAAATTGATCCGAAAGCGTATCGAAATAAAGACCGGTATAGTAACGGTAGTTTAGTGCTAGATGTTAACGATACAGGTGAAGTTATTGAAACGTGGACGAAAAAACGACCGGAGTAAAGAAAAGCATCTTGCTATGAATAATGGTAAGATGCTTTTTTCTAGGCAAATTATTATGTAAATAATAATAATCTTGTTATAATAACTGAATGAAATCGTTCTCATAAAGTGAAACTTTAATCAATCGGACTTTTACGAGCAGTTGATTCCTCAACTAACTTCTTTACTTTCGCTGAATTTTGAGGTAGAGGTCTTACTGTCCGTTAAAGCGTGATAAATGGAGGGGCAACATGAAAAAAATAGGTGTAGGGATTGTAGGATTTGGATTTTCTAGTACAACATTTCACATTCCATTATTACAAACGATAGAAGAATATGATATTCGTGCTATTTTATCATCAAAAGAAGAACTCGTGAAACAAGCATTACCAAATGCTGAAGTTGTTGGCACAATTGAGGAATTAGTAAATCGTGCTGATATTGACTTAGTGGTCATTACTTCACCGAATACAACTCATTTTCCATATGTAAAAGAAGCAATTTTACATGGTAAGCATGTAGTTGTGGAGAAGCCATTCGTTGTTTCAATTGAAGAAGGCGAAGAACTAATTTCATTAGCAAAACAGCATAATGTGGTGTTAAGCGTATATCATAATCGCCGTTTTGATAATGATTTCTTAACGATAAAGAAATTGTTAGAAGAAAACAGAATAGGGAATCTATACGCATATGAAGCGCATTTCGATCGTTTTCGCCCGAATGTACGTGATCGCTGGAGAGAAAAGAATTTACCAGGATCAGGTATACTATATGATTTAGGATCGCATTTAATTGACCAAGCATTATCATTATTTGGGAAACCAGATGCGATAAGTGCAGATGTAATCAAACAACGACCAGGCGCAGAGATTGATGATTACTTCCATGTTATACTTCACTACGGTGTTAAACGTGTCACTTTACATAGTAGCAGTTACGTAAAGCAAGCAGGTCCACACTTTACATTACATGGAGATAAAGGTTCTATCGTGAAATACGGTATGGATTCACAGGAAGAACAATTAAAAAATGGAATGAAGCCAGGCGATAACGGTTATGGAGTAGATGCTGAAGAGAATTTTGCTACTTTACATACGGAAGAAAATCTAGAGCGTATTTCAACAGAAGTTGGCTGTTATGACATGTATTATAAAGGTGTAAGAGATAGTATAGTAAATGGTGAGAAACCACCTGTAACAGCACAAGCAGGCTTAGAAGTTATTCAACTTATTCAATTAGCGATTGAAAGTAGTGAAACCGGTAGAGTCATCACTGTAAAGTAAAAAAGACACGAATTTCGTGTCTTTTTTATTAGGAATATGTGAATATGGATAATTATTTAGTTTAATCGTTTGTCATACATTAACTGGATTTGTATGCCGTAAGGATCTTCAATAATACCATATGCTTCACTAAATATATTTTTTTCTAGCGGAGAGATTATCTTCACATGCTTATCAGAAATTAAATTATTATAAAACCTTTGTATTTCTTCTAAATTAGCGCTTTGAATGCAAAGTGACATGTTATTTCCAACGTTATAACGTTCATTAGGCTTCATTGTATCTTCTGCTATCATTAGCTTTGTATTCCCAATTTGTAAAACAGAGTGAGCAATATGATCTTTATTTTCACTTGTAATTTTAAAAGAACTATCTCTTTTGGCCAGTTCTTCATACGTCACAATCATTAAATTCTTGGCTTCAAAATTACGTGTGTAAAAATTAATTGCCTCCTTTGCTTGCCCATTCATTGAAAGAAAAATAGCTATTTCTAATGTCATAAATGTATAACTCCTTTATTAGTTAATAATTATAATATAGACTAAAAAGGTTTCAATACATGACACCTTTTTGGGAGGGAAATATGAAAAAAACGGAACGAATAAATGATATGCTTATTTTCTTAAATAATAAAAGATATTTTAATTTAAAAGATTTAATGGCTAGATATGATATTTCTAAAAGTACCGCGTTGCGAGATATTCAATCATTGGAAGAAATAGGTGTGCCAATATATTCTGAGCTAGGTAGAAATGGAAGCTATAAAATTATAGAAAATAGTGTGTTATCGCCAATTTATTTTAGTGTGGATGAAATGTATGCGTTATATTTTTCGATTCTTACATTAAATGGATACAAGACAAAACCATTTAATATAGAAAGTATTGCGCTTGAAAATAAATTTAAACATGTATTACCTGATAATGTGAGTAAAAATATTTCAATTATGGAACGAACCCTTTCTTTTGAAGTAACAAATCATAGTAATTTTAGTCCGCTCTTAAAAGAAATTTTACAGGGGATTTTTGCTGAGCGAGTTTACCAGTTAACATATTTAAAAAAAGACGCGGAGAAAGTATTGGTCGCCCAATTTATTCGAATCGAATCTAAATTTGGCCAGTGGTATGCTAAAATCTTTAACTTTGAGGCAAATCATGTTCAAATAATTAGATGCGATAAAATTCTTTCTATTGAGGAAACAAGCAATATGAATCCAAAAAGTCTTGAAGAATTATTAAGTTATCTTACTACTTTTCACAGAAATCCTGATGCAACTGATTTTATTGTCATTGTTAATCAAAAAGGAAAAGACATTTTCGATAAAGAGAATTATCCTTCCATGAGGATACAAAAAGAAAATGAAAATTATAGTATAACAGGCTATTTTAACAAACAAGAAGTTGATTTTATCTCGAACTATTTTCTGAATTTCGGAGAAACGATTATCTCAATTCAGCCAGTTATGCTAAAAGAGTTAATTTATAATAAGGTATTATCTATAAAGCAGCATTTAACTTCTTTAAGATAAAGTTAGTATTAATAATTTTTTTAACACCAAGAAGCCCTTGAGATTTAAATATCCAAAGGGCTTTTTTTTGTGATGTTAGTTGTTCTTTAGAAACATTATTTTTTTGGGACGGACAGTCCATAAAAGAACATCGTAACGATATCTTGTATATGTTTTTCGCGATTTCCTTCAAGAAGCTGTGCTCCGAAATCATCACCTAATTTAGTGAACATTTGAATGTATAGCAACATCATTTCTTTAGTAAGGTGAGGGTTAATTTCATTTTTTTGCTGTGCTTGTTCTAATATTTCTAAATACCAAGG
The DNA here is from genome assembly GCF_008368885.1 of Bacillus sp. BPN334. NCBI lineage: Bacteria > Bacillati > Bacillota > Bacilli > Caryophanales > Bacillaceae > Bacillus > Bacillus sp. BPN334. The sequence continues at coordinate 106,593 of NZ_QOZW01000007.1, read as the reverse complement.
CAGGATTTTTTCGTTTTGATAACTATAAATAAACTTGCGGAGCTCTTCATCTCTTTGCATCATTTGTAGTAACATATCTGGCTGAAATAACCCACCAGTATTCATTTTTCTTACAATCATTTTTTGCATCATATCATGAAAAGGTAATTTTTCCGCTGCAAGATCTTTATAATATTGAAATTCAGATATGATATATTCTTGTATAAGCTCTCTAAATAATGCTTCTTTACTTCCGAAATGATTATAAATGGTAACTTGAGAAACGTTTGCTTCTTTTGCAATGTGCTCTATTTTCACTTCATTAAATCCACGTTCTGAAAATAATACGAAAGCAGCTTCTTTAATAGCACGTTTTTTCTTTTCTTTCACTTTTTCAAAGCCGTTCAATGCAATCACCTCAATTAAAATATACAAGAAAAAATAATGGAAAACAATATTTTTGAAATATGGACATATAAATATTTCAAAAAGTTGTTGCGAATATGAAAGATGAGGAGTACAATATTTTTGAAATATCACATATTAAATATTTCAAAAAATGAGGTGGAATTATGATTTCAGTTCAAAATGTCACAAAACAGTTTTCAAATGGAAAAGGTTTGTTTCATATTACATTTGATGTAAAAGAAGGGGAAGTATTTGGTTACTTAGGACCAAATGGTGCTGGGAAATCCACAACAATTCGTAATTTAATGGGATTTATAAAACCGACAGCTGGTAAAGCGACAATTTTTGGATTAGATTGCTGGGATGAAGCAGCGAAAATTCAAAGAGAAGTTGGTTATTTACCAGGAGAAATTTCTTTTATTGAAGGAATGAACGGATTAGAGTTTTTAAAGTTAATGCAAGGAATGCGTGGGTTAAAGGATACGAAAAGACGAGATGAATTAATAGAACGTCTACAATTTGATGTGAAAACACCGATTCGAAAAATGTCTAAAGGAATGAAGCAAAAAGTAGGAATTGTTGCTGCTTTTATGCATGATCCGGAAGTGTTAATTTTAGATGAACCGACATCAGGACTTGATCCACTTATGCAGCAAGTATTTATAGATTTAATAGTAGAGGAAAAGCAAAGAGGAAAAACAATCCTTATGTCATCGCATATTTTCACTGAAATTGAGCGTACGTGTGATCGAGTAGCGATTATTAAAGATGGTCGCCTTGTAACGGTTGAAAATATTCATGATTTACAAAGTATGAGACGACAGGTAATCGATGTAACCGTATCATCTCAAGAAGAGATTGACTCTCTTACACAATGTAATTTGCAATTTGAAGCAGTGAAAGGAAGAGAAGCATCGATTATTGTAAAAGGAAACTATCAAGCTGTTTTACAAATACTTTCAAACTATAATGTAACGGCACTTCAAACGAGAGCAATGGATTTAGAACATTTATTTATGCATTATTACGATAAGGAAGAAGGGGTAAAGCATGAATAAGCAATTGTTTTTAGCTAGTTTGAAAGAAACACAAAAAAGTATTTTGAGTTATGCAACTGGTGCAGCTCTATATTTATGGTTATTAATTTGGATCTTCCCTTCAATGGTATCAGCGAAAGGGTTAAATGAATTAATAAGTGCTATGCCTGATAGTGTGAAAAAAATTGTTGGAATGGAAAGTCCGATTCAAAACGTAATGGATTTTTTAGCTGGCGAATATTATAGTCTATTGTTTATTATCATATTAACAATTTTTTGTGTAACAGTTGCAACGCATTTAATTGCTCGTCATGTAGATAAAGGGGCGATGGCATACTTGCTCGCAACACCTGTATCTAGAGTGCAAATTGCTATTACACAAGCGTCTATTCTCATATTAGGACTACTAATCATAGTAACTGTTACGTATGTAGCGGGTATAGTAGGTGCAGAATGGTTTTTAGAAGATAATAACTTAAATAAAGAATTATTTCTAAAGATAAACGTAGTCGGAGGGCTAATATTTTTAGTTGTTAGTGCTTATTCATTTTTCTTTTCTTGTATATGTAATGACGAAAGAAAAGCACTTAGCTACTCAGCAAGTTTAACTATTTTATTTTTCGTAACGGATATGGTAGGTAAATTAAGTGATAAGTTAGAGTGGATGAGAAATATATCATTATTTACGCTATTTCGTCCGAAAGAAATTGCTGAGGGAACGTATAATATATGGCCAGTAAGTTTAGGTTTAACTGCTGGAGCACTTTGTATTTTCATAGTAGCAATTGTAGTGTTTAGAAAGAGGGATTTACCGTTGTAAAGTAGGAAGTCCACTGAGAAAGTGGGCTTTTTTTTGATGAGGAGGAAACGAATGAATCATTTGTTCCGGGTGAAGCCATATGTAAATGATATCGAAAAGTCATTATTGTTCTATGAAGAAGTAATTGGTTTAAAGTTGTATAAAAGAAGTATGCATGCAGCACGTTTTAATCACGACCAGTTTTCTCTATTACTAGCTAGTAATTTAACATTGAATGAAAATCACTATTTTTACAATCGAAAAGAAATAAAGGGGAATGGCTTTGAACTAATTATTGTTGTCAATCGAATTGAAGAAGTATATGAACTTTGTAAAGAGAAGAGATGCACAATACAAGAAGAAATTCAAACTTATCCATGGGAGATGAGGGGATTTAAAGTTGTGGATCCAGATGGATATTTCCTTAGAATTACATCTGAGTAAAGGTAAACATGAAAAATGTTTACCTTTTTTTATGGAAATATTCAAAAAAATGAACCTTTTTCTAGGCTCATCCGTCTAATACATGTAAAGTTAAATTTGAAGTGAGGATGAAACAGGAGGAGCAATTGTGAAAGTAATCCCTTTATATAAAATGATTATAAAAGAAGAAACTGATGTTTCTTTAGCGAAAAAAGGTGATCATGAAGCATTTATGGCGCTTATACATACAGAAAAAGTGAAGATGTATCGCATTGCAAAGGCAATGTTACGTGATGAGACAAATATAGAGGATGCGATACAGGCAACAATTTTAAAAGCATATGAAAATATAAAAAAATTAAAGAAAGAAGAGTTTTTTCAAACTTGGTTAATTCGAATTTTGATAAATGAGTGTAACAATATTATTAGATCATACAAAAAGATAATGGTAATAGAAGAAAATGATTACAATATGAGTGCTTATGATCAGTATGAAGATATAGATTTATGTAATGCGATTCAATCATTACATGAAGAGTTAAGAGCTGTTACGGTGCTTTATTATTATGAAGATATGAATCAAGAGAGTATTGCCAAGCTTTTAGAAATACCAAAAGGAACAGTGAAATCGAGATTGTCACGTGCGAGGGAACAACTGCAAAAACGATTAAAGATGGAATAGGGGGTGTATAAGGTGGATGATGAAAAATTATTTGATGAGAAATTAAAAAAGAGAATAAAAGACGAGAATGTTATAGTACCGCCAGAGTTAAATGAAAAGATTAATAGTACACTTCATAATCTTCCGGTAAAAAAGAAAGGTTATAGAGTTTATATGATGGCTATAAGCGCTGCGGTTCTAACACTTTCAATTGTGTCTATGTCGGAGTTTTCTGATCAAATTTTTGCTCAAAATGGTGGAGTATTTGAATATGTAAAGAAAAAGGCGTTTTCTGATTATGAAAATGAAGAAGAAATAAAATTGAATGTAAATTATCCAGATAAAGAAAAGATTCATGAAAAGATGCTAGATTCCATTGATCATTTTAAAAATATTTCAGGACAATTTGAGGAATATTCTAGTTCGTCAAGAATTGCTACAACATACAAATATGCGATTGATACGGAGCAACAAAGAGGTATCTCTTCGAAAGAAGATAAGCTAACGAACAAACGAACAATTATATATAACGAGGGCAAGAAAAAAGAATTTGATGATGAGAAGTATACATATAAAGAGACAAAATGGAGCCCGAAAGAAAGGAACTATGAACTATTAAAATTAAATCCTACGGAAAGATTATTGAGAAAATCAGGTGAGAAAAAAAGATATGATGATGAATATGTGGGATTCTCTAAGTATAGTATTCAATCAGAATTTGCTGATCTATTAATTCGATATAAAGATTGGAATTATAAAGAAACGAAGTATCTGGGACTGGATTGCTACAAAATAGAAGGGACAATAAACATAGAAATGCCTGTAAGTACATCTGAAGATTTAAGAGGGAAATTTGAAATGGTTGTAGAGAAAAATACGGGGATTATGCTAAAGTTCCTTAGTTTCCACGAAGGTATGATTCAATATTCGATTACGACTGAATGGATACAAATAAACAAAGGGTTGAAAGAGAATGTATTTCAAAAGGATAGCGTTAATTATAAAAAATTGAAAAACATATTAGATGAATAGAAAACGGAGGGAATTATATGGAGAATAACTCTTCTTCAAGAGAAAAGAAAAATAAAAGAAAATATAAAAAGACAATGATAATAAGTGTCCTGTTAGTAGTATTACTATTTGGCGGAGTTGGATATGGTACTTATGTATATATGAAAACTTCTAATCTCGTACAAAAGTCTAGTTTGAATTTAGCGCGTGGTGAAAAATCAAACTTACGTGAGAACGCCGTAAAACCAATTACAAATAATGTTTCACTTTTAATTATGGGAATTGATGAAAATCAAGAACGACAAAAGGAGTATAATGGTGCTTTTCATACAGATGCACTACTGTTAGCTACTTTTAATAAAGATGATAAGACAGTGAAATTAACGAGCATACCACGTGATACATATACATATGTTCCAGTTGAAAAGAAAAAAGATAAAATAACACATGCATATGGAAGTGGTTTCGTTAAAAATGGTAAAGATGGAGGACCGCAAGCTTCAGTGGAAGCGGTAGAAAAATTGTTACAAGTGCCTGTTGATTATTTTGTGAAGTTTAATTTTAATTCATTTACTAAAATTGTTGATGGATTAGATGGGATTGAAGTAAATGTCCCAGTTGAATTTACGGAGCAAAATAGTAAAGATGAACCTGGCGCAATCCATTTGAAAAAGGGAATACAAAAATTAACAGGGGAAGAAGCACTTGCACTGGCAAGGACGCGTCATATTGATAGTGATGCAATGAGAGGTCAGCGTCAACAACTTGTTATTGAAGCGATGTTAAGTAAATTAAAAAGTGTAGGCTCGATTACGAAGCTAGAAAAAATAGTTGAGGCGGTTGACGGCGATTTTAAAACAAACTTAGTAATGGATGATATTTTATCATTTTATAAATACGGTTTAAACGGTTCAGTTGAAAAAATACAATTAGCTGGTGATGATTTATATTTACCTAACGGTCCAAATGGGCAACGTGTATATTATTATAATCCTAATAAAAAAGATCTACAGAGTTTGAGTAATACGCTTAGAACACATTTAGGATTAAGTGAAAAGCAGATTGAGGAGAATTGAAGCAGGCATAATGTCTGCTTTTTATTTTTGTAGAAAAGAGGTTTGTTACGATATACATTATTTATTAACAATAATTTACAAGTGTTTTATAGTGTAGGAAGATAAAGACTATTAAATCAATACATAGAATTCAATGAGATATAATGTTTCGAAAGAGTATGGAATTTTTATGAATATTACTGTAAAAAAATAATTTTTTAAAAATTTTCAATAATAACACTTTACAAAACTCGAAAAATTAGTAGAATAATAGTTAATAAGAATCTTCTGATAAATATATAAAGAAAAACAGAATTATCAGAAAACTCTTAAATGAGAGCGTTAAGAATTAGGGAGGGTACAGAAAGTGAAAAAGAAAAAAATGAAAAAACTAACAGCAGTTGTAGCACCAGTTTTAGCAATGAGTATGGCATTGACAGCATGTTCTACATCAGGTGGAGATAAGAAGACAAGCACAAATTCTAGCTCTGGCGGGGATAGCAAATCAGAAGGAAAATTAGCAGCGAAACAAGTGCTAAATCGAACAGAAACGAATGAGATTCCAACAATGGATACTTCGAAAAGTACAGATACTTTAGGTTCTCAAATGTTAGGGAACACAATGGAAGGTTTATACCGATTAGATAAAGAAAACAAACCAATCCCAGCTGCGGCAGAGTCAAGCACGAAGAGTGAGGATGGTAAAAAATATACATTTAAATTACGTAAAGATGCAAAATGGTCAAATGGTGATCCTGTAACAGCGAAAGATTTCGTATTTGCATGGCAACGTCTATTAGATCCAAAAACAGCTGCTGAGTATGCATTTATCGCATTCCCGATTAAAAATGCAGAAGCAATTAGCCAGGGGAAAGCAGAAGTTTCTACATTAGGTGTAAAAGCGGTTGATGATCTTACACTTGAAGTAGAATTAGAACAAGCGGTACCATACTTCTTAAACTTAGTAGCATTCCCGTCGTATTATCCACTAAATGAAAAGTTCGTCAAAGAAAAAGGGGATAAATACGGTTTAGAATCTGATACAACAGTTTATAACGGTCCATTCGTTCTTACTGATTGGAAACACGAACAAGGATGGAAACTAAAGAAGAATGATCAATATTGGGATAAAAAGACTGTGAAATTAGATGAGATTAACTTTAGTGTTGTAAAAGAGCCAGCAACTCGTGTGAATTTATACGATAGTGGGCAAATTGATTTCTCTTTATTGACTGGAGAATTTGTTGACAAATATAGAAATAATAAAGAGGAGTTTGGAACATATTCAGAACCAAGTACATTTTTCATACGTTTAAACCAAAAACGTGGTGGACAAGATACACCATTAAAGAGCCAAAAATTACGTGAAGCAATTGCTTTATCGATTGATAAAAAGAATTTAGCAAATGTTATTTTAAATGATGGATCGAAACCGGCTGATTACTTAGTACCTAAAGGGTTAGCAAACGGACCTGATGGGAAAGATTTCCAAGAAACATTTAAAAATGGTATTAAGCCAGATGCGAAAAAAGCAGCTGCTGCATGGGAAGAAGCGAAAAAAGAACTTGGAAAAGATCAAGTTACAATTGAGTTTTTAAACTATGATACTGGTAATGCGAAAAAAGTTGGGGAATATGTAAAAGATCAAATTGAGAAAAACTTAAAAGGTGTAACAGTAAATATTAAACTGCAGCCGTTTAAACAAAAACTAAAATTAGAATCGGAGCAAGATTATGATATTTCATATGGTGGATGGAGCCCAGATTATGCAGATCCAATGACATATTTAGATATGTTTGAATCTAATCACTCTCACAACCAAATGAGCTACTCTGATGCGAAATATGACGAAATGGTTAAAAAAGCTGGCGGAGAGTTAATGAGTGACGCGAAGAAACGTTGGGAAGAACTAGGAAAAGCTGAAAAATTATTACTTGAGCAAGATGTAGCACTTATACCATTATATCAAAATGCTAGATCTTATGTAATGAAACCGACTGTAAAAGGGGTTGTTAAACATAATATTAGTCCGGAGTACAGCTTTAAATGGGCTTATGTAACTGAATAATAAAAAAGCATTCCGAAAGTAGACTACTTTTGGAATGCTTTTTTATTATGAGATTAAATTGTAAACAAACCAATAAGCACAAGGGGAATAGTACTTATATAGTAAATAGGAAGAATTTGTATAGTGATGATAGTAAAAAAATACTTTTTACTATCACAAAAAAATAATTTTTAGAATATTTTAAAAATAACTTTACAAAATCTGAAAAGTTAGTAGAATATTAATTAATAAGAATTTTCTGATAACTGGTTATTAGAAAATCTATCAAAACTAGTTTCGTACATATAATTGGGGAGGGTACAAAAATGAAGAAAAAGATGAAAAAGTTCACGGCGGTTGTAGCGCCAGTTTTAGCGATGAGTATGGCGTTGACAGCGTGTTCTGGATCTGGTGGGGAGAAGAAATCAACTACGACGTCTAGTGGTGGTGGGGAAGAGAAAAAATCAGAAATTAAATACGCAGCGAAACAAGTGTTAAATCGTACAGAGAATCAAGAAATTCCGACGATGGATGTTTCAAAATCTACTGATACATTAGGTTCTCAAATTTTAGGGAACACAATGGAAGGTTTATATCGATTAGATAAAGATAATAAGCCAATCCCAGCTGCAGCAGAATCTAGTACGAAAAGCGAGGATGGCAAAAAATATACATTTAAATTACGTAAAGATGCAAAGTGGTCGAATGGTGACCCTGTAACGGCGAAAGATTTCGTATACGGATGGCAGCGCCTACTGGATAAAAATACAGCTGCGGAATATGCGTTTATTGCCTACTATATTAAAAATGCAGAAGCGATTAATAAAGGTGAAAAAGCCGCAACAGAATTAGGAGCAAAAGCGGTAGATGATTATACGCTAGAAGTAGAATTAGAAAAGCCAGTACCATATTTCTTGAATTTAATGGCATTTCCATCCTACTATCCTTTAAATGAAAAGTTCGTAAAAGAAAAAGGAGATAAATTCGGTTTAGAAGCAGATACAACGTTGTATAACGGACCGTTCGTTATGGCTTCATGGAAACATGAACAAGGATGGCAGCTAAAGAAAAATGATAAGTATTGGGATAATAAGACTGTAAAATTAGAAGAAATTAATTATAGTGTAGTAAAAGAAGTTGCGACGAAAGTAAACTTATATGATACAGGATCAATTGATTTTACATTACTATCTGGAGAATTCGTTGATAAATATAAATCAAACAAAGAGGAATACGGTGAGTATTCAGAAGCAAGTACATTCTTCTTACGTTTAAATCAAAAGCGTAACGGACAAGATACACCGTTAAAGAGCAAAAAACTTCGTGAAGCAATCGCATTATCAATTGATAAAAAAGGTTTAGCAAACGTTATTTTAAATAACGGTTCAAAAGCAACCGATCAATTAGTACCAAAAGGACTTGCGACAGGACCAGACGGTAAAGATTACCAAGATACATTTAAAAATGGTCTGAAATATGATCCGAAAAAAGGTGCAGCAGCTTGGGAAGCAGCGAAAAAAGAACTTGGAAAAGATCAAGTGACAATTGAATTACTAAGCTATGATGATGGAACTGCGAAAAAAATTGCTGACTACTTTAAAGACCAAATTGAGAAAAACTTAAAAGGTGTAACGGTTAACACGAAAATTCAGCCGTTCAAACAAAAACTAAAATTAGAGTCTGCACAAGATTATGAAGTTTCGTTTGCAGGTTGGAGCCCAGATTATTCGGATCCAATGACATTTATTGATATGTTTGAATCAAAGAGCCCGTATAACCAAATGAGTTATTCGAATCCAAAATACGATGAAATGGTAGCAAAAGCAGGGAATGAATTATTATCTGATCCGAAGAAGCGTTGGGAAACGTTAGGAAAAGCAGAGAAATTATTCCTTGAAGAAGATGCAGGATTAGTTCCTTTATATCAAACTGGTAGAGCGTATGTAATGAAACCGAATGTAAAAGGAATTGTGAAACATAACATTAGTCCAGAATATAGCTTTAAGTGGGCTTATGTAACGGAAGGGAAATAATAAAAAAGAGCGTTTTAAAAGTAGATACATTACTTTTAAAACGCTCTTTTACTATTCAATTTAATTAAATAGAGAAGAATAAGAAAAGTGGTACTGACATATAGTAGATGGGGGAGAATTCGTATAGTAATAATAGTAAAATACATAGTTACTATAAAAATAAAATAATTGAAACTTCAAAAGTGAAGGTAATTAACAGAATGTTTATTGGTGAACAGGTACTAATCACTAAGTTAACTGAAAATCTCTCAAAGTTAGTTTCGTACATATAATAGGGGAGGGTACAAGAATGAAGAAAAAGATGAAAAAGTTCACGGCAGTTGTAGCGCCAGTTTTAGCAATGAGTATGGCTTTAACAGCATGCTCTTCTGGATCTGGTGGGGAGAAGAAACCGACTACAACGTCTAATAATGGTGGAGAAGAGAAAAAATCTGATATTAAATATGCGGCAAAGCAAGTGCTAAATCGTACAGAAACGAATGAAATTCCGACAATGGATACTTCAAAAAGTACAGATACGCTTGGTGCACAAATTTTAGGGAATACGATGGAAGGCTTATATCGCCTTGATAAAGATAATAAGCCAATCCCAGCTGTAGCAGAATCTAGCACGAAAAGCGAGGACGGTAAAAAATATACGTTTAAACTACGTAAAGATGCAAAGTGGTCAAATGGTGATCCAGTAACGGCGAAAGATTTCGTATTTGCATGGCAACGTCTAGTAGATCCAAAAACAGCTGCTGAGTATGCATTTATTGCTTACTATATTAAAAATGCAGAAACAATTAATCAAGGCAAAGCAGAAGTTTCTACGTTAGGTGTAAAAGCGGTAGATGATTATACGCTTGAAGTTGAACTAGAAAGACCAGTACCATATTTCTTGAATTTAATGGCATTTGCGTCATACTATCCATTAAATGAAAAATTCGTAAAAGAAAAAGGGAATAAATACGGTTTGGAATCTGATACAACAGTATATAACGGACCTTTTATTCTTACTGATTGGAAGCATGAGCAAGGCTGGAAATTAAAGAAAAATGATCAGTACTGGGACAAAAAGACTGTAAAACTAGATGAAATCAACTTTAGTGTAGTAAAAGAACCAGCTACTAGAGTAAATTTATATGATACAGGTGCAATTGATTTCGCACTTTTATCAGGTGAATTTGTTGATAAGTATAGAAATAATAAAGAGGAGTTTGGCACATATTCGGAAACGAGTACATTTTATTTACGTCTAAACCAAAAACGTGGTGGGCAAGATACACCATTAAAGAGCAAAAAATTACGTGAAGCAATTGCATTATCAATTGATAAGAAAGCTTTAACGAATGTCATTTTAAATGATGGTTCAAAACCAGTAGATTACTTAGTACCAAAAGGTTTAGCTAGTGGACCAGACGGTAAAGATTTCGCAGAAACGTTTAAGAATGGTTTAAAACAAGACTCCAAAAAGGCAGCGGCAGCTTGGGAAGCAGCGAAAAAAGAACTTGGAAAAGATCAAGTAACAATTGAACTGTTAAATTATGATACTGGTAATGCGAAAAAAGTTGGGGAGTATGTAAAAGATCAAGTTGAAAAGAATCTAAAAGGCGTGACAGTAAATATTAAACTGCAACCATTTAAGCAAAAACTAAAATTAGAATCAGACCAAGATTATGATTTTTCATATGGTGGCTGGAATCCAGATTATGCGGATCCAATGACGTATCTTGATATGTTTGAAACGACAAATTCTCAGAACCAGATGAGCTACTCAAATTCAAAATATGATGACGTTATTACTAAAAGTAAGACAGAATGGATGGCTGATGCAAAAAAACGCTGGACAGAGTTAGGAAAGGCTGAGAAAGTGTTACTTGAAGAAGATGTAGCACTCGTACCTTTATATCAAAATGCTAGATCATATGTAATGAAACCAAATATAAAGGGAATTGTGAAACATAACATTAGTCCAGAATATAGTTTCAAATGGGCGTATGTAGAAGAGAAATAATAAAGGGAAACCTTAATCTGGCTGCCTGGTGAATAGTGAGATAAAAAGAAAAAGCATTTTCAAGTTGCGGTATTAGAGCACTTGAAAATGCTTTTTCTATGCACTTTTATTCCTTCTTCGAATATATAAAATAAAAAAGGGAGAATCCCATGAAACGAAATACTTACATCGATTTCCTAGCTTATTACGGAATAGGAAGTGCTCATCCTGGTGGTTTTACGTTAACAAAACAGTTGTTAGCACAATTGCCTTTTAAATATGGTGCAAATGTCCTTGAAATCGGCTGCGGTACAGGGAAAACAGCGGCGTACATGACAAAAGAGTATGGTTATAAAGTAACGGCGGTTGAAAAGAATGAGATTATGATTCAAAAGGCGAAAGATAGATGGTCGTTTGAAGGAATAGACATTCAATTAATTGAAGGGAATGTAGAGCAATTACCTTGCTTATATGACTCATTTGAGTTCGTACTCGGAGAATCGATACTCGCTTTTACAGAGAAAGAGAGAGTTATCTCGGAGTGCTATCGTGTATTACAGAAGGATGGCAAGCTTGTTGTCATTGAAATGATTATTGATAGGCACATTGAGAAGAATGAGGAAGAAAAAATTGCCCGATTATACGGGATGAAAGAACTATTAACTGAGAATGAATGGGTACAATTATTTCAGAAAGCAAATTTTAAAAGAATTACAATTGCTGGCGGCGGTACAATTGCAGAAACGATCTCTGGCTATATAGAAGAGCCAGAATGGAATGTATCACAATTTGTCCCGAATGAGTTATATGAGGCATGGGTACAGCATGAAAATGTACGACTTATGTACCAACATATTTTAGGTCATCGTATTTTTATATGTGAAAAATAAAGAAAGAGAGTTGACTAAAGATAGTCAACTCTTTACTATATTAAATGAAAAATAATGCAGCTAATGTAATTCCGAAGATGAAACCAAATCCGAGTTCGACGCCCCAGCCACAACCGCCGCCTCCCCAGCCGCCGCAACTACCACAACCACGACCGCCACATCCACAGCCGCTGAATCCACCACCACAACCAAATCCGCAACTATCACATCTGCTAATGCCACCACAAAGGTCACAGCCACCGTTTGCATATGCGTCATAGTATCCAAATCCTGTATCAAAAGATGAGCGCTGTTGCACTGGTTCAATCCATACAGAGCTTTTTGTCAGATCAATTATTTTGCCTAAATGAATACGACCATCACGATCTTCAATTCGAACGACTTTACCGAAATAACGTTGGCACGTATCGTAACATTTTTGTCTATGCATATTCTTTCCTCCTTCCCCATTACAGTAATACGATATGTAATGGGGACAAGTGCGGCTTGTACGAATGTCCTATCTATCATAATTGTTATAGAAAGGGGAAATATAGGAGAAGGATATATAAGGAGGAAAAAGTAATGAAATCTACAGATCAGTTTCAGATATACGAAGTACCGTGGGAAGAGTTTATTGAAGCTTTGCGAGAGGAAATGAAGAAGCAAGTTGGGGCAGATATTATTGATACAGTAGTTTGCAATTTAGAAGATGGTTTTGAAGTGTATACATATGTGCAGGGGGATTTGGATTTTGAATATAAGGAAGCGCTGGAAAGGAAATACGGGAGCGATGCAAAAACTCCTAATGTGTTAACGATTATGTTATTAGCTAGCATTTATAGTACAAGTGAAGAGAATTTACGCTTACATGCGGATAATAAAGATAATCCGATTGTTGAAGTGTATGTGAAGCAATGAAACACGCTGTGAAAGGCGTGTTTTTTATTTGTATGATAAAATGTTAGAAAATTAAGAAAGAAGGTGACGGTTTGGAAATTAAACATCTTAATTTAACAGTTTCAGATGTAGTAGCTGCTAGAGAGTTTTTAGAAAAATATTTTGGTTTAACTTGTAGCGGAACAAGGGGAAATGGTTTTGCAGTTTTGCGTGATAATGATGGGTTTATATTAACGTTAATGAAAGGGAAAGACGTACATTATCCGCAAACATTTCATGTAGGGTTTCCTCAAGAAAGTGAAGAACAAGTAAATAAGATAAATCAAAGGTTGAAGGAAGCTGGATTTTTGGTTGAGGCTCCTAAGCATGCACATGCGTATACGTTTTATGTGGAAGCACCTGGTGGATTTACAATTGAAGTGATGTGTTAATTCAAAATCAAACTTTTTGATGTTTGTTTTCAATGTGAAAAGTAGGAAAAGTCTGTTTTAAGTGTAGAGCTTAAACAGGCTTTTTTACTTATATTATCGGATAGAAAACGCTAGAAGGAATCATATTCAGTATATATAACTGTTTACATAATAAAGTTATGATGAGCTAGTTGTCCTAAAATACAAGTCATATATCTTGTATCCTCTCATAAATTTAAACATAGGAATTTGTCTACAAAGGTGGCGAAGCCTCATCATGAAAATTCGAATTTGTGCCACATTCATGTTGTTTCTATTTATATGGTTACATCCTTTTTGGACTTTTGCAAAAGGAGAGGAGGCAAAGGAAAGGGTCGTTTCACTTGTATATGATGATTCGGGCAGCATGAGAAATAACGATCGCTGGAAATATGCCAATTATGCTTTGCAAAGTTTAGTTGCGCTATTAGATGAAAAAGATAAATTCTCTTATGTTCCAATGAGCAAGCCGAATGATCCATTAAACATTTCGTTAACGAAGGATAAGAGACAAACAGAAATTGAGGGAATTGGAGCATGGAAAACGTATTTAAATACCCCGTTTAGCGCAGTAGAAACGGCGATGCAATCTATAAAAAAGGAAGCAGATATAGATGGAAAACGTGAATTTTGGCTTATTGTCTTAACTGACGGGGCATTTAATGATTTAGAGAAAGATAAGGTTGGCGGAAAAGAACAAATTACACAGAAGTTAGCACAGTTTAAGAAAGAAATGGATACAAAAAAGATATCGCTACATCCAATTTTAATTACGATGGAAGAGGATTTAGGACAGCAAGAAAAGGCACAACTAAATACGTTTAAAGAAATATGGAAGAAAGAGATAAACGGAGTTACGATGCCATCTAGTGGAGAGGATGGTATTGTAAAAAGCGTCAATCAAGTGGCAGCATTAGTTGCAAATCGTGATCCGTTCTCTTCTGTTGAATCGATTGTAAAAACGAAAGTAGTAGGGAAGAAAGTAGAGATTACAACACCATTTCCGTTAAAGCGCATGACGCTTGTACGACAATCACCTTCTTTGTCTAATTATCAGGTCACACAAATTTCTAAACCGTTACAATTACAATCTTCCTATTCCATACATGCACCAGGAGAAGCGAAATTATTCGGAAATATAGTTCATATAAGTACGGAAAATCAGGAAGTTATTAAACCAGGAACGTATACGATAGAAGTGGATCGAGATATTGAGAAAGAAGGACTACAAGTACTAGTTGAACCGGCGCTTAACTATACTGTTTCTACTTATGACAAAGACGATAGTAGTCAAAAAAATGTGGGAAAAATGTACGAAGGTGTTACTGCTGTTATTGAAGCGAAGCCTACGGAATTACCAATTCAGTCTTCATATTTTCAGGCAGAAGTAGAAATAGACGGAAAACAGTACCCGATGAAGTGGGACGATAAAAAACATGTATTTTACTACGAAATGAAGGTTGATAAAGGATTAGTGCGCGGGAAAGTTCATATGAACATAAAGGGATTTTACAGACAGACGAAAGAATTTAAAATCGAAGTAACGGAAAAACCAAAATTATCACTGCAAACGATAACGAAAGATTATGAAGAAAAAGTAACGAATTTAGAGAATAGTAAACCGTTTATTATACAACCACAGTTAGATGGTAAGCCGATGACAGAAGAAGCTGTAAAGAAACTATTAAAATCTACTGGTGTCACATCTAAACAATCAATCAACTATGAAATAAAACAACAGGATAATCAAATTTATATTTATCCTCGCCCTCATTACTCCGATACATTCAATTTTACAGATACTGGCACCGTAGATGCTACCATCACTATACAAGATTCAAAATTACAAGAAGTAAAGAAAAATATATCACTTCATATTCAAAATGCACCGTTTTATGAAAAATATGCGCTTATTTTTAAGTTTGTTATTCCTATCACTTTATTACTGTTAGTAGTAGGAATAATCGTTTTAGGATGGATTATCCGTCCAAGATTTCACCGAAAAGCACTATTGTATTACGAATGGGATCAAGAGGTAGCGAAAGATTGGTTATATCAATCTGAACCAGAATTACTTAAAAATAAATGGTGGAAACACTATTTTGGCATTCCATTCCGAGCAGAAAGAAAGACTGTGCAATCCGTTACGTTTATAGCGAAGAAAGGATCAAAATCGATATTTGTAGCGAAAGAGTCACAAGTAGTAGGAATGATTATTGATGGAATGTTTATAACAGAGGAAGAGGTTGGAATGGAACATAAGACGCTATATCCAAATGAACTTTTAGTAATTGATAGAGGGTATGGTAAAGAAATTTACAAATATGAGTGTGAATAGTAGGTATGGAAAAGGAGGGAGTCTCATCTTTCTCCCCCTCTTTTCAAACAAGCAAGAATAGGAAGGTGGTTCACATGACGTTACAAGTTCCAACGATATTAATTGGTTTAGGTGGAATCGGTAGTACTGTGACACATCAAATATATGAAAGGCTACCTGAGGAGCGCCGAAAAAAGGTAGCAATGCACGTATTTGATACAGATGTGAATACATTGAGTAAATTTGATCATATTCGAAAGTTTAAGACGCAAACGAGTTCTAGTAAAACGCCAAGAGAGTATATTGCGGGAGATCCAACGATTCCAGAGTGGTTTCCGATGGACCCGACTATACTTGATAAACCACTGACAGAAGGGGCAGGACAGTTACGTGTCATTTCCCGTTTAGCGTTACTTGCTGCGATGAAAGAAGATAAATTGACATCCTTTTGGCAAGAAATCGAGAAAATTTTTCCGGTTACAAGCGATCAAACGGAATATGGAGTGCGTGTCATTATCGTAACATCACTAGCGGGCGGAACAGGTTCAGGGATGTTTCTACAAATTGCATTATATTTACGTGAAATGCTTCGGAAAAAACTGCAGCATCACAACATTTTAATTCGTGGTGCGTTTTTAATGCCGGACGTTTTAGTTAAGACGAGGACGGTTAGTGCGAAAGAGTTTGAAACGGTGCAAGCAAACGGCTATGCTTCGTTAAAAGAATTACATGCCATTACACTCGGTTCTACTGGAGAATTATCCAAACGTGGTGGTGTTACAATTGAATTAGAATATCGACCTGATCAAGTAGATGAAGAAGGAAGAACGAATCATACGATTAAACAACATCATTTACCGTACAATTATTGTTTCTTGTACGATTACGAAAATCTACATGGACACCATCTGCACAATTTATCAGATTATATGGAGCAAATGGTAAATACGATTTATTTACAGTTATTTAGTCCGATGTCTGCCAATCATTTTGCACAGGAAGATAATCAAATTCAACAATTAGCAGAATCAAGCGGGAAAGGGCGATATTGCGGGGCAGGAACGGCCAAGATTATTTATCCGTATGAGCACGTGTTAAAATATTGTGCTTTAAAATGGGCTGTGCAAGGTTTAGATGAATCGTGGCTGCATTTAGATCAATTGTTTCAAGAGAAGAAGCAAAGATATGATCAAGATGTAAAACGTGGGATGCAACGTGAAAAGCCAGAGCGTGGGAAAAGTTATTTAGAAGACTTAGAACATCTTGCTACTCGTCCAGAACAGGCCCATATTTTCTATAGACAAATGTACAATGAAACGCGTGAAGGAGCAGAGGGCGGTAAAGTTGGTGTGGCGAAATCTAAACTGTTTTTAGAGGCTGTAGAAAGCTATGTACAGCGTACGGTGCAAAAAGATGAGGAATTAAACCGTCTGCAGCACGAGTGTAAAATTTCGGCTGCGAAACTGAAAATGATGGAGCAAATGAAAGGTGAAGTAGCAAGGGTGGATCATGCGATTCGTTTATATGCGTATGCGATTCCGAGCCGTGTACATGAGCATGTAACGACACTATTGTATGACATGATTGAATCAGACCGTTTTTCACCAAGTGGTTCTGAAGGGCAGTCCTATCAATTAAATACATGGTTTTTAAAGAAAACAGATCCTGTGCATCCAGTATCAGCTCGTTTTATGTTGTATGAAATTCGAAAGCAGTTAGTCGAGAAAATGAATCGACTACATGAAAATAATGAGCAAAAGCGTAATTTAATTCAAAACTACGATAAGAAATTTAATGTGAGTAATATTGATGGAACGATAACAGCTGTTCGCCGAGTAGAAATCGCGCAGCAACAAGGCTGGTTTGGAAAAATGATGAATAATCAGCAGCGTTTGTTTAAAAAAGAATTTGAAGATATTGTAACGCAGTACGTACACAAATTAAACGAGTATCGTAAAGAAATGCTATTAGAACTCGTTTATCAATCACTTTATCAAGCAGTTAATAAAATGATTCAATATTGGGAAAGGTTTTTTGATAATTTACATGAAACGCGTGAAAATTTATTGTTTGAAATTCAAAAACGAAGCAAGGAATTTGAAGGGAAAACAAACCCAACGAATGTATACGTATTAGCTGAAGAGAAGTTGCAAGAAAAGATATGGCTAGATATGCAGCAACATTTGAATTTAGGTGTATTACCGAAAGATATATCTGCGGAAATTTATATGAGTTTATACGGGGAATATTGCCGGGATGCGAAAACAGAAGAGATTCAATCGAAAAAGGTAGAAGACTTTTATCGTGAGCACATACTAAGTTATTGCTATGATGAATTACAAATCCGCTATCGTGATAAATTAGAGCTGAATATCGTTGAGGCATTACGAAAAGAAGCGGATTATAAGAAGCGTGATCGTGATGAATACGTTCGTGAAAAAATTGAAGACTTGTTTCATTTAGCAAGTCCATTCGTTCCGAAAGTTTCCCACCATAGGGAATTACAATATTGGGGTATACATCCATCCTTAAAGAAAGAACTGCAAGAAGAATTAATTCAAGAAATGTTTAAAGAAAAAGATACAGTACATGAAGCTTTTTCGCCATTTGAAGTCATTTGTTATCGTGCGCATTATGGTTTATCATTGCAAGACTTTCCTAAGCTTTCCTCAGGGCATATTGCAAATGGATTTATGAATGATAAAGGTGATTATTTTCAGTCATACTATCGCCGTGTGAACAAGTTGAATAGTAAAAAATCTAGTTTAACGCCGCATTTAGATAAGTATTGGCACTTACCAGCATTCATGCCAGACTTAAATGCAACGCAAACGAAATTGGATTACGATAAATGTAATCGAGCTCTTCTATACGCGTATATGTATCGCTGGATTAGTTTAGTTGCTGTTGATGGTCAGTTCGTGTATCAATATAACGGCGTTGGACGTAGTTTCTTAATTCAGTCGATGGGAAAAAATATTTCAAATGAAAGTTACAAATTACACAGAGCATTGCTTCATAATCCGTTTATTTATGAAAACATCTTGTCCAGATTTGAAGAAGAACAAGAAAAAGCTATGATACAGGGCGGACATTTATATACACATCCGTTCGTATTAGGTGCTCAAGATATTAGATGGCTTCGTAAAGAGCATGTCCATAATATTTTAGATATGATTTTAATGTATGACCGTGAGGCGAAATATGATCCAACGTTAGAAGAAACTTCTGATGAATTATTAAGATTATTCCTTGATGAAATTGAATTGTATTTCCAAAACTATTACGGTACAGGTGCCGATATGGTTGCAAAGAAAGAGAAAGAAATGTTTATTAAACAATTGTGGGATCGTTCGTACGCGAAAGGCTATGTAGATCCAAATAGTGCTCCTTATAAAAAGTGGCAAAATTTATTAAGCGTTCATGATGAAGAGGAAACGCCAAAAACGAATGTATAATGAATGAAAAGGGAATCCTTAAAAGTGGCAATACAACTTTAGAAAAGAGGGATTCCGATGCCGTTTTTAGGAAGTGTATATCAAATATTTGGATTGTATCCAGAAATTTATTATGGAATGATTTCAGCTGAGCTACAAGAAAAGGCTCAGAAGGAACATCTTGAAAATAACAGTGCAGAAGCTGAAGTAGAAGAATAAAAAAAGTGCAGATGAAAATCTGCACTTTTTATTTGCTTTAAATGGTTCCATATCCTTAACTGGATTGTTATTTGAAGATAACAGTTCAGTTAAGGATACGATGATGTTTCTTAAATTTCATATAATGAAAAATGTATAAAAATCAATATAAAAAAATGAGTATAAATATAAAGATGAGAAGGAACAATGTTTTCAAGAAAATAATTATGTTTAAAAATAACATTTGATACATAATTAACCGTTATTGTTTAATTAATTTTATTGTTGACAATATAATTAATTGTATGATAAATTCAATCAGCATTCTTAGTGATGTGTTGCTGAATTAATTGTTTTACAATTTACTACAGTTTAAAAAGATTGATTTTTCAGTCTTTTATTAAATTATTAAGTTTATGGAGAGTGAATTATGTATATTTTTATTTTTTAAACAGAACAGTAATA
This sequence comes from Bacillus sp. BPN334, assembly GCF_008368885.1. NCBI lineage: Bacteria > Bacillati > Bacillota > Bacilli > Caryophanales > Bacillaceae > Bacillus > Bacillus sp. BPN334. The sequence continues at coordinate 86,530 of NZ_QOZW01000007.1, read as the reverse complement.
AAGATTGCAATAAGTAAGAGATAAACTTGAAAAAGAGGTTTCAATGAATGAGTCTTTTAATAAAGAAAACAATGGATGAAGAAAAGAAAAAAGTATTGAATCAAACTTTAGGTGCAATTGACTTAACTCTTTTAGGGATTGGAGCAATTATTGGTACAGGGATTTTCGTATTAACAGGTATTGTAGCAGCGAAACATGCTGGCCCAGCGATTGTATTATCGTTTATATTAGCGGCGATTGTATGTGCGTGTGTAGCTTTCTGTTATGCTGAATTTGCTTCTACAGTTCCAGTTTCGGGAAGTGTATATTCATATACATATATGACACTAGGTGAGATTTTTGCATTTATAGTCGGTTGGTGCGTTATGTTGGAGTACTTATTAGCGACTTCTGCGGTAGCTGCAGGATGGTCAGCGTATTTTCAGTCATTGTTACTAGGGTTTAATATTCACATCCCTACGATCTTTGCTTCGGCACCTGGTATGGGAAAGGGTGGAATTATTGATTTACCAGCAGTTCTTATTATTTTAGTTGTTACATTTTTATTAAGTCGTGGTGCAAAAGAAAGTGCACGAATAAATAATATAATGGTTATTATTAAACTGGCTGTTATTGTAGGGTTTATTGTTGTAGGGACACAATATGTAAAACCAGAGAACTGGCAACCATTTCTACCTTTTGGTTTTCATGGTGTAGTAGGAGGTGCTGCTACTGTATTTTTTGCTTTTTTAGGATTTGATGCAGTTGCAACAGCTGCAGAGGAAGTGAAGCGTCCACAACGTAATGTGCCAATTGGGCTACTGGTTTCATTGTTCATTTGTACCATTCTATACGTAGGTGTTTCATTTGTATTAACTGGAATGGTTCCGTTTACGGAGTTGAATGTCGCTGATCCAGTTGCATATGCATTGCGTATTGTGGGAGAAGATAGAATTGCTGGATTGTTATCGGTGGGGGCGATAGCGGGGCTAACGACAGTTCTATTAGTAGCTATGTTTGCATTTGTTCGTGTATCTTATTCGATGAGTCGAGATGGGTTGTTACCAAAAAGACTTTCAAGTGTACATAAACGTTTACAAACCCCATTTTTTAATACGTGGGTTACGGGTATTATTGCAGCTTTATTAGCAGGATTAGTGGATTTGAATTTATTAGCTAATTTAGTGAATATGGGAACGATAACAGCATTTGTTTTTGTATCTATAGCTGTTATTGTATTAAGAAAGACACATCCTAATATGAAAAGGCCATTCCGTGCGCCGCTAGTACCTTTTTTACCAATCGTTTCAATAGTAAGTTGTATATATTTAGCTTTGAACCTCTCTGAGCTTACGTTAATTAGTTTTGTAGCATGGGTAATAATAGGTGTATTTATATATTTTGTATATGCTAAAAAACACAGTAATGTTAGAAATGGAAATAGAGTATAGTCCATTGAAATAATAATTGTAATGTAAATAAAAACACGCTACTTATAAGAACAGGTAGCGTGTTTTTATTATTTAATAATCCCATTCTCTAAAATTTTAATAGTAGGTGCTACTTTCACATTAGCCTTTGAAAAGGCACTCGGCCAATCGTCTTCAACCGTTTTCCACTCCTTATATTGAAACGCTCTCGCATAATCACCAAATCCGAATGGATCAAGTTGCTGTTTTTGAATTTTGTGGATTAAATCGTTTAAATCTTTGTTTAGTTGTTTTGTAATAAGTGAAGTTAATTTTTTTCTATCTTTATCTATATCCATGTTGAATGTAAGTTCAGATACGGAAACTTTAAAATCCATTGCAATATTAAATTTAAAGTGGTTATCGTTATAGCCTGTATGGATATCACGATTGATGCTAAGAACATTTATTGTTACGAAATCGTCGCCGACGGTATCTTTTAGATGACTATTACTTTCAACTGAATGAGAAGGGATTTTCAGGGTAAGTGAAACGGGTATATTCGCTTTCTTTTGCAACATAAGAAGAAGGGCACTTTCATATCGATTTAAAGACATTTTATAGATTCCACGAGAAGTTAATAGTGCAGAGCCGGTAACAATCACATCTTTTTTCCCTTTTTTTATTTCTGAGATAGCAGGTGTTATACCTTTATTAAAAGTTTGCCTATGAAATTCATGGAATGTCGTAAACACGGTTCGATTGTATAGTTTGTTCGTATTAATTAAATCTGTTAAATATTCAGGAAGTGCAGGCTTATCTTTAAAGTTATTATATATAACTGAAGAAATTGGACCGTCTACTGCAACCATACGCATATTTCCTGTGTTTTTAGGGTCTCGATACCAAACATCAAGGTAAGGCATAGCTCCTTCTTGTTTTAAAAACTTCGTGCTAAATAAAATGAGCTGTAATTTTTCTGTAGACACTAAGCCACTACTTGAACTATTAAACGTGGCTTTTGCTTCTCGAGGCGTACGTACTTTCGCTTCATGAGTTTCGTACTTTTTCTCTACATCCTCATTAAAAATAGGGTTTACGTGGTACACAATTAATTTTCCTTTTGCTTTTGCGTCAAAACCGTAAATTAATGAAATCGATTGTTTTTCTAAGTCGAGCCGATCTCCACAACCTGTTAAAAAGATTATGAGAAAGCAAAGTATAGTGAAATGAATAAAGCGTCTCATTTAAATTTTTCTCCTTTTCCAATGCTGATAAAGTGTCATGTATAAGAGAAAGAAGACCGGGAATAGAAAAACGATAAAATAACTTGCAGTTCCCCAAAAATCCCGCAAGGCACTTATTTGATAAGAAGAAGGGATATAAAAGAATAAAACGAAAACACACCCGAATAACAATAACCAAATAGGTAATGAACTCCCTTTTTTGTTAAGTAATTGATTGATTCCATCTGAGGCAGTAAAAATATAAGGAATGCAAGAATCAAAAATAATGAAGAGATAAAATGACAAAAAGATAATTTCAAATCGTTCCAGAAATGAAAAGTGGAATGGTGTAACGAGAGAAAGGGTAGGCCATAAAAACTTAGTTATACCATCTGGGCTAAAATAAAGGAAAGAAACGAATGTAACTTGCAGGTAAACGAATAAAGTAATCATATTTGCAATAACGATTCCTTTTTTTGCAGATGATTTATTACTGAGATAAGGATAAAGGACGAATGCAAACTCAAATCCGAGAAAGGCAATAATAGTTGATTTTACTGTGTTGAAAACTGGTAGCCATCCCTCTTTAAGGAGAGGAAGAAGATAAACCCAATGCCCGTCTTTAAGTGGGATAAATAATAGCAATGGCATCCAGAGTGTAAATAAGACAGTAAAAACAGCATAGCGGCTAATAATAAGAACACCTTTACATGCGAGCATAACCATTGGGATAGATAATAACATCATGATTAAAAACATTGGAGATCTAGGTAAAATCCAAATGTGAATAACGTATAAGAGGGAAAAAATTAAGGATACAGCTGCAAGAACAGCATATAAAATCCAAAAAATCATTCCTACTCTTCCTAGCCACTTCCCAAGATAACGAGTTAGCACATCAAGTAAAGTATACCCGGGATGTTTTTCCATAATTTTTACAATACATAGACTGACTAAAGTAGTGATAGCGCATCCTGTTATAATAGACATCCAGCCATCTGTATTCGCCCCTTGCGCAACTTCACGTGGCAGTGTAAGGACACCGAACCCTACTTGAACACCACTAATTGTTAAAATGTATTGAAATAAACTAATCTCCCTCTTTGCACGCTTTGTCACTTATCTTCCTCCGTTTCTTCTATATCGCGTTGTCGATTCTCTTGTTTTAAGTTAAGGGATAGTGGTCGTTTCTTCATTAGTTTCCATGGTAACCGTACAAGAATGTCTTTTAAATCCGAAGCAAATGACGGAGAAAAAGGACTACCATAAGGAACACCAAGTGATTCCATAGAAAGAATATGGATGATGATAACTGCCATCCCGACCATAATTCCAATGACCCCAAACAAAGAAGCGGTTATCATCATTGGAAAGCGAAGAAGCCGAATTCCTGCTGACATTTCCATGTTAGGGATGATAAAAGAAGCGACTGCAGTAATAGATACGACGATTACCATAACATTACTTACTATTCCTGCTTGAACAGCAGCTTGTCCAATGACAATCCCTCCTACGACTCCAATCGTTTGTCCAACGGGACCAGGAAGCCGAACCGCAGCTTCGCGGAGCATTTCAAGTACTAATTCCATCAAAAGTGCTTCTAATATAGGAGGAAAAGGAATTTTAGCTCGAGATTCTCCAATTGTTAACAATAATTTAAGAGGAATCACTTCATAATGAAAGGAAATCATAGCAATATAAAGAGCTGGTGCAAATATTGCAATAAATAATCCGGTGAAACGAAGTAATCGAATGAAAGATGGAATCATTGGCCTAAAGCTGTAATCATCTATCGTCTGAAAAAAAGATGAAAAGGTCATAGGTCCAATTAATACGCCGGGTGAGCGGTCTACAACAACAGCAATTCGTCCATCCAAAATGTGATGGGCCGTTGTATCAGGGCGTTCGGTTATTGATAATTGCGGAAAGAGAGTATAGGAATTATCTTCAACAAACCCTTCTAATTCTCCGGTAGTAATAATGGCATCCACTTTGATTGATTCGATGCGGCATGCCATTTCTTGTACAACGCCTTCGTTTGCAACGTCTGCTAAGTACAGCAAAAAAACCTTTGAAGTAGCTCGTTCACCAACAGTGAATTCCTTCACTTTCAATTCGCGATTTGGAATATATCGACGAATAAGTGCAAGACTGTCGCTCGCTACTTCATTAAACCCTTCGTGTGAGCTTTTTATGGCAGTTTCTGTTGTAGGTTCTTCAATACTTCTTTTTGGCGCCGATTGTGTATCTAGTTCTAATGCTGTAAGTTGTCCGTTTATAAATAAAATGCTTTTACCATGTAAAAGGGACTGTTCAATGTCTGACCACTGCTGAACTTTCTTTATATTCCCGACTGTAACTGAGGATTCCCAACAATCATCTTCATTCCACTCTTTAAATAGGAGAGGGCGAAGAATATCAATGTTAATAACAGTTTTGTCTACAAGTCCTTCCATATATATAATTGCAGCTTCTTTTCCGTTTTTTAACGGAAAAGTACGTGTAATTAATTCTGGAATACCGCTAAAAAGTTTGGACAAGTGCTTTAGATTAAGGGAAAGAGAGGAAGAGATAGATTTATTTAAAAGGTGATCAGCTTGTTCTTGTGCAGAGAAAGATTTTTCACCACGTATCCATTTATTAAAAGACCCCATTTGTTCGCTTACTCCTTGTTATGTTTTATATGGGTTATTATGGATAGTTCCGTGCTGACATATGCGTAGTTTAAATTTTATATTGTATATTTTTAGCTTTAACGCTATAATTATAGTGTTAAAGATGGAATCGTGATATGACCTGTTATGAATCTATCGTTTTATTTATGAATAAATGGATTGGTATTTTAGCAAGATGTGCTAATAAACTACTCCACCATGATGATAACGTGCCGAAATGTGGTGCGTATATTTTCGTGGTGGAGTTTTTTTATTCTCAAAAAGGGGGAAAGACCATGAATAACAACATGGTTCATATTACAATTGACGGAAAAAAGTATACAGCGGAGCCTGGTTCAACGATATTGGGTGTTATTAATGAGAACGGGATTGAACATCCGCAAATTTGTTACGTGCCAGAAGTAGATCCTATTCAAACATGTGACACTTGTATTGTAGAGGTTGACGGAAAGTTAGTGCGCTCTTGTTCGGCAGTAGTGACAGAAGGTATGAACATTGAACGTAATTCTGCTCATGCCAAAGAAGCACAAACAGAGGCAATGGATCGGTTACTAGAAAATCATTTATTATACTGTACAGTATGTGACAACAACAATGGGAACTGTAAACTGCATAATACAGCAGAATTAATGGAGATTGAACATCAAAAATATCCTTATGAACCAAAAGTAGATGCAAGTGAAGTTGATATGACGCATCCGTTTTATCGCTACGATCCTAATCAATGTATTGCATGCGGTCAATGTGTTGAGGTATGTCAAAACTTACAAGTAAATGAAACGTTATCAATAGACTGGGAAGCGGAACGCCCACGAGTTATTTGGGATGAAGGAGTAAATATTAATGATTCTTCATGCGTGAGCTGTGGTCAATGTGTAACCATTTGCCCTTGTAATGCTTTAATGGAGAAAACGATGCTCGGTGAAGCTGGATTTATGACGGGATTAAAACCAGATATTCTTGAACCGATGGTAGATTTAATTAAAGAAGTTGAGCCTGGATATAGCGGAATTTTTGCGGTATCAGAAGTGGAAGCGGCCATGCGTGATACTCGTACGAAGAAAACGAAAACAGTATGTACATTTTGTGGTGTAGGTTGTTCATTTGAAGTGTGGACGAAAGGGCGTAAAATTCTTAAAGTACAGCCTTCTTCTGATGCGCCAGTTAACGCAATTTCTACTTGTGTAAAAGGAAAATTCGGTTGGGATTTCGTAAATTCTAAGGAACGGATTACGAAACCTTTAATTCGTAAAAATGGAGCGTTTGTTGAATCTACATGGGAAGAAGCACTAAATGTAGTTGCAAGTAAATTAGGATCTATTAAAGAAGAATACGGTAAAGATGCTATCGGTTTTATTTCTTCATCTAAAATTACGAATGAAGACAATTATGTTATTCAAAAATTAGCTCGACAAGTATTTGAAACGAATAATATTGATAACTGCTCACGTTATTGTCAATCACCAGCGACGGACGGATTATTCCGTACAATTGGTATGGGTGGAGATGCTGGAACGATTAAAGATATCGCAAAATCCGGTCTTGTTATTATTGTAGGTTGTAATCCGACAGAAGGTCATCCTGTTTTAGCTACACGTATTAAACGTGCGCATAAATTACACGGACAAAAATTAATTGTGGCTGATCTTCGTAAAACAGAAATGGCAGAGCGTTCAGACATCTTTATTAGTCCAAAACAAGGAACAGATCAAGTATGGTTAATGGCTGTTACGAAATATATGATTGACCAAGGCTGGCACGATCAACGATTTATTGATGAGAATGTAAACTTCTTTGAAGATTTCAAAGAGAGTCTGAAAGAATATACACTTGAATATGCAGAAGAAATGACTGGTATTTCAAAAGAAGCACTTATTCAAATGGCTGAAATGATTCGTGATGCAGATGGTACATGTATCCTTTGGGGTATGGGAGTAACGCAAAATACAGGTGGATCGGATACTTCCGCTGCGATTTCAAACTTACTGCTTGCAACAGGTAATTATCGTCGTCCAGGTGCTGGTGCATATCCACTTCGAGGCCATAATAACGTACAAGGTGCTTGTGATATGGGTACTTTACCAGGATGGCTTCCTGGATATCAGCACGTTACTAACGATATGGAACGTGCGAAATTTGAAATGGCTTACGGAGTGAAAATTAATAGTGAACCAGGTCTTAATAATATTGAAATGCTTCACGCAATTGATGAAGGGAAAATGAAAGCTATGTATCTTGTCGGAGAGGATATGGCTCTTGTAGACTCTAATGCGAACCACGTACATGAAGTGTTATCAAGCCTTGATTTCTTCGTTGTGCAAGACGTTTTCTTATCTAAAACTGCTCAATATGCAGATGTTGTATTACCGGCAGCACCGTCTCTTGAGAAAGAAGGTACTTTCACAAATACAGAGCGTCGTGTACAAAGATTGTATCAAGTTCTTCCTACGCTTGGAGATGCGAAGCCAGATTGGTGGATTGTGCAGGAGATTGCGAATAAATTAGGTGCAAACTGGAATTATAGCCATCCAAGTGAAATTTTTGCTGAAATGGCAAGTTTATCACCACTATTCTCACAAGCAAATTATGAAGTACTTGAAGGATGGAATAGTTTCCATTGGGGAAGTTTTGATGGAACGAATACACCACTTCTGTTCCAAGATGGATTTAACTTCCCAGATAAAAAAGCTCGTTTTGCAATTGCTGACTGGGTACGTCCAGCTGAATTCCCAGCGGAGTTCGATCTTCACATTAATAACGGTCGTATGCTTGAACATTTCCATGAAGGGAATATGACAAATAAATCAACAGGTATTCAAACGAAAGTACCTGGTGTGTTTGTTGAAGTTTCTCCAGCACTTGCAAAAGAACGTGGAGTGAAAACAGGTTCATTAGTTCGCCTTGTCTCTCCTTTTGGAGCATTAAAATTACGTGCACTTGTAACAGACCGTGTAAAAGCGAATGAGTTATATTTACCGATGAACTCTACAGATAATGAAACAGCAATTAATTTCTTAACAGGTCCTGCTGTGGACGTACGTACGAACACACCTGCTTATAAACAAACGAAAGTGCGTATGGAAGTGCTAGAAGTTGATGGCGCAAATCCGATGCCAAAAGCGAACCCGCGTAACAAAAAACGCCATCCTCAAGCTGGTATTGAGATAAATCGTAAGTGGGCACGTCCAGGGTATGTGCATTTAACGGATAAGTAGGAGGAGAAAAATATGGCTGCACCTATAAAAATGATTCAAAAACAAGAATTAACTGAGGAAGAAATAAAACAGCAAAAATTAGATGATTTAAAAGAGCTCCTAGCTAATAATGAAGAAGCTTTAAAGCAAATGTTTAATATTGTTGGGGAATTAAATGACATCGGAATGCTAGAAGCTGCAAATTCTATGCTAAAGGCGAAAGAACCAATCGCAAAGATTGTTCTTGGCCAAGTGACTCGTGAGCCTGTTACAAATTTAATTAATAATATGATGGGTGCTGCGGGTGCTTTAACAGAACTTGATCCGGGGCTTACGAAAAAGCTTATAGGTAGCTTATTAGTAGGACTAGAAGAAGGTAATGAACATCTAGAGAGTAACAAAAAAGTAGGGGTATTCGATCTTATGAAAGTATTGAAAGACCCAGACATTAACCGTGCTATCGGGTTTGGACTTCATTTCTTAAAAGGTATGGGGAAAGGGTTAAAAGACGAATAAACTTCATGAAGTGAACTATTTCGCCCAAATGTTTGTACGAAATAGTTTGGGCGGAAGGATCATTTTGGTAAAATATATAATAAAGTAAAATGAGGCTTTTGGGAGGTATAATTGTATGTCAAAAAAAGTACATGAATTTAATGATATGATACGAAAACTTCGAAAAGAACTTTTCGGAAAAGGGCCAGAAAGAATTCATACTGTATTTGCTGAAAATATGGCGATTGCAACCCTTTATGGAAACTTAACACCTACTGAAAAATTCATTTCAAGTACGATGGACGGTGCGGAAATGGTTCATATGGCTAGAACGAAAATGATTCAAGAAGTGTATGCTGCGAATTCCCGTGAACATTTGGAGGAACTTGTTGGAGCGAAATTAGTGAATTTATTTTCAGATATGAAAGTAGAAGAGGATATTGCAGTTTCGGTATTTGTTTTTGATAAAAATATAACGTGAGAGAAGGATACTGATCGTGAAACCGATACAGGTAGAAAGAGAAATCTTCCGTTATGAACAAGGGGCGTTTAAGCATATAGAGGACAGCATTGTAACAGAGTTTCCAGTCACGATCAAAATGAACGGACAGGAGTTTGTTACAATGGTTAGTACTCCAGAATATATAGAAGACATGGTAATCGGGTTCTTGGCATCTGAAGGAATCATTCGGAAGTATGAAGATATTGATGACATATGGGTACAGGAAAAAGAAGGATTTGTACATGTAACAACGACAAAAGTAAATCCGTATTATGAACAAATGCAAAATAAACGATATATTACTTCCTGTTGTGGTATGAGTAGACAAGGGTTTGTTTTTGCAAATGATGCACTAAGCGCTAAAAAAATGAATGGTATCCATGTAAAGGTTGATGTAGAGGACTGTTTTCGGTTAATGAAAGAAATGCAGCAATCTGCGGAGACATTTCGTCATACAGGCGGCGTTCATAATGCATCTTTGTGCGATGTGAATGGCATTATTTTAAGCCGAATGGATATCGGTAGGCATAATGCGTTAGATAAAATTTACGGTTATTGTTTAAAAAATAATATTTCTATAAAAGATAAAATTATTGTTTTTAGTGGTCGTATTTCTTCGGAAATATTATTGAAAGTTGCAAAGATCGGTTGTGAAATTATACTGTCAAAATCAGCTCCAACCGAGTTGGCTTTGCAGCTAGCAGAAGAATTAGGTATTACTACGATAGGGTTTATTCGGAATCAATCCTTAAATGTATATACGCATCCAGAGCGTGTTATAAATATAAAATAAGTAAAAGCGAGGCAATAAAGATGAAATCTGTCACATTAGACAAACTACAACGCCCTTTAAAGGATTTACGTATTTCTGTTACTGATCGCTGTAATTTTCGCTGTCGCTATTGTATGCCAGAAGAAATATTTGGTCCGGATTATTCGTTTTTGTCTAATGATAAAATTTTATCTTTTGATGAGATTGAAAGGATAACACGTATTTTTGTTTCTTTAGGTGTAAGAAAGTTACGAATTACGGGCGGAGAACCGTTACTTCGAAGAGGTCTTCCGCAGCTTATTGAGCGTCTTAATAAAATAGATGGTGTGGAGGATATCGGTTTAACAACCAATGGATCACTACTGAAAAAGTTTGCTCCTGATTTATATAAGGCGGGTTTATCACGTGTGACAGTTAGTTTAGATTCCTTAGAAGAAGATCGGTTTTTCTATTTGAATGGTAATAGAAGCAAAGTGCAAAGGGTCCTGGAAGGAATACAGGCTGCAGCTGAAGTTGGTATGAAAATTAAAATTAACATGGTCGTTCAAAAAGGGAAAAATGAACAAGATATTTTGCAGATGGCGCAATACTTTAAGGGAAATAAGCATATTCTTCGTTTTATTGAGTATATGGACGTTGGGAATTATAACGGTTGGGAGTTAAAAGAGGTCGTTTCGAAACAAGAAATAGTAGATGCCATTCATCAAGTTATGCCATTAGAACGGATAGAAGCGAATTATGCAGGTGAAGTTGCTACTCGCTATCGTTATATTGGAAGTGATGAAGAAATAGGCATTATTTCATCAGTAACAGATTCCTTCTGTTCATCATGTACGAGAGCACGTATTTCTGCAGAAGGAAAATTATATACTTGTTTGTTCGCTTCTAAAGGAAATGACTTGAGAGAACTACTTCGATCTGGATACACTGACGAGGAAATAACATATATCGTACGCGATATATGGAACAATAGAGAAGATCGTTATTCAGATGAACGCTTAAATAATACAAGTAAAAAAAGAATACCTAAAATTGAAATGTCACATATTGGTGGTTGATATATAAAAGTGACGCTATGATGAAGTATATACAAAATGGAAAATGTGCAACGTTTGTAGATTTTCTATTTTATAGTAAAAATGATGATTGATATCTCTGTAAAAGATGTGCAGAGAAATTAAGCAGCATTCAAAAACCTTTATTTTGAGGAGGTTTTTTGAAGCTGCTTTTTTATTTGGAGAAAATGGAGGAATTAGTAATGGCATTTCATAAACCGGAACAAATTGCTGAACTCGTAATTGAGGCCGGTGTTCAAAAAGTAAGTCAGACGTTGCCAGCAATGCTTATTCTCGGTTTTTTAGGAGGAGCGTTTATTTCGCTCGGTTTTTTACTTAACATTCGTGTTTTAGGTAATTTACCTGAGCGCTGGGGGAGCTTAGTCAATGTATTAGGAGGAGCGGTTTTTCCTGTTGGACTGATGCTCGTCGTATTAGCAGGAGGAGAATTAATTACTGGAAATATGATGTCACTGTCTATGGCCCTATATGCAAAGAAAATTACATTGGTAAGTGTATTAAATAACTGGATTTGGATTACTTTCATGAATTTCGTGGGAGCTATTTTCGTAGCGTATTGTTTCGGTCATCTTGGCGGATTAACAGAGGGAGATTATTTAAATAAAACGGTAGCGATAGCAGAAGGAAAGTTACATGAATCGTTTGGGAGAACTTTAATTTTAGCAATTGGTTGTAATTGGCTCGTTTGTCTGGCGCTTTGGCTCGCTTATGGAACGAGTGATTTTGTCGGAAAAATAATCGGAATTTGGATTCCCATTATGGCATTTGTAGTGATTGGATTTCAGCAAGTGGTAGCAAATATGTTTGTCATCTCAGCAGTTATTTTTGCAGGTCATCTGACGTGGATGGACCTTGCTAGAAATTTTGTTCCTGTCTTTATTGGAAATGTAATTGGAGGAGCTGGATTTGTTGGATTTGCTTACTTTGCTTGTTATCAAAAACAACATTCTAATATGAAATAGAGCTCGTGAGAGGAAGGGTATGTAATGGCTGAGCGGTATTCACGACAACAGTTGTTCAAACCAATTGGGAGTAAAGGGCAAGAAAAAATTCGAAATAAACATGTGTTAATTGTAGGAGCAGGCGCATTAGGAAGTGCAAGTGCTGAAAGTTTCGTACGTGCAGGTATTGGTAAGTTGACGATTATTGATCGTGACTACGTTGAATGGAGTAATTTACAAAGGCAACAATTGTACTCTGAACAAGATGCGAGAGAAAAAATGCCGAAAGCAATTGCTGCTAAAAACCGGTTAGAGCGAATTAATTCGGAAGTACACATAGATGCCTTCTTAATGGATGCAAGTGCAGAAAACATGGAAGACCTATTAAAAAATGTAGATGTAATAATTGATGCAACAGATAATTTTGATATTCGATTTGTAATAAATGACTTATCACAAAAACATAATATCCCGTGGGTATATGGTTCTTGCGTTGGATCGTACGGTATGAGTTATACAGTTATTCCGCAAAAGACCCCATGTTTACATTGTGTGCTGAAGAACGTTCCTGTTACAGGTGTGACATGTGATACAGCTGGAATTATTAGCCCGACTGTTCAAATTGTCGCAGCATATCAAGTGGCGGAAGCATTCAAAATTTTAGTAGGAGATTTCTCAGCAATTAGAAAAACATTTTTCATGTTTGATATATGGAGTAATCAAAATCATTTTATAAAACTAGGGAAAATAAAAACAGACGATTGCCCTTCGTGCGGTTCGAATCGAACTTATCCTTATTTATCATACGAAAACCAAACGAAGGTAGCTGCTTTATGCGGAAGAAATACAGTGCAAATTAGGCCAGTAGAAAATAGGAAGTACGATTTTGACGATATAGAAAACGTATTAAAAAAACTGGGGAAAGTAGATCGGAATCCGTATTTACTATCTTGCCAATTAGATGATTACCGCGTCGTTATTTTTCAGGATGGTCGTGTTTTCATTCATGGTACAAATGATATTTCGAAAGCGAAACAATTATATTATCGCGTATTCGGTTAATAGAAAGGGTTGTCAATAATGGAAAGAAGAGTGCCAATTACGGTTGAAGAAGCTGTTCGTAAAGTAATGGGATTTGCTAATGAGGGATTAAAGGAGCTACTACCTATTGAATTAGCTTACGGGCGTATATTAGCGGAGGATTTAGTAGCTGACCATGATGTACCTTCATTCAATCGTTCACCGTATGACGGATTTGCTATTAGAGCAGAAGATACGAATGTAGCAAGTTATGAAACGCCAATTGTGTTTGAAGTAGTTGGTGAAATTGGTGCGGGATCAATATTCCACGAGAAAGTAGGTCCGTTTCAAGCAGTTCGAATTATGACGGGAGCACAAATTCCGAATGGGTGTGATGCGGTTGTTATGTTAGAGTTGACTCGTCAATATGAGGAAGCTGGCAACAATTATATGGAAGTGAAGCGATTATTCAAAATGGGCGACAATATTTCTTTTCAAGGTGAAGATGCTCGTAAAGGAACGGTTCTTGCAAAAAAAGGATCATACATTCATCCAGGTATTTCTGCTCTGCTTGCTACGTTCGGATATAGTGAGGTACCAGTGGCAAGAAAGCCTGTAATTGGATTGTTAGCGACTGGTAGTGAATTACTGGATGTAAATGATTCATTACAGCCAGGGAAAATCCGAAATAGTAATACGTATATGATATTGTCTCAAATTCGAAGAGCGGGCGGAAGAGTAAAATATTTTGGGAAGTTTAGCGATGATTTTCATACATGTTTCACAGCTGTAAAAGAAGCGTTAAGCCAAGTGGATATGCTCATTACAACAGGCGGTGTATCAGTAGGGGATTACGATTATTTACCAGCTATTTACGAAAAGTTAGGTGCATCGGTTCTTTTCAATAAAGTTGCAATGCGGCCAGGAAGTGTTACGACTGTAGCGCAATTAAATGGCAAGTTATTATTTGGTTTATCAGGAAATCCATCTGCTTGTTACGTAGGATTTGAATTATTTGTAAGACCGTGTATTCGGACGTATATGTTTAGTGAGAAAGCACATGTAAAAAGAGAAAAAGCGTTATTAGGAGAAGATTTTCTAAAACCAAATCCATTTACAAGATTTGTGCGAGCAAAACTGACATATAACGAAGGGCAATTAATTGCTTATCCGTCAGGGTTCGATAAATCTAGCTCGGTTTCTTCTCTAGCAGAGACAAATATATTTATTGTACTTCCAGGTGGTACGAGAGGTTATAAAAAAGATATGTTCGTAGATGTTCTCTTGCTGGAAGATAACGAAGGTAGTGAATGGCCTTGGGCATTTTATAAAGTGAGAGGTGTTTCTAATGGGACAAGCGCTATTTGAGATTGTAGATATACCGATTGTAGTTGAAGAAGTAACGAATAAAGTCGCAAGAAGAGAAGCAGGTGCAATTACAACTTTTATTGGTACGGTGAGAGAGTTAACAAAAGGAAAACGAACATTACATTTAGAGTATGAAGCATATAAACCGATGGCAGTAAAACAACTTACGAAAATTGATGAAGAAATTAATGGAAAATGGCCGGACGCAAAAGTAGCAATTACGCACCGAGTAGGGCGGTTAGAAATCATGGATATTGCGGTCGTTATTGCAGTTTCATCACCGCATCGTAAAGTAGCGTATGAAGCGAATGAATACGCGATTGAACGTATAAAACGAATCGTCCCAATTTGGAAAAAAGAATTTTGGGAAGATGGAACGATGTGGATTGGAGATCAACTTGAAAATACGGCATATCCGGATGGAAAACCGAAGAAGGAAGAATGAGAAGATGATTACAATTTTATTGTTCGCAAATTTACGTGAGGAAGTCGGATCGGATCGACTAGTAATTTTAGAAAAGCAAGAAATGACAGTTCAGCAATTAAAAGAATGGTTCAAAGCAAGCTATTGCTTACAATCGCTTGATAGAGTGATTGTGGCTGTTAATGAAGAGTTTGTAACGGATGAAGAGATGATAAAAGCTGGAGATATAGTCGCATTAATCCCGCCCGTTAGTGGGGGATAATAAGCTTTTTCGCCAAGAAGATGTTGTATATAAATTCGAATACGAGAAGGGATGAGTTCTATGATTACTCAAGAACAAATAATGAACGCATTAAAACATGTAGAGGATCCGGAGTTACACAAAAGTATTGTAGAATTAAATATGGTTAGAAATATACAAATGAATGGAACAGAGGTTAAACTTGAAGTAGTGCTAACGATTCAAGGTTGTCCATTAAAGGTAAAAATTCAACAAGATGTGGAAGAGTCTCTTCAGGCAATTGGTGCATCTAAAGTAGATTTGACATTTGGTTCTATGACACAAGAAGAACGAGCTGCGCTAACAGAGAAGTTAAAGAAAAATAGTAGAACAGAAACTGGAATGCCGAGCATGCTTCGCCTTGATTCAGGGGTACGATTTATTACTGTAACGAGCGGTAAAGGTGGAGTTGGAAAATCAACGGTGACAATTAACCTTGCAACTGCTTTAGCTCGTATGGGCAAAAAAGTGGGGATATTAGATGCAGATATGTATGGTTTTAGCATTCCAGCTATGATGGAAACGAATCAAAAACCGACGATGATTGATCAAACAGCAATTCCAGTTGTTAGTCACGGTGTTAAAATTATGTCGATGGGATTTTTTACGGAAGGAAATAACCCAGTTATGTGGCGCGGACCGATGTTAAATAAATGGATTCAAAATTTCCTTGCGAATACGCACTGGGGAGAATTAGATTATTTACTTCTTGATTTACCACCTGGCACAGGAGATGTAGCTATTGATGTTGCAGCAATGATCCCGCAGGCGCAAGAAATTATCGTTACAACACCACACAACGTAGCTTCATTCGTAGCATCTAGAGTAGGTGTTATGGCAAAACATACGAAACACGAGATTTTAGGTATTGTAGAAAATATGGCTTATTATGAAGAACAAGATGGATCGAAAAATTATCTCTTCGGAAAAGGTGGCGGCGAAATGCTTGCAGAACAATTGCAAACAGAAGTGATTGCACAAATACCTTTTGCAAAACGAGAAGAAAATAACGGTTCATCTGTATATGATGAAGAGTCTCTTGTAGGAGAAGTGTTTACATCGTTAGCGGAGGATATTATTTATAGAGGATAGAGGGGGAAGTTTAGTATGGCGTGTAATATCGATCATTCTATGGAAGATGTAATGAATAAGCTTGAAAGTCAGAAGAGTTTTTTACCGGAAGTGATTTTTAAAGAGTTAAAGGGATTTTTGGGAGGGAATCATTCACAGGAAATATTAAATGATATCTTTCATCTTTTAAAAAAGTATGACTTAGTTAGTGAAGATGAACGAGAGATGAGAAATACTCAATTATTGCTGATTATAAAATAAATACGCTTTGGCTTTTGTTTTTTTGCAGAAGGGATGAATGTAATGGATATGAAAAAGATGATTGAAACGATAGAAGCAACTAAAGTGACTGAAGAAGAATTATCGATTTCTACTTTACATCAAAAGCTTGTGAAGTTGTATAGTCAAAAAGATAGTGCGGAGTATACGGAGATATTAAAATATATTTTATCATTATCCGTGCAGCTGAACCTACATTTCGTATTGAAATATTTTGGTGTGCGCCCGGTTGTTGCTGCAGATGAACGTATGCAATTTCAAGAGATATTTAAATGTTTAGCTAAGAAAGATGATAATGGGAAATGGTTTCTAAATTTCGTTTCTTTATATGTAGGACTAATTGTAGTTCTGCATTTTGATGAAAAAGAGATTGAGAGAAGTTTTTTCGATGATATGGTAGTGGATGAAGGGAAGGCAATATAAGATTCTGCTCATAATATCTTTCTATTTAATTGCTTTAACTGCAATTTTAGTTGGTTATTTAAATATAAAGGTAACTAATTAATAAAAAGAGTTCTTCAGTTGTTTCCATCTTTTTTTCATGTTACCATTAAGCGAATTTTTCATAGGGAGAGAAAGCGATGAAATGGATTTATTTTATTATTATTAACGTTATAGCTTTTAGCCTTATGGGGCTTGATAAACGAAAAGCGAAGAAGAAACAGTGGAGAACGCCAGAAAGTACGTTGTTTTTATCAGCGGTAGCTGGAGGCGCAGTTGGTGCTTGGATTGGTATGTATATGTTTCACCATAAAACACATAAAAAGAAATTTGTTTTCGGTATACCGTTACTTGTCGTTATAACAGTATGTTTACTTTTTGCTGTATGAGAAATGTCGAAAGAATTGCAGATTGATTATTGGTAAAGTGAGCATGCGGGACCGTATAATGGAGAAAAACGAGAAGAGGAGAAAAGGGAAGATGGGGAGTCAATCAGCACAGCAAAAAAAAGGGATTATATATGCGGCTGGTGCTTATACGATGTGGGGAATCCTACCAATCTATTGGAAATGGGTTGAGGAAGTTCCAGCAGATGAAATATTAGCACACCGCATTGTTTGGGCGTTCGTTTTTATGTTACTTGTATTAGGTGTTACGAAGAGATTTCGTCAGTTTATTGGGGAGTTCGTGAATCTTTTTAAACGACCTAAATTATTAATGTCATTAACAATAGCTTCAGTCTTGATTAGCGGAAACTGGTTTGTCTACATATGGGCCGTTAATCATAATCATGTTATTGAAGCAAGTCTTGGATATTATATTAATCCGCTTATTAGTATTTTACTTGGTACAGTTGTATTAAAGGAAAAGTTAAACTTTTGGCAATATGTTGCAGTTGGTTTAGCTGGAGTAGGGGTTATCATTTTAACAGTGCGTTTCGGATCTATTCCGTGGGTTTCTTTATCACTTGCCTTTTCATTTGGATTATATGGATTAACGAAAAAATTGTTAAACTATGATGCGACAATTGGTCTTACGATGGAAACAATGTTAGTGACGCCGTTTGCGATTATCTATCTCGTTATGACAGGAGCGCATGGATTCGGTTCATTTGGATCTATTTCCATGTTATCGACGTTACTATTAATAGGAGCAGGTATCGTTACAGCTTTACCACTTTTTTATTTTGCAAAAGGAGCACAACTTATTCCGCTTTATATGGTAGGATTTTTACAATATATTGCACCAACGATTAGTTTAATTTTAGGTGTATTCGTATTTGGTGAACATTTCACATCTACTCATATGATGGCATTTTTCTGTATATGGGTTGCATTATTTGTGTTTTCAATAGCGAAAACAAAGTTTTTAGTGCAGAAACAACCGAAATTTATAAAAAATAAATCAGCAAAAGTATCATAATGCGTAGTATTTTCTACGCATTTTTCTTTATACTGATACTATATAGATTTCCATTATAGTCAGTAGGGAGCTGAGAACGTGGAAACAATTTTACATAATGATCCGCTTATGGCCGCTGTAATTTCATGGTTTCTAGCACAATTAACGAAAGTAGTCTTTAAATTATTCAAAACGGGTGAATTTGATTTTGCAAAGTTTTTCGCTTCAGGTGGGATGCCGAGTTCTCATGCTTCAACTGTTACAGCACTTGCGACAGGTGTTGGCGTTGTGGAAGGTGTGGAAAGTACCTTATTTGCTATTGCTGCTATCTTTGCAATAATTGTTATGTATGATGCTTCAGGAGTAAGACTTGCAGTTAGTAAACAAGCGAAAATATTGAATGAGTTCTTTCACGGTAGACAAACAGAATATAAGAAGTTAAATGAACTTGTCGGGCATACACCGTATGAAGTAGTAGTCGGTGCTTTAGTAGGGATTATTGTCGGAGTGGGATATTGCTTATGAGCAGAACATTTTATATGTTCTGTTTTTCTTTGTTTTCATACATATTTAGCTACCTTTTTGAATATCGTTATACGGATTTCGAAAGGGTGGGTGAGTAACTTGTTATTATATGAAAAAGTGCATGAAGAAATAGCGAGAAGAACAACTGCACTTCAAACGATGCAACGGCAAGATGGTACGTGGCAGTTTTGTTTTGAAGGAGCACCATTAACAGATTGCCATATGATTTTTTTATTAAAATTATTAGGTAGAGATAAAGAAATAGAACCGTTTGTAAAAAGATTAGCATCACTTCAAACAAATGAAGGAACATGGAAATTGTATGAAGATGAAGTGGGTGGCAATTTATCTGCTACAATTCAATCTTATGCTGCCTTACTAGCTTCAAAAAAATATACAAAAGAAGATGCGAATATGAGGCGGGCCGAAATGTTTATTAAGGAACGTGGAGGCGTGGCGCGTGCTCATTTTATGACGAAGTTTTTATTAGCAATTCATGGAGAATATGAATACCCTTCGCTTTTTCATTTGCCAACACCTATTATGTTTCTGCAAAATGATTCACCCCTCAGTATATTTGAATTGAGTAGCTCAGCACGTATCCATTTAATTCCGATGATGGTTTGTTTAAATAAAAGATTTCGAGTAGGAAAAAAGTTACTGCCAAATTTAAATCATATCGCAGGCGGGGGCGGGGAATGGTTTCGGGAGGAGCGGTCTCCGTTGTTTCAAACGTTATTAAGTGATGTAAAACAAATCATATCGTATCCACTTTCTTTACACCATAAAGGATATGAGGAAGTCGAACGTTTTATGAAAGAGCGTATTGATGAAAATGGAACGTTATATAGTTACGCAACTGCCTCATTTTATATGATTTATGCTTTACTCGCGTTAGGACATTCTCTTCAATCATCAATGATTCAAAAAGCTATAGCAGGGATAACATCTTATATATGGAAGATGGAAAGAGGGAATCATTTGCAAAACTCTCCTTCAACTGTATGGGATACGGCTTTACTCAGCTATACGTTACAAGAGGCCTACACTTCGAAAGATAATAAGATGATTCAACACGCAGCAGCGTATGTATTAAAAAAACAGCATACAAAAAAAGCTGATTGGAGCGTACATGCTCCGGCGCTGACTCCAGGCGGTTGGGGTTTTTCGGATGTGAATACGACAATTCCAGATGTCGATGATACAACAGCTGTGCTAAGAGCGTTGGCAAGAAGTAGAGGGAACGAAAATGTAGATAATGCTTGGAAGAAAGGGGTCAATTGGGTTAAAGGATTACAAAATAATGATGGTGGTTGGGGAGCGTTTGAAAAAGGTGTGACGAGTAATTTATTAGCAAATTTACCAATCGAAAATGCAAGCGATATGATTACAGATCCCTCGACACCAGATATTACAGGAAGAGTGTTAGAGCTTTTCGGGACATACGCGCAAAATGAATTGCCTGAGAAACAAAAACAAAGTGCGATAAATTGGTTAATGAATGTGCAAGAAGAAAATGGATCATGGTATGGGAAATGGGGGATTTGTTATATATATGGTACGTGGGCTGTTATGACTGGTTTACGGTCACTCGGAATTCCATCTAGCAATCCATCAATGAAACGAGCAGCTTTATGGCTGGAACATATACAGCATGAAGATGGTGGGTGGGGGGAATCGTGCCACAGTAGTGTGGAAAAAAAGTTCGTTACTTTACCATTCAGTACACCATCCCAAACAGCATGGGCGTTAGATGCTCTCATTTCTTACTATGATAAAGAAACACCAGCTATTCGAAAAGGTATTTCATATTTGCTTGCGAATCCTTATGTGAATGAAAAATATCCTACCGGAACAGGTTTACCAGGTGGGTTTTATATTTATTACCATAGCTACGCTCATATATATCCGCTACTTACTTTGGCACATTATATAAAACAATATCAAAAATAAACCGAGAGATATCTCTCGGTTTATTTTTGTTGGGTAGTAGGTCCCTGTTGAAAAGAATAAGGTTGTGCGTTCCTTATTTTTCTGTTGACTGGCGTTTTTGACGTGCATCAGCGGCATTTGCACGTGCGTTTGCTTCTAAGTCATTGTGGTCAGCGAGTTCACGAGAGAACTCAACATCAATGCCATCAGCAGCTTTGTTTTGCTTGAAATTTTTTTTGTTCATTCGACACAATCTCCTTGTGTTTTATGCGACGTTGCAAAGTTAGTTTGACACAAATAGACTTTTTTATACAAAGAGGAATTGGGAAGTAAAGAGCCGAAATATACAGTATAAGTAATAGAAATGAGGGATAGGGATGGAGTTTTTAAATGGGAAAACAGCTGTAGTAACAGGAGCTGCACAGGGAATTGGAAAAGAGATTGCAAGGGTTTATGCAAAACTAGGGGCTAAAGTATTAATTAGCGATGTAAATGAAGAGAAGCTACAAAAAACGACACGTGAATTATCAGATGAAGGATATGAAGTGAAGCAGTATCGTTGTGATGTGAGTAATCAAAATGATGCGAAGTCCTTAATTGAATACGCTGTCCAAACATTTGGTACACTGCACATTTTAGTAAATAATGCAGGAATTACGCGAGATGCTATGTTACATAAAATGGAGAAACCAGAATGGGAACAAGTACTGCAAGTAAATTTAACAGGTGTTTTTTATTGTATGCAACCAGCGCTTCTTTACATGAGACAACAAGGGTATGGACGCATTATTAATATATCTTCAATTAGTAGAGAAGGAAACATAGGTCAAGCAAATTATGCGGCTACGAAGGCAGGCGTTGTAGGTTTAACGAAAACGGCAGCGAAAGAAGTTGGAAGTTTCGGCATTACGTGTAACGCGATTTGCCCAGGATTTATGGATACAGATATGACAAAAACGATACCAGATAAAGTGAAAGAAAAGATGGTCGGTGCGATTCCAGTTGGTAGAATTGGAACGCCAGAAGATATTGCGAACGCAGCTGCCTTTTTAGCATCAGAATACGCATCCTATATTACAGGAGAAGTATTGAATGTGAGCGGAGGACTACAAGTTTAAAGGAATACATAATGAAAAGAACCTGACCGGATAGGCCAGGTTCTTTTTTCATTAATTTAAGTTGAGCCAAACGCTCTTCACTTCTGTATAGTTATTTAATGCGTAAGATCCCATTTCACGGCCAAGACCGGATTGTTTAAATCCTCCAAATGGAGATGCTGCATCAAAGACGTTATAACAGTTTACCCATACAGTACCAGCACGTACTTTACTTGCAACATAGTGTGCTGTTTTAACATTTTCTGTCCACACACCAGCCGCTAAGCCGAATTGTGATTTATTTGCACGTTCAATTACTTCATCAATATCGTTAAAAGGTATTGCAGAAATAACTGGACCGAAAATTTCTTCTTTTGCAATCGTCATTTCGTCATTTACGTCAGCGAATACTGTAGGAGAAACGAAGTAGCCTTGGTCGAATGGATTACTTCCTCCGCAAAGTACTTCAGCGCCTTCTTCAATTCCTTTTTCAATGTAGCCCATTACACGTTTTTGTTGTTCTTCGGAAACGAGAGGACCGATTGTTGTTTCAGGGTTAAGACCGACACCTTGATTTAGTTTTTTTGAATAGAGGACGAGATCAGCCATGACATTATCATACATTTTCTTCGGAACAAATAAGCGTGATCCAGCAGAGCATACTTGTCCTTGGTTAAACATAACACCAGAAAGTGCACCAGGAATCGCGCGAGATAAATCAGCATCTGGCAAGATGATATTTGGTGATTTACCGCCTAACTCAAGTGTAACGCGTTTTAATGATTCAGATGCTTGTCGCATAATTTGTTTACCGACTGGAGTAGAACCAGTAAATGCAATTTTATCAACGAGTGGATGATTAACCAGTGCTTGCCCAGCTGATTCACCGAATCCAGGAACGATATTAATAACTCCTTTCGGGAATCCAGCTTCTTCAATTAATTCAGCTAAGTATAGAGCGGATAGTGGAGTTTGTTCTGCAGGTTTTAAAACGATTGTACATCCTGTAGCAAGCGCTGCTCCCATTTTCCACATTGCCATAAGAAGTGGGAAGTTCCAAGGAATAATTTGACCAACAACACCAACAGCTTCATGGCGTGTATAGTTAAAGAAATTACCAGAAACAGGGATTGTTTGACCAACAATTTTCGTAGCCCAGCCAGCATAATAGCGCATATGCTCAATTGCAAGTGGTATGTCTGCTGCCATTGTTTCACGAATTGGCTTTCCGTTATCTAACGTTTCAAGCTGTGCAAGCTCTTCTTTATGTTCTTCCATTAAATCAGCTAACTTGTACATAAGACGGCTTCGCTCAGCAGTGCTCATGCGAGACCAAGGGCCTTCATCAAAAGCCATGCGAGCTGCAACGACAGCTTTATGAATATCTTCGCGACCCGCTTCAGAAACGACAGCAAGTGTTTCGCCGGTTGCTGGGTTAGGTGTTTTAAATGTTTTACCGGAAGCGCTTTCGATGAAAGATCCATTCACATATAACTTTTTTGTACCTTGAAGAAACTTTTCTACCTTTTCATGAAGATTTACAGCTAGTTGACTCATTGTATAACCCCCTTGAAAATATAATGTAAACGCAGTACGAGACGGCGTTTATTCCGAAATCAAGGATGTGGGAACTAGATGGAAAGCCTCTAATTTTAATCATAATTAACAAATACTGAAAATTCAAATTTCATTTGTGTTACAATTGTAAAAAATATGTAATGTAAGAGAGTCTTCTATATGATTATAAAAAATCCTGCTTGTTTTTGCTTTCTAGTAGGAAAAACTAGAAGAACAATGGTACAATAATACATCGTGAGAGGAGGGAGAAAAATGAAGGATTATCATGATGATCCACGCTTTCGAATCGCCCATAGAGAAGCGTTAATTGGCCTTGGACTTGCTATTATTAATTTTATAATATGGTACGGATTTGCTTATGGGCTTGGTAGTGAAAATCCAAGTGAATATACATATGTATTCGGTTTTCCAGCATGGTTTTTTTATAGCTGTATCGTTGGATTTGTCGTTATGGTTATTTTACTTAGTTTAGTTGTTCGTTTTGTATTTCAAGATATTTCACTCGATGAGGAAGAAAAAAGTGAGGAATAATAGATGAATTGGTATGTAATCATTCCAATGATAATTTCATTTATCGTTGTGTTTTTAATTGGTGTATATGCTTCAAGACGCGTACAAGCGACTGCTAATAATAAATTTTTACAAGAATATTTTCTTGGTGGGCGTGAACTTGGCGGTTTATTATTAGCGATGACAATGATTGCTACGTACGGTAGTGCTAGTAGCTTTATTGGTGGTCCAGGTATTGCGTACAATATGGGCCTCGGATGGGTATTATTATCTGCGATTCAAGTTGTAACAGGGTATATCGTTTTAACGGTTATCGGTAAAAAGTTTGCAATTATCGCTAGGAAGATGGAAGCTATTACTCTTATCGATTATTTAAAGGGAAGATACAATAATAAAGCAGTTGTTATACTTTCTGCGTTATGTATAATTATCTTCTTATTTTCAGCAACAGTAGCTCAGTGGGTCGGCGGTGGACGATTAATTGAATCGCTAACGGGTCTATCTTATACAACAGCACTATTTTTATTTACTTTTTCTGTACTTGTGTACGTATTAATTGGTGGGTTTCGTGCAGTTGCTTTATCAGATACGTTATTAGGAATCATTATGTTAGTTGGAACGACAATCATTTTAATTGCTACTGTCATTGCTGGTGGTGGAATTGAAAAGATTATGCAGGAGCTTATTCAAATCAATCCAAATTTAATTACACCATTCGGAGCGGATGGTAGTTTAACGAAATCATATGTGACATCATTTTGGATTTTAATTGGAATTGGTGTTGTTGGTTTACCGCAAATTAGCGTGCGTGCCATGTCTTATAAAAATTCAAAAGCTATGCATCAAGCGTTAATAATTGGAACGGTTGTTGTAGGTACAATTATGATTGGTATGCATTTAACAGGTGTATTTGCACGAGTCGTACTTCCGGGTATAACGGTACCAGATAAAGTAATGCCGCTACTCGCGATGGAAGTGTTGCCACCTTGGTTAGCCGGAGTTTTTTTAGCCGCGCCAATGGCAGCAATTATGTCTACAGTAAACTCGTTATTGTTACTTGTAAGTTCATCAATTATTAAAGACATATACGTAAATTACATAAATAAAGATGCAGCAGACAGTACGATCAGAAAAGGAAGTTTGTGGATTACTGGTATCGTAGGGCTGCTCGTTTATGCAGCAGCAATTAAACCACCAGATTTTTTAATATGGTTAAATTTATTTTCTTTCGGTGGATTAGAAGCAGCATTCATTTGGCCAATTGTATTAGGGTTATATTGGAGAAAAGGAAATGCAACAGGAGCGCTTGCCTCTATTTTAGTTGGGGTAGGCTCATATATGTGTATTCATCTTTTCTATCCAAATCCGTTCGGTATACATACAGTTGTCTTCCCAATTTGTTTTGCGTTTATCGCTTATATCATTGGAAGTATGAGTGCTGTGAAGAAAAACAGTATAGGTTAGAGGAAGAACGTAGTCCTTATAGAGGACTACGTTTTTTTGTGTGAATTTATTCTTTTTTATTCTGTATATGTAAGGTTATTCATAAATTAATAACAATTGAGGGGATGGAGTTGAGGTCGATGAAAAAAGTGTTATTTTTGGGAGACCCAGGAATTGATGACTCTTTAGCCATCATGTATGGAATTATGCATCCTGATATTGATATTGTTGGTGTTGTAACCGGATATGGAAATGTAACACAAGAAAAGGCGACAAGTAATGCAGCATATTTGCTGCAAATGGCAGGGCGGGAGGATATACCTGTTATTAATGGTGCGAAAATTCCTTTATCCGGAGATGTTACAACGTATTATCCAGAAATTCATGGGGCAGACGGTTTAGGGCCAATTAAACCTCCAAAAGCTTTTTCGCCAAATATAAAACCTTTTTGTGCTTTTTTTGATATTCTTGAAAAGTATAAAGGAGAATTAATCATTGTTGATGCTGGTAGGTCAACGACACTAGCGACAGCATTTATTTTAGAAAAGCCGATGATGAAGTATGTGAAAGAATATTATATAATGGGTGGTGCTTTTTTAATGCCCGGCAATGTGACACCAGTCGCAGAGGCGAATTTTCATGGTGATCCGATTGCGTCACAATTAGTTATGCAAAATGCCAAGAATTTGACATTAGTGCCACTTAACGTTACATCTGAAGCAATTATTACGCCAGAAATGGTGAAATATATTACGAAACACTCTAAAACGAATTTTAATAAATTAATTGAACCGATATTTACGTATTATTATAAAGCGTATAAAAAGTTAAATCCGAAAATAACAGGTAGCCCAGTACATGACGTTGTTACAATGATGGTTGCGGCGAATCCGTCTATTTTGGATTATGTGTACCGTCGTGTCGATGTGGATACAGTAGGGATTGCAAAGGGAGAAAGTATTGCTGATTTCCGTCCACAACCTGATGCAAAATCTTTAAAGAATTGGGTGCGAATTGGTTGGTCATTACATTATAAAAAATTTCTCGAAGACTTCGTGAAAATTATGACGTAGACATAATAGGAGAATACAAGTTAAAATAATGGAGATGATTACTAAAATAATCATCTCCATTATTTTGTTTGTAAGAGATAGATAGAGAAGAGTTATACAATAGGAGAGGAATTTTACTTGAAAAAAACTATAGTATGCGCAGTGATTGTGGGTATTTTCGTTTTGCTAATATCGGGTAATTTTTTAGTGAAAAAAGTGTGGAGTTCAAATAATGATGATGCACAGTATATCGCATCCTTTATTGAAGAACATAAAGATGAAAAAAATAGTGCGCTTCTCGTGAAGAGAAATGATAAAGTTGTTTATTCTGTAAATCCAAATGTTGTATTGCCAGTTGCTAGTACGATGAAGTTAATTGTGGCGCTTGAATATACGAAACAAGTTACGGAAGGAAAAATTGATCCATCTAGTTTCGTTTCCATTAATGATATAAATCGTTATTATGTGCCGAATACAGATGGCGGTGCACAAGATAGATGGCAAAAGTATTTGCAAAAGACAGACAAGATAACAGAAGAGGCAGTTTCTTTAGAAGAAGTGGCAAAAGGAATGGTTAAGTTTAGTTCGAATGCGAATGCTGAATATTTAATGGAAGTGTTAGGGTTAGATAATATTAATCGAAATTTACAAAGTTTATCCCTTCCAGCACATCAGCCGCTATTTCCGATTGTTTCATCTTTATACATCCCTGGATATTTGCATAAAGAACTACATGTTCCGAAATATAAAATAGAGAAAAAGTTAAAAGAAATGTCTCAAGAACAATATCGTGAATATGCCATGATTATTCATGAACGCTTAAAAAAGAAGGGGCCATTATTACAGAAGGAAATACCTCTTTATTTAGAGGAACGTTACGATAAAATTTGGTCAGATCGATTACCAGCAGCTTCTGCAAACGATTATATGGTACTGCTTCAAAAGGCAAATCATAAAGGTGGCCTAACAGAGGCCGAAGAAAAAGTGTGGGCTAATATCGTTGAAACGGATATGAGTGCTAAAAAATACCGTAAAACATTTAGACATGCAGGGCAAAAGAATGGTTATACGCCATGGACAGTTACAAAAGCAGTTTATGCGATGGATAAACGCGGGAACTGTACAGAAATAGTGTTTTTAGCCAATAATTTAAATGAGGACGACAGTGCAGAAATACGGAAACATTTAGCAAACTTACATTTCCAAGTGTTGCAAAGTGATAAGTAT
This sequence comes from Bacillus sp. BPN334, assembly GCF_008368885.1. Lineage (NCBI taxonomy): Bacteria > Bacillati > Bacillota > Bacilli > Caryophanales > Bacillaceae > Bacillus > Bacillus sp. BPN334. The sequence goes on along the minus strand of NZ_QOZW01000007.1, from coordinate 58,613 downwards.
GATGCGACTTTTATTAAGTAAACTCGGTGCAGAGAGCACCGAGTTTATTTTTATGTACAAGCACTTTTTTACTCTCTGTGGGTATGATGGGTAGTAATACTTAAGTGAGAGGGGAAAAGGTGATGAAACAAAGTAAAGAAGAGTTTATAAAGAGTGAAGGCGCTGATTTCCCTGGGAAAACATATGTGGATTGTGTATTACAACATGTATTTCATTTTCAACGAAATTACTTATTAAAAGATATGTTTCAAGTGCATAAAGCACATATTACAATGCTGACTGAAGAAAATTTAATGAAAAAGGAAGAAGCTAGAGTTATATTACACGCACTAAAAAAGATAGAGGGAATTCCAAAAGATCAATTGCTATATACAGAGCAGCATGAAGATCTCTTTTTTCTAGTCGAACATTTAATTTCTCAAGAAGCGAAATGCGATTTTGTAAGTAATATGCATATTGGTAGAAGTAGAAATGATATGGGTGTAACGATGTATCGTATGAGTTTAAGGCGATATGTACTACGACTAATGGAGCATCATTTGTTATTGCAAGAAAGTATACTACAACTTGCTGCTGATCATAAGGAAACGATTATGCCAGCTTATACACATACACAACCAGCGCAGCCCACAACATTTGGTCATTATACGTTAGCTATTTATGATACGATGCAGAGAGATTTAGAACGAATGAAACGAACGTACAAACTTATAAATCAGTCTCCAATGGGAGCTGCCGCTCTTTCCACAACAAGTTTCCCAATTAAACGAGAGCGAGTTGCCAATTTACTTGGGTTTACAAATGTAATTGAGAACTCATATGATGCTGTTGCTGGAGCGGATTATTTATTAGAAGTTAGCTCGTTACTTATGGTAATTATGACGAATACGAGCAGATGGATTCATGACTTTTTATTATTAGCGACGAAAGAATATGATGGTATTACTGTTGCAAAGCCATATGTACAAATAAGTAGCATTATGCCGCAAAAGCGAAATCCAGTTTCCATTGAACACGCCCGTGCGATTACGAGTAGCGCTTTAGGAGAAGCATTTACAGTATTTCAAATGATTCATAATACACCATTTGGTGATATTGTCGATACAGAAGATGATTTGCAGCCGTATTTATATAAAGGAATTGAAAAGACCATTCGTGTTTTTTGTATTATGAATGCAGTGATTCGAACGATGAAAGTAGAAGAAGAAACGTTGAAAAGTCGTTCTTATAAACATGCAATTACGATAACTGATTTCGCAGATGTTTTAACAAAAAACTATAGCATTCCATTTCGGCATGCGCATCATGCAGCGAGTGTTATTGCGAATATGTCATTGGAGCAGCAAAAGGAGCTGCATGAATTACATTTAAAAGATGTAAATATATACTTACAAGAAAAATTCAAAATACATTTATTGGAAAAAGAGTGGAATGAAATTATATCGCCAGAAGCATTTATTCAAAAAAGAAATGTATACGGTGGACCGAGTAAAAAAGAAATGGAGCGTATGATTAAAAATCGAAAAGAGTCATTTCAAAAAGAAGAAGAGGTATTTGAAAAAGAAAAACAGAGAATTTTACAAGCTGAAACTGATTTGAATATGTTAACTTCGCATAGTATTGAATCGTAAAAGAGGGATTTAATGAATTAATCGCCAATACTTAATGAAACTATAAATAGAGGGAAGAGATTGTCGATGATTCAATTACATGTATACGAAGAGATTCTTAATTTTAAAGAAGAGGTTACACCATTTTTAGAAAAGAATGAGCAGGAAAATAATCTCATATTAGGTGTATTACAAATGGTCCAACAACCGATATTTATGGGGGTAGCAAAACAAGAGGAAGAAATTGTAGTTGTATTTCTTCAAACAGAAGAAAAGAAACAAATCATTGTTGCTACGTCTGAAATTGCGGAAGAGGATATCGTGGAACTTGCAAAAAAATTAACGAAAGTATATTCAAATGTTCCTGGATTGATTGGTAATAAGAAAATTGTACAGAAATTAGCGGAAGAGACTGCCGTGTTAGAAAATAAGAAAACGAATGTTGTAATGGAGCAAGGTGTGTATGCATTACAACAAGTTAAGAAGAAGTGGACCGAGGATGGGGATTTTCGAGAAATAGGTAGTGATGAGCTACCATTAATAGAACAGTGGATTTATCAATTTTGCGAAGATGTAAGGCTTCCTACTACGAAAGAAGAAGCGAAACAAACCGCTCATACATTAATTACGAACCGTCGTCTATTTGGTTTAGAAGTAGATGGGAAGCTTGTTTCTGTAGCTGCAAAAACGAGACCAACTACAAACAATATAACAGTTAATTTCGTATATACACCGAAAGAAGCGCGGAAAAAAGGGTACGCATCTAGTTGTGTCGCTGCACTTAGTCAACGTATGTTAGATGAAGGATATAAGACGACTACGTTATATACTGATCTAGCAAACCCTACGTCTAATAAAATTTATCAAGAAATTGGTTATGAAAAAATTGCGGAGTCTGTACTTATATTTTTAGAGAAATAAAATGAAAAGGCACGCTATTAGAGCGTGCCTTTTTGTTATTCATCAATTCGAATGACTTCACCTTGCGGGAAATTCTCAGTTTCTAGTAAGCTACGAATTGCTTTCGCAACGTATTCAGGTGACAGTAGTTTTCCTTCTTCTTTTAGTGCGATGAAGCGGTCTAAATTTATGAAGTCTTCTTTATTTGTTTCACGAATTTGTGCTTGCATACTTGTATCAACAACACCAGGTGCAAAAGCGACGATTTTTACTGGATATTCTTTTTCTGCTTCTTCGGTTGCTACGCACTGTGTAAACATATTTACACCAGCTTTCGTTGTACAATAAGCGCCCCATCCAAAATAAGGATTTTTTCCTGCACCAGATGAAATGTTTATAACACGTTTATCTACTTTCCAGTCTTTCGTATATCTCATGAAAGTAGAGGTAAGAATCATCGGTGCAAGTAAATTAATTTGAACGTTTGTAATGAAAAGCTCGCTTTCTGCCTTTTCAATTGGCTTCATTGGTGCAACCGTGCCTGCATTATTAATTAAATGAATAGATGATATATTGTCTTCCTTCATAGATGAAAGGATCTCGTTAAAGTTAGTTTCTAATTTATGTACATCTTGAAGATCTAAGGAATGAAAAATGCAATGACTGTTATTTTGCTCTGCGAGTTTAGTAAGCTCTTTATTTTCTCTTCTAGAAATAGAGATGACGGTTGTATTTTCTTCTAATAACTGTGTGGCGATTGCCTCACCTAAACCTTGTGAAGTTCCTGTTATGATAACGTAGCGCATAGTGTAGTAAACTCCTCTCCATATATGTGGAATTTTGTTGGACAACGTACATTGTATAGTTTGTCTACATTTTATAGTATAGAGCACTTTTTACTATAATTGAAATGAGATGATTGTGTGCCTTTTATGAATCGCTTTACAACAACAGTAACTGGTGCCGTCACGTTCACTGGGAACACGTTAGGACTAAGTCCTACATCGCCTGCACCAAATAATAATTTCGGTACGATTGATGTATTTACAACGGTAAATACATCGCTCCAAGTACCTGGATTCCCAGCAGGAACGACGAATGACTGGCCATTAAATTCTTCAAGTGCAATTTTGAATCTTCCGGCAGGGAGTAGTATTTTATACGCAGAACTAGTATGGGCCGGCACATACCGGACCGATACAGAGGATGTTTCAGCTTTTTTAAATGATAACATTACATTTACAACACCGGCAGGAACGTTTTCTGTTACACCAAATCCTGCAACTGCGCAGCAAGGTTCAGTAGGGAACCAGTTTTATTACGTACGTTCAGCTAACGTAACGAATCTTGTTAATACAGGGGGAGCGGGAACATATACAACGGGTGCTGTACCGGCTACAAGAACTTCTGCTGATCCAACGGTCAGTCGTTCAGCTGGTTGGACGCTTGAGGTAGTTTATCAAAATACAAGTTTACCACTTCGGAATTTGTCAGTGTATGCAGGCCAAGAAATTATTGATGCTTCATCACCACCAGTTGATGCTACTATTTCAGGTTTCGCAACTCCATCTACAGGTTCTGTTACAGGAAGAGTACTTGTAACTGCTCAAGAAGGTGATTCTAACATTGTTGGAGATCAACTTCGCTTTGGACCGAATGCGAATGCTACAGTTGCTTTATTCGGACCGAGAAATCCCGCAAATAATTTCTTTCAGTCACAAATTTGTAATGATAGTGGGAATTTAGATACAACTGGCACCTTTGGAAATTTGAATCAGCCGTTAGGGATAGCTTTAGCCGTCCGAAGACAAGGATGGGATATTACGAATGTAGATGCCTCGTCATCATTAGTAAATAATCAAACGTCAGCGACTGTTCGCTTCGTTACAAATGGAGATGGATATGCTGCAGCTGGTTTTGGTGTTCAAATTGATGCGACAGGGCCAATTATAAATCCTGTTAAATCTGTTGATAAAACCGTTGCAGCAGTAGGTGATATTCTCACCTATACGATTACTGTTCCGAATACAGGGACAGGAAGTGCAGAAAACGTTGTATTACAAGACAGTATTCCGAATGGAACTACGTTTATAGCAGGCAGTGTTACAGTAGGTGGAGTAACTCAGCCGAGCGCCAATCCAGCTAGTGGAATTAATTTAGGAACGATACCGAATAATGCTCAAAGAGTTGTCACGTTTCAAGTGAGAGTTACGTCATTCCCGAATCCGAATCCAATTTCAAATCGTGCGATGGTGTCATACCAATTCCGTCCTTTTGTTGGAAGTCCTCCTATCACAAGTACAGCTTCTTCAAATACAGTACAGACGACGATAAATCGCGCAAATGTAAGTTTACAAAAATCTGTAGATCTACAGACGGCAACAATTAATGATGTATTAACGTACACAGTGAATGTCACCAACGATGGGAATGTCGCTGCAAATAATGTTATTTTTGTTGATAGTATACCTGCTGGAACAACGTTTATAACAAATAGTGTTACGGTAAATGGAGTAGCGCGTCCAGGAGCAAATCCGGCAAGTAGTATTAATCTTGGAAGTATTAATGCTTCGCAAACGACTGTAGTGCGCTTTCAAGTTCGAGTAACATCTAATCCTCTTGTAAATCCAATTCCAAACCGTGCGAGTGTAACATTTAACTTTATTCCAGTGCCTGGTCAGCAACCAATTTCAGGCCAAGCGACAAGTAATACTGTATTTACTACAATTAATATAGCTGATATAAGAACGAGAAAAACAGTAGATAGAGCTTTTGCGACAGTTAATGACGTTCTTACGTACACCGTTACAATTGAGAATACCGGGAATGTACTTGCGACGAATGTTATTTTTCAAGATCCAATCCCAATTGGAACGACTTTTATCCTAAATAGTGTGACTGTAGATGGGGTTTCACAACCTGGGGCAAATCCTGCGACTGGGTTTACCGTAGCGAATATATCTCCTGGCGGAAGTAGGACAGTGACTTTTCAAGTACGAGTGACATCTACACCATCAGGAGGTACGATTGCAAATCGTGGAAATGTGTCTGCTAATTTCGTCGTTATTCCGAATCAGCCACCGATAACGATTAATAGACAAACGAATACAGTTGTGACACAAGTTAATACAGGCGGTTTAAATGTAATAAAAGAAGTGAATACAATGCAAGCGGCGGTAGGGGATACTTTAACATACACAATTGCCGTCCAAAATACAGGAAACGTACTGTTAACAAATGTATTTTTCCAAGACCCTATTCCTTCCGCTGTTTCATTCGTTGCAAATTCTGTAACAATTAATGGAGTACCACAAAGTGGATTGAATCCAAATACAGGATTTTCTCTTCCAAATATTCCTGCGGCTCAAACAGTTGTAGTCACATTTGACGTATTAATTGTACAGGATCCAGAAAATGAAGATATTTTAAATCAAACAAATGTAACAGCGAGTTTTCAAGTGAATCCGAGTGAACCACCAGTAACAATCAATGTTCCGAGTAATGTTGTGAATACAACAGTACAATCAGGGAACTTTGAAGTTGTGAAGGCAGTGAATACGGATGTTGCAACGGTAGGGGATGTTTTAGTATATACAATCGAAATAATTAATGCAGGTAGTGTAACAGCTACAAATGTGTTTTTCCAAGATTCAATTCCGCAAGGGACTTTATTTATTGAAAATAGTGTATTGGTTAATGGTGTTTTACAAGAAGGGGCAGATCCAGAACTTGGATTCCCATTAAATAATTTGCCTACTGGCACGAGTGTAATTGTTACGTTTGAAGTATTAATTGATGAAATTCCCCAAGGAAATAATGTCGTCAATAATGCGAATGTCACTGGAGATTTCCTTGTAAATCCAACAGAGCCACCAATTACTGTAACAGTGCCAAGTAATACTGTTATGACAGTGGTGAATTCTTCAGGGTTAAATGTAATGAAGAGCGTAAGTGCTAGTGAAGCAGGTGTAGGGGATACGTTAACGTATACAGTTCGTATACAAAATAGTGGAACAGTAGCAGCAACAAATGTATCATTCCTTGATCCAATTCCATCTGGAACAACATTTGTAGCAAATAGTGTAACAATAAACGGAACGTCTCAACCAGTTTTAAACCCAACAACTGGATTTCCGCTTGCTAATATTCCAGTAGGAGGAACGGTAACAGTTGCTTTTCAAGTGACGATCACGAGTGTACCACCAAATAGAGTTCTTCCGAATAATGCGAATGTAACAGCTGATTTTCAAGTAAGTCCTTTGCAGCCGCCAATTACAATTGTAACGATTAGTAATATTGTTGTGACACGAGTGAATGTAGGATCAATTAATGTAATAAAGAGTGTAACTACACCACAAGCAGGTGTAGGAGATACGTTAACGTATACGATTCGTATTCAAAATACAGGAACTGTTCCTGCAACGAATATTATTTTTCAAGATCCAATTCCGTCTGGTACTGCGTTTGTAGTAAATAGTGTGACGATAAATGGAGTCGTTCAGCAAGGCGCGGATCCTATGGCAGGTTTCCCAGTACCAAATATTCCTGTCGGGCAAACGGCTACGATTACGTTTCAAGTTACAGTGACGAGCGTTCCGAGTGGTGGAAATATAAGAAACCAATCGAACGTTACTGCAAGTTTTCTTATAAATCCAGCCAATCCTCCAATAACAACTGTTACGAATAGCAATTTCGTCGTGACGCAAGTAAACACAGCGCAGTTAAATATACAAAAATCTTCATCTGTACAACAAGCGGCACTTGGAGAAATTTACACGTATTCTGTTGTCATTAGAAATAATGGAACGGTAACAGCGACGAATGTCTCTTTCATTGATCCAATTGCTTCAGAAACAACATTTGTAGCAAATAGTGTAACGATAAATGGAACTCCTCAACCTGGATTTGATCCAAATATAGGTTTTACGCTTCCTAATATAGCTGCTGGCACATCATTGACTGTAACGTTCCAAGTAACAGTAGTTGCACCATCCACGCGTGGAGCCGTACTAAACACCGCATCTGCAACAGCTACTTTCTTATTAAATCCTTTACAGCCCCCTGTAACAACAACAAATTCAAGTAATACGACAGTAGTTACGATACCGTTACCTCCTCCTGGTGAAGTAACAGCAACAAAAACAGTTGACGTTGCAACTGGAGCGGTTGGGGATGTATTAACGTATACCGTGCTAATTTCAAACGTAGGAATTATACCTGTTACAGATGTGTTCTTCCAAGATGTCATACCAGAAGGAACGACATTTGTAGAAGATAGTGTAACGATAGGTGGGGTGCAGCAACTTGGTGTAAATCCAGAAATAGGATTTACAGTTACTCCATTATTAATTAATGGTGGAAGTATTGAGGTAACGTTCCGAGTGACGATTACAGAAATTCCAGATAATGAAGTCATATTAAATGATGCAGACGTTACATTTACTTCACAACCAAATCCGCAGGAACCACCGATTACGGAAACGATATTAACAAATTTAGTCGTTACGACAATTAATATAGCGTTTATTTTTCCGTTAAAACTAGTAGATAAAGAAGTAGCGATTGTAGGAGAAATTTTAACGTATGATGTATTGATTTTTAATTTTGGAACAGTGGCAGCGACGAATGTTCAATTTATAGATACTACTTCCGCGGGTGTAGCATTTGTACCGGGAAGTGTGAGCATAAACGGGGTACCAGCACCGGGATTAGATCCGTTCATCGGCTTTACAGTTCCAGATATACCTGTAGATGATTTTGTGCTTGTCACATATCAAGAGATGGTAACGAGCATACCAGAAGGTGGTACAGTTGTTAACTTTGTAGACGTTACCGCTACATTTGCTGTAAGTGAAACAGAACCGCCTATTACTGAGACGACGACAGGTAACACGACATTAACCGAAATAAATGAATCTGGTTTGAATGTTTTAAAATCAGTAAGTGAGCCGATTGTTGCAGTAGGCGATACAATCACATATACGACAGTAGTTCAAAATACGGGAACAGTGACGGCGACGAATGTTCAATATAGTGATGTATTACCTTCCTCTATAGCATTCGTGCCGAATAGTGTAACGATAGGTGGTGTGATACAACCTGGGTTCAATCCTAATAATGGATTCCCGCTGCCAGATATAAATCCAGGGGGAAGTGTAGAAGTCACATTCCAAGTAAACGTTGTTAGTGTTCCATCAAACGGAACAATTGCCAATACGGCAAATGTTACTGGAAGCTTTATATTAGTACCAGGAGAACCACCAGTTATAGTAAATCAGCCAAGTAACACAACGCTCACAACTGTAAATAGAGGACGATTTAATGTTATTAAACAAGTAAATAGAGCAGCTACTCTCGTTGGAGATGTATTAACGTATACAGTTCAAATAACGAATACAGGAACAGTAACAGCAAATGATGTTCAGTTTATTGATACAATTTCAGCAGGAGCGTCATTTGTATCGAGTAGTGTAACGGTAAATGGAGTTTCGCAACCAAACTTAAATCCGATTACTGGATTTGGAGTTGGAGATATACTCGTTGGTGAAACCGTTATAGTGACGTTTCAAGCGATAGTTACAACCATCCCGTCATCAGGAACAATTACGAACGTTGCAAATATAACAGGAAACTTTACTTTAGTGCCAGGAGAGCCACCTGTTGTAGTAACTGAACCGAGTAATACGACGATAACAAGGGTAAATAGAGGGCGCTTTAATGTTATAAAAACCGTGAATAAGCAAGCAACGCGATTAGGAGATACGTTAACGTATAGTGTGCAAGTTACAAATACGGGAACGGTAACTGCGACGAATGTTCAGTTTATTGATGTCCCATCGCCTAGTTTAGAATTCGTTGCAGGAAGTGTGCAAATAAATGGGATTCCACAAGTAGGTTTAGATCCTTTTGTAGGCTTTTCATTACCTGATCTTGCAGTAGGGGATAGCTTATTAATCACATTTGAAGTAAACGTAATCGCAATTCCGCCTTCTAGTAGCATTATGAATACAGCGAGAGTAACTGGTGATTTCGAATTGATTCCAGGAGAACCACCGTTTACAATTACGAATTCAAGTAATACGACAGTCACACCAGTAAATAGAGGCAGTTTAGATATGCTGAAAGAAGTAGATCATTCAATTGTTGGAGTAGGAGAAACGGTAACGTACCGTGTTCGCATATTAAATACTGGTACGGCTGATGCAATGAATGTTAAATTTATTGATGTACTATCTCCGGAAGCTGTTTTTGTACCAAATAGTGTAACGATAAATGGAGTAGCGCGTCCGGGAGTAAATCCGCAGGTTGGATTTACGATTTTAGACATTCCAGTCGGTGAGACGGCGATTGTAACATATGAAGCTACGATTACGAGTTTTCCAGATGGTGGTACAGTAGTGAACGTTGCTGGGGCATCAGCAGAATATATTTTAGTACCAGGAGAGCCGCCAGTTACAGTGATGGACACGAGTAATACAGTTATTGTAACGGTAAATACTGCAATCTTATTTGTTGCAAAAGGAGCAAACTTTGAAGTAGCGATGGTAGGAGATGTTGTCACTTACGGAATTGCTGTTATAAATGATAGTACAGTTCCTGTGACGAATATTGTTTTAACGGATATCATTGATCCGAATACGTTATTTATAAATGGCACGGTAACAGTAAATGATGTACCTTTTCCATTTGCTAATCCGAATACTGGTATTTCGTTAGGTGATTTTCAGCCAAATGATGCAGCTATTATTAATTTCCAAGTTGTAATAACAGGAGGGCAAATCAATAACTTAGTTACAAATACAGCGACAGCGAGTGGGTTTGCAACTGTGAATCCAAATGAATCGCCTGTAGTAGTTGAAGGTGATAGCAATACAGTTGTTATCCCGTTTATTCCTCAAAATGTCTCAACGACAGTCGTAAAAACAGCGGATCATCAAACAGCAACAATAGGAGATGTTATTACGTTTACGACAGTTATTACAAATACGGGGGATACTATCATACAAAATATTCGTTTTCAAGATATGTTAGATAGTAGTGTTCGATTTGTTCTTGGAACTGTAAAGGTTGATAATACGCTAGTGCCAAATGTAAATCCAGTATCAGGATTTCTTATAGGAAGTTTAAATCCAGGTGAAGCACGCACAGTCTCGTTCCAAGTAGTAGTTCAGAGCGCGCCAAGTGGTTCAGGAAATTATATAAATCAAGCGAGTATTCGTTTCGAACATCAAGTAGGAACAGTATTGCCACCTGTTACACAAATAGTAGAAAGTAATATGGTTATCATTCTATTTGCTCCAACGATCGAACAAATTTGTGAAACAAACTTTAATTGCTTAGATAAAATTCCATTTCAATGTTCTCCGTGTAATCAGTTGCACGAACATAAAAAATAAAACAAAAAAGAGCATCCTATTCTTTCAGGATGCTCTTTTGGTATTAATCACATAGATTCATTTTCGGGCGAGGTAAAAAACTCGTTGATTTTGTTGGAAAGTAGAAATGGAAGGGCTCCTTTTATTACAGAAATATCCCAATCCCACCATGCAAGATTCTCTAGTTTGTCAATCGTTTCTTGCGGGAAACGATATCGAATAAATTTTGCAGGATTACCAGCTACAATTGCATATGGAGGTATGTCTTTTGTGACAACACTCTTTGCCCCAATAATGGCTCCGTTACCAATTGTAACACCAGATAAAATGCAGGATTGATAACCAATCCATACATCGTTGCCGACTACGATGTCACCTTTTGAAGAAGGATGACCAGTAATATGTGCTCCTTCATTAAAAAATGCATTAAATGGGTAAGTTGTTATCCAGTCTGCGCGATGTTCACCGCCAAGTATGAAAACGACTTCTTCTCCTAATGAACAAAACTTACCTATTTTTAATTTCGTTTCATCATTCCAAGAAAAAATGGTTGGACCTACTTTACTATAAGTATAATCACCAATATCATATTTATTATATTCAGGTTTTTGATTTAAAAATAACATAACAAATTTAGCATCCTCTCTAAAGCAAGTAATGGATATGGAACATTATATGCAACTTGGAATAAGTCGAACTGTGTTGTATGAATTGGTAATACACAATTAGTAGGTGCAACGAATAAAAAGGGAGTGGAATGAATGATATACAAAATGGGATTATATAATAAACCTTTTCAGTCAATTAAATCAGGAAAAAAAGTATATGAAGTACGTTTATACGATGCAAAACGTCAACTTATAAAACAAGGCGATCATATTGTATTTACGAACCTTACGACAGCAGCAACGATGACTGTCAAAGTGACGGAAATAAAACGATACGAAAGCTTTAAAGCAATGTACGAACAAATTGATAAAAAATTATTGGATTGTGAAAATGATAGTTTAGAGGAAATGCTAGAAAGTACATACAAAATATATACGAAAGAACAAGAAAAAAAGTGGGGAACAGTTGCGATTCGTATTGAGGTAATAAAATGATAAGAAATCGCGGCGGGGCTATCATTGTGCAGGAAGGGAAAATTGCTCTTATAAAACGTATTCGAGAAGGGGAAACATATTATGTTTTTCCAGGCGGAGGAATTGAAGAAGGAGAAACAGCTGAAGAAGCAACGAAGCGAGAAATTTATGAAGAATTAGGGGTACATATAAAAGTGGAGCAACTGATTGCAAAGGTGGAGTATAAAGGTACGGAGTATTATTTTAATGCCCATATTATAGATGGAGTTTTCGGAAGTGGTAAAGCTGAAGAATTCAAGCTGAAAGATAGAGGGAGTTATATTCCGTTGTGGTTGCCGATACACGAGTTGGAAAAAGTGAATATAAAACCGTATGAAGTGGTCGGAAGCATATTCAATCATTATAAAAAGTAAGGTCTGACAACATACAAAAAAAACCATTGACATAGTCTTCTGATTTAAGTATTGTATTCGAGTATGTTTATAATCAGGAGGTTTATATGAGCAATCAATCTACTACACATCATGTGAAAATGACAACAGCAGATCCATCTGGAATTGGTCTATTTGGATTAGCGATGGTAACACTTGTAGCATCATCTCAAAAGTTAGGCTTAACAGATGGCGTTTCACTTGTCTTACCGTGGGCAATCTTTTTAGGAGGATTTGCACAAATCTTTGCGTGCATTCACGATGCAAAGCATAACAATACGTTCGGTACAACAGCATTCGGTGCATACGGCCTATTTTGGTTAGGTGTTGGAATGACTTGGTTAATTCAACTTGGAGTATTTGGCGAAAAATTAGCACAAGCTGCAGATTCAAAACAGCTGGGTGTAGCCTTTATTGGATATTTGATTTTCACAATCTTTATGACAATTGGTGCAATGGAAACACATAAAGTATTATTTATGATTTTCGTCCTTATTGATTTCTTATTTATTGGTCTTTCATTAAGTACTTTAGGTGTTATGCCGCATGCAATGCATAATTTAGCAGCGTATTCTGAACTATGTATTTCATTATTATCTTTCTATGGTTCAGCAGCAGCAGTGTTAAATACACACTTCGGTAAAGTTGTATTACCAGTTGGAAAGCCGTTTGGTATTTTTAAAAAGTAATAAAAAAGCACAGGTGATTGTATAGTCATCTGTGCTTTTTTGTATGGAATAAATAAAAATGAAAAATATAATTGAAATTGATTCTCATTATTAATATAATGAGAATGAGAATCATTTATTGTAAGAGGGGGATGCCGAAGTGGCAAAAATTTTAATAGCTTATGCAAGTATGTCAGGAAATACAGAGAGTATTGCTGATTTAATAAAAGTTAGTTTAGATGCTTTTGATCATGAAGTAGTATTGCAAGAAATGGAAGGCATGGATGCTGAAGAATTATTAGCCTATGATGGAATCATTTTAGGATCTTATACGTGGGGCGATGGTGAATTACCGTTTGAGGCGGAAGATTTCCATGAGGACTTAGAAAATATAGATTTATCAGGGAAGAAAGTAGCGGTATTCGGATCAGGTGATACGGCGTATGAACTATTTTGTGAAGCGGTAACGATATTTGAAGAAAGACTTGTAGAACGCGGTGCAGAGCTTGTGCAAGAAGGATTGAAAATCGAACTAGCTCCAGAAGATGAAGAGGATGTTGAAAAATGCAGTAATTTTGCAATTGCATTTGCTGAGAAGTTCTAAGAATGGGAGTGTCAACGTGGAGACAATGTTAAGTGCAACCGCTATTACAAAGTTAAGAGATGGAAAACTTATGTTAGCTACTACATATAATGGCTTATTTATTGAACGAGACGGAGAATGGAAACAAATATTAAATGGTTTTCAAAAACGAATTAGGGATTTACATAGCGAAGATAATGTAGTGTATGGTGTAGGTGACGAAGGGATTTTTATTCGTAGTATGAATGGTGGAGAGAACTGGACGGTTCAGCGTTTTCCAACAAAAGCAACGAGTTGGAATGTTTGTAGTAATGTACAAGGAACAGTCATTGCTCATGGAGATAAAACGTTGTATCATTCTAATGATTTTGGTTCGACATGGGAAACCATTCATCCATTTCTTGAGTATGGTGGCGGGGCACCATCTATTCGATCGTTATTTTTATATAAACATTACTTATTTATCGGTACGAAAATACATGCTAAATATGGTGGTGTTTGGCTCTTTAATTTGGAGACACGTAAATTAAAGAGGATTAAAATCGTGATGAATCAGATGATCTCAGCGTTGACTGTACACAATTCTTATATAGTAGCAGCGAGTGGATCATGCAAGGGTATTAGCGGGAATATTTCTTTTTGTAAAATAGATGAAAGTATTGAGAGTGAAAAAACATATTGGCATACATGTCAAAGTGAGCAGAAAGCAAGTAGCTATTTAGCCTTGAGTGTAGATCAACATGTGCTATATACAACGTCAACGCAAAATAAGGCGGGGATTAGTACGGTTTGTCGTGTACTTCTAGAAGAAGAACTTGTTACAGTATGTGACTCAGTTAAAGGGCATGGCTGGCGCATCGTTAACCAAAAAGAGGGTTATGTTGTAGCTGGATCAGGTGAATCAAAAGCGATGCAATGGAAGAAAAAAATTATATAGCAAAAAAAACTTTACTTTTATTATATTGATATGATATAGTTACTTTAAACCATTTTACTTTTAATAATATAGAGATTTAAATGAGCTGTAACTTCCGAGGAGGATAGCAATGTTAAATCTCCTCTGGGGTTGCAGTTTTTTAATGTTTGAAGTATTATTGTAAAGTGGTTGAAAATGAATATGTACATATAGGTACATTGTAGGAGGATTTTTTAAATGCAAAACGGTAAAGTAAAATGGTTTAACGCAGAAAAAGGTTTCGGTTTCATCGAAGTTGAAGGCGGAGAAGACGTATTCGTTCATTTCTCAGCTATCCAAGGCGACGGCTTCAAATCTTTAGAAGAAGGTCAAGAAGTTACTTTCGAAGTAGAACAAGGTAACCGTGGACCTCAAGCTACAAACGTAAACAAGAAGTAATTACGGAAAAAAGAAGGGCTTGCCCTTCTTTTTTTTGCATTTTTATTGAATAACCTCCTATGTACATATAATAATGAGATTAAATTTTTGTTTATTAGACGAAGTATTTCATGCATAAAGTGCATGAATGAATAAATAAATACTGAAAATAGAGTATGTGTGTGAAAAGGAATTTAGAAAGAGGTAAATAAATTGGAAAACGCTACACATTTTATTGTGTTCGATATAGAGAGAAATTTCAGGCCGTATAAATCAGAAGATCCGTCAGAGATAGTTGATATCGGAGCTGTAAAAATAGAAGCAAGTACAATGAAGGTAATTGGAGAATTTTCGGAGTTAGTAAAGCCGAGTGCACGACTCACTCGTCATACGACAAAATTAACGGGAATTACAAAGAAAGATTTAATTGGTGTGGAGAAATTCCCACAAATTATAGAGAAATTTATTCAATTTATCGGAGAAGACTCTGTATTTGTTTCATGGGGTAGAGAAGATTATCGTTTTCTATCTCATGATTGTACGTTATACGGTGTAGAATGCCCATGTATGGAAAAAGAGAGCAAATTTGATTTGCAGAAGTTTGTTTTCCAAGCGTATGAAGAGTTATTTGAGCATATACCAAGTTTACAATTTGCAGTAGAACAGCTCGGTTTAACGTGGGAAGGGAAGCAGCACCGAGCTTTAGCGGATGCTGAGAATACAGCGAATATACTTCTTAAAGTATATAGCGAGAGAGACATTCATAAACGGTACAAAAGACATGGTGAGCTTGAACTTGTAGAGAACGGAAAACTAACAGAAAAAGCGAAAAAAAAGATGCGAAAATGGGTATTTAAAGAAATGAGAAAAAATACAGAGCGTCCTTTCGTTTGGAGTGCATTTGAAAGTAGTGACACGTGGGAAAGTATAACGGAAAGATATTATATAAGTGAAGCTACAATAGAACTTCTGAAAAAGCATTTTCGTACGGCGGTGAGAAAGGCGGAAAGGCAGATTAGGCATTTGGCTGAGATGGAGAAAGTAGTAGAAGAAAGTTAGTAATATAACCAATTTTATTCATATGTACAACTAAACTTCAGGATTAAGTCGCAGAAGTTTAGTTGGAAAATTCACGGCTCGTCCCGTATTAGGAATGGAGTATTTTATTGTTTTTAGTACGAATGTACAAATTATTTGTTTTCTGAGAAAGATAATGGAGAGTAGTGTGAGGGATAGAACAAAATAGGGAGCAAATTACGCAGAGGATTCAGTATTTAGGGAGAGATAACGTGAATTTCTAGTTTGAAATATAATAGGAATAGCATTGTTTACATTGTTCGAATTAACGAGTTAATATTCACTTTCTGAAAATGGAATATTTAACTTGTTTTCTACAGTACGTAAACGTTGGTTTAAACGGTTCAACCGACGGGTATGTCGCTCAACTGTATTTTCTAATTGATGAACTCTTTCATTTAAGTTATTCACCTGAAAGTTTAACTTGTTTATTTTTTGTTCAAGTTCGTATATCTTTCTTTCTGATGAATTGTAACACCCCATATAAATCCTCCATTCTATTAAAGTAAATTTAATCTATAGTAGTATATGTATAAATGAAAGGTAACTGAATTTAGAAAAAATGGAAACGCTTAATATATCTTTAAATCGTGGTGTATTAAAGATTAAAATCGAAGAATAAGATAAAAGTTTTATACAAGGGGGGATAGTGATAGACATGGATATTAAAGACGTCACGGTACAGATGGAATTAAACGGAGTCTTTTGGAATGAGGATGGGCTTGCTGAAATGACGGTGACTACAAAAGAAGAGCATTCTCTTCTTCTTAGTCTAGTAGTTGACTTAGAAAGTAAAACTATTAGGGCGACGAGTGCCGAAATAGTGAATGGATTCTGCCCTCTGTGCAAACAGAAAAGGGACGAATGTAGTGAACTTAATGACTTACAAAACAAAATGGATATTTTAGAAGAAGCTTACGATTGGGTGAGAGAGCATCCAGAATATCGTTTTCAATTATCTTTTTATGGGTACAATAAATTTGAGGTAGTGAAGTGAAATTTTCATTTTACCAATATACATAGTGACTACTCTAATGGAAATACACTTGTACAACAAGGAAGGAATCTACTTGATTCCGCAACAAATATCATCTTGAGTTAAAAAAATTAAAAAATATGTCCCAAATAAAAGAGCGCTCGTTAACAGCGCTCAGTAAAAATAGGGATATGGAAGGATTTATTCAATCCCGTTCGGATCATAAGAATACTGCTGCTTATTCTCAATCCGTTCAATCACATCTTGCAACTCATCCGGCTTCAAAAACTCAATTGGAGAGAAGCCTTTCTCAAACGTAAGTGTATCAGCCTCAATCATTAATACGTATCGATCATTTACCTTTGCGATATGTATTTGATCCCCGAAATCAGCAAGCAGGGCCTTTACGGAGATATGATCTGCTTTTAGCTTTAATTCCACTTCAGGAGCGTGCTCGACGATTTGAGCGGTAGCTTCCATTACTTCTTCGGTTGAAAATTGTTCCATAATTTCGCGTTTCGGACTGGCAGCCCATACTTCCATTGCTTGGTCGAATTGTTCGCGTTCTTCCGTACCTTCTTCAAATACATCTTCAATTTGGTCGTATACCATGTCCATTACTTGTGTTTTCATAATTTCAGGCATAGAGCGTTCGTACTCGACGAATTTTAAGAAGTCTTCAAAGTAGCGGGCGTGTGATGCTTGGTGAATTTTTAGCTCACCCACTTCGACCATACCTTCTTCAGGCATGTACGGATATTGGATAGATTTCATGTTTTTTGTTGTGATGGCCATTTCAACGTTACGAATCAGTGTGGATTCATCTGAAATAGAAGCGACTTTCGGTTCGAAGTCACATTTCATAACGAAAACGAATGGATCATCAAAGTATTTGCGTAGTTTTGCTTGCGCAATTAAAAATACACCACCGCGTACAGCGCTTGTGTCCAGATATGTATAAACGAGAGGTTCACTCATATCTTTGAAGTTTTCCTTTGTTTCCGCAAAGCGAATGCGATTAAAGAGGTTGTAATGAGGGTTTGAATCAAGTTCGTGCCCTTCTTCTACAATGAAGCGACCGATCTTTGTCGGAGCTTGTTCTGTTTTCGCATGACGTTCTACTTTTCGCTTTGAAATTTTTAATAATTCACCATTTAAAAATTCTTTTAAGGAGCTATCTTCATACTCTTCAGCGTCTAACGTTTGAAAATGTTTGTAGCGTTTATCAACAGCTTCACCTTTTCCTTCTACTTGTACAACATAAAAGGAAAGATAATTTATTTCAAAATCCATATTTATCACCTTGTTTCATTTCATTAACTCTTATCAGTATAGAGATGGAAAAAACTTTCGTCAATTTATATAAGGAAGGGTGAGCCCCTTCCTTATATATTTTTTACTTTTGAAATTAAAATCCGTCTTCTAATGCTGAAAATGGAATGTTTAGTCTGTTTTCAATTGTACGTAAACGTTGGTTTAAGCGGTTTAATCTACGTGTATGACGCTCAACCGTGTTTTCTAATTGACGTACTCTTTGCTCAAGCTCATTTACTCGTCTTTCTAGTTGACGGTTTCCAGTACCAGGAAAAGAGATTGGAAGTTGGAATTGTCGATTTTGATCATATGGATTAACTTGTTCTGCTGGATCTATATATTGTTGGTATTGTGCTTGTAAATCATATTGAGGCTGATAACCATTTTGGTTATATGGATCGTATGGATTGTAGGGGTACATAAAAACATCCTCCATTTCTTTAAAATAGGTTAATTCACCATAATGTATGTGTAAAAGCGGAGTGTGGCACGGCAAATACCTATTTATGCTCACGGGATGTTTCTTTATAAATAAGAATATGGAGTTTTTACATTTGTATTTCTTTTGTTTTATGGTATATACTGGATAATAGGGTGAGGTTACATAAAAGTTACAATTCTATCAAACTCAAAATTTTATGTAAATATGTATAGACATTTACAAAAGAAAAGAGTAATTTATATAGAGTAAAAAATAACTTGTAACATTTTATAAATATATTGTAAAATGATTGTAACAAAACATACATAAAAATGAAATAATATATAAAAGTAATGTTTGGAAAAAGGGGAGAGTCTATTGTTCCGTAAAGTAAAGGGTATATTAGTTGGGGTGTTATGTGTAGCTGTAGTAAGTGGTTGTGGCACAAAAGTAAGTGATGTTGCATTAGTAAGTGACATTGGTGGCCACACGGTAGAGGCTAAAGCAGAAGTACAGGATTCTATTAGTTTAGTTGATGGTCGTACAGGTACGGAAGTGAAAAAGCTAGATTTATCGAGTCTAGGTTATTTTGAAGATGAAGCAAAATTTAAAAAATCGGTAGAGAAGGTTGCTAAGGAAGTTGGTAAAAACGTTGACAAAAAGATGGTTCCTTCACGTTTAGCATCTGACGGAAGTTGGCAAGAAGGAAAGCCTTCTTTTGAATTAATGGAAAAAGAGCTAGTAAATAAATTATTAAACGTTGGTATGTGGGATTCTTCATATCAATTACCTATTGTTGAGAAAAAGCCTGTCGCAACATTAAGTGATGCGCAAGGAAGTGGTACGGTAATTGGTAGATATGAAACGAATTTAGGTGGCTCAGCAGGTGGCCGTATTGAGAATATCCGTTTGTCAGCAGCGAGCATAAATGGAGTTGTATTAGCAAAAGGAGACAGTTTCTCTTTCAATGCATTAATTGGTGATACAACGCCAGATAAAGGATATCAACTAGGAAAAGAAATTGTAGATGGTAAATTAGTAGATGGATACGGCGGTGGTGTTTGTCAAACATCATCAACTTTATATAATGCAGCAGATCAAGCTGGTTTGAAAATGGTAGAGAGAACGACACATTCTAAAACGGTAGGTTATGTTCCACAAGGAAGAGATGCTACAATTGCATATCCATACTTAGACTTAGTGTTTGAAAACACGAATGATGCACCTGTGAAACTTTATATGGGCATTCAGGGTGGAAAGTTAGTTGCTGAAGTACATAAAATGAAATAATAGTTATAAAGTCACCTTTTCTGAAAGTTAGAAGAGGTGACTTTTTTATTATGAAAATAAAAAATGATTGTAAATTCCGACTTTTCTTATTTACATAGGATGATTTTAGTTGTATCCTTCATAGTAACGGTTATATGAAATAGGAAAATATCAGGATAAGGAGATGGAGTTATTCATGGTACAAATTCATCCGAAAACACGTATTGGTCATGTTGAATTTAAAGTGCAAAATTTAGAGCGCCAAATTGCATTTTATGAGAATGTAGTAGGCTTAGAAGTAATTAAGCAAGAGGCGAATAAAGCATATTTATCAGGAAAAGGTGGAAAGAACACGTTACTTGTTCTTGAAAAGTTAGAGGACGGGGTACTGCAAGAGCCGCGTACGACTGGTATATATCATGTAGCCTTTTTAGTTCCGACTCGTGAGGCGTTTGCTTCGGCATTATTTGGTGTGATTCGAAATAAGAATGTAATTGATAGCCCGGCTGAGCAAGAAGGGCGTTATACATATTCAAATGAAATTTTACCAATTTCAAGGTTTAATAGTGCAAGTGATCATACGTATAGCGAAGCTTTTTATTTACAAGACTTAGAGGGAAATGGTATTGAAATTTATGCAGACCGTCCGCGCGATCAATGGGGAGAAGGAGCAGGAGGCAGTACGCCGCTTGATTTAAAAGAACTGGCAACACTCGTTGATTATGAGGTTGATGGGTTGCCTGCTAATACTGTCGTTGGGCACGTACATTTACGAATAGCGGATGTAGAGAAGTCACACGAGTTTTATGTAGAGACAGTAGGATTTGAAGTGCAACAGCGTGAAGATGACTGCTTATTCATGTCTGCAGGAGGATATCATCACCATATAGGTGCAAATACGTGGAACGGAGTAAATAATCCACATCCACCAGCGTATGCAACTGGACTTAAGGTATATACAATTGTATTACCACATAAAGAAGCGTTAGATGAAGTGAAAGAAAGATTAATAGAAAAACAACATAAAGTAAACGAAAGTACAAACGGATTTACAGTAGTAGATCCTAGTGATATTACAGTGCAGTTTGAAATAGAGACAGCATAAAAGAAGTCGGAAGGTGTATAATCACTTTCCGACTTCTTTTTGATACGTAATCCAAGTAGCACAAGGATTGAAAGGAAAGGATTTTAATATCTCCATTGCATATATACTCGTTGAATCGAATTCACCTTGAATGAAAGAATAACCATGTTCACTTGCATACATAGCTTGTTTGAAAACGAGAAGTTTCAGTAAGGATAAATTTTCTGTAGTGTGAGTCCCACACCATCCTAGTTCTACCGTATTATCTTTTTCTGATGTATGGAGGAAAGAGTACGCAATAATTTTATTCTCTTCATCTATCATTACAAAGCTCCCATCTAGTAACACATCATCAGTTAAGATCTGTTCTTTCCAAGTTTCGAGCGGGTATGAGGCAACGGGATTTGCTAAGTGAGTATCCTCATAATTCGTTTTTACTAAGTGAGCTAGCTTTTCAAAGAAGCTATTATTAGACAAGATGTTTGATAAGGTTTGTACATCATAATTTGAATGAAGCATTGTATCGATAGCTATGATTTTTCGTACGTCTAATATCGGCATATATGTTTTTCGGATTTCCGTAAAATTATGTTCTTCATAATAGTCTTTTAAATGAGCCGATGTTTCCCATATAGAGGTTTGTAATGGTAATTTGAAGTTTTCTCGTTTTAGAATCTCGGTTAATAAGATTTGTTCTATGTGTAGCACTGAATAGAAAGGGTTCGTATATATTCGAAAGTATGTGCAGTATGGATGGAAGTTATTGTTCCAGGTGAGAAAGATGCCTACTACATCTTTTTTATAGTAGGCAACATACGCACATCTTGTTTTATTATCTCGTAATAAGTTAAATAGATAAGAGTCTTCATTGTATAAATCAATAAATTGTTTTACTTTTAGCTCATTACTTCTACTATATTTCTCTATAACAAGGTTATTTTCATCGGATGACTTTTTCATAGCTTAATCCAAAATCTTCTTACTACATTTCCATCTTCCTCAATGAAATCATCATCACGAAGCCCGCCGTTATGTAAAATTGTTTTTTCTGATCCTGTATTCACTTCGTCACAAACGACAAGTACTTTCTCGATGTTTAATTCCTTCGTTTTTTCTAGCGATAATTCTAATAACTTCGTAGCATAACCTTTTCTTCTTTCAGAAGGGCGAATGCCATAACCGATATGACCTCCAGCGTTAAATAAATGTTCGGTTAAACTATGACGTATATTAACAGCTCCTACAATTTTATTTTCATCTGTAACGAGCCAATACGTAGAGTCTGGTACCCAAGATTCAGGGAGGTTTATTCCGTTATGTGCATCGTGAAGTTCTTGAATCATTGCCGTGAAATTAGAGGGATCTTTTGAGATAACCCACGGAATCATCGTTTCACCGCTATCTTTCCATTCGTTATAAAAATCTAAGTATTCTTCTTGTAAATCGATAGTAGGTGTAAGTAAAGAGACGTTCATTGTTAGTAAGCTCCTTTATTTATGTAGTATGTATAAAAAAACACGGCGCGAAATGTAAGCGTTTTCTAAACTTTCTCAACCTCATTTTATGCAATCCATATCCCGTTTTTAAATGGAAAGTAAAGTTTATGGTTTTTCGTATAAAAAGTGGGCTGAATTCTATTTATGTTAATATTGAAAATATTAACATAAATCACCTAGGATATTAAGTATATTTTAATGAAATGTTTTTATATCGATAAATGGATGTGTGTGATAATTTTTGTTTTATCTATCTATAATGAATGAAAGGGGGAAGGGCTCGTGAGTGTAAATTTTGATTTGATTATACGAATCGGTGTTGCGGGTTTGTTAGGAGCAATAATCGGTATTGAAAGGGAAATTCGATCAAAAGAAGCGGGATTAAAAACACATTTCCTAGTAGCGGTAGGAAGTGCATTAATAATGGTCGTTTCGAAATATGCTTTTTCAGATATTATGAATGAAGAACATATGGCTCTTGATCCGAGCCGTATTGCAGCGCAAGTTGTTAGTGGAGTAGGTTTTTTAGGTGCAGGTACAATTATTATTCAAAAACAGGCAGTGAAAGGATTAACGACAGCGGCTGGTTTATGGGCTACAGCAGGAATTGGATTAGCAATAGGGGCTGGCATGTATGTAGTAGGCATTGGAGCGACGATTCTCGTTTTAATTGGTTTAGAGATTGTGAGTCGTATTTTTAAGGTGCAATTTTTATTTCCGCAAAATATAACAGTGCAAATGTGTATAAATAAACATGAGGCGGTACAGCAAATAGTAGAAATGCTTCAAGTGAAAGGCATTCCAATACTGTCATATGAAGTGGAAGCTTTACAGCGAGGTACGGAAATAGTTTATAAGGTAGGGATGCAGCTGAAAAATATATCGTCAGAAGAAAAGAATGAATTTATTCAGCATATGCAAACATTACCGGAAGTTACGTTTATAAAGTTAAAATCATAGCGTTGAAAACGAGGATAGATATAGCAGGAATTTCGCTATTATCTATCTTTTTTTGATATAAAATTCACATAAAGTCAAGGGTTAATCTTGCTAGGAATGGATACATATGTGAACGTTCCCTTATTTTTTCTCAATACAGAATAAAAAGTAAGAATAGTAAAATAATGGTGCAGGACACTAAAAAATGTAAGGTAGGGGAGAGCATGAAAGGCTATTCAAAAAAAGTGTTAGTAGGGGTAAGTTTTGCTAGTTTAATGTTAGGAAGTTTTCAAGGGAGCACATTGGCAGAAAGTACAAAGGGAGAGCAAGTTTCTTATCGGAATGTGCTCAAAATGGAGCCAGTTGGTGTACAACTACCAGTGCAAGAATTAGCTCATTCATCAAAAGTGCTTGAAAGCAAGTCTTTTGAGAAAAGGCTACAATTTGCTGATTTGTCGCAAAGACCGCCTGAAGTGAAAAAGGAAAGTAAGCAATTAGCTGCAGCGAAAACTTATACAATTGCTGAATTAAATCAATTAAGCAATCAGCAGTTAGTAGATTTACTTGTAACAATCAATTGGGAGCAAATTACGGGTCTATTTCAGTTTAATAAGGATAGTCTTGCATTCTATCAAAATGATAGTAGGATGCAGGAAATTATTGATAAATTGAAGCAGCAAGGACAAGCTTATACGAAAGATGATTCCAAAGGGATTGAGACTTTAGTAGAGGTATTACGTTCAGGGTTTTATTTAGGATTTTATCATACAGAATTAAGTAAACTAAATGAGCGGAGCTATCATGATACATGCTTACCTGCATTAAAAACGATTGCGAATAACCCGAATTTTAAACTTGGTACGTTAGAACAAAATAGAGTTGTATCATCATACGGAAAATTAATAGGAAATGCTTCGAGTGATGTGGAAACGATAACATCAGCTGCAAAGATTTTCAAACAATATAACGATAATTTTTCTACATTGGTAGACAATCTATCAGTTGGAAATGCGATTTACGATATTATGCAAGGTGTTGATTACGACATTCAATCGTATTTGTACGATACGAGAAAAGCACCGAAAGATACAGTATGGTACCAAAAAATTGATAGCTATATTAATGAATTAAGTCGTTTTTCTTTAATTGGAACGGTGACAGAGAAGAGTGGTTGGTTAATTAATAATGGTATTTATTATACAGGTAGAGTTGGTACGTTCCATAGTACAGGAACGAAAGGATTGCAAGTTGTAACAGACGCGATGAAAATGTATCCGTATTTAGGAGAGCAATATTTCGTAGCGGCTGAGCAAATCGCGACGAATTATGGCGGGAAAGATGCAAATGGAAATGTTGTTAATTTAGATCAAATACGAGAAGATGGGAAGAAAAAGTATTTGCCGAAAACGTATACGTTTGATGATGGTGCAATTGTTTTAAAAGCTGGAGATAAAGTGACAGAAGAAAAGGTAAAACGTCTATATTGGGCGGCAAAAGAAGTGAAGGCACAATTCCATCGTACGGTTGAAAGTGATCAACCTTTAGAAAAAGGAAATCCTGATGATGTATTAACGATGGTTATTTATAATAGTCCAGCTGAGTATCAATTTAACCGTCAATTGTACGGGTATGAAACGAATAACGGAGGTCTTTATATAGAAGGAACAGGTACGTTCTTTACTTATGAACGTACGCCAGAAGAAAGTATTTATAGTTTAGAAGAATTGTTCCGACACGAGTTCACGCATTACTTGCAAGGTAGATATGAAGTACCAGGGCTTTGGGGACAAGGTAAGATGTATGAGAACGAGAGATTATCCTGGTTTGAAGAAGGGAATGCGGAGTTTTTTGCAGGGGCAACGAGAACAGATAATGTTGTACCGAGAAAGAGTATTATAGGAGGGATATCTTCAAATCCAGCAGAACGTTATACGGCAGAACGAACGTTAAATGCAAAGTATGGAACGTGGGATTTCTACAATTATTCCTTCGCTTTACAATCGTACATGTACAATAAGAGGTACGATATGTTTGACAAAGTTCATGATCTTATTAGAAAAAATGATGTAACAGCATATGATGCATACCGTTCTGCATTAAGTAAAGATGCGAATTTAAATAAAGAGTATCAAGACTATATGCAAATGTTAGTCGATAACCGTGAGAAATATAATGTTCCATTAGTATCAGATGATTATTTAGCAACTCATGCACCAAAACCAGTTTCAGATATTGCGGCAGAAATTACAGCAGAAGCAAAATTAAGCAATGTATCAGTTAAGAAAAATAAATCACAGTTCTTTAATACATTTACACTACAAGGAACGTATACAGGTACTACTGCGAAAGGGGAATATGAAGACTGGAAAACAATTACACAAAACGTGAATGATACGTTAAAACGTTTAAGTGCAAAAGAATGGACAGGCTATAAAACAGTAACAGCGTACTTTGTGAATTATCGTGTGAATGCATCAGGACAATTTGAATATGACGTTGTATTCCATGGTATCAATACAGAAGAAGGTGCTGTGAATAAAGCACCAATTGCAGTTATAAATGGTCCATATAGTGGAAATATAAATGAAGCAATTTCGTTTAAAAGCGATGGATCAAAAGATGAAGATGGGAAAATTGTTGCTTATAAATGGGAGTTTGGTGATGGTACTGTAAGTAATGAACAAAATCCGACTCATGTGTATACAAAAGAAGGAACATATACGGCAAAATTAACAGTAACAGATGACAAAGGATTAACGAATACTGTTACAACGAATGTAACGGTTCAAAAGAAAGAAGATAACAGTGTAGAAAAAGAGCCAAATAATTCATTCCAAACAGCAAATAAACTGCAGTTAAATCAAGTTTTACGTGCTAGTTTAGGAAACGGTGATACGAGTGATTACTTTGAAATAAATGTGGAAACTGCGAAAAACCTACAAATTAATGTAACGAAGGAAAATAATATCGGAGTAAACTGGGTTCTTTATTCAGAAGCGGATTTAAATAATTATGTTACGTATGCCCAGCAAGAAGGAAATAAATTAGTAGGAAGTTACTACACGTATCCAGGAAAATATTATTTACATGTGTATCAGTATGGCGGAGGAACAGGGAATTATACGGTAGAAGTGAAATAGCAAAAGAGAAATTGTCTTTCAATGAATGGAAATCAATTTAAGTCTATATCAAGTAATACAGGTTACAATATCAGTTATGAAGATATTGTACCTTTACGAATGTTAAAAATTTAATATTTAAAATAAAAAATAACTATAGGTAATGTATCTAATGATATTAAGAAATCAAGTATTAAGAGACCTTATCTTGAAGTTAAGTAGACCTAATCAGTAAATGAGATACAATCGATGAATTATGATTTCATAGAGATGTGAGCAAAGTAATAAAATTTAAGTATGTTTGATTTAATTAAAGGACTAGAGTTTATCCATAAAAACAGATATACTCTGGTCCTTATTACGTTTAATTTATTCACGAAATCAAGATGATTAATGAGTTAAGAAGCGGCATTTTTGAAATTTATTTAATAAGTTAAATGAAAAATTTCATTATTTAACTTATTACGTCATATTAGCAGGGGATACTAATGGAAAATCGTGTACCTTGACCTAATTTACTCTCTATTTCTATATCACCGTTTAATTCTTTAATAATACTATAGGCAATCATAGTACCAAGCCCAGTTCCTTTTTCTGTTGTTGAATAGAATGGTAAAGCAATCCGCTTTATTTGTTGAGAGGACATTCCAACCCCTGAATCAATAATATCGATTATAATATTACCTTTAATTTTCTGTATATTTATTTGTAATACTCCACCATTTATCATGGCCTCAATTCCGTTTTGTATGATGTTGTTTAGACAGATCCTGAATTTTTCGGGGTCTCCATTTATATAAAAGGAATTTGTACTATTTTGTATTATTTCAACTTTGTATGATAGAGCGAGTGGTGAAAAAGTGTCTTTCACTTGATTTAAAATATGATTAATATCTATTTTCTCTTTTAGGGTGTTCTGTGGTTTTGTTAAAGATAAATAGTTATTAATAGTAGATTGTATATGTTGCATTTCAATTAACATGATTTCCAAGTACTGATCCTGAGGTAGCTTAGAGGCATGTTTTTCATTTAACAATTGAGTGAATCCATGTACTGTGGTTAGTGGATTGTGGATTTCGTGTGCAATGGACGCGGCTAGTTCGCTAGCTATATAAAATTTTTCAGCCCGTTGCAGCTTTTCTTTCATTTTATATTTCTCGATCATTCCCTCTATTAAATACACTGATAATAATACTGTAAATATATTAATGATTATATAATTTAATAAAAATTCTATGAGAGTAGAGTCAATTTTACCACCTGTATTTATTTGAGTTACAATACCGCAGATAGAAAGTGAAGTTGTACATAATAAAATAAGAAGCAAGCTTAATAATATCTTTTTTTCTTTAACATACATTGGTAATAAGTAACGAAAGAGCATTGTTATAACAGAAATAATAGTAAAGATAATAAATGATGGAAGAACTCCATTTCCGCCTAAGAAAAATCGATAAGAAAGATATAAAATTCCTATAAAAACAATGTTTTTTGTATTTCCATATAGAAAAACTAATATGATAGGAATAAAACGTAAATCATAAATAAATCCAGCATGTAGATGAAAAGGAAAAGTCATGCAAAAAATAATAGCAATGGAGGAAAGGATAGAAATCAATATATTATTACATGTTATTTTTTCTTTAAATTCTAGCCAAAATACGTGGTAGCTAAGGATACAAATTATTATTATAAAGGTATTTAATAAAAGAGTAGATATTCCCATAGTTTTGCATCTCCGATAGTTTGTATATTGGATTATGTATGAGTTAAACTTAGATGTTTAGTATCAGTAGACTTTCTATCTAAAAAAGGAAGGGCACTTGAAAAAGTACTATTATATTAATCGTATTAGAATTGATAAGGAAGTTAGGAAAAATAATAGATAAAAAATCTACTTAGATATTTATACATATGAAACTAGAAATTAACTTTTGTATAGGTAAAACTGGGATTGAGTTACTAATAAAATAATGGGTTTTTAAGTATGGATATTCTGTGAAAAAATATATCTTGTGAATCATATTTTGTAGCCTACGTTATATTAACATGGAATATATCAAATTATAAAGTGGAAATTTCAAAATTTTTCATTAGTATATTTTATCTAAAATGGAAATGCTATTTATTTGAGTGCTTTGGTACTTAATTGTATGAATTCTTGTTAAAAAGGACTTTGAAATTTGCATGTTCTTTTTTAATATCATAATACTGTAGCTTTATCAATGTGAGTTTTTCAATAACTATTAAGGTGTAAAGTTAAAATATATAGGTTTAAAGATATGAATTATTACATAAAAACGCACTTGAAAAAGAAGGTATGATGGTAATAGATTACAAACATCAAGGGGGAACTTAAAATGAAGTTAAATAAACTAGTGCTTAGTTGTGGAGTAATTTCAGCATTAACACTTGGTGTGTTAGGAAATAATACTTATGCTGAAGAAATACACAAAACGAATGATAAAATTCATATAGTCGAACATGTTCCTGTAGACTTATTATTAAATCAAACAATGGATTATAGTGGAGAGGCTGTAACTTCTTTTGTATATAATGGGAGTGAAAATTTAAGCTTCTTTATGAAAAATAATGGCCAAAATACAATGGGATATAGTGTGAAAGGTCCAAATATGGAGCTAATTGTTGGTGGTTATATAAAACCTGGAGAACAAAAAAATAATGTTACAAATGTACGGAATGCTTTATCTCCATTACCAATTGGAACGTATAAAATTTACGTTTCAAATGATGATGGTTCTAAGGGACAATTCCAAGTTGCAGTAAAATCTATAAATTAAATTTAAAAAGCCTTGTTTATAAGTTAATTTAGTTTTTACTTACTAGAAAGTAACTATATTAAATCGAGAATTACACATGAAAATAAAAACGAGCACCTTATGTAATTACGAGAAGGTGCTCGCTTTTTACTATTAAACAGAAGGGAATTGTTTTCAACAATTTATAAATACATTTTGATATTTTTATAGCTAATTTACTAGTTTGTGTAAAAAAGAGGATGTCGGTTGTAAGTAATCTTAAAATAAAAATAACTCAGTATTCAGCTGAATTACATAGGAAGCTAGAAAAATCCCCTTATATAAGTGGTTTTTTCTAGTTTTAGGCTATACATTTAAAATTAGGCTAAGTTAAAGTAATAAGCATTTTATTTGTTTTGATTATTTGGTTCTGGATAATGATTGTAGTACGAAATTCTAATAAATTCTTGGTATACATTTGTTAATTTAACAGCTCTAAGGGCATCATTGAATTTTTGCATACGGACACTACCTTGAGCATAGCCTCCACCAGGAACATAAGGATTTCTAGCTTCAAAGTCATCCATAAAGGCTTTTAATTTTTTATAGTCCTGAGATTGATAAAAAGCAGCTGCTTCTTCGGGAGTGACATCAAAGTAAGAAGATGATGTTGAGTTATAAGAAGCTGCTTGAGCAGTAGGTGTTTCTAGCATAGTTACAGCCCCACCCAACATAGTAAGCGCCATAGAAGATACAATAAATTTTTTAAACATAATAAAACCTCCACGTAGAGTATTTGGATTAATAGCATCACTGTAATCATTATAATTACAACGAAAATGGTATCAAATGCAATGTTGCATAATTTATTATTTGAACGAGAAGTCTCCCTTATCTCTACATGAAGGAGCGTAATAGGGGATTAATAGATTAAAAGAGGTTTACATATCATTGGGGTTAACAAGATAATGAAATAAAAAGGATATTTTAATTGAGGAAAGTTAAAAAGCCCTATAATTAAAGAAAAGGGTCTTTTAAAAAGGAATGACAGCTACCATCTGGAGGTACCATTATAGGGGATTTAGCTACGTTTATTGGTGTTGAGAAATACATAATATATGCTGTATAAGATGAAATGAAGAAACATTTCATCTGAATTTTACAATGTGAGAAAGAAAAATCAGAATTTAAATTTGTACTTAAACTAGGGAGAAAAGTATTACTTTTTATGTAACAAAGAATGTTACGTCTCATTTAAAATCATATAATAGACTATAAAATAATCCTTTTAAAACAAAATATAGTTTGGCTAAAAATTAGAGGGCATCAATTCATTGGAACAGTAAAAGCTGTTTATTGGATTGGTGTCTTTTTTTGTTTAAGAACGAGAATACATTTTCTCAACAGGACAAATGGTAAATATCTATAACTACTACTTATAAGGATAATTGGAAAATAGAAATTAATAATAAAGGGGAATGCGAAATGAAAACATTAATATCTAATAGAGATCTAGCTAAAATCCGAGAGGAAGATGTATATGTATTAAAGGTAATGGCACATCCCGTTCGATTAAAAATTGTAAATGAATTAATGCACCATAAACTGTGTAATGTGACACAGTTGACAGAAATATTAGGAATCCCACAATCCACTGTTTCACAGCATCTATCAAAATTAAGGGGAACTGTGCTCCGTGTACAAAGACGAGGATTAGAGATGCATTATTATATTGATAATGTTAAGGCTCGCCAGATTGTAGGAATTCTAGGTTTGTAGCTTCATAATTCTTAAAAAGAGCACTTTTCAAAAGTGCCCTTTTTAAGAGGGACATTAGGAATTGAAAGAGGCATCAATGATAATTTAGAAGGAGTGTGCTTAAATCAATCTGTTCTTAAAATAAAAGATAATTATTTACATTATTTAATAATTACTTGATATATTATTAATCTGGTTACCTTACAAAAATGTAAGGTTGTTTCAATTGACACTCGTATATATAAGTAACTATACTAGTTACACAATGTTGGTGAATAAATGTAATAGTCTCAATCTATAAGTGTATGTCGAAGGATTCTTTTCGGAATGATAATTCTATACTAGATTCTTTATCTTATAATATGGTGATGATGCCAACTTAATCTATACTTTATTCGAATTCATATTATTTAAAGATTAACTATAATACACATAATTTACCAACTTGTAATAATTTTTTAGAGGTGCTAAATTTTGAAGAACAAATTAATTGCTACAGGAATTCTTGCTGGAAGTTTACTATCTTATTCTACTAGTATTTTTGCAGATACTCACAAATTCCCAGATGTTCCTGCATGGGCTGACAAATCCGTTAATTATTTAGTTGATAAACAAGTATTGAGTGGTTATCCAGATGGAACTTTTGGTTCAAGTGATACACTAGATAGAGCTTCTGCAGCAACCATTATGACAAGGGCTCTTGGTATAAACATTGATTTAAATGCAAAACCATCTTTTAAAGATTCACAAAACCACTGGGGAACCCCTTATATCGCCGCAGCTGAAAAGGCAGGAATCATTAAAGGTGAAGGAAATGGAATATTTAATCCTTCTGGAAAAGTTACTCGTGCTGCTATGGCTACTATGCTAGTGAATGCATATAAACTACAAAATAAAAACACTAGCAATGGACAAAGTAAATTTGAAGATTTAAAGGGACATTGGGGTGAAAGGTTCGCAAATACTTTAATTGATTTAAAAATTTCAGTTGGTACAGATAATGGTTGGCAACCAAATAGGTTCATAACACGTGCTGAAGCTGCACAACTAACCGCAAAAACAGATATGCTTCAATATAGTCAAAGTAATCCTTTAGAAAATAAGACAATAATTATTGATCCCGGACATGGTGGCGCAGATCCTGGAAAAGACACAAAGGGATTACCTGAAAGTAAGATTGTACTTGACACTTCTTTACGTCTACAACAATTGCTTGAAAAACATACACCATTTACAGTTTTACTAACTCGTGAATCTGATACTAGACCTGGACATGATCAAAAAAGCTCTTTACAGGAACGTGTTAAATTTGCTAAACAAAATCAGGGGGATATCTTTATAAGTGTTCATGCAAATGCTTATAATGGTAATGCAAAAGGGACAGAAACATACTACTATAAATCTTCTAAATCTGAAAAAACAAATCCTCATGTGGAAGAAAGTCGTGTTTTAGCTGAAAAAATTCAAACTCGATTAGTAGATGCTCTTCAAACACGTGATAGAGGCGTTAAACATGGAGATCTTCATGTTATAAGAGAAAATGAAATGCCAGCTGTGTTAACGGAACTTGCTTTTATAGATAATGGTATCGATTATAGTAAGTTATCTACAGAAAACGGAAGGCAGGTCGCAGCAGAAGCCATTTATGAGGGTATTTTAGATTATTATGAATGGAAAGGGAATAATGTATCTGAATATAGGTTGCAATAAGTAAATGAAAATATAGTAATTCTCGAAATAAAGAATTCTATAATTTTTTTGCACTTTTTTAAACAACAATTTTAAATACATATTTAAAATTGTTGTTTAAATCGTTATTATGTGTTTTAATAATATTGATAATAGTTATCAGTAAAAAAAGAGATGGAAATTAGAAAAACAAGTGTTGATAGTTATTGTCATAAAGATTAATAAATTTCTACATTGTAAAGTTATGAACCTATCTCTAGTATTGAGAGCTAAAAATAATATGTTTATACCTTTTAAATGTTTAAGAAGGAGTGGATGTCTGTATGAAAAAAGCAAAGGGAATAGTTAAAAGTGTTGCGGTAGGGTCCGTTATTATGTCTGGATTACTTGGTGTACAAGCAACATCTGCATTTGCAGATTCTAAAGGAACTGTAGAAAATCTTCAAAATGGTGGAAAAGTCTATAATAGTTTTAAAACTACTTATGACATGAAGCAGAATATCAAAAATTCAATAAAGGTTTCTTTTATTGAGGATCCTTATGCAGATAAAAAAATCGCAATTGTTACAACAGATGGTAGTAATATAGATGCTAAATATACAATTAATGGCGGATACTATAACGCAGGTTTAAAATGGCCATCAGCATATCATACTGAAGCAGAAATAACAAGTGTTGATAGCGCTCAATTTCATAAAGCTGCCCCAGTTAATACAATGACTTCAGCAAAGGTTACTTCTGAAGTAGGGTATACACTTGGTGGAAGTGTTAAAGTTGGGGTAAATGATAAAGGGCCAAATGCCGATGCAAGTATTACAGGTAGCTTCGCTTGGAAAGAAAGTGTATCTTATGATCAAGTAGACTATAAAACGGTATTAGAGACTCACACAGATAAAAAATTAAATTGGAAAGTAGGATTCCAATCGTTTAATTTCCCAGAGTGGGGAATTTATAATCGTGATACATTTAATACTTTCTATGGTAATCAACTATTTATGAAATCACGTAGTTATAATGAAGGAACGAATAATTTTGTTTCAAAAGATACAGTACCAGCTTTAACAGGATACGGTTTTTCTCCTAATGTAGTAGCAGTTATTACTGCTGATAAAACAGAATCTACATCTGATTTAAAAATAACAAATCGTAGAATTTCAGATCAGTACAATATCGAATGGGTAAGTTCAAAATGGTGGGGAACAAATAATAAAGATACATATAATGAGTTCTTTACAAACAACTATAAATTAGACTGGAAAAACCATCAAGTTACTCTTGATAACCATAAAGCCCTTGAAGAACAAATGAGTAGTATCAACAATGTGAATAACCAACTTAACAAAGGAAAAGGGAAATTATCTTTTTCAATGAATGGAAATCAACTCAAAGCGACATCTAGCAATGCTGGTTATGGTATCAGTTACCAAGATAGAAATTGGGGTATCTTTGTAAATGGTGAAAAGATCTACACGTTTAATGAAAAAACAACTGTAGGTAATATCTCAAATGACATTAACAAATTAAACATCAAAGGACCTTATATTGAGATTAAACAAATCTAATCAGTAAATGAGGTACAATTGATGGAGAATTATTTCATCAAGATATGAGTATAAAGGTTTTTAAAAGTTTGTATAATGTAATGAAAGGATCCAATTTTATCTGTAAAAATAGATAAACTCGGGTCCTTATTATTTTTTTGTTCATTTTTATACTCAATTAGAAAAGAGCATGAAGTATTTGAAAGCTATTCATGCTACACAGGGGGATATTGTTTTTAAGTATGGTGTTTATTTTTATTTCATTTTTAAAAGAATTCTTTGTATGGTGACATAGGGTAGGAGAGATTCAGGAGATGTTTCTTTTTGAGGTGTACGTTGTGTGGGGAATTGTTTAAAGTAATCAAGACTTCATCGGTTGTTAAGTTACTACTTTAAATATATAATTAAATTTCATTAAAAAGATACTCTATTAAAAGTCCTTATTGGATTTTTGAAGTGAAATATATATTATTTGAGGTGTGTGAAATGGGGAAATCTCGAGAGCAGACGATGGAAAATATTTTGAAGGCTGCTAAGAAAAAATTTGGAGAGCGTGGTTACGAAGGTACAAGCATACAAGAAATTGCAAAAGAAGCGAAAGTAAATGTTGCTATGGCTTCATACTATTTTAATGGGAAAGAAAACCTGTATTATGAAGTGTTTAAGAAATATGGCCTTGCTAATGAGTTACCTAATTTTCTTGAGAAGAATCAATTTAATCCTATCAATGCTCTTAAAGAATATTTAACAGTCTTTGCTACACATATAAAAGAAAATCCTGAAATTGGAGCATTGGCATATGAGGAGATTATTAAGGAAAGTGCAAGATTAGAAAAGATTAAACCATATTTCATAGGTAATTTTGAACAGTTAAAAGCAATATTACAGGAGGGCGAAAAACAAGGAGTTTTTCATTTCTTCTCTATAAATCATACGATACATTGGATCACTTCAATTGTTTTATTTCCAAAGTTCAAAAAGTTCATTGATTCTTTAGGACCAAATGAAACGAATGATATGAATCATGAATGGATGCCAGAAGACTTAGTGAACAGGATTATTTCCGCTTTAACAGATAAGCCTAATATATAAATTACTCATTGTTTATGAATCTTAATTTTCCTATTAAAAAGCCTAATTCCTCAATGTATTGTAGAGAAATTAGGCTTTTTTCGACACTTCATTCTTAAGTTATTTTATTATTTATCGTTTATTACATTTGAAATGACTTTTAATGTGTATAAGCACGTGATAAGTAATTTAAATAAACAAAGGCCCTGTAAAAAGTCCAGGGCCGGATACAGGGTTAAGGGAACGCATAGTTTCTTAGTAACATATTAGCATAAACTTTTCATTTAACTACATAAGAGTTTTGACAACTTTAAGAACAAGATAGAGGATTTTTAAGAATAAATACAGTACTGAAAATTAGAGTTGTGATTTAAATTAGTGTGGTTATAACGTTAAAAAATAGATGAGTATTTTAATTATAATAACTTTTAGGAATGTATATGTAAGAAATGTTTTTTGATTAGATTGAAAGAGAAATCTGATAATTTATTATATGTTATACCCGAATAATTTTAAATCTTCTCCTGATTCTGAAATTATCTTTTCAAACTGCAATCCTACTTTTTCTAAAAGCTTTCCTGAATTGATGTTATCAATAGTAGTAATTGCTACAATTCGTTTCAGACCAAGCTTTTGTACACCGTAGTCTATTACAGCAGAAGCTGATTCAAAGCCATACCCCTTTGAACGGAATTTCTCTAAAAAGGCAAAGCCGATATCAACATCTTCTAATGAATCTCTTTTTATAAGCCCGCACATACCAAGTGGAGTGAGATCTTCTTTTCGTTCTACTAAGTAAAGACCAAAGCCCATTTTATTATACATATCAACGGGTCCGTTTAAGATGTATTTTTTTGCATCTTCTAAGTTTTTAATCCTTTTATCACCAATAAACTGAATCCATGCAGGATCGTTTACTAATTCAAGAATAAATGGAGCGTCTTTTATATCGAACCAGCGAATAACGAGTCGTTCAGTTTCAAGAACTATCAATCCATTGCACCACCTTTAATAGTTATAACAATTAGTATGGGTTGCGAAATACAAAAGTGCAACATATTTTCATTATGCTCTACTTGTTCACATAAAGTTCGTTTGTTTTGTATAAAGGGATATTTTATAATTAGAATTGATTGTAAAGAGTGAGATACTTATACAATGACTCCTAGGTAACTAGGAGTTTTTACTATATAACTATCATTATTACTAAATATGACACACTACACATTCTATTCAAGGAGGTACATAATGAAAAAATTATATAATGCATCGTTTACGTATTTGATTATCGGTTTATTATCAGGAATTTTCGCTAGAGAGTATGGAAAGTATAAAGGGATTGTAGGATCTACTTTGTTAAATCTTTTGCATACACATACACTTGTACTCGGCTTTTTCTTTTTTTTAATTGCCTTAGGATTAGCAAAAGTATTCGCGTTTCATGAAGCAAAAAGTTTTAATAAGTGGTTTGTTTTACATAACATTGCATTAACTTTAATGCTAGGCTCATTGGCAGCGAGAGGGCTTCTTCAGCTAAATGGGGCGGATTTTAAAGGGTTAACTTATATTGTAGGGTTTTCCCATTCGTTAATGGCAGTTACTTTAGTTTGGTTTATGTTGTTAATAAAGAAGTCATTTAAAATGTAGTTTTATAGAAAAGAACTTGCAATAGTTATTGCAAGTTCTTTTTGTTTATTCGACAGTAAGAAACGAATTTCATATGTATAAAACTTGAATTATTTAATTTTTCGGATTATTATGTATAAAATAGTTAACATATTTTGTAATTCAAATTTATAGGAAGTAGGCGAGTATACGATGGAAATAACGGTAGAGCGTTTAGTAAATGAATTAAAGGGTGTACTTCCCGAAGATCGAGTAGTTGTAAATACGACAGTAAGAGAGTTACATAGTAAAGATGAATCTTATCATACTAGTAGTTTACCTGATGTAGTTGTTTTTCCGAAAACGACTGAAGAGGTTAGTAGGATAATGAAAGTAGCGAGTGAGCATGGAAAACCTGTCGTTCCTTTTGGGGTAGGTTCTAGTTTAGAGGGACATGTTATTCCATATGAAAAAGGAATTACAATGGATTTTTCGCTCATGAATAAAATACTCGAAATAAGAGAGAAAGATTTCCTTGTAAGAGTACAGCCAGGAGTGATTCGCTCTCAGCTTAATAAAGAATTGAAAAAGTATGGATTGTTTTTTAGTGTAGATCCAGGAGCAGACGCAACGTTAGGTGGGATGGCTGCTACAAATGCAAGCGGAACGACAGCAGTTAAGTATGGGGTAATGCGTGATCAAGTTCGTGATTTAGAAGTCGTTCTTGCTGATGGGGAAGTAATACATACTGGAAATTTAGCAGCGAAGTCATCATCAGGTTACCATTTAAATGGTGTTTTCGTAGGGTCAGAAGGTACGCTTGGATGCTTTACAGAGTTAACGTTAAAAGTATACGGCATACCAGAACATGTTATGGCTGCGAGAGCATCGTTTCCAACTATAAATGATGCAGTAGAAGCTGTTATTAATATATTACAAGCGGGTATTCCAATTGCGAGAATTGAACTTGTAGATGAATTATCTATGAAACAAGTAAATCATTATAATGAAACAAGTTACAGAGAAGAGCCTACGCTGTTTTTAGAGTTTCACGGTAATGAAGCAGGGCTAAAGCAAGATATAGAATTTACGAAGGAAATTGTTTTTGATCATAAATGTAAAGAAGTTGCTTTTGAAACGGAAACTGCGGCGAGAAATAAATTATGGGATGCACGGCATAATCTAGCATATTCTTACGTTCATAGCTATCCTGGTAAGAAGCTTATGAGTACAGACGTATGTGTACCAATTTCAGAATTAGCTGGTGCAATCCAACATGCGAAAGAGACATTAGATAAAGTAGGTCTTGTCGGTGGTATTCTTGGTCATGTAGGAGACGGGAATTTCCACGTGCTCTTAATGATTGATCCGAACGATAAAGAAGAAGTGGAAAAGGGCGACGAAATAAATGAAAGTATCGTTTTATATGCTCTTAAACGAGGTGGAACGTGTACGGGAGAACATGGCGTTGGGATTGGAAAACGGAAGTATCAAGAAGTGGAACATGGGGCGGCATTACTCGTAATGGAAAAAATAAAGAAAGCTCTTGACCCGCAAAATATTTTGAATCCGAATAAAGTTTTTCAGTTGAAGGATAGGGGATGATTGGGTGAAAGTACTAGAAGCGATAAGTACTATAGCTGGAAAGTATTTTGCATTTTGGGTTATTTGTATTGCAGCTATTGCATATTTCATTCCTGGACCATTTCTCGGGTTAACTAGTTACATAACAATTTTACTTGGCGTTGTTATGTTTGGGATGGGATTAACATTAAAGGCTGTTGACTTTAAAATCATTGCTACAAAACCATTGCCAGTTATTATCGGTGTATGTGCTCAGTTTATTATTATGCCACTTGTCGCATACGTACTAGCCTACGTTATGAATCTGCCAGCCGAATTAGCAGCTGGATTAGTGTTACTCGGTTCAGTACCGGGTGGCACTGCATCAAATGTTATGGTTTATTTAGCAAAAGGGAACTTAGCGTTGTCTATTGCAATGACGTCATTATCAACGTTACTAGCACCAATTGCTACACCTCTTATTTTATTATTACTTGCAGGACAATGGATGCCAGTGAATGCTATGTCTATGTTTCTTTCTATAGTACAAGTCATTATCCTACCTATTATTTTAGGATTAGTAGTGAAGAAGTTTTTCCCTACAACTGTTACGAAAGGAATGACTGTTATTCCTTTCATATCAGTTGTAGCAATTATCATTATAGTTTCTGCAGTTGTTTCAGCGAATGTAAGTAGCATTATTTCTTCAGGCCTGCTTATCTTTATTGCAGTGATGCTTCATAATGCATTTGGTTTTTTACTCGGATATATAACAGCGTTCGTACTTGGACTAGACGAAGGAACAAGAAGGGCTATTTCAATAGAAGTAGGAATGCAAAATTCAGGCTTAGGTGTTGCGCTGGCAACAGCACATTTTGGACCAGCAGCTGCACTTCCGAGTGTATTAGCGGCAGTATGGCATAACATTGCAGGACCGATTTTAGCAACCATTTGGTCAAAAAATGCAAAGAGAAATTTTAGTGATGAAAATTTATCAATAAATATAGAAAAATAGGAATGATAAAAAATGCAAAAACGTATTGTACATTTTGAAGGACTAGCTGTTTTATTAGCCACAATTTATACGTATTCGATATATGAATTTAGTTGGATTATATTTTTGGTATTCCTTTTAGCACCGGATGTATTCATGTTAGCGTATGGGATAAATAATCATGTAGGTGCTAAAATTTATAATATTTTTCACACATATATTATATCGACATTAATTGTTATGATAGGTTTCTTCTTTAAGATAGACACAGTTATTATGATAGGATTAATATGGACAGCACATATTGGGATGGATCGAATGTTTGGATATGGATTGAAATATGAGAAGGGTTTTAAAGATACTCATATTCAAAGGTTATAAATTGTTTTTGGGAGAGAGATACATTGAAACAGAGAATAACTATCGAAGAATATAACATCCTATGGGAAAGTGAATTTTATAAACTACAATCGCTCATTAATAATGTAATAAAAGAACTTGTTTTGTCCATTGAACATGTTGGGAGTACATCTGTTAAAGGACTTGCAGCAAAACCAATATTAGATATTGATATAGTAATAGAAGAGTACGAAATTTTTCCTGAAGTAGTAAAAGGGCTTGAAACGATAGGGTATTACCATCAAGCAGACTGGAGCTTCGAAGGAAGAGAGGTATTTGGCAGAAAGGACGCTTTCGTTCCATGGAACGGGGAAAGTACAGTTTGGATGGAACATCATTTGTATGTGTGTGACAAAAATAGCGAAGAGTTAAGAAGACATATAGCGTTTCGGGATTACCTTCGTGAACATGCCGATGTTGCTGTTGAATATGGATGTTTAAAGAAAGAGTTAGCAAGAGAATCAAAAAATCGATCCAGTTATAGTGAAGGTAAGACGGCATTTATTACAAGTATACTGGAGGAAATAAACTAAGGTCGCATTGAGTACATGCGGCCTATTCTTTTTAAATTGAAAGCTGCCATTGTAAAACAAATACAAACTGGCCCTGTTGAATGCTACGAGACTTAAATATAATGAGAAATAAAAGACCGGAAAAGAGGGAGCTTATGTACATACCAAAATATTTCGCAATACAAGATGAAGAAATGAAGTACGAAATAATTGAACAAAATAGCTTTGCGACATTATTTTCTCAACATAACGGGGAACCATATGCAACGCATTTGCCGTTGTTATTAAATAGGGAGACTCTAACTTTACATGGCCATTTCGCACGTCCGAATGAACAGTGGAATGATAGTGGGAATCAACAAGTACTAGCTATATTCCAAGGGCCACACAGTTACATATCGCCTTCATGGTATGAAACAAACGATGCAGTACCAACATGGAATTATGTTACAGTGCATGTATATGGAGAGTTGGAAATTGTTGAGGATGAACAGGAATTAATAGATTCTCTTCAAGATTTAGTACATAAATATGAAGATCCACAGAGTACCTACTCGCTAAATGAGGTAGATTCGAATTATATGGCAGGATTAAGTAAAGGTATAGTGGGCTTTAAAATAAAGATAAATAAAATAGAAGGAAAAGCGAAGTTAAGTCAAAATCATTCTGTAGAGAGACGGAATTTAGTTGTGGAGGAACTTGAGAAAGTTGGTAGTGAGGGGAGTAGGGGGATTGCGGAGTTGATGAGAAAATAAAGTTTACTTGAAAGGGAAACATTCTAAATAAGCATATTTAAAAAAGACCTTCTAAATTGAAGGTCTTTCGTTTTTTAAAGTGCTTTTTCAGCTGTTGTTGAGTTGTAGTCTTTACTTACGTCAACAGATTGAACAAAGTCAGGTCTTTGTGGTGCCGGGAAATCCGCATGGCCTGCTTGATATGTAAATGAACTATTGAGACCGATAGATACAATGCCTATAACAGATAACCCTAAAACGATAGAACTAATTTTTTTTATCATTTTAATGCCCCCTTCTCAAACGTTTTTTCTTTTGCTTGTAATGCTTTATGAAAATACTCACTAGCTTTTATATGATTATTTTCATCGTAAAGTTTAACCGCTAATTTTTCTGAATATTCTTGAGTGTAGTTATATAAGGATTCTTTGTCGAAATACGCAATTCCTTCAAGAATAATATTTTCTAAGTCTTCAGTGGACTCATTATTGTTAAGAGACTCTAAAATTTTAAAGTG
This sequence comes from Bacillus sp. BPN334, assembly GCF_008368885.1. Taxonomy (NCBI): domain Bacteria; kingdom Bacillati; phylum Bacillota; class Bacilli; order Caryophanales; family Bacillaceae; genus Bacillus; species Bacillus sp. BPN334. The sequence continues at coordinate 16,794 of NZ_QOZW01000007.1, read as the reverse complement.
AAGCATATATTCTTCATTGTTTAGTTCTGTACAAATTTTTAATCCTTTTTTTATGAATTGATCAGCAATATTTATTTCATCAAGTTTAGAATGTTCTCTAGCTTGTAAGAAAATAGCTTTGAAATGGGTAGGCATTTTTGTCGTTACTTCAGATAGATGACGAATAGCTAGTGTCGATAAGTTTTGATTGGCATATAGCCATCCTAAATTATTACGCACTCTTAATAGTAATGATTCTTCATCCTGTTTCTGTAAAATGTTGATTGCTGAATTATATTTTTCCTCTGCTTGCTCGTATTGTTTTAAATATACAAAAGCTGCACCTAATACGCTTTCGCAAGAGGCAACGTTCTTTTCATACCCTACAGCTTTTATGAAGGATTCTTTCGCTTTGGTTGCATATTCAATAGCTTCAATTGGCTGGTAAAAGTGATAGTGGAAAATAGCCATTCGATAATTAAATTCACCTTTTTCTAAATCCTCAATGGCATTTACTAGTAGTTTCCCAGCTTTTTCATAATATTCACCTGCTAAATTATAATTTGTTGTTAAAGTAGCATGAATTGCTTTAAATAAATGATAGTAGTAAGAAAGTTGGTGATTAGCTGGAATCGAGTAAGAATCTATCTTATTGAAACTGTCTTTTGTAATACTTAAACCATCAGTTAAAACTTTGAAACGAAAATTTAATAGAGAATAGTATAATGCTAAGTTTTCATCTTCCTCAAAGTTTAGTTCCTTTTCCTCAATTTCATGCTTTAAGTTTGTCGCCTGAGACACATCTTGTTTAAGCATAGCTAAATACCAATCATTAAATAATTTCGTAATTTGTTCATTACCTTGTAGTTGAACGTTCATGAAATCCCCTCACTTTTTGAATATTCTTATAAAATATAGTATCAAAAATAACAATATTTAGAAATGATGTTTTATATTTCTCAACATTTGTATAGTAGAGTTATTATTAAGCTCATTGGAATAGAGTGACTTTTATTTTTGGTTAAAGAAAGAGCGGAGGAGAGAGTATAAAAAAGGTGCGCCCACACAATTTGTATGAACACACCTTTTTATATTAAACAATCAAGTCCCACAAAAAGTACGATAAGGACGATTCGTCGGTACAGGTGGAACGCAGTATTCTTCTTGATCTGTAGTATACGCATAAGGATTTGATAGAGCTTCAAGAAGTTTTTCCATTACGCTATAGTCGCCATTTGTGACAGCTGCTTCTAGTGCTGCTTCTACGCGGTGGTTCCTTGGGATGATGGATGGGTTATTATTTTTCATCATTTCGTAGGCGTTTTCTTTCGATTCTTCTTGTTTTTCTAATCGAGATTGCCATAGTTTGTACCATTCGTTAAATTCAGGACTTTCAAATAGAGCTGTATTTTCGATCGTATGAAGAGTTAATGAACGGAATGTATTTGTATAATCGGCTTTATGTTTCTCCATCATTTTTAAAAGTTGCTCAATAAGTGATTGATCTTGTTCCTCGTTGCTAAATAGTCCTAATTTCTTTTTCATTCCAAGGAACCAATTGTTTTCATATTGTACGCTAAATTTTGAAATTTCGTCTTGAGCAATCTTTAATGCTTCTTCTTCATCTTCGTGCAGAATAGGTATTAAAGATTCTGCTAATCGCGCAAGGTCCCATGCGGCCATATATGGCTGATTCCCATATGCGTAGCGACCTTGTGTATCAATAGAGCTAAATACAGTTCCTTGGTCGTAATTGTCCATAAATGCACAAGGGCCGTAATCAATCGTTTCTCCACTAATCGTTATATTGTCAGTATTCATTACACCATGGATAAATCCAACAAGTTGCCATTTAGCGATGAGACTTGCTTGTTTCTTTACGACTTCTTGTAGTAATGCAGTATATCGGTTTTCATGAGCCTCAATTTCTGGATAATGCCTTTTTATCGTATAGTCAGCTAGTGATTGAAGATCCTCGATAGAACCGCGAGCTGCAGCATATTGAAATGTGCCGACACGTATATGACTGCTAGCGACTCTAGTTAAAATTGCTCCAGGTAACTTTGTTTCACGATATGTTGGTTCGCCAGTTGTAACAACTGCTAAACTGCGAGTAGTTGGAATATCGAGTGCATACATTGCTTCACTAATAATATACTCACGTAGCATCGGACCGAGTGCAGCACGACCATCACCGCGTCGTGAATACGGAGTAGGGCCAGAACCTTTCAGTTGAATGTCAAAACGTTTACCTGAAGGAGTAATTTGTTCGCCAATTAAAAGAGCACGACCGTCGCCTAACATATTAAAATGTCCGAATTGATGACCGGCATACGCTTGTGCTAATGGATGAGCTCCTTCTGGGAGTGCATTACCAGCGAAAATAGCAATTTCAGCTTCCTTTTTCAATTCTTCAGGATTAAAGCCAAGAGATATTGCTAGTGAATGATTTAGTTTAACTAGCTCCGGTGAACTTACTGGAGTAGGGGGTATTTCTGTATAAAATGATTGTGGTAAAGTCTTATAACTATTATCTAAATTCCAACCAGCTTCATTATTTTTAGTCATTTTATCTCCTCCTTGTTTATTTTTTTATTATGTATTTGTACGTATGTATTCTTTGTAAAGTTAGCTAAAAGTATAATATGATATTTCCCCTTGCAATCTATTGTAAGGACTTCATTGCCCTATGTCTATTTAACAGCAAATATAAAAACTCCATTTTAAAAAAATGGAGTTTTTATTATTACTTAATTTTTACGATTATTTTTCCTTTTGCTCTTCCAGCCTCTGAATATTCCATTGCTTTTTGAGCATCTTCAAAAGGGAAAACTCGATCGATTACTGGTTTGATTTTTCCTGCCTCAATATAATTTGCGATAGTGCGTAATTGATCGCCGCTTGGCTTCATAAATAAAAATGAATATTGCGCATTATGATTCTTTTCAAGTGCAGTAAGTTTTCTACTTGCTAATGAAAATAAGAATGTTTTAAAAAATCCTGAACCAAACTCTTTACCGAAACGAGCATTTGGCATTCCTGAAACGGAAACAATGTTGCCGCCGCTTTTTATAATATTGAATGATTTTTCAAGTGTTGTCCCGCCGATTGTATCAAATACTGCATCATAATCTTTTAGTATTTCTTCAAATTTTTCTGTTTTGTAATTAATAATTTCATCTGCGCCAAGAGACTTTACTAAATCGGAACCAGCTTCACTAGCAGTTGTTGTAACAGTGGCACCCATTATTTTTGCTAACTGAATTGCGAAAGTACCAACACCACCAGATCCAGCGTGAATTAATATTTTTTGTCCTTTTTGTAAGTGCATGATGTCATGTAGTGCTTGATATGATGTTAAGCCAACGAGTGGAATCGACGCCGCTTCCTCAAAACTTAAATTCTTTGGTTTTAAAGCTATATCATCTTCATGAATGGCTATATATTCCGCGAAAGTACCGATTTTATTTTTTCTTGGACGTGCATATATTTCATCACCAACTTTAAAACGAGTCACTTTTGATCCAACTTTTACGATGACACCGGAAAAGTCATTACCAAGGATTAGGGGCATTTCATATTTAAGTAACATTTTTACTTTTCCATCCCGTATTTTAAAGTCAATTGGGTTAATACTAGCTGCATGAATTTCTGCGAGCACTTCATGTTCATTTATTTCAGGAGTAGGTACCTCTGCCATACGCATAGGAACTTTTCCATACTTATCAATTATCATTGCTTTCATTTCTTATACCTCCACATTTCAATAAAAGTCGTGCAATAGCTTTTCAATATCCAGTACAAGATTTTTTAATACACCTAATTTTGTACGTATATCAATATAATAAAAATTTTTTGTACCTTCTTTTCGCATTAAAATAATATCGGCTTCTCGTAAAATTCTAAGGTGATGTGATACCGCTGGTCGAGAAAGGTGTGTTTGTTTCGTAATTTCTCCTACACGTAATCCGGTTTGACATTCCGTTTCCATGAGAACTAACAAAATAGCTTGACGTGTTTCATCGCCAATTGCCAATAATACTTTTTGAGAATCAATAAAATCTTTTTTTATAACATTTAATTGTTCTTGTTTATTCATTTCAATCACTGTACCTCCTGGTAATTAGTCGAAAGGTTTAAGATGATGAACCATTACATCGATACGGTAATGCTACATGATTGTTGTATGAGCTGCAATATTGGGAAAGAAAATCGAGACGAATGAAATTTTATGTGTTGAAAATGGTAGGGGATAGAAAAGAATAGCATATTAAAATGGATGAAGTTTTAAAAATAAAAAATGATTTAATAATACGTTGTTTATAAATGATAGAGGGTAAGGATTTTTAAAAAATAAGCGGTCGTAACCCCTTATAACTTTACAGGGTTACGACCGCTTATAATGTTTTTATTATTTTGGTGTTTACTAAAGTGAGTTGTTTCGTTTTACTCTTTCATACATGCATAATGCAAGCAGATTATTGATATATGAAAAAGTAAAAGTAATTTGGGGCGTAATCTATCTATATGATAATTTAAAATGAAATATAAGTCTATATCTTTGTTGTTTTTTTGATTATATTTATGTCACTGAGCTCAGAACAATGATATGGAGGGTAAATTTATGAAATCGAATTACGTACCAGTTTTAATTGTTGGAGGAGGATTATCAGGATTAGCATCTGCGCTATTCCTTGCAAAACATAACGTGGATTATTTACTGGTTGAAAGGCACCCGTCTACTGCAATTCATCCGAAAGCAGGTGGAATCACTTTTCGTACGATGGAGTTATTTCGAGAATTAGGTTTAGAACAAAGAATTAGATTGGCGGGTAAAGCGTTAGAAAATTGCCGAGGAAGAATAGCAGTTCATACAATAGCTGAGGTGAATAGTGAAGAATTGGCACAAATGAGGGCGAATCAGTATGGAAACGATGAGAAGTTACTTCAAAAAATAGAAGAGATTAGTCCATCAAAACAAACGGCTTGTTATCAAATTATTTTAGAAGAGATGATGTTACAAAAAGCGAGAACATTAGGCGGAGAATTATCTTTTTATCATGAATTAGCTTCTTATGAACAAAATGAGCACGGAGTAATAGCGACGATTCGGAATCGTGAAACGGAAGAAGAAAGTATTATTCATTGTGACTATGTAATTGCAGCAGATGGGGCAAAAAGTAAAATACGTGAGCAGCTAGGGATACGTACTGAGGGAAGAGGTACAATCGGTGGCTATTATATGAATATTTATTTTGAAGCGGATTTAAGTGAGTTTATACAAGGAGATGCATTTGGTTTTTCTATGGTACTTCATCCGGAAGTTCTTGGTGCGCTTATTCCAGTTGATAACGCAAGAAGATGGATTTACCATGTATCCTACGATCCATTAAAAGGAGAGCGACCAGAGGATTTCACTATAGAACGTTGTAAACAAATTATTCAAACCGCAATTGGAAGCACAAATGTTGAGTCAGAAATAGTAAGTGTTTTACCGTGGGAAGCGACTGAAAGTACTGCTACAAAATTTCAAGATAATCGCATTTTTTTAGTTGGCGACTCTGCACATATTATGCCGCCAACTGGAGGGTTTGGTTCAAATACAGGAATACAAGATGCGCACAATCTAGCTTGGAAATTAGCGGCTGTTATAAAAGGGAAGGCAAAAACCAAATTGTTAGAAACATATCATGAAGAGAGATATCCTGTTGCAAAATTAACGACGGAGTATGCGAGTAGTTTATTGTTCCGTGCTGCGAATAGAGAAGAAGGTAGTTTGAATAATATGGATGGTTTAGCTGTAACTGTCGGGTATCAGTATTGTTCAAAAGTAATAATAGATGACCCAGCTACTCCACATAGAATGGATATCATAGATTTGAACGGAAGACCTGGAACGCGAGCACCTCATTTTTTTGGAATGTATGAAGGGGAGAAGGTTTCTATATTAGACTTATTCGGTAACAATTTTGTATTACTTACTGAAGTAGAAAATAGTTCTTGGGTTGAAGCTGTATTTGATGTTTCATTTAAATTAGGAATAATTATTAAAATGTATCGAGTAGGGGTAAGTGGAGACTTTATTGCTCAAGAAAATGTTTTTCGTGAATTATATGGGATAGAGAATGAAGGAGTTGTACTAATTAGACCAGATGGCTTTATAGGTTGGCGTTCGGAAAAAGCAGTGGTAAATCCAGCTGTAATGCTGGAGGAGGTAATGAGTAATTTATTATGTGATTTTTAAGTAACTACGGAAGTATTGTTTTATATGCTTCATTTTACTGGAAAAATAATATTCACAAATATTAATAGGTTTGGTATGATTAATTTCGACAAGTTAATCGAGGCCGGAGATATTTGAGATAAGCCATAAATTTATTTAGGGATACAGAAGTGTCCTCTAAATAATTTATGGCTTTTTTTATTGAACGAACAGTAAACAGTAGGGGGTTACATGTAAAAGGAGGGATAAAGAAAATAAATAGTATAGTAATAACATAGGGGAATTATATTTGTAAGATTGGAATTTTAATATAAACTTATAAAAATAATAAAAGTATATCTTCTATTTCGTGTAAATCTCATTAACTTGTTGAAATTTGCAACGTAGGAAGGGTTAGAAGGATGAGAAAAATTATTAGCGTATTAGTTATTTTCTTTACGATGGGAAGTGTTTTTGCTGGGGGAGCTGTTCATGCGAAAGTAGAAGGGAAGCATGAATGGAATACGAATAAATTTTTAAACATTGCACATCGTGGAGCAAGTGGACATGCACCGGAGCATACTTTTGCTTCTTATGATCTTGTGAAAAAAATGAAAGCGGATTATTTGGAGTTAGATATTCAATTAACTAAGGATGGCCAATTAATTGCAATGCATGATACAGCAGTTGATCGTACTACAAATGGAACAGGTGAAGTACGAGATAAAACGTTAAATGAAATAAAGAGCTTAGATGCTGGATCTTGGTTCAATAAAGCTTATCCAGAAAAGGCTAAGCAAGAGTACGTTGGTCAAAAAGTTCCGACTCTTGAAGAAATCTTCCAAAAGTACGGTAGAAGCATGAAGTATTACATTGAAACAAAATCACCAGATGTGTATCCAGGAATGGAAGAGAAATTGTTAGCATTGTTAAATAAATATAATTTAGTAGGTCAAAACATGTCATCTAGTCGTGTTATGATTCAATCATTTAGTAAAGATAGTTTAACAAAGATTCATAGTATGAATAAAAATATTCCGTTAGTTCAACTGCTTTGGTATTATCCAAATGAAAACAATGAGATTGTTGAATGGTCTGGTATTACACATGAACCGAAAAGTGTAACGAATGATGATTTTCAAGAAATTAAAAAGTATGCAGTTGGTATTGGACCGAACTTACGTAATGATAACGGAGAACTAATTATTGATGAGTCATATATGAAAATGGCTAGGAAAAATGGATTGTTAATTCACCCGTATACAATTAACGAGAAACAAGATATGAGATTATTAATTAAATGGGGTGCTACAGGAATGTTTACAAATTATCCTGATCGATTACATAGTGTGCTAAAGGAAAAATAAATAGGTGAAAAGGTATACCGTTGTTTTGGGTATACCTTTTTCTATTATGCTAGATTATAGTAGTAGGATACATATTCCTCTAAACCTTGAACTTCTTTTTCAGGTGGCTCAATGCCGTCTTTTCTACCGTAGCAAACATTTCTCAAGTATTCTCCAAAAATCATAGAGCGACTCTTTTCATCTTCCATTCAATTATATCTATTCATTATAAACTAACCATCGAAACTTGTATCAAATGTATATGGGATACAAGTAATAGTTTTAGGTAGATGTTTTTTTAATACTCTATATTGCCGACCAGCTCCTAAACTTTTGCATACAAATAGTAGCCGATTAATCTTTGTGAAATCAAAAATCTTTTTCGCTTCAATTACATTAGCAATAGAATGGAGGGAGTTTGTCTCGAATAGGATAGCGTCTTTTGGTACGCCATGTTCAATTAATTTATTTACAATTACTCCTGCTTCTGACAATTCCCCGTAATTCCAGCTCGGATGCTTCATGCCATGCAAACTAGTACCACCTGTAACGATAATTTGCTTTCCTAAACCTTGTTGATAAGCTTTTAGTGGAGTTTGCCAATTGCCAGAATGAGAACCGCCGAAAACGAAAATGGCATCACATTTTTGTGGTGTTATTTCTTTTAGAAAAGTGATTTCTGTAATTTGGTAGATTTGTTTTTTCGTAAGAGTAGGGACATCAGGATATTTAGGGATTACCATGTGAAAACCTCCTATATAGTAAAATGATAAATTCATTATATAGCGATTTTATTAAGTGGAAAAAGGGAAGTTTTTCATTTGAAAGTACCCCTTTTAAGATAATTCTCCAACAAACCAAATCTCTTTTTCATCGATTGCATCCTCATCATAAATGACTTCTTCAAAGTGCAATGTTTGGACAGTAGGACAAATTGAAATTCCCCATGTCTTCCAAAAATCAGACTCATTTGAAAGAGGAATCCATTTTTGAAATTCATTATTTCTATTGAAAAAATTTTGAAAGTAGTCATCGTTTTTAAATACGATAATTTGCGATCTCCATAAATTTTCTATAGAAATTAAAACAACAACTCGATATGTATGTGTATCGCTCGGTTTTATTTTTATTAAATGCTGTGCTTGATTTAATAAGGTTTGTATACACAATCGTTTTACTTTGCTAGGTGTTTTACATGAATTGATAAAAGCTTGAGAAACTGGTAATAGCATATACCAATATTCATCGTCATAGAAAGCAGAAGGGAACGTTTTTGTATGTTCTTCAATTCGCTTTATCATCGTATTTGTTTTACGCTTCATCCCACGTATTTTCTTTTCACGCATTGTGAATCATCTCCATAAATTTTTGTAATGCAGCTGAGTAATATAGATCTTTTCTAATAATAAAAGTAGTAGGAACTTTTTTGAATCTATTTGGTAAAGGATTGAATGATAAGTTATGTGCATGATCATTTAAAATAGATTTCATCATAATTGCTACGCCCATATTTGATTTTACACATGCGAGTATCGCTTCAATTGTTCCAAACTCTAATACTCGTTTAGGTGAGATTCCTACTTCTTGAAGCCAGTCTTCTAATAAACTTCTATAATAGCAACCGTGACTAAAAGCGAGTAAATTCATATCTTCTATGTCTTTAAGAGAGGGTAAAGGTTTTTTACTAATGAGAACTAATTCTTCTTCACGAAATACACTTGTATGAAGTTCAGCGTGCTGAGTAGAGCCAGCTATAAACGCTCCGTCTAGTTTTCTTTCTAACACTAGCCTAATTAGTTGTTCGGTCGTATTTGTTTCTAAAATCAATTCGACTTTTGGGTGTTTCTCATAGTAGGCCGTTAATATAGAGGGAAGCCTTACCGCAGTTGTAGATTCTGTACATCCAATTTTCAACGTGCCCTTTGGCTCAGTTCCATTACTTTGAACCGCTTTTATAGATTGATCCATTAAGTGGATAATTTGTTTAGCGTATGTTAATAAAATTTCACCGTTAGAAGTTAAAGTTACACCTTTTCCGTTACGGTAAAATAAAGGCACACCTAATTCATTTTCTAGTTGTTTCATACGCATTGTTACGCCGGATTGTACATAGTTCAAATTTTTAGCTGCGTGAGAAATATTACTTTCCTTCGCAACTTCGTAAAATACAGTTAAATCTTTTATGTCCACGTAGTATCCCTCCGAAAAGGTATCATTTTTTTTGATGGATTATATAATGAATCTTTATTTTATATGATATCAGAACTTTCATACAATGGAAGTGGATGGAGGGATTATTTTGTTAATCAAAGAAAGGATGAATAGAAATTATAAGTGGATGATGTTAATTGTTGCGACGATTTCTCAAACAACAGCGACACTTATAACGTATGGTGTTGGAGTTTTGGCGTTATTTTGGAAAGAAGAATATGGACTTACGAATACGGAGAGTGGATTGTTAGTAAGTGTTGTAAATATTGGACCGCTATTTTGTATGCTGTTTGTCGGTCGGCTACTTGATCAATATAATGAAAAATTATTAATTTCTATAAGTTCATTTTTGCTAGGAGGTTCGCTTTTACTAACTAATATAGTAAATGGATTTAATGGACTGTTATTTGTACTTTTATTAGTAGGGATGTTTTATAGTGTTTCCCAGCCAGGAGGAAGTAAAGTGATTTTAAAATGGTTCTCAAAAGAAAATCGTGGATTAGCGATGGGAATAAGGCAAGCTGGTATACCGATTGGTGGTGCTTTAGCAGGAGTATTAATCCCTTTTCTTACAATACAATATAATGTGACTTACGGGATAAATAGTATGGCATGCATTTGTATAATTGGAGGTTTATTATTTTTTATGTTTTATAAAGAGCCATATGTTCAGGAGGAAGTAAGGAAAGAACATATTAAAATTTCTTTTTGGACGCAGCTAAAAGTAGTGATATGCAAAAAAGAGTTGTATCCAATTTATATAACGGGTATTTGCATGATTTCATTGCAAATGGTGTTAGTTGGGCACTTTTAGTAAAGGAACAATCTATCACATCTATTGTAGCTGGAACCGTATTTTCAGTGATGTTCTTTTCTGGAATGATTGGTCGTGTTGCATTAGCAGCTATTAGTGATTTGTTTTATAAGGGGAATCGGCGCATACCTTTATTTATAGCTGTCTGCGCTTCTATCGGTTTGATTCTATTGGTAGTAATGTGCATACATACAGTAACGAGTGGAGTATTGTATGGTGTAAGTGCATTGTTAGGCTTCTTTTCAATTGGATGGTTTAGTCTTTTTATCGTCAAAGTTGCTGAATTGGCAAGTGAAGAATGTGTTGGAATAACAGTTAGTTTGGCACTTACATTCAATCAAATTGCGATTGTTGTTGCACCTGTTTTATTTGGTTATATTGTAGATGAAAAAGGCTATACGTATGCGTGGTTATGTATAGTGTTATTACTATGTATCTCGGCAGTGAGTTTATATAGTAAAAACAAAAAATAAAAGAAAGTTAGTAATGTAAATTTTATATGAAGAAAATCTAAAGAAATGCCGAATGTGCGACATTTCTTTTTTATATGTTGTATAATCAAAAGATAAATGAGATTCGTTTTCAATGACGTTCATTGCCTCTTTTGAAATTACCTGTTACTTTAGCCATAATGAGTTGTTTTTCTGTATCGTTATGTGCATGATTTATTTTGTTTAAAAATTTTTCAGCATCATTTCCTTTTAACACTTTAATTTGTTTTCCGTAATATTCAATTAAAACTATGTTATTTTTTGTTACTTTGTAATGGAACATCATATCATTTAAACGATTGCGTTTATCAGTGTTTTTCATCGTAACAACTCCATTTTTTAGTATGTGGAACAAATGTTACATAAGCTGTTGAAATTATAGTAGGGTGTATCCGATTGTAAGGTGGAAATTTTGCAAGAAAGAAATACAATAGAGAGTAGCCAAAAACTGAATATGAGAAAAAGGAATCTAGTTTAAATAGGTGAATAATAGATAGGTAGTATTATAAAATATTTGAAAATTAAAAGATATAGAACAAAATGGATGTACGTTAATTGAAACTAGATAAAAGAGGGTTCCTAGTATGTTAAAGAAATGGTTAATCGTTTTCTTTATTTTTGCTATTTTTTGTGGGAGTGTCGTTGCACTAATACATGCACATAAAGGTAAGAAATATGATATAAAGGCATTTTCTAATGTAAATAGTAAGCAAAAGGACGATATGCAAGAAGTTGATGCAAATGAGAAAAAGCGCTATGAAGTTGCAGCTGGAAAACTAGATCAATATTTAAAAGATAAAGGATTTAATGGGAGTGTTCTTGTAGCTAGTAAAGATCATGTAATTTTACGAAAAGGTTATGGATATGCGAATGTGAAAGATAAAGTAGTAACAACGCCAAGAACGAAATATCGCATTGGTTCTATTACGAAAACAGTCGTTGCAATATCTATTATGCAGCTAAAAGAAAAAGGGAAATTAAATATTGAAGACAATGTAAATAAGTATATTCCATCATTTCCGGCAGATAAAAACATTACGTTACGAAATTTGTTAACACATACGTCTGGGTTGCCAGATCAGGGACAAGGTAGGGTTGATGCGGCGTCACGATTAAAGTTAGTAACGTGGATTGGTGCACAAAAATTGCAATTTCCTGCAGGGACTGGGTGGAAATATACAGATTATAATTATATGGTGCTTGCGTATATTGTAGAAAAGATATCGAATAAACCGCTCGCTGAATATGTGAAAGAAAATATTTTTACGCCTGTTGAAATGCATGAATCTGGAATGGGTGCAACTCTCCCTGAAGATATTTTTTTAGCAGAAGGTTATACGAAAAAAGAAAACGAGTTAATAGCTGCGCCTCGGTTAAAAATGAATTGGCTGTATGGGTGTGGTGAAATGTATACGACTGTTGAAGATATGAAAAGATTAGATGAGGCTATTATGGATGGAAAGTTGATTTCTAAACAAAGTGTATCAGATATGTTTACTGCATCATCTGTAAGAAAATATGGATTTAGTTTCTATACTAATCCAGATTATTATCATAATCATGGTGTATTAGCTGGTTGGAATACATTTAATAATTTTAATCGGGATAAACGAACGTTTGTAATATTATTCTCTAACGTACAAAATGGTATGAATGATACGTTTAATCAGGAGTTTAGGAAAATGGCGAATGATTTAATAGAAGGAAAATAATAATTTTAAAAGTCGGTATTGATATGTAATTATCAATACCGACTTTTTTTATTTAGTCATGTTCTATTTGCTGACTAAGTAGGTGAGAAAGGTGGTTGATATTTGAATAAATCTATATAGGTAGTTAAATGATATGAATGTAAAGGATAATTGGTAATTTTTACGTTGCAGAAAAAGCTTGAGCTTCACACTATGTGAAACTTTACAGTATTGGAGATAGGAACAGGAGGTTGAAAAAATGAAAAAAGTAGTAAAGTTTTGTTTAATAAGTGTATTATCCACAACGATTATTAGTGGTTGTTCTTTTGAAGGTGGTAAAGAAAATGTAAAAGGCAAAGAGAATGGAAAAGTAGAGGTACAGAAAAAAGTTGGGAAATATACGATGCTAGATGAAAAAGATAAACATGAAGGTACATGGCTGCAATGGCCTCATGAATACACATATGGTGAAGAGTATAAGCAGGAAGTTGAACCGATTTGGGTTAAGATGGCAAGCTCTTTAACTGAAGGTGAAAAAGTCCACATTGTTGCATACGATGAGGAGGAGAAAGAGCGAATTAATAAGCTTTTAATAGATAAAGGACTGAATATGGATAAAGTTGATTTCTTTATCGCCCCTACTGATGATGTATGGGCAAGAGATAGTGGACCAATTTTTGTTTATGACAATAATAAAAATCTTAAAATATTAGATCCAGCATTTAATGGTTGGGGGAAGAAAACTCCTTATAAAAATGATGCTCGTATTCGTGAGAATGTTAGTAAACAATTAGGGATCGAAAGAATTGATTGGGGAAAATTTGTCCTTGAAGGCGGCGCAATTGAATTAGACAGCAACGGTACAGCATTATTAACCCGGAGTGCTGTAACGAATAAAAATAGAAATCCAGATTTATCAGAAAAGGAAATTGAAAAATATATAAGTGACCTTGGGGTAACAAACTTTATTTGGTTAGACGGGGTGCCTAATTTAGATATTACTGACTTTCATATTGATGGTTTTGCTAAATTCCATGGTAAATCTACGATTGTAACGATGAAAGAAGATGACCTAGCCGAATGGGGTTTGTCAAACAAAGATATGGATACGTTGTTAGATGCAAAAAATGCGTCAGGAAAGAAATATAAGTATGAATACTTACCGCTTAGTAAAGATAAAGTTGCTTTAGAAAATGGAAAAGTTCTCGATTATAAAGGATCGTATATCAATTATTATATTGGTAATACTGTGGTGTTGGTGCCTAATTATAATGATCCGAATGATAAAATCGCAAACGATACGATTCAGAAGTTATACCCAGATCGTAAAGTAGTTGGTATTGATGTGAGAGAGCTGTATAAAAATGGTGGCATGATTCATTGTGTTACACAGCAACAACCGATTCAATTGAAATAATCGATTGAAATTCAGCAACCTTCCGACAAAATAGGTACATTGTTACCTTTATCTATTTTGTCATGTTTTATTTTTCGCAAAAAGGAGCAAGGGCATTGAAAGGAATAATATTAACTAGTTTCATAATGATAGGGCTGATGATTCTATTATTCAATTTCATACTTTCCTATTTAAAATACTGTCAAGAGTCAATTTTTCGCTCAACCACGGCTATATATTTTTTATATAAATATATAATATTTCTCCGTGCTATAATCCATTCATGAAATGTGCACGTTTCGAAAATTGTTATGAAAAGAGAAATAGTTGGCATAGTGAAATTAGTTATTTAACCATTATTAAAAAGCGAGGTAAATATTATGGAACAAAAACATAATGGAATTATTTTTACTGCAATACCAGATAAATCAAATGAGTATTATCGACCATTTTATGAAGACCTGATTTATTTTAATGAATACTTAAATGAAAATAAAGCATGTACTGATCAACTTGTTTCTTTATCTGTTGAAGAGCAAGGCTTTCATACAAGCTTTTTTGAGTATGATGATATTTGGTTAAGGGATGTTGCGCCAGTTGTAATAAATCATTTAGTTAAATTTAAATATCAACCAAATTACTTACCGAAAGATCAATGGCGATATTTAGATCAACAATTTAATAAATGGTTGAAAAAGAACGACTTTGAATATGTGAAGTCTCCATTGATATTAGACGGTGGAAATCTTATTTGGAATAAAAAAGATACTGTTATATTAACGGAACGCATATTTGATGATAATGATGATTGGACGGAAGAAGAAATTATAGAGCAACTGGAATGGGATTTGGATGTGAGCCGCGTTATTATTATTCCTGCTGAAGAAGGGGACGTACTTGCGCATGCAGACGGAATGGTTAAATTTATTGATGAACATACGATGTTTATTAGTGATTTTTTAGGAGATCATGAATTTAGATATAATGTTCAAGAGGTTATTCAAGAGCAAATGCCAGAAGCTGAATTTATAGTTGTTCCATCATCATATACAGAAAAGGGACAATATGATCAAGAAATAGCATCGGCAAAAGGGTTGTATATAAATATGTTAGAAACATGTGATACGATTTACGTTCCTAAGTTTGGATTAGCTAAAGATCGGGAAGTGTTACGATATATTCAAAAGCATACGGAGAAACAAGCTATTCAAATTCATGTAGGAGAAATATCGACAATGGGAGGCGCAATAAATTGTTTAACGTGGTATTGTCCTCATCATTTGTTACCTTCAAAAATGAAAAGATTGAACAATCAGAATGAAGATTTTTCAGTTAGGAAGATTTTTGATTGGTTTTAAAATAAGCGTATAAGAAAATGTATTCAAGGGGTAAGTATATGTATACAATTACTGAATTTTCGCGGATTTGTAAAATGAGTACACGGATGCTAAGGCATTATGACAAAGAGGATATATTAAAACCAGCATATGTGAACCCGGAAAATGGGTATAGATATTATGAGCAAGGGCAGTTAGAAATAGCGTTGAAAATAAAAAAGTTAAGGGAGTATAAGTTCCCTCTACCGAAAATTAAAATCATTCTGCAGTCGTCAGATCAAGATTCATTTATTAAACATATGCAAGCACAAATTATAGAGTTATCTCATGAAGTAAAACAAAATTTACAGGTTATTTCAGAAATGAATGAAATGGTAAATATGAATCATGCTTTAAATACTGCTTGTCATAGAAATTACGATATATTTATTGGAATGAGAAATGAAATAACAGTAATTGCTCAAAGACTGCAAATAAATATAGATGATATGGATGATTATTTTTATGACTTATATGAAAAAGTACAAAAGCATAACTTACAAATAGTTGGTTCGCCCTCTACGGTCTTTTATGATGAAGAGTATATTCCAAATGAAAGTGATGTTGAATTAAGGATTCCGGTCATGCATGGGAACAATAAAGATATAGTACAAAAATATGAAATAAAAAAATTAAATCCACATCAAATCGTTACTACTATGCATTATGGAAGTTATGACTATATAGGCTACGCTTATATTGCGTTAGAAAAATGGATTGAAAGAAATGGTTATGTAATAGATGGTTCACCATATGAGGTCTACGTAAAGGGTAACTAACTGTTACGATTTATTTAACCAATTATAACGAAAGTTAATTAAATATATCAGTAAGCCCTGCTAGTCAAGTGATTGGCTAGTAGTGAGGGTTAACTGCGGGCAATCCCTAAAGCTGATTGAACTACAACGTGGCTAGAAATGGCGAGCGTGAATGTCGCGAAAGCAGAAAAAATCAATCAGATGGTGCAAGGTTAAATCCTAAACATTAGAACAATGGGTCTTCCGCCTCGAATCATCTAAGTCAAAATGGATAAGATGAACGTTCAACGACTATCTCGTATAACTGACGAGAGTACACCACAAGCCTATGGTGGTGGAAAAATCCTCTATCTCTAAAGAGATAAACATATAGTCTGCGCTCATGTGAAAACATGAGAAGTTCATAAGAGAACTGGCTAAGGAATTGCGCCCTTAGTTGAACGAGATACATTTAATTAAATCTATCAAACCTCATTGAACCTATCGAACGTATGTGCTACGATAGATTTAATGAGGTAAGAATAATAATG
>NZ_QOZW01000069.1:0-2037 GCF_008368885.1 Bacillus sp. BPN334 | reverse complement strand
AAAGTAATAAAAGATTTACCCCCTATCGGCAAGCAACCTACTTTAGGAAAAGAAGATGCACCAGTCTCTATTATTGAGTTTGGCGACTTTAAGTGTCCTGCTTGTAAAGCATGGGGTGAGCGCGTCTTCCCTCAGCTTCAAAAAGACTATATCGATACAGGAAAAGTTAAATTTTCATATGTAAATGTTTTATTCCACGGAACGGAATCTAAATTGTCTGCTTTAGCTGCTGAATCTGTTTATAAACAAGACCCACAAGCATATTGGAGCTTCCATAAAGAATTATTTAACGCACAACCAGCAAATCATGATGATCCATGGATTACTCCTGAAAAACTATTAGAAATTGCGAAAACATATACACCAAGTATTAACGCTGTTCAACTTGAAGAAGATTTGAAAAAACAAACAGCGCAAGAAGAAGTAAATAAAGATGAAAAACTAACGCAAGATTACGGTGTAGAACAAACACCGAGCATTGTCATAAATGGAACGATGTTGTCTGACCCTTATGATTATGAACAAATCAAAAATTTAATTGAAAAAGCATTAAAGGACAAGAAATGATGAGTACAACAAATAAGCATTTTGAATGGCGTAATTACACTTTATATTTTGCATGGATTGTATCAATGATAGCGACACTAGGTAGTCTATTTTTCAGTGAGATTCTTGGGTTCATACCGTGTGAATTGTGTTGGTACCAACGAATTATGATGTATCCGCTCTGTATTATTTTAGGCATTGCAACGTTCTGTAATGAAAAAAACATAAAAAAATATGTATTAACAATTTCTATTATCGGCGGGAGTATTTCACTTTATCACTATGCAATACAAAAAATCCCTGGCGTTTCAGAGATTAACCCGTGCGTGCAAGGTGTCCCTTGTAATGTCGATTATATTAATTGGTTAGGTTTTATAACGATCCCCTTCTTAGCGTTAATTGCTTTTTCTTTCATTACTTTGTTTATGTTGTTAACGAGATCGAATTAATATGGTAATGGTAGAAAAAGAAATCGAGCTTTTAAATCGCATTCCTTGTTACTGTGAGTATAATGAAAACCCCGACTGTAAGAACAATAGTTTTATAGACGAAAAAAGCAGGAAATCACTCGTGATCTCCTGCTTTTTTTATATTTTAGGTCCTTGATAAGTGAATCCACATATGGCTACCATTTACTCATACACGATAACTGGATTAGGACTTGCCATTTCCATAAATATTTTAGATTTACATGACGTATTATTTTTATTATGACTCCCTACTAACAACCCCTCGCCTCTCGTATTCCATTCTATATTCAACAGCAGCCGCAATTTTAGGACTTGCAAATCTCTCCGTGATCCAAAGTCCTAAATCAAGCCCTGAAGTAACTCCTCTTGCGGTAATACTATCGCCTTGATCCACAATTCTGTAAGGAAGAAATTCTGCCCCATATGTAGGAATTTCACTCTGCGCCAAATGATGCATTGTTGCCTTTTTATCATTCAATATACCGGATGCAGCTAGTAACATACCTCCAGTACAAACTCCAGCAACAATCGTTCCTTCATTGTGCATCTCTCTAATTATTTTAGTCAAAGTACCAAGCTCAGCTTGCTTTCGCGCCCCGTGTTTAGCTTTATGATTCCAGCCACCACCAGGTACAATTAACAAATCTGGACGATTATCCATTCGTAAAAAATCATGTAGTTTAATCGTAACTCCAAACGAAGTAGTAACTTCTTGTTTTCGTTCACTTGATACGAGTTCAACCGTAAATGGAGCCCCTTCTTCTATCGCTCTTTTCAGTACTTCAAAAGGTGCAAAGGAGACAAGTTCTCCGAAACCGTCAAACAATACAATTTGTATTTTCATTTTTCGAACACCTCATCGTTAAAAATCACTTTATCGGTTATTTACGAGCTATAGGCAGAAAATATAACTTTATATAATATTTTAGATAAGAAGTTTTAAATTCCTATAACAAATAAGTAAAATGCATCAAATATAAAAGTAGACATACAAAAACGCTATTCTACAGAAAGAATAGCG
>NZ_QOZW01000068.1:0-1591 GCF_008368885.1 Bacillus sp. BPN334 | reverse complement strand
AATAGAACCGATGGTAGTTCTTTTGATTAGTAGATTTATATTTATTCCTGAGCAAAAAAATATGCTAAAACCTATACCTATTATTAAAAGTGCTGATCCTAAATTTGGTTGTTTAAAGATAAGAAAAAAAATTGTAGCTAAAAACAATAAAAGTTTTCCACTACCACTCCAGCTATTTTTAGCTTGTTCTTGTCGTAATGCAAAAAAACGGGCTGTTACGAGTATTGTTCCTAATTTAAGAAATTCAGCTGGCTGTATTCCAAAGATCCATGATTGAGCATTATTTACCACTTTTCCTTTCCATAAAACCATAATTAATAAAAAAATCCCCCCAACCATAATACAAATAGAGACTATTCGTTTTTTCCATATTTCATATGGGAGTATGGCACAAACTATTAACCCTATTGTTCCTAAAATTAGCTTTGTTAATTGAGAATCAATAAAGTGTCTACTGTTATAACCGTAATGCTGGACAGCGACAATGGAACTCGCACTATACATCATGATAATACCTAAGGTACATGTTATGAGTAGAGGGAGGAGCAATAGATAATCGAGTTTTAATATTTTTTTCATTTTAATATCCTCCTAATTTAAAACAAAACATAATATTACATTTGCTAATCCATTAAACCTTTTTCTCGTCAATTACTTAACAGGATTTTTGTTTAGGCAGATTCTATCGCTTACACCCTGTTTTCTTACGCAAAAATCCCCCTAGTATATAACTAGGGGGATTCAAAATGGCATGACTAAATAAGGCTTTTTCCCCCTAGTAGAGCTTTGGCACTATACAACGTAAAGTAATGAAAATTCATCACTTAGCTATCTTAAGAAGAGCCTTAATCCGACAATTCCTGTTCTACCCATTGGCGTCTTTCGACATTTTTGGGCAATAGCCTGTGTTTGCATAGGAGCCTCACCTAACAGGTTAAGCAATATAAATTTTATGTATTTGTTTCGTGTAGCAAGCATAAATATATATTTTTTTCTTGTCAAGTAACCGTATTGCTAATTTTATATGTTTTATTGCTTTATAATCCTTTGAGAAATGATGTGAGAAAATGTATGTAATCATTCCGTATAAGTACATATTTTCGACTTGTAGTATATAGTTTGATTAAGTAGTTTAACCATATAAATTTGATAAACAGTAAAGAAGATTTTAATCATAAAAGAAGATTTTTTTAAGAATGTTCTTTTAAAGTACAGAATGACTAATCATTTATCTTTTGCTATAAAGTTAAAGATTGATTATAAACAATAAGTTTCATATACGAAATTTCATATGTTTTTTAACGTTTCTTCGAATGAATTCTATGTTTTTTAGTGCAATTTTAAATTTGTGATAGATATATTTTCATTTTCTATAAAAAAGTTTTTAAGAATAGAATTGAAAGTGAGTTGACAAATATTAAATTCTGGTTTAAATTTTGAAGTAATTCAATAATCTTTGTTAGGTGAGGCTCCTGTATAGAGAAACGCTGCTGCCCAAAAATGTCGAGAGACGCCAATGGGTCAACAGGAACGGTCGGATTAAGGCCCTTCTTAATGTAGCTGGTTATAAAAACCTATGCTATACAGTGCT
>NZ_QOZW01000067.1:0-1218 GCF_008368885.1 Bacillus sp. BPN334 | reverse complement strand
CGACTGGACCAACTGCTGTAGGATGTTGTCCATGTAATAATGTTCTTAACAACCCTGGATTTGACATACCACCTGTAGGAGTAGATCCAGTTCCAGGTTGGAATCAAGTAGGTTCTGTTTCAGAAGTAGGTTTTCCAAACGTTCATAGTGGTCGTTTTCTGCCAGATGGGTCATTTAGTCTCTTAGCTGCATCAATTGGTCCAGGTGGAAGTATTAATCAAACAGTTGATGTTGACGAAGGTTGTTGTTTTACATTTTCATTTGCTGCAGATGTAAGGGATGGTGCATTTCTTATAGCTTCTGTATCTTTTCCAGAACTTGGGCAAGCATGTCCCCCATCCCCTGCAACTCTTGGTCCATCAAACATTCCACATATTGTACCAGTTATGAATCAACCACAATCTCTTTTCCAACATTATGTTCTTGTTGTGTGTATACCTGCTACTGTGACTATAGCTTGTATTTCTTTCCAAAATACTGCTACAGGTGGTGAAGGCGCAACAGCCTTTGTTGACAATGTTGTATTTCAACCTACTGGTGGACCTTGCACTTCATGTTCACAAAATTTTTAACACATTAATACGCTTGAAAATTTCCTTTTTTCTGGCGAATACAACAACTATTAAAGAGGGCCTTCTAGCTCTCTTTTTATATTAGGAATCATCATAATCTGGCCCCTCAACCATGACTCCACTCACTATATATTCATTAATAAACCATTGGTTACTCTTCATTTCATTCCAATAACTATTTTATATTAAATCCGCACATCCCTCAGAAGCATACATACGATATTATGTTGTATTCTTTTTCAATATCAGTGTTTAGCTGAGAGTACCTTGGATGGCGCTCTTTAATTTTCAAATAACATTTTTAAGTAATTACGAGAGCGGATTTTATTATGTTGTACAAGCACTACTTCGCCTTTTTAAATAAACTATATAGACATCTAAATGAAGGTAGATTTATATTCATATGGCTGATTACTTTTATAAAGATGGTAAAAAGTATTATAAAAAACAGTCACATTCGGGCAATCAAAAAAACAACTGTTTTATTGATACGCATACAATTGCAGGTTCTGAAGAAAATGCAAATGGAAATATACCTGTATCTGTTTTCCTTGAAACTACCACTCCACAAACTGTATTTGAGGATTTTACAAACAATCACAATAAAACATTAATCCAGTTATTTGTTGTTGGTATGAGTGCACCC
>NZ_QOZW01000066.1:0-631 GCF_008368885.1 Bacillus sp. BPN334 | reverse complement strand
CTTGTTTGAATTGCCATTTTAAATTCCTCCCTAATTGAAAGTAAGCATTTCCGTTTACTAGGAAATACCTATAACAAAAAGCATAAAGGCATAGAAAATAAGCCTTCCTTTTTGTTTTAACACCTCATCATCATCCGTGAATCTATCAGTGTTGCTAAAACAGGCAGGTCTCCTGACTTATGCTTCATATAATTTCTTTCACCTTCCCGTTTTCACAGTGGCACTAAACAAGAAATCTCAGCATTTACAGTGGCGGGACCGTGTTGGAGTTTCACCAAGCTTCCCTTTTAAACACGAAACGAAATTTTCGTGTACCTATTTTCCTTTTGAAAGGAAGTTAACAAGCGATATGATATTGAAACAAATTCTAACACAATTTTTGGAATTTTGTCTACTGTTTTAAAATAAGAAAATTCTAAAGGTTTTTATTTTTATTATTCTGATTGTTCTAACTTTTATAAGAGTGAAGAGAGGTAGCGGTAATTGAAATAAAGTGCGATTAAACTTATAAAGAAGTGTGTATCTGTACAGAGATAAGATGCCAGTTATGTTATTTAACAATCGGTTCATGTTATATCAAAACCTAAACAAGTATCCCCCGTCCTAAATTAGAACGGGGGATACTTGTTTA
>NZ_QOZW01000065.1:0-871 GCF_008368885.1 Bacillus sp. BPN334 | reverse complement strand
AGATTAAAATACAAATAAAAAAGTACTTCTATTTAAGTTCTTTTAATTTAGGAAATAGATTGGCCTGACTTACGTCTGGGATATGTTATCTTATCCTTTTTCGAATTGGCTTGTTTTTAATTTAATTACAAGTTTCGCATAAATAAGCTTCTCCTTAACACAAATAATGAAGTGTTGGGGAGAAGCTTTATTTTTGTTAGTGTACTTATAAAGTTTGCTGTTGTTTAGTTTTATGATTTAGTAGTAATTTATCTAAGGAAATAGATTGGATGTTAGTTAGTACAAAAATAAAGATACAGCTAATAATAACTCAAATTCAAACCCTCCTATAAATCCTTTATTGAATTTTATGGTAATAATCGGTCCAGCCAAAAGTATAGAAAATAAGGTTGAAATGCATTGGTTTTTATTTTCCAACTTTTGGTTTAATGAAATAAGGTTCGACTTCTCCATTTTGTATTTGAATATCCTGAATTGCTGTATTATTAATAGAACCTTTAATGGATCCAAATGTTTTATTTAGGATTAGAGTTAATTCAGACTTTCTAGGGGATATTAGTAGAATAAAGAATACCATTAACTAGTTTACTCTATATCTCTGTTTAAATTTTAACTATGATGATTCAAAATCAAATAATCTTTATGCTTTAGATACACAACATGGTAGATTTGAAATACTTAATAAAAAAGGAAAACACCAGGGAGAAGTAGACTTCAATTTAAACTCAACAAAACCTGCGGACAAATCTGGGGACATGGTTTGAAAATGGGTTAAGAAAGGATTCATTTATGAATGAATTAGTAAAAAAAGCAATACAATATTTTACCACAAAAGAAATGGAATAGGGTCAAAAACCATTTGTAAAAATGA
>NZ_QOZW01000064.1:0-2039 GCF_008368885.1 Bacillus sp. BPN334 | reverse complement strand
ATGCGGAAATACAACAAGTACATGTCTCTCCATAAGTTTCCCTCCTTCTTACTTAAATGGTGTTAAGCTTAACTCAAGTGCAACTGCTAAGCGGCCTTGGTTATCATGCCCTGCTAGTAATAAACGCTCTTTATCGTCTACTTCCCAGTGCGTAATACCTTCTGCATATACCCAGCCATGATCCATTTTCAAACCAACTCGGTATGGATTCGTTCCAGTAATCTTCCCGCGCTCAAAGCGAATAATTGCATTTCGAATGAATGCTCCAACTGTCATCATCTTTTCGTTAAAGTGTGACGCATACGCTCCGTTCGTTGTTTCTAAATGAATATATACATCTTTATTTACAAAACGTTCAATTTCATTTTGAATAAGAGAACTATCTTTTACTATTTCCATCGGAATTCACCTCTTTAAACCATTTTACGCAAAAATAATGTAAATTGCTATCTCTATATTAGAGGACAACGCTCACTTTTCCTAATAATTTGCACTGTGTTTTTTATATTTTTTATATGATATGTAAAAATCATATTTTTCCCTTCACTTTGTTAAATAGTTTTCTTTCTTTTTTGAATTTGCTACAATATATTTTATCCCGTATTAATATAGCGAGATACATTTCGACAATTGAATACATACTTTAAAGAAGGTGACATGATTGGAACAATCAGCACATGAAGTAGCAAATTGGCAATATTATTTTGCAATTGCCGTATTTTTAATCACGTACGGATTTATTATTTCTGAGAAATTGAATCGTGCTGTAATCGCACTATTCGGCGCTGCTATTATGATTATTTTTGGAGTTGTAGATTTACATACCGCTTTCACATCACATATTCAATGGGAAACAATCACCCTTTTAATTGGGATGATGATTCTCGTACATATTACGAGTCAATCAGGCGTATTTGAATTTGTGGCTATTAAAGCAGCTAAGGCAGCTGGTGGAAAACCAATCCGCATTTTATTATTACTATCTTTATTAACCGCAGTTGGTTCTGCATTTTTGGACAACGTAACAACCGTCTTATTAATCGTACCTGTTACACTATCCATTACACGTATTTTAAAAGTAAACCCTGTTCCTTATTTGATTTCAGAAGTGCTATTTTCAAATATAGGCGGAACAGCAACATTAATCGGTGACCCACCGAACATTATGATTGGGTCAGCAAATAAGCATTTAGACTTTAATGCCTTTTTACTAAACTTAGCTCCAATCGTAATTATTATTTCTATTGTTACACTTGGCATTATTTACTTTATGTATCGTAACAAACTAAAAACAACACCTGAGCAAATTAAAATATTAATGGCATTGAACGAAAAAGATTATATTAAAGATCAAAGCCTCCTTTTAAAATCCATTTCAATTTTAGGACTAACTATTTTAGGCTTTGTACTTCATTCGATTATTCATGTAGACGCTGCGGTTATCGCGATGACAGGCGCTACAATTCTTATGCTAATTGGCGTAAAAGAACATGATATTGAAGATGTATTTGCCCACGTTGAATGGGTAACCATTTTCTTCTTCGCTGGATTATTCGTTCTCGTTGGCGGGTTAATTGATATCGGGCTCATTTCTTCACTCGCAAAAGAAGTGCTCGACGTAACGAACGGTGATATCGGTTTCGCTGCGATACTTATCTTATGGGTATCAGGCATTGCATCTGCAACAATTGACAATATCCCATTTGTCGCAACGATGATACCACTTATTCAAGATTTAGCTACAGGACTCGGATTATCTGTCGACTCTCCGCAAATTGAAGTACTATGGTGGGCGTTATCACTTGGGGCTTGCTTAGGAGGAAACGGAACATTAATCGGAGCATCCGCAAACGTAGTCGTTGCTGGTATTGCAAAACGTGAAGGACATGCTTTCTCGTATATGGACTTCTTAAAAATTGGTTTACCGTTAACTATTATTGCATTATTACTATCACATGTTTATATATATTTACGTTATTTAATGTAATAGTTGTAGTGGGTGAAATTATATCGATGATTCTACAGAGAATATCGACTTA
>NZ_QOZW01000063.1:0-1301 GCF_008368885.1 Bacillus sp. BPN334 | reverse complement strand
AAGAAAGAATTCATTTAAATATGAATTCTTTCTTATCGTTATTTATGCAATACTCTAATGAGATTATTTTTCACTTTTTCTCTTGCTTTTTTATCACTTGCGTAGTAAAGTGATAGTAAGATTCACGATAGGAAGTGATCAAACATGCGTGATAATACGATAGGGTCATTAATATGGTTACGCTTAATACGATTTACGAACCAAAGTAATCAGATGTCAAATGAGTTTTTAAAACGGTTTGATTTAACGACAGCTCAATTTGATGTGCTTTTGCAAATACGTACGTATCAGCCACTCACACAAATGGAGTTAGCTGAAAAGGTAACTGTTACACAAGGCGGTATTTCTCGAATGTTAACTCGTCTTGAAAAAGAAGGATATATTGTACGAAAACAAGATTGGAAAACGAAAACAATTAGTCTTACAGAGCAAGGGGAAGCAGCTTTAGAGAGAGCATTGCCAGAGCAACTTGCATTTCAATCATCGTTTTTTGATGATGTATTAAATGAAGAAGAGCAGAAAATATTATACGAGCTAATGACGAAAGTTCATAAGCATAGCGAAAAAAAAGAATTGCCGCAAGAGTAATTTTTTTTACACTATCAATTGACTAATCAAGTGAAAAATAATTGAAGAATATGAATACGACTGAATTAAAGGAGAGAGCAACTATGGAAAAATACCGTATGGATACAAGTAAAGGAATAGAGTTTGGATTATATTCAATTGGGGATCATGTTTTAAATCCGCATAATGGAGAGAAAATTAGTGCAGAACAAAGAATTCATGAATTAATTGAAACAGCTAAGTTAGCGGATGAAGCTGGACTTGATGTATTTGCTGTCGGTGAAAGTCATCAAACTCATTTTACAACGCAAGCTCATACAGTTATTTTAGGAGCTATTGCACAAGCTACGAAAAATATAAAAATTGCAAGTTCAGCAACGATAGTAAGCACATCTGATCCGGTACGAGTATATGAGGATTTTGCTACAATTGACTTGATTTCTAATGGACGTGCAGAAATCGTGGCTGGTCGTGGATCTCGTATTGGGGGATATAGTTTACTTGGTTATGACGTGAATGATTATGAAGAGTTATTTGAAGAGAAGATGGATCTTTTATTAAAAATTAATAACGAGGAACATGTAACATGGAACGGACAGTTCAGAGCGCCGCTTGCACATGCATCGGTGATTCCGAGAGCGAAGAATAATAACTTACCAATTTGGCGTGCAGTTGGTGGCCCGCCAGCTAGTGCGATTAAAGCAGGACGTGCGGGTGTACCTATGATGATAACA
>NZ_QOZW01000062.1:0-523 GCF_008368885.1 Bacillus sp. BPN334 | reverse complement strand
TTTGCAGTACGTGCCATAATCTGTTCATCTGCGTCGATAGTAACATCTTCATTTTGGAGGGATAGCAGTAATACGTTGTCATAAGTGTCCATTAAAAGTATATCTCTAGCCTTTTTACGCTTTGGATAGATCACAACAAGTGGCACTCCCTCATCACCTTCTCTTCTTGAAAACACAACATCGTCTAATCTAGCAATCATGCGGTAATCATTTTCATTCCCAAAAATAAAGAAGAAATCTTGCATAGCATCTTTATCTCTTCTATACGTTCGTCTAAGACCACCATCTATTATTTCTTTAAAGGTTTGAACTTTTTCAACAAATGCGTAACGCCAATCGGCATCGCCTACTGTACGTTGAGATAAAGGTAAAAGAATATCTTGTTCAAAGTTTTGATTATCATCTATTCCTAGAATGATATCTGAGATAACATCTCCAGCTTCTTTCAAAGAGCAGATGTGCATATTTAGATTTGGTAGATTCATTAAAAGTTCATGATACTCCCGCATAGAAAATAATAGAT
>NZ_QOZW01000061.1:0-503 GCF_008368885.1 Bacillus sp. BPN334 | reverse complement strand
ACCCATGTATGAATTTCAAAAAGGTTCTAGCATCTTCACCAGTTAATTGATCAATGTTCTCCATAATCTCATCAGACTCCCTTAAACTATCCCGTTCTTTCAACTTAATCCCCCTCTCTATATTATTTATCATACCAAAATAAAAAAGTCGTTCATCCCTCTAGGCGAGAGATAAACGACTTCGTTTGTTTTTATTAAAGCATAACCCCAACGATAATCGCTGATAATATACTTACTAACGTTGCACCGTATACAAGTTTTAATCCGAATGAAGATACAACGTTTGCTTGTTTGCCATCGATACTCTTCGTTGCACCTGCGATAATTCCGATTGATGAGAAATTCGCAAATGATACAAGGAAGATAGATAAAATACCTACTGTACGAGCTGATAAATCACCAGCTACTTTTCCAAGGTCAAGCATTGCAACAAATTCGTTCGTTACTAATTTCGTTGCCATAATTTGTCCTGCCGTTAGCATCTCAGATGTTGGGATACCCAT
>NZ_QOZW01000060.1:0-497 GCF_008368885.1 Bacillus sp. BPN334 | reverse complement strand
AACCAAGGTCGTGTTAAATACCTTAAAAGCTACGGAATAAATGATAATAGATTAAAAGTTTTCTATTTTAGGCGGGTGTTTTCATCAACTAAAAATTTAATAGTGCCCCAAAAATGAAATTTGGTGCTCCCCCTAAAACATCTGGACTGTAATAGCCAATTAAAAAAGTGCAAACAAAACGACCCTTAATCAGTCGTTTTGTTTGCATTTCCTTTTTCTAAAACCACAGAAAAGATAAGTACTATAGTTAACAACATAATAAACCTTACTTCACTTCCGTCACTTACAAAAAATGAATACAAAGTATACATTAAAATTAATATTCCATAAATAATTTTGTGCAATATACTCCCTCCTTTTTGCCGTATATATTTTAGTATAAAAGTTTGATTCAAGTCCTATATCCAAATGAAAATAAAAATCACCTGTGATATACACAAAGTACTTTTCTCTTGTTAATTTATCTATTTCACTATATTTATCTATTTTCTTTTTAT
>NZ_QOZW01000006.1:0-735075 GCF_008368885.1 Bacillus sp. BPN334 | reverse complement strand
ACAGGCGCTACTGGACCTCAAGGTGTTCAAGGGAACACGGGTGCCACTGGACCTCAAGGTGTTCAAGGGAACACGGGTGCTACTGGACCTCAAGGTGTTCAAGGGAACACGGGTGCTACTGGACCTCAAGGTGTTCAAGGGCCAACAGGCGCTACCGGTGCCACTGGTATAGGAGTTACTGGCCCTACTGGACCTAGCTTCCCTGTAGCAACAATTGTTGTTACAAACAACATTCAACAAACAGTACTACAATTTAATAACTTTATTTTCAGTACTGCAATTAACGTAAACAATATTATCTTTAATGGCACAGATACAGTTACGGTTATCAACGGCGGTATTTATGTGATTAGCGTATCTATTTCTACAACTGCGCCAGGATGCGCTCCTCTTGGAGTAGGCATTTCAATTAATGGAGCAGTCGCAACTGATAACTTTTCTTCAAATTTAATAGGCGACTCACTTTCATTCACTACAATCGAAACGTTAAGAGCTGGCGCAAACATTTCTGTCCAATCTACTCTTAACGAGATTACGATCCCTGCAACAGGAAACACTAACATTCGCCTTACTGTATTTAGAATTGCTTAAATTTCACTATGTATTGTTTATAGCAAATAAAAAAAGAGCGAGAAACTCGCTCTTTTTTTGTTATGTACAATAATTCATTACTACTCTAATTCAATTGAAACATTTTTTTGTGGTACAAATGTAGAAATTGCATGTTTATAAATAAGCTGTTGCTTACCCTCTGTTTCCAGTAGGACTGTAAAATTATCAAATCCTTTAATTAATCCACGAAGCTGGAAACCATTTAATAAGTACAGCGTAACAAACGTATTTTCTTTACGGAGTTGATTTAAAAACTGATCTTGAATATTGATTGATTGCTTCATGTCGAATCCTCCTCTTTTTCTCTACTTACTATTATTCGACTTTAGTTGTAATTTTCCTTCTATGTATCGTAAAATTTCTGACGTTTTTTCACCGCCTGTAACATCAAACCACGTGACATCCATCTTATTACGGAACCACGTTAATTGACGCTTTGCATAACGACGTGAATTAGTCTTTAATTGTGATACCGCTTCTTCTAAAGAGACACGATCCTCAAAATAATCATATATCTCTTTATACCCAATCGCTTGAATAGATTGACAATCTCGTATCCCTCTATTATACAATCCTTCTACTTCTTCTAATAACCCTTGGTCCATCATTATATCAACTCGTAAGTTAATGCGATCGTATAGCATTTCTCGATCCATTGTCAAGCCAATCAAGGAAACATCGTATAATAACTCGTTTTCTTGTTTTTCAAGTTGATCACTCATTTTTTCACCCGTCGTGTGGAAAATTTCTAACGCTCTAATGACACGACGTACATTATTTGCATGAATACGCTCAGCACTTTCTGGGTCTACTTCTTGTAATTTCTTATGTACATATTCCACACCACGTTCTAATGCTAACTTTTCCATTTGTTCTCGGTATATAGTATCGCCAGCATCATCCGTAAACTGATAATCGAATAAAACAGATTGTATATACAGACCAGTTCCACCAACGATAATTGGCAATTTACCACGCTCTGTAATCTCTCGAATATGCTTACGAACACGTTCTTGAAATTCGGCAACAGAAAATGATTCTTCCGGATTTTTTATATCGACCATATAATGCGGCATTCCATCCATCTCTTCTTCTGTCACCTTTGCAGTTCCAATATCCATCGTACGATAAATCTGCATGGAATCTCCACTTATAATTTCACCATTCAACGCTTTGGCAAGATCAATACTTAACTTCGTCTTTCCAACAGCAGTTGGTCCAATGATGACAGCAACTTTTTCACGTTGCACTTCTCCCATATCATTCAACTCTCTTTATGTAATGTACTCCATCTATTGATTATATCCAATCTTACCAATTTTAACGGCATGATTGCAAGTTCTTTCATTTCGGTACATGAAATTATAAATAAAAAAGAACATAGTTTGTCCAATTCCGCATATACATGATTAAAAATACCTTCGAGAGGATGAGTTGACTATGAAACAATCCACCATTAATTTTTCATCTTTAACAAAAGACCTTATTTTAGCTACTGCTACAAAAGAACAAAATTGTTCACAAGAAGAATTATATTTCGCCTTAAATTGTTTGCTACGTTCTTTTCATTCTACTCTCCAAGAAACAACATTACATCCAGAAAATAAAAATACAGAGTATATACAAAATCAATTTTGCAGTGCCTATAAAATTATTACAGGTAAAACTATTTATCCTTTTCAATAACCTATAAAAGGCGGTTGCTTACATACTTTCAAGCAACCGCCTTTTATATTAATACATATACACTATTTGATCACTTTCACTTTTACAGATTTGCGCCCCCAGCTATTGGCACTACCATCTGAACCGACTAATACATCAATACGATTTCCTTTAATCGCACCACCAGTATCTCCAGCAATCGCTTCTCCATATCCTTCTACCCATACTTTTGATCCAAGCGGAATTACTTTAGGATCAACAGCAATTACTTTCATATTCGGATTTGCTGTTAAATCATGCCCCATTGCAGTTAATACACGACCACCATACGTACCATTCTCACTTGGATGGGCTGTATACGCTGTCGCTTCTACTGTTATTTCACGTCCACCAGCAGGTGCACTTGTTTCAGTAGATTTCGTAACTTGTTTCGTAGTTGACTGTTGTTTTGCGACAGGTTTACTTGATTCTACATTTTTAACAGACTCTTTGCTCTTAACTACTTTATTATTTTTAACTGGCGTATTTACTCTTACTGGCGCCTCTTCTTGCGTTACAACTTCTTTCTTTTCTATTACAGGTGCCGTCCCTGTTAAAAATGGCATGTGAACATATCCCGTTTTTCCATTATAGTCAAATTGTAACCATTCATTTTGAACTTGATTTGTCGTTTCAATTACATCATCTTTATTCAGTTTACCAAGAATTTCAGAGTCAGTATTCGCTCCAGCACGAACATTTAACGCGCCCGCCGTTACATAATATGTACTTTTTGTAAATTCAGCACTTACAAACGCTTCTTTACCATTTAATTTAATTTTTGCCCATCCGTTTTCTGTATTTATAACATCTAATTTATTTCCACTTAACATTTTACCTACAAGCTTTGACTCTACAGTTGGGTTTTCTCTAACATTTAATACGTCTGTTGTTACAATCGTTTCTGCTTTCGCAGAACCTGCAAAAATCCCAAGACCAAAAACTGCCGCCGTTGCTATACCTAATAATTTTTTCATGAATAGCCTCCATTTGCTTTGTTTTCGTATTTTCATTATAGCAACAGATTTTTAAGATTTTTAGAAATCACACAATTACAAACCATTCGTAATACACGATTAATGAGTTGTAACATAAATTTCCATATTAATGAATTCCATTTCTAATAGAATTCCCAATAGTTTTCATATATTTTCTACATATCAGCCCAGAATTTTTTTCCAAAAAAAATTACAGTATTACTTTTTTGTTACAAAAAAACCATATTTCATTACATCTTTTACCAAAATTCATCATTCTCCAATTATTAATCTCCTTTTTTGTAATAAAAAAGAGCAGCTAATAAAAGCTACTCCTTTTTCATGTGTTATTTAACTTTCTTTTTCCAAATCCCCATCATAAGAGCTGAAATAACTGTCCCTATAAATATCGAGAAAATATATAGCACCGGTTTATTTACTAATGCGATAACAAACAATCCACCATGCGGTGCTGGTAATGTAATTTGGAATAACATAGATAATGCACCCGCAATACTTGAACCAACAACACAACTTACTATTACTCGAATCGGATCTGCAGCTGCAAATGGAATCGCACCTTCTGTAATAAACGATGCTCCCATAATATAATTTGTTAAACCAGATTTACGTTCTGCTTCAGTAAATTTCGATTTAAAGAAAGTAGTTGCGAATGCAATCGCTAATGGTGGTACCATACCACCCGCCATAACAGCAGAGTGCACGCCAAAGTTCTGCGCTTCTATTGCAGCAATACCAAATGTAAATGCAGCTTTGTTAATTGGACCACCCATATCAATTGCCATCATACCACCTAATATAAGACCTAGTAATATAGCATTTGTACCGTTCAAACCATTTAACCAACCTGTTAACATTTCATTCAATGCTACTACAGGCGGAATTACTACTTTTTGCATAACAACTCCTGTAATCAACAATCCAAAGACCGGATATAACAATACAGGTTTAATTCCTTCTAACTGTGCTGGTAATCCTGAAAACAATCTTTTCAATCCTAAAACAACATACCCAGCTAAGAAACCAGCAATTAATCCCCCTAAAAATCCAGCATTCGCATGTGCTGCTAAGAATCCACCGACAACACCAGGCATAAATCCTGGACGATCAGCAATAGAACTCGCAATAAATCCAGCTAAAATTGGTACGAGGAATAAAAACGCACCTGTTTTGCCTCCACCAATAGACATTAACAATTCAGCCAATGGTCCTTCTGCTTTTATACCACCAATCCAAAATGCTAGTGCAATTAAAATCCCGCCACCAACAACGAATGGAAGCATATTACTTACACCACTCATTAAGTGCTTATAAATCCCTAATCCTTTTTCTTCCTCTGTACTTTCTGTCTTCCCATCTTCCTTTATTCCTTTAAAGATTGGCGCATCTTGTTTTACAGCTCGATTAAGAAGCGCTTCCGTTTTTCTAATCCCATCAGCGACTGGCACTTGAATGACATGTTTCCCAGCAAAACGGTTCATTTCTACTTGTTTATCTGCCGCAACAATTATAGCCGTTGCGCGTTCAATGTCCTCTTTCGTTAAACCGTTTTTTACTCCTGTTGATCCGTTCGTCTCAACTTTAATTGCTATACCTAGCTCTGCTGCTTTTGCTTTCAAGCTATCCGCTGCCATATAGGTGTGAGCGATTCCAGTTGGGCAAGCCGTAACTGCTAGTACGTATGGTTCGTTTCCTTCTGGTTTTGCAACTTCAATGTCTTCTTCTTCTTTTTCATTCTCTTTTTCATCAAATAAACGAAGAAGTTCCTCTTCATCCTTTGCTTCTAACAATTGCTTACGAAATCCTTCATCCATTAATAATGTAGATAGGCGCGATAACGTTTCTAAATGAGTATTATTCGCCCCTTCGCTCGCAGCAATCATAAAGAATAAATGCGCTGGCTGTCCGTCAAGCGATTCATAGTTGATACCGCTTACACTTCTACCAAAACAAATCGCTGGTTGTTTAACAGCTTTTGTTTTCGCATGAGGTATTGCAATCCCTTCCCCTATGCCAGTTGTACTTTGTGACTCCCGCTTTAAAATAGCTTCTTTAAATTCAGCTTTACTATTTAAACGATTTGCGCCGTCTAATTTCTCAACTAATTCATCTATGACAGCTTCTTTATTTGAAGCTGTCAAATTCATAATAACTGTATCCCTTTTTAATAGTTCTGTAATTTTCATATGTTGCTCCCCCCTATCGCTTAGCTACAATTACTTGCGACAATAATTCTTCTACTTTTTCTTTTTCACATAAATCAGCTGAAAATGCTGTTGCACTCCCTGTTGCAACGCCATATTGAAATGCCTTTTCAATATCTTTTGTCTGTTCATATTTACCCACAAATCCTGCAACGAGAGAATCTCCGGCCCCAACCGAATTAATTACAACACCTTTTGGAACAGTTGCTTCATATATACCTTCTGCCGTAAATAATAAAGCCCCATCTCCAGCCATTGATACGATAACATGCTCTACACCTTGTTCAACTAATTTTCTTCCAAACGGTAAAACATCTTCTACTGTTGAAATCTCTACTCCGAATAACTCACCAAGTTCATGATGATTAGGCTTTATTAAAAATGGTTTATTTTTAATTACATGCTGCAGCGCACTTCCACTTGCATCGACTACTACGCGAATACCTTTCTCAGCTCCGAGCGTTGCGATTGATTCATAAAAAGTAGTTGAGATAGACGCCGGTACACTTCCAGCTAGTACAACACAATCTCCCTGCCTCATACTTTCGATTTGTTTCATTAATTGTTCAAATTGTTCATTTGTCACATTAGGACCTTGCCCATTTAATTCTGTCTCTTCTTGCCCTTTTATTTTCACATTAATTCGGGAATCACCGTCTACTTGGACGAAGTTTGTTGTTACACCTTCCGCCTGTAATACATCTTTAATAAATCGACCGGTAAATCCACCAGTAAATCCAAGCGCTACATTTTCAACACCTAAACGATGAAGAACACGAGAAACGTTAATACCTTTCCCTCCAGGAAATTTCATATCTTTCTCTGCTCGATTTACTGCGCCTAAATCGAAGGAATTAACTTGTACTACATAATCAATAGATGGGTTTAAAGTAACTGTATAGATCATTGTTTATCAGCCTCAATTACATTGGTTTGTCTTTTATATTTTTCTAAATCAATTTCTAAATGGTTTGTAATAATATTCGCTTCTTCAACATTGGCTATTTTCGCAAACGCAACTTCTGAAAACTTACTTTCATCAATTAAGAAATATCCTTCGTTCGCAAATGTTAATGCCATTTGTTTTAAAAGTGCCTCTTCTGGATCTGGAGTTGTAAAACCAAGCTGTTCATGTACACCATTCGCTCCTAAGAAACATTTATCAAAACGGTACTTCTGCATGCTTTCCTGTGCCATAGCACCAATTAAAGCTTTCGTCCTACTTTTCATCATTCCACCTAGTAAATACGCACGAATATTATTTTCAGCTAAAGCTTCAATATGCATAAGTCCATTCGTAACGACAGTAACATCTTTATTTATTAAAAATGGAATCATTTCAAATGTTGTACTTCCTGCATCTAAATAAATGCAATCACCTTGTTCAACAATGCTAGCCGCATAGTTAGCAATTTGTTGCTTTATTTGAATGTTTTTGGATGATTTTTCAACCATCGTTGGCTCTTGCCCTTTTCCTGTTAAAACAGCAGCACCACCATGAACTCTTTTTAATAACCTTTGCTTTTCCAATTGCGCTAAATCACGACGAATTGTTGATTCAGAGCTTTCTGTTCTTTCCACTAATTGCTGTAATTTAACAACCTTCTGCTCTTTTACAAGTTGCAATATCATTTGATGACGTTCAGGAGTTAACATTTTATTCACCTCTTCTTTGATTACAGTATAATGAAAACGATCACAAAAATCAACCATAAACATTCACAAATAACCAAAACCAGTCATAAACAGTTATAAACAATAAAAAAGAAACCCATTTGATTGTTATATCAAATGGGTTTCTTTTTTCGATTCACTTATAAAGAAGCTTTATATATACTTAAAACATCGTCTTTATTTAATTTTTTAAAGTTACCAAATTCACCATAAGCCATCGCTTTATCAGCCATTAAATCAATTTCATTTTCCCCAATACCGTAATCCGCTAACCTTACTGGTGCCTCAATTGAAGTCCAAAATTGACGTAACGCCTCAATTCCTTCTAGCGCAATTTCTCGATCAGCCTTTTCATCTGTTTCTACATCGAATACACGAATAGCGAACTGTTTAAAACGACTTACATTTTCATCTACAACACGCTTCATCCAGTTCGGGAATAAAATCGCAAGGCCACCCCCGTGTGGTATATCATGAACCGCAGATACTGCATGTTCAATATTATGAGTCGCCCAATCTCCTTTTACTCCCATCGCTAAAATACCGTTTAACGCCATAGTACCGCAATATAAAATAGTTTCTCTATGCTCATAATTTTCTAAATCACTTAAAAGCTTAGGAGCAGTTTCAATTACTGTTTTTAAAACAGATTCACAATAACGATCTTGTAATTCTGTATTTGTTCCATGATGGAAGTATTGCTCTAATACGTGCGACATAATATCTACCATACCGTAAATTGTTTGATCCCTCGGCACAGAAACAGTATGAACTGGATCTAAAATCGAAAACTGCGGGAAAGTAACTGGGCTACCCCAGCCATATTTTTCATTCGTTTCCCAGTTTGTAATGACAGAACCAGCATTCATTTCAGATCCTGTTGCCGCAAGCGTAAGTACCGTACCAAATGGTAACGCCCCACTAGCAAATGCTTTTTTCGTTACAATATCCCATACATCTCCATCATATTTGCTACCAGCAGCAATCGCCTTCGTACAGTCGATTACACTTCCTCCGCCAACCGCCAATATGAATTCGACGCCATTATCTTTACAGATTTGAATCCCTTTCTTTACAGTTGATACACGCGGATTCGGTTCAACACCTGTCAATTCAAATATTTCTGCATTTATATCTTTTAAAATAGAAATTACATTATCATAAATACCATTTCTTTTAATACTGCCTCCCCCGTATACGAGAAGAACCTTTTTACCGAACTGTGGAATTTCAGTTTTCAACTGTTCTAATTGACCTTTACCGAAAATAAGTTTCGTTGGATTACGAAATACAAAATTTTGCATATTTCTTTACCATCCCTTCTATATGAAAAGCAACTATACTTTTGTATACCATATTTTTTTCATTTCACAAAAATATTTGCCTAACAAAAAAATCCCAGCCTACAGGCTGAGATTTTTTTATTGGTAATAAGGTGAGATCATTAAGTAAACAATAACACCAGATAAACTTACATATAACCAAATTGGCATCGTCCAACGTACAATTTTACGATGACGTGTTAATTGATTTGTAAAACCAAATACAAGTGCAAACAATGCAAGTGGTACAATAATAGCTGCCAGGATAATATGTGTAATTAAAATAATGAAGTACACATATTTAATGAATCCTTCCCCACCAAAATGTGTTGCCGGCGCCAAGTAATGATACGATAAATAAGAAACACAAAATAGCAACGTCGTTGTAAATGCTGCGAGGATGAAACCACGGTGCATTTTCACATTCTTCTTAATAATAGAGTATAAAGCTGCTAATAAGAATACGAACGTAAAGCTATTAAAAATTGCATTTAACATTGGTAAAATTGTTACATCAAAATGTACTTCTCCTTCATAGCCAACAGGTCCAAAGAACAAAAATAAAATAATCGCATTTACAATTACAGAAAGCGTTATCACAATAGGAGCATAGCTTTTCTGATTCGTTGATTGATCCACCAAAATGGTCACTCCTCTTCCTTCAAATATGTATACGTAACCTCACTATTTTAACATATTATTCACAGTGTAAATGTGACAATAGTTTGACACAGTAAGACAAAGCAAAGAAAAAAATCCTTCTTAATAAAACTTCTTAAGAAGGATTTTATCGCTTTATTATTTAAATAGCAATGTAATTAGTTTTTGTTAAAAAACGTATTGCTATATGCTTGATAAATTTCAGACACTTGATATCCCATTAAAGAAATTGCTGTTAATGAAAAGAAACCAATCATAAGAAATCGAAACCACATATAAATCTCCTCCTTGTATTTAGCTTAAAAAGCAGTCGCTATATTACAAGTTGAGTGGCACTCTTCATCGTCACTTTCCTTTTTCTTTACAATTGCTGTTATAAATCGAAGCATAAAGAAAATCACAAAAGGAAATTGTTCGTAATTTACCTTGGCATAGTTTGGCAACGGCTCGCGTTGCACATCGAACGGAGATGCGAAGGAATAGAACATACCTTGCTCTTCCATATATACAATTACAATTTTCATACAAAACATTATTCCTAGAAACGAAACAATATCTTGCCATTCTGTCGTATATAACAAGTTATACAGCTCTAATACGTACTCTTCCATCGTCATCCCCCTTCCTTTTTTATCATTTTGCTCGCCTTCGTATAAAAAGTCAAGAAAAAAGTTTATATTCACTATGACAATAGTAATTACTTGTTTCTATGATTATATATGATTCTTTTATAGCAATGATTGGGTGTAACTCTCTTCTAAAACAAGAAATTAGAATCGAACAGATTCCTCATTCTTACTTTTAGGATTCAACAATGTACTATTTTTATTTCTATTAAAAATAAAATAAGAAATTATTATAAGAACAGTAACAAGCATTGTTAAAAGCGCTTGTGAACGTAAAGATTCAATTGCGATCATGGCAACTAAAACTGCTATAATCGCAGCAATTGTAACATATGTTACATATGGAAAAAGCCACATTTTCACTTTCAAATTTTGTTGTTCCGCTTTCCCCATTTTTTTACGTATCTTGAAATGTGAAACTGCTATAACGAGATAAACGAGTAACGCAATCCCGCCAGATGCATTCACTAAAAATAAAAATACTTTATCTGGAGATATGTAACTAAAAACAACTCCAATGTAAGCAAAGAAAGTTCCAAATAAAACCGCCCGAACTGGAACACCACTACTATTCAATTTCAAAAATGCCTTTGGCGCATCTCCTCTTTCTGCCATTGAAAAAAGCATTCTTGAGTTCGTATATAAACCCGAATTTAAACAAGAAAGTACAGCTGTTAAAACGATAAAATTCATAATTTGTGCTGCCGCTGGTATCCCTATATGTTCCAGTACCGCCACAAACGGACTTTTTAGTATGTTCGCTGAATTCCACGGAAGGAGTGTAACAACTACAGCAATCGATCCAATGAAAAATACGAGAATACGCCAAATTACACTATTTGTTGCTGTTTTTACTGCTTTTACAGGTTCGGCAGATTCACCAGCGGCTACTGCAACAATCTCAGATCCCATAAATGAAAATATAACGACGGTAATTCCAAGTAGCACCGAACTTATACCATTTGGCATAAATCCTCCTTGCCCTACTAAATTCGAAGTGCCAGGTGCTTCCGTTCCTGGTACAAATCCTAAAATAACAGCGAGCCCAAGACAAAGGAACAAAACAATACTTATTACTTTAATAAATGAAAACCAATATTCAAATTCTCCAAATGATTTCACCGAGAAAACATTCGTCAACGTTAATAAAATCGTTAATATTAAGCTTAATAACCAGAGCGGGATTTCTGGAATCCAATATTGAATAATACCAGCACCTGCTGTAGCTTCTATTGCAATAACAATTACCCAGAAAAACCAATATAGCCACCCAATTGTATAACCCGCCCATGGACCAATTGCTTCTCTTGCATATGTTGCAAATGAACCACTTGTCGGGTTAATAGCTGCCATTTCCCCTAGCATTCTCATAACGAAAATAACTAGAAGTCCTGCTAATGCATATGAAACGATAGAACCTGGTCCGGCTGAATGCACAACCGCACCGCTTCCAACAAACAAACCAGCTCCTATTACGCCACCAATGGAAATCATTGTAATGTGGCGTATTTTGAGGTCTTTCTTAAGATTTTTATCCAACTCTTGTACATCCCCTTCCAAACTTAATTTTGAAATTTATGTAAGAGTATTATGCGAAAAATCTTGTCCTATATTTTAAAATATATCAAAATATTCTGAATTTAACAATCGTAATTCGACCTCCTTCAAAAATTATTTCATTAGGTTTAATAGTTTTCCATATACAATTGTTGAGAAAATTATAATCGACTTACAAAAGAATGAATTTTCAGATATTATTAAACGAACAAGATTATACATCTAGACAACTTTTTGTATAGGAGTGTTGATATGTTAAACAAGTTCAAATTCATTTGTTGCGCTTTAGTAATTTTCTTACTGCTACCGCTAGCTCCCTTTCAAGCACAAGCAGCAAACAATTTAGAATCAAAATTACTCGTTGGATACTGGCATAACTTTGATAACGGTACTGGCATTATTAAATTAAGAGACGTTTCACCAAAATGGGATGTAATCAATGTATCTTTCGGTGAAACTGGGGGTGATCGTTCCACTGTTGAATTTTCTCCTGTGTATGGTACGGATGCAGAGTTCAAATCAGATATTTCTTATTTAAAAAGTAAAGGTAAGAAAATAGTTCTTTCAATAGGTGGACAAAATGGGGTCGTTTTACTTCCTGACAATGCGGCTAAGCAACGTTTTATTAATTCCATACAATCTCTGATCGATAAATACGGTTTTGATGGAATAGATATTGACCTTGAATCAGGTATTTACTTAAACGGAAATGACACTAATTTCAAAAACCCCACGACTCCTCAAATCGTAAATCTTATTTCAGCTATTCGGACAATCTCAGATCATTATGGTCCAGATTTTCTATTAAGCATGGCCCCTGAAACAGCTTATGTTCAAGGTGGTTATAGCGCATATGGAAGCATCTGGGGTGCTTATTTACCGATTATTTACGGAGTAAAAGACAAACTAACATACATTCACGTTCAACACTACAATGCTGGTAGCGGGATTGGAATGGACGGTAATAACTACAATCAAGGTACTGCAGACTACGAAGTCGCTATGGCAGATATGCTCTTACATGGTTTTCCTGTAGGTGGTAATACAAATAACATTTTCCCAGCTCTTCGTTCGGATCAAGTCATGATTGGACTTCCTGCAGCACCAGCAGCTGCTCCAAGTGGCGGATATATTTCTCCAACTGAAATGAAAAAAGCTTTAGATTATATCATTAAAGGAATTCCTTTTGGAGGAAAGTATAAACTTTCAAATCAGAATGGCTATCCTGCATTCCGCGGCCTAATGTCTTGGTCTATTAATTGGGATGCAAAAAACAACTTTGAATTCTCTAATAACTATAGAACATATTTTGATAGTCTTTCCTTGCAAAAATAATAAAAAACAACAATAGGTTTTATATGACCTATTGTTGTTTTTTATTTATGTAAATTACTTTTTCACTTCTACATGATGAAGAGATTCTTTTCCATCTCTTACATAACTATTTACAAGACTTAAAAGTAATTTTCCACCAATTAACATTGCTCGTTCATCAAAATCAAATTGAGGATGATGATGTGGATATGTTGCTCCTATTTCTTCATTACGCGCACCTGTGAAAAAAAATGCTCCTGGAACACATTCTAAGTAATATGCAAAATCTTCTCCACCCATAATAGGTGGCACTTCAATGACCCTTTCTCTTCCAAGGTCACGTTTCGCAATCTCCATAAAATGACTCGTTTCATCTAAATGATTTATTAATATTGGATAGCCTCGTTTATATTGAATACTAACCTCAGCATGAAGAGACTGACAAAGCCCCTCAACAACTCGTTTAAATTCATTCTCCATATATTCTCTCACTTCAGGATCTAGCGTTCGAATGGTTCCTGTAAACGTAGCAGTATCCGCAATGATATTATCCGCCTGACCAGCATGGAATGTACCAACTGTTAATACCGCAGATTGAAGCGGATCTATTTTTCGACTCACTAAAAGTTGTAACTGATTAATTACTTGTGTTGCAACGATAATAGCATCAACAGTATGATGCGGCATACCGCCGTGACCGCCTCGCCCTTGAATCTTTACTTCAAATGTATCAGCTGCCGCCATCATTGCTCCAGCTTTCGCTCCAACCATTCCTATAGGCATTTGAGAAGATAAATGTGTTCCAAACACAACATCTACACCTTCTAAACAACCATCCTCAATCATAGCAATTGCTCCGCCAGGCTCTTTCTCTTCTGCATGTTGATGTATAAGAACTATTTTTCCAGAAAGCTGGTCTCTATGATCACTTAATATTTTTGCAACGCCTAAAAGTGTTGCTGTATGTCCATCATGTCCACAAGCGTGCATTACGCCGGGAACCTTTGATTTATATGAAACTTGCTTTTCATCTTGAATAGGTAGTGCATCAAAATCAGCACGTAGCGCTATCGTCTTCCCAGGTTTTCCACCTTCAATTACGCCGATTACCCCTCTTCCCCCAACATTTGTTGTCACATCAATATGAAAACTTTTTAAGATTTCAGCTATTTTTTTCGGTGTTTCTATTTCTTGAAACGATAGCTCTGGGTATTGATGAAAATCTCTTCGCCACAAAACCATTTCGTTATATAAACTTTCCAATTCTTTATACCATGTTTCTATCATAGAAATGCCCCTTTCTTTTTTAACACTTTAATTAAAAGTTACATAATATTCCGTGTTTAATCAATAAAAAAGAGCACTTTCTTTGAAAGCCCTCCTACTACTCTAAAATAGTCTAGTTACTATTTTGCTTCAATACAAATACTGAAAGTTCAGGTACACTCCAAAATCTAACAGGCATTCGGGTTGTCCCAATACCACGATTTACGTATAAATGTAACGGCTTATTCTTCCCTTCTAATTCATACATACCTTCAACATGACTCTCAGCTAACTTTGTAGTAATTAATGGACCTATAAAAGGAATTTGAACTTGTCCTCCGTGACTATGGCCTGACATTTGAAAATCAACTGGGTAACGAGCTACTCTATCTACAACATCTGGCTCATGTACTAATAGCATATTGAAATCTTGTTGCCTTATATGTTTTAAAGTCGAGTCTATTTGCGGCTTACCTAATAAAAAATCATCCAAACCTGCTATTGTAATATACTTACCGTTTTCCGCTTTTATTTTCTGCACTTCATTTACTAACACAGAGAAACCAGCTTCC
Organism: Bacillus sp. BPN334; assembly: GCF_008368885.1. Taxonomy (NCBI): domain Bacteria; kingdom Bacillati; phylum Bacillota; class Bacilli; order Caryophanales; family Bacillaceae; genus Bacillus; species Bacillus sp. BPN334. The sequence continues at coordinate 720,566 of NZ_QOZW01000006.1, read as the reverse complement.
TCCATATACTTTTTATAAAATAAACTACCTCCCCCGCCCCTATCATGATTCCCAAACACAGCATATTTCCCTAAAGGCGCATGTATTTTCTGTAAAATACTTTTCGCTTCTTCTCTTTCGGCTTTATACGATCCAAACTTATCTATTAAATCCCCTGTAAAAACTACTACATCTGGATGTAACGCATTCATCTTCTCCACCAAATTTTCTAGTTGTTTCAGTGTAAATTCTGGCCCTAAATGTACATCTGAGAATTGTAATATTTTTTTATTATTAAACTCTTTAGGAATTGTAGATGCTTCTATTTCATTCCACGTAACTGTTACTAGTTTTCGTTCTATTTCTGTCGCATAGAAATACAAACTTACTGAAATCATTATTATACTTATGAAACTGATTGCAAATATTTTTATGATTGATTTTTTTTGTTCTTTTTTTACATGATGCGTATTCATGTTCTCACCTCTAGAAATACTTTAAAGCCTTATTGTTACATTAATGTGACAACATGAACAATGTTAGTTATATCCAATTCTACCCATTCACTTTGACAATTTTATACAGAAGGCATAACATATTTTTATAATACATAGATTCTTAAAAACATTCCTTCTATTTATTCTATCATTTTATTAAGGAGAGATTATTCATGTCTGTATTTACACCAGAAGAAATTACGGAACTTGCTGCGAATTCCGGAAGAAAAAAAGCTCATTTATCATTACTCCCTATGTTAATTCTCGGTTTTTTTGGTGGTGCTTTCATAGCATTAGGGTATTTACTCGATATTCATGTTATTGGAACAATGCCAAATTCTTGGGGATCATTTACTAGTTTTCTAGGTGCCGCTGTATTCCCTATCGGTCTTATACTCGTTATTCTTGCAGGCGGTGAGTTAGTAACTGGCAATATGATGACCGTCTCAATGGCGTGGCTTCACAAAAAAATCGACTTATTTCACTTCATTCAAAATTTAGTTATTGTTACGTTTAGCAACTTCATAGGTGCTGTATTCGTTGCTTATTTTTTCGGTCATATCGTCGGATTAACAGAGGGAGCTTTTTTAACGAAAACAGTTTCTATTGCGCAAACTAAACTACAAGATACACCACTACAAGCCTTCATTTCTGCAATCGGATGTAATTGGCTCGTTTGTTTAGCTGTTTGGCTCAGTATGGGAAGTAAAGAATTTATCGGAAAGATTATCGGCATTTGGTTCCCAGTTATGACTTTTGTTGCGATTGGATTTCAACACGTTGTAGCTAATATGTTTGTCATCCCAGCTGCAATTTTTGCCGGTCATTTAACTTGGATTGAATATTTTCCAAACTTCATTTTTGTTTTCTTCGGAAACTTAGTAGGAGGTATGTTATTTGTAGCATTACCTTATTTCATATCCTATAATAAGAAACTCCCTTCCAATAAAGAGCAAACTGCATTAAAGAAAAAATCTGTATCCGCTTAAATTGAATGTCTATAAAGTAGCTCTCAAAAATATTACAAATTTCATTTTTTTTACGAATATATGTACGTACACTTGTTCTCGAATGTTTTATACGTTATAATAACAACTTAAATAGCATTATTTACATATGAGGTGAAAAACATGAACAAAACAGAATTAATTAAAAACGTAGCACAAAATGCTGAGATTTCTCAAAAAGAAGCTACTGTAGTTGTACAAACTGTAGTAGAATCAATCACTAACACTTTAGCTGCTGGTGAGAAAGTACAACTTATCGGATTCGGTACATTCGAAGTTCGCGAAAGAGCTGCTCGTACAGGCCGTAACCCACAAACTGGTGAAGAAATGCAAATCGCAGCTTCTAAAGTACCTGCTTTCAAAGCTGGTAAAGAACTAAAAGAAGCTGTAAAATAATGAAAAAATAGCCTTCTCGTTTACGAGAGGGCTATTTTTTCATTACATAATTAATAAAAATCTGACCATTATGCTGTTTCTTTTGTTCCTTTATGCAAATAAAACCTTTACTTTCAAAGAAAGGTTTTGCTGTAATACTCGCCTCTGTATATACCTCCCCATGCCCCAAGTTCACTGCTTTTTTTTCTAACTTCTGTAGTATATAGGAAGCTATCCTTTTCCCTTGATAATCTTTATGCGTAAATAAGCGATCTACGTAATGATCTTCATTATAATCCCCAAATCCCACTATCACACCGTTATGATCCGCTACATAACTAATATTCCTCTCTAAAGAATTTAACCAGCTTTCTCTATCTAGTCAATCCGGTGCCCATGCCTGTAGCTGTAATACGTTATAATCTTTTGCATTAATTGTATGAACTGTTTCATAGAACAACTGTAATACTTGTTCTAAATCCTCTTTATGAAATGTTCTAATAATCGTGTCTTTTAACATATACGAACCTCCTTACTAAACTATCATTTAACTTTTCTACCATCTAGTATTCAATATTTCTGCTTTATTATATCTTTTTTCTTTCTATAGAAAGAAAAAAACAATACTTATTTCAAAGTATTGTTTTTTTGTTTGTAAGCATCTGCAATTACTCTATAGATTTTTATTTTTTAAATTTCACTCTTTGCAGTCGTAATGCGTTTAATACAACGGATACAGAACTAAATGCCATCGCGGCTCCAGCAACCCAAGGTGCTAAGAAACCGAACGCTGCAATCGGGATGCCTAAGCCGTTATAAGCTAGTGCCCAAAATAAATTTTGCTTAATATTTCTTATCGTCATCTTACTCATAAAGATTGCATCAGCAATACTATTTAAATCACCACGGATTAACGTAATATCTGCCGCCTCCATCGCTACATCCGTTCCTGTTCCAATTGCCATACCGATATCCGCCGTAGCAAGTGCAGGAGCATCATTTATTCCATCCCCAACCATTGCTACTTTCTTACCTTGTGCTTGCAGTTTTTTCACTTCTTCTGCTTTTCCTTCTGGTAATACTTCTGCAATTACGTGATCAATACAAACTTGCTTAGCGATTGCCTCAGCAGTTTGTGTATTATCTCCTGTAATCATAACAACGTCTAGACCCATTTTCTTAAGTCTTGAGATAGCTGCTTTTGAAGTATCTTTTACAGTATCTGCAACGGCAACTATTCCAGCATACTCCTTATCTATTGCTATTAACATTGCCGTTTTTCCTTCTCGTTCTAGGGCTTCCATCGATTTAGAAACTTCTTCAATATCAATATCGAATTTCTTCATTAATCGACGTGTACCAATTAATAATTGTTTCCCTTCTACGACTGATTCGATGCCGAATCCCGGAATTGCTTCAAACGTTTCTGAACTTGGGATTTCAATTTTCTTTTCTTTAATTCCTTCTACAATCGCTTCTGCAAGTGGATGTTCAGAATTTTTTTCTGCCGCACCTACTAAACGTAGTATTTCTTCTTTGTGGAATCCATCTGCTACAATTACATCTGTTAGCACCGGCTTCCCATTTGTCACAGTACCTGTTTTATCTAAAATAACTGTATCTAATCGGTGCGTTGCTTCTAAATGCTCCCCGCCTTTAAATAAAATACCATACTCTGCTGATCTTCCTGATCCCGCCATAATAGATGTAGGCGTTGCAAGACCTAATGCACATGGACAAGCGATAACAAGTACGGCTATCATTTTTTCAAGTGCTCCGCCAAAATCACCAGGTGTAACAAATAGCATCCACACTGCGAATGTGATAATAGCAATCACAACTACAACCGGTACGAAAATACCAGAAATTTGATCTGCTACCCGTTGAATAGGAGCTTTTGAACCTTGCGCCTCTTCTACTACTTTAATAATTTGAGCTAATGCAGTATCTCTTCCTACCTTAGTTGCTTTCACTTTTAAAAAGCCATTTTTATTTATTGTAGAACCAATTACTACATCCCCAATTGTTTTATCAACCGGAATACTTTCACCTGTTAACATCGATTCATCTATTGCTGACTTTCCTTCTACAATTTCCCCATCTACTGGGATTTTTTCACCAGGCTTTACATAAACGATATCACCAGCTACCACTTCTTCGATTAAAATTTTTATTTCTGTTCCATCTCGTACAACAGTAGCAGTTTTCGCCTGTAATCCCATTAATTTTTTAATCGCTTCTGACGAGCGTCCTTTTGCTTTCGCCTCAAATAATTTACCTAAAATAATTAATGTAATAAGTACTGCACTCGTTTCAAAATACAAGTCTGTCATATGTTCCGAAGAACCAATCGACCTAATACTTAAATACACACTGTAGAAATACGCTGCAGACGTTCCAAGTGCCACGAGAACATCCATATTGGCGCTTTTATTTCGTAACGCTTTATAAGCCCCAACATAAAACTGCCCACCAATGATAAACTGAACTGGAGTTGCAAGAGCTAGCTGCACCCAAGGGTTCATAAGCATATCAGGTAAATAAATAAATGATGTAAATGAGAAATGACTTACCATTGCCCACAGTAACGGGAATGATAAAATAAACGAAATGATAAATTTCTTCTTTTGTCGCTCAATTTCTTGTAAGCGATGATCAGTTGATCCATCTTGCTCATCTGATTTCACTTCTAATTTATATCCTAATTTCGTAATTGCACTCTTCATTTCATTTACATTAATTTCATCAGGATTAAAATCTACTGTAGCTGATTCCAAAGCGAAATTTACTGTCGCTCCGTTCACACCTTCTAACTTATTTAAACGCTTTTCTACTCTATTCGCACATGCTGCGCATGTCATCCCAGAAACAGTAAACTCAGCTTTATCACTGACAATTCCATATCCTAACGATTCAACTTTTTCCTTAAATTGTTGCGGATTTGTTTTTTTGGGATCATACATTATTTTTGTTTTTTCAAGTGCAAAATTTACATTTGCATCATGAACACCTTCTACTTTTTTTAGACCTTTTTCAATTCTATTTGCACATGCCGCACATGTCATTCCTGATATTTGAAGATTGGCCTCTTTCTGTTCATTCATGTCTCTCACCTCTATATACCCTCATAAGGTATAATTATTAACAAAATAAATCGTACTTCCTATAAAGTACGATTTATTTCCATATCTAAAAATAATTATTGAACATCGTACCCTTGATCTTCAATTACAGCAACGATATCTTTTAACGTTACAACTGATGAATCGATAGTAACTTCAACAGTACCTTCTGCTAATTGAACTTTCACTTGCTCAACACCGTTTAGTTCTTTCACACTGCTTTCAATAGAATTTACACAATGTCCACAAGACATACCTTCAACTTGTAATGTTAACTGTTCCATTTAAAATCCTCCTCTTGTTTCTTCATTGTTTGTTAATCACAATTACATCTTACCATACCCCCCTAAGGTAATCAATGGTTTTATATCATGATTTTTCAATTATTTTCTAAAAGTTTATTTTACACACACTTTTTCACACCAATACCTCGAAATCCTATATAAAAATAAACAAAAAAACAAGCCAGTGACATACTAGCTTGTTTTTACGCTTTTGAAAAACGTTCAAATACTGTCATTAATTCTTCAATTGCTTCGTCACCATTGCCATCTTTAATAGCACCTGAAACACAATGACTTGTATGGTTTTTTAATACACCCATTCCTACTTTTTTCATTGCTGCATTAATCGCTGAAATTTGCACTAAAATATCCACGCAATAACGATCATTTTCAATCATATTTTGAATACCGCGGACTTGTCCTTCAATTCTCTTTAATCTATTTATAATTTGTTCTTTTTCTTTTTCTGATCTATGTGTTACCGCTTCATGATCTTTATGATCCATATTATCACCTTCTTAAAGTTTCTCTTCATCCAATAAAACAATTGCTTTTACGAGTATACCAATTATAGCATTAAATATCTACGTATGATACCCCATATGAGTATATTTCTGCTCTATGCTTATTCTTAACAACTTATTAGCTTCTCAGACTCAATTATTATGATACCCTTACCTTTTTTTCAAAAAACAATAATAAGCAGGGATTATTCCTCCCCGCTTATTATTCATCCACAAATATAAAAGTCTCAATTTTCATACGTGTAAATTGAGACTTTTTTCTTCCTATATATAATTATTGCTGATCACATACTTTTGTGTCATTCACTACTGAAGTTCCTTCAACGGTTACCGTATGAAAACAGTCATTTACACGAACTGTCACGACATTATCTTGCCGATCAATGATATGATATTCATTAAAATTTTTATTCAGAGCACTGCGAATTTGTTCTCCTTCATAAATTGGAATGCCATGTGATAAAACCCAAATAAGCCCAGCGATAGCAAGAATAGTTTTCATACGATCTACCTCCTTGAGAATATAGTGAACTTTTAATCCATGCTTTTTCAGCTCTACTAATCATGACTGGAATGAATCAAGCCTTTTTGGAAATAAGTTCATTTCGTCTATTTTATGTTTATGCTAATTGTGACCGAATTGTGACAACTTTTTGTCTCTTTAGACGAAAAGTTGAAACAAAACTTTCAAAAAGGACAATTCTACTTGCACAAACAAAAGGCTATGGAGAATTTCCCCATAGCCTTTTGTTTGCATTTTATTAGACAATCATTTCATTATGTTTAATGTTAAGTGTTTCAATTTGAATTGTAGCATGTTCAATATGGATCTCTTTTTTTAGCATATCAATAATATTTTGAAGTACTTCTTGATCATCCTGTTTTTTATCAATTATTACATGGACACTTAATGCATCTAATCCCGATGTAATTGTCCAAATATGAAGGTCATGTAAATCACGTACACCTTCTACTCCTTTAATTGCTTGCTTCACTTTCTCTATTTCAATTGCAACCGGTGTACCCTCCATAAGTATATGAATAGAATGTTTTGTTACTCCCCATGCGCTCTTTAAAATTAATAAAGCTACAACTACTGAAATAATTGGATCTGCAATATACCATGAGAATAATGACATAAGTACACCAGCTACTAATGCTCCCACTGACCCTAAAGCATCCCCAAGAACATGTAAATACGCGCTACGTAAATTCACGTTATTTTTCACGTCACCTTGTCTCATAAGTGCCCATGCACTAATTAAATTTGCTAATAAACCAATTGATGCGATTAACATCATTGGACCACTTGCTACAGTTGGTGGTTCAAAAAAACGACCAATTGCTTCCCATACGATAAGCCCTGCTACAACAAATAATGTGATTCCATTAATTAATGCTGCTAAAATTTCAAAACGATAATATCCATATGTTTTTGTAGAAGTAACCGTTCTAGCTGCAAGTCCGATTGCAATTAAACTTAATAATAATGAACTCGTATCACTTAACATATGTCCTGAATCTGATAATAAAGCTAAACTATTTGTAACTAGTCCTCCAAAAAATTCAAGAAACATAATAGTTGCTGTAATTACTAAAGCTGTAATTAATCCTTTTTTATTCCCTTTTCTACTCTCCTCAAAATGATGATGTCCATGGGAATGCCCGTGAGCATGCCCATGATGTTGGTGACCGTGATGATGTCCCATATAAATTCCTCCTTTTAATTTTGTTTTATCCTTAATACTTCCTCTATTGAATTTTCATTTTCTTTATAAATGGTTCTTTTCTTACCTGAATTGAACTTGTTGGGCAGCCATCACTAGCCGCCAACATTGCTTGCAAGAAAGTTTTTGGGATCCCCATTATTCCTTGATTACTATCTAATAGACCAAATGATTTTCCTCTTCCATCTAATTGATATATATCAGGTGCTATAGAAGTGCATAATCCACATGACTCACAATTCTTTTTATCTACAACCGTATAATGTAACACTATAAATCTCCTCCGTTATTTATATACAATACATAGGTAGGGTATATAAAACCGTTTGTTTTATACCAAATTTCCTTCCAAAGTTTCTATTTCCCTATTTAAATAATAATGGCATATCGGTTTTAAATCATTATCCAACTCATAAACCAATGGTGTTCCTGTTGGAATGTTTACATTTTCTATTTCTTCATCTGAAATTTGATCTAAATGTTTTACTAAAGCACGTATTGTATTTCCATGTGCTGCAATAATTACTTGTTTACCAGCTTTTACATTAGGAGCTACCTCTTCATTCCAATATGAAACAACTCGTTTCTCTGTATCTTCTAGATCTTCTGTAAGAGGAAATTCATACTCTTTTACATCTCTATATTTCGGATGTGCTGCTTCATATCTTTCGTCATCTTTTGTAAGTGCTGGTGGGCGTACATTTGTTGAACGTCTCCATAAAGTTACTTGCTCATCGCCATATTTTCTCGCTGTTTCTTCCTTATTTAATCCTTGAAGCGCACCGTAATGGCGCTCATTTAATTTCCATGTTTTATGAACAGGTATCCACATCAAATCCATTTCTTCGAGAGTGATCCATAAAGTACGCATCGCTCTTCTCAAAACAGACGTATATGCGATATCAAATGAGAAACCATTCGCTTTCAGCATTACTCCGGCTTCTCTTGCTTCTTCCAAACCTTTATTGGATAAATCAACATCCGTCCAACCAGTAAACCTATTTTCAACATTCCATTCACTTTGTCCGTGTCGTATTAAAACTAGCTTTACCATACTTGCTATCTCCTCTCCTTTTAAAGTTGCATTTTCATAAAGAAGTATCTTTATGAAAATGCGCGATTACATATCAAGTTCTTTATTCTTCATTTCACTACTATGACTAAACGCTAATTCAATTAATCCATTTACGTGAGAATCATCTAATGAATAAAAAACAAGTTTCCCCTCTTTACGCTTTTTCGCTAATCCTATCGTTTGTAATAGTCTTAAGTGATGTGAAGCTGTTGCAATACTACTATGAATAATACTTGCGACATCACGTACACAAAGTTCTTTCTCCGTATACAACGCATAAGCAATTTTCAAACGTGTTTCATCTGCAAGTGCTTTAAACATTTTTGCTACACTACTTATATTTTCTTTCTCTAGCATATCACTTGCATGTTTTACTTTTTGTTCATCATGATAACAAAGTTCACAATGCTCTTCGCTCATATGTAACACCTCTTATTCAAGTATATATTTGATTATGTATGTAGTATACCTTATAAACGAGAAACATTCAAACGTTTATTTGAATGTTTCTCGTTTATCCTAAAAACCCCACTAATTATTAGCCCGCAGTAATCGATCTTATGAGCTGTCCGACCGTTAATACCGGATAAATTAAACCATTTTTCTTTTAGTATTCCCCCTTTAAAAAACAAAACTTAGAAAAAAGCTCCCATATAAGTTCGTTTCTACTGCCTACTCCGACCTTTTCAAAAATTGACTTGAAATGATCCTGAACTGTATACGTAGAAATACACAATTCTTTTGCCACTTCTTTCGTTGACATCCCCCTAACAATTCCTACTATCACTTCTTTCTCTCTTTGAGACAAACTATAAGAATCTGCAAGAAGAGGAAAAACTTCTTCTGGCCGTGCACTTTCGAACAAAACCCTATATCCTGTATGACAACTACTGTAACTTTCTAACCTACTTGCACGAATAACCAAAAATTGTCCACACGTTAAACTTATACAGACTGTTGCTTCTTTATTAGTTTCATTTGCTTTTACTTGCGAACAAACTGCACGTATCGGCCTTGGAATGTCCTCTTCAGTCAATTGTTCATACTTTCTAAAGTTTGATAACCATATGTATCCTGTTTCATCCCAATAATTTAGTTTAAGATTTTCATTTAATATAATCATGCCCATTCCTACTACTTCTATTTTTTCTTCTGAACGGGTTATAAAGGATGTTCTTAAAGTATCTCCTGCCAATAAACCCACCTTCGATAAATACTTACATTCATCATGCTGAAAAGGTATTTTTGTATTATCTCGAAACAAACTTAAGTGTCCAAAACATTTTCCTTTACTCATACAAACCACTCTTACTTCATCTATAAAACCGGCTGGTTTTAAAATATTTCGATACCTAGCGCTTTTTATCGAATTATCATTTGTGACAATACGTATCGCACCAACATGAGGAGGCTTTCGTGCTAACTCTTTAAATTTGTTATAATCATCCTCTAAAAATTCATTCATAAATAACTGCGGATGCAGTTGTTCAATTCTTTGATCTGTATATGCTCCGGTTGATAAAAATGTACGCGGGTCTATAGCGGTGAAGCAGGAAGCATCAAAAGGAATTACCTTTTTTAATATATTTAAAAAATCTTTTTGAAATTGTCTAGTTGAGCTCTCGCTTTTCATTAACAGTGTTATTTCTTTCGTTGCCTGTTCATAAATCATCTTTATTCCCCCCAGATTTATGGGATTGTTTCCTCTAACCATTTCATTTCATAATAAAGTGAAACTTTATTGGAAAAGAGGAGGCTAAAAAATGAGCTGGAATGATCATACTGTACATACATATGAACGAACAATTCCGTTGAAAATCCCTGGATATTTTACCCTTTATAACATGATGAATCATTTTTTACTTACTACACTCCCTAAAGAAAATATGAATCCCAATTTAATAGTTATAGGTGCTGGTGGTGGACAAGAAATTCTCTCAATAGGCAAACAAAATAGCAACTTATCTTTTACAGGTGTTGATCCATCTGAAAGCATGCTACAGTTAGCTAAAAAAAGAATTGAAAACGAAGGCATACAAAATCCAATTCACTTTGTACATGGAACTGTGCATTCATTATTAACCAATCCATTATTTGACGCTGCTACTTGTATGCTTGTTCTTCACTTCATCCCAACTATTAAGGAGAAAAAAGAGTTACTTAATGAAATTAGTAGTCGCTTAAAGCCTGGTGCTCCATTCTTTCTCTCTTCAATAAATGGTGTACCCCATACAAGTATGTTTTCTGCACAATTAAATGCTTGGCACAACCATATGATGCAAAATCAAATTCCATTAGAAGATTGGAACAGATTTGAAAATTCTTTTGAAACGGAAATATTCCCTATTTCCGAAACGAATCTACTAACTATTATGGAGGAATGTGGCTTTACTCAAATTACTCGCTTTTTTACTAGTTTTTTAATTGATGGATACGTTGCCTTTAAACAATAAGGAAAAAAGGTAAGCAATTGCTTACCTTTTTTCTACCTTCTATACGTGACTAATAAATCTTAACCCTTTACTTAAAGAGGTCGGCACAACTGATGCGTGATTCTCCCCTTCAGCCTCATAAAACGTAAATCTAAACTGATCGTGTTTTACTTGAAGAAGGCGCTCTGATAATTCGTTTGCCCCTACAACCATATGCTCTCGTTCTAGTGATCCGACTGTAAGGAACACTCCTGTTTCAAACTTAGCGTTGTTTAATTCACTTATAAGGTTCTCTTCTTTTTCAAGTACGGATTGGTTATTCCACCAAATAGATGGACTACTTATAAAATAATTTTGAAAGGCATTTAAGTTGGTAAATAGTATATGTAAAGCAAATAAGCCACCTAACGAATGCCCAAATAACGTTTGCTTTCCTTTATCAATCTCATAATTATTTTCAATTTGAGGTTTCAGTTCTTCTTCCAGAAATGTAAAGAAGTTATGTGCTCCTCCTGTTTTAGGCCACGGTTTGCCATCTGGTTTTAAAGGTGCATCTTTTGAAATTACACTAGGCGTAAAATCATAGCATCTTTCTTCACCTGAAAATGCCCCTTCAATTGGATAACCAATACCTACTATAATGGCTGGTGAAACACCTGTTTTTTCCGCTCTAACTGATTGTATTTTAACCGCTTCATGGAATGTTTGAAAAAAAGCATTGCCATCTAATACGTATATAACAGGATATCCTGACTCTGGCGCTGGTCGCCTCGGCTTTGAAATATGAATTTGATATTCCTTACCTTCTAATTTCGAATACATTTTCCACTGTTCTGTATTAGTTGTTATAATCTGCTGTTTTTCAATAGTAGTATTCATCTTATATCCCTCCCTCTTAACTCGTTACATATATTTCTACTTTCTCTTCTTGAGAGACAACACTATCGTATCCAAAGCAAACAGGAGATCCATTATACGGATCAATCATGACACGCGCATCAATATGAAATACTTCTTTTAACACTTCATTTGTAATGATTTCTTCTGGGATACCAGTTGTAACGATTTCCCCTTCCTTCATTGCAATAATCTCATCTGAAAACCTTGCTGCATGGTTAATATCATGTAGTACCATTACAACTGTACAATTATGTTCTTTATTTAACTTCTCCACAATTTGTAATACATCTAATTGATGAGACATATCAAGATATGTCGTTGGTTCATCTAGTAGTAACACTTCTGTCTCTTGTGCTAAAGCCATCGCTAGCCATACCTTTTGCCTTTGACCACCTGATAAATTGGCAATTTGTCTCGTTCGAAATTCAGAAGTTTTCGTTATATCTAATGCCCAGTCAATCATCTCTTTATCTTTTGAAGTTAACTTATTTACATTATTTCGATGTGGATAGCGTCCATAAGAAATTAATTCTTCCACTTTAAGTTCTCCTGGTGCAATTGGAGTTTGCGGGAGTAAAGCTAACTGCTTCGCAATTTCTTTCGTTGGAATCGTATTTAAATCCTGTCCTTGCAAATATACTTTACCGCTCTTTTGCTTTAAAATTCTTCCCATCGTTTTTAACAGTGTTGATTTACCGCACCCGTTTGGCCCTATAATTGTCGTTACTTTTCCTTCTTGTATTTCCACATTTAAATCGCGAAACACTGTAAGCTTTTCATAACTCGTTTCTAAATTTTTTGCACTTAAAATACTCACTTTTATTCCTCCTCTTACGCTTTCGCCTTATAAAGTAAATATAAGAAATACGGTACACCGACAATAGAAATAACGATCCCAACAGGTAACTCTACAGGGGTGAAAACTGTTTTTGCAATAAAGTCTGAAGCTATTACAAGGAACATTCCGATTACTCCACACGTAGGAATGATATGCTTATGTTGAATACCAACAAGTCTTTTCGCTATATGCGGTGCCATTAAACCAATGAAACCAATACTTCCTGAAACTGCAACACATGCACTGACAAGTCCGATACTACTTAGTAGTAAAATAGATTTCTCTCTTTCTACCGAAACACCTAAACTTGTAATACTCGTTTCTTCCAATTGAAATAAATCTAATAAATAAGCTTTTTTTTGTATAAGCGGAATTAATATGATAAGCCACGGCAACATAGCAACAATATACTTCCAGTTTGCGCTATATATGCTTCCTGACACCCAAACTGCAGCCATTTCGAAATCAGTTGACTTCATTTTGAGTGATAAGTACATAGAAAATGCTCCAAATCCTGATCCAATTGCAATCCCTGTTAATAAAAGACGTTGCGAGTCTAGCTTACCGTTTTTCCATGAAAACAGATAAATGATGATAGCTGCACCTAATCCGCCGACTAAACCAAACATTGGCATCATCATAATAGACATCCAGTCTGTGCTCTTTAATTGCCCTTGAAAGAAAAACATAAAAATAACGATGGCTGTGCCGGCCCCAGCATTCACTCCTAAAATACCTGGGTCTGCCAATCCATTCCTCGTAATCCCTTGAATAACAGCACCTGCAACGCCTAGGCCTAATCCTACTAATCCAGCGATTACGATGCGCGGAAGACGAAACTCAAAAATAACTAAATCATGATCTGGTACTGGATCTATTCTAAAGAGTGTTTTAAATACATCTTTAATCGTAATATCAAACGTACCATTCGTTAAACTAATATAAATTGCACATAGTATTAAAAATATAATAATCCCCATTGTCATTCCAAAGCGCTGACTCGAACTTTTAAGCATGTCTCTCTCCTCCTCTTGTACGGATTAAATAAAGGAAGAAAGGAATTCCAATTAAGGAGGTAACGACTCCAATTGGTGTTTCAAATGGATAGTTTACAAATCTACTTAAAACGTCACATAACGCTAAAAACACGCCACCAATCACGCCTGCACATGGCAATATCCACTTATAATCTACTCCAATGATAAAGCGAGTAATGTGCGGAATAATTAAGCCTACAAAACCAACTTTCCCCACTAAAGCAACTGCCGTTCCTGTTAAGAAAATAACCGATAAAATAGCCATCGCTTTAACTAGTTTTGTACGCTGTCCTAGATTAATAGAAACTTCTTCTCCTAAAGAAAGAATAGTAATAGATTTTGATATTAACAGCGCTAAAACTATTCCAATTATCCCAAACGGTATCGTGATTTTAATGATATTAGGGTCCACTTGGTCTAACTTTGCATTAAACCAAAAACTAACATTTTGAGAAATTTGGAAATATGAAGCCATTGCAGCAGATACACTACTTAAAAATGTTCCAATAACTGTTCCGATAATCGCTAACCTAACTGGTGATAAGCCATTTTGAAGGAGCGAACCAAAACCAAAAACGATACCGGCTCCTAGTGCAGAACCAATCATTGAACATAAAACCATACCAATTGATGACATTCCTGGAAGAAAAATCATGCAAAGTGTAATAACAAAGGCTGCCCCATCCGTCACACCCATAATAGAAGGGGATGCAAGATAGTTTCTTGTCATCCCCTGCATAAGTGCTCCTGATATGGCTAGAAACGCTCCGACTAAAAGAGCTGCAACTACCCTTGGTAAACGTGAAGTAATAATAATATTATGATTTACATCGCTTGAATCAAAATGAAATAATGCGTTCCACACTGTTTCAGCATCAATACTTTTCGCCCCATACAAAATAGAAAGTATAACTGTAAATAAGATCAGTATGGGTGCTATACATAATATGGTTACTGGTACTGCATTTGTTTTCTGCATATCATTCAACGCACCTTACTTATTGTATTATTTAGATAAATTTTTTACTGCTTCTTTTAAGAATACTGTTTTACTCCAAGCTGTACCACCTTGTGCCATTGGGTCTACAACGTTTACAAATACTTTCTTTTCCTTCGCAGCATTCATACTTTGCCAAATTGGATTGCTTTCAATTTCTTCTAGCACTTTCGGATTTTTATTTTCACTTGCCTCATATTGTAAGAAAATATAATCTGGGTTAAGTTCAGCAAGTTTTTCAAATGAAATTTTCTCTTGTGCTTTTACAGCTTTAAGTTGTTCTGGAGCAGTTAGCCCAAGATCTTTATAAATGACAGGGTTGAAGTATACTCCTTCTGGATATAGGAATAATTCGTTTGCTCTTAGTCTAATGACAAGTACTTTTTTGTCTTTTAACTTATCTCCTAGTTTTGCTTTTGCTTTTTCAGCATCTGCATTGTAATCTTTAATAATTTTTTCTGCTTTATCTTTTTTACCAGTTAATTCTCCCATTAACTTTAAGTTATCTTCCCAATCTGTTGAAACATGTGATACTGGGAATGTCGGAGCTACTTTCGTAAACTTTTCAGCTGTTTCTGCTGGGAATTTCGTACTTGATGTAATAACGTCTGGCTTTAATTGTAGTAATGTTTCAAAATTTGGTTGCATTTTCTCACCAACAGATTTCGCACCCTCTAAATCTTTCTCAAGATACTTCGGTAATTTACCACCTACAGTAATGGCACCTACCGGCTTAATACCAAGTACCGCTGCATCTTCCATTGACTCTAAACTAGCTGTCGCAATTTTATCTACTTTTGCTGGTACTGTATATTCTTTACCTAAATATGTAATTTTTCTTTTTTCGTCTTTTTTCGTTTCCGTAGCTTTTGTCTGTTGCTTTTGTTCTCCTGAAGTTTTATCCGTACTATTGCATGCTGCTAGTCCTACACTTAATACTGTAACCATCCCTAATGTAAATAACTTCTTATTCATCTTTATATATCTCCTCTCGAATTTTCAAACAATATTCTTAATAAAATTTAACTATATGAAACTTATCTTACATATATATTTCATTAAATTAATAATTCTATCCAGAACTCATTCTCGTTCACTTCCCCTAAGCTATAATTCTTTTTACACCTCATCCTTTGATAACCTTCCCCACTGATAATGATTATCGTTACTAAGTATATATTTAATATGCGATTATTTCAAGAAAGATTTGAAAAATTTTAACAAAATGAATAAAAAAAGAAGTATCTGCCTAATCCTAGGAAGATACTTCTTTTTTTAGAAATTTATATGTAATTCAACTGGGCAATGATCTGATCCCATTACTTCACTATTAATTTTCGCCTCTGTTATTTTATCTTTCATTCTTTCCGAAACAACAAAATAATCTAAACGCCATCCAATATTTTTTGCTCTCGCTCCCATACGATACGACCACCACGAATATGCACCTTCCTGATCAGGATACAGATAACGATACGTATCAATAAATCCCTCTTCTAAAATACGTGTGAATTTCTCCCTTTCCTCATCAGAGAATCCAGGATTTTTACGATTACTTTTTGGATTTTTTAAATCGATTTCTTTATGAGCAACATTTAAATCTCCGCAAAAAACAACGGGCTTTTTTTTATCTAATTGCTTAATATAAGCCCGGAAATCATCTTCCCATTTCATTCTGTAATCTAATCGTTCTAATCCACGTTTTGAATTTGGTGTATATAACGTAATTATGTAAAAATCTTCGAATTCTAAAGTGATAACTCGTCCTTCTTGATCATGCTCTTCAATTCCTAAACCGTATGTAACAGCAAGCGGTTCTTTTTTCGAAAAAATTGCTGTTCCTGAATAACCTTTTTTCACGGCATAATTCCAATATGCATAATATCCCTCTGGATTTAAATCAATTTGTCCATCTTGTAATTTAATCTCTTGTAGACAAAATATATCAGCACTTGATTCCTCGAGATATTCTAAAAATCCACCTTTTGCGATAACAGCTCGCAAGCCATTTACATTCCATGAAATTAACTTCACTTATAGCCCTCCTCTTGATGTTTATTTCCAAATTTCATGCTATCACAAAATAGAAAAACAATCATATTTTCACCTTTGTAATCTTGCTCTTACATTTGTGAATACATACATACGCACTTTATTCAGGTTATACTAATTTCAGAGGTGATGTTCTTTGCACAATGAAGGGGTTACGTTAACAAATGAGCATTGGCAAGCAATTATTCATAATGATTCTTCCTATGATAGTAAATTCTTTTATGCTGTGAAATCAACCGGAATCTTTTGCAGGCCATCATGCAAATCAAGAATACCGAATAGAAACAATGTACGAATTTTTCATCACGCAGAGCAAGCATTGAGTGAAAACTTTCGCCCGTGCAAACGTTGTAAGCCAAATGGGATCACTTTACCTAATGAAGAGTGGGTAAAACAAATTAAAGATTGTATCGAAAAAGACTTTAACGAATTATTAACTCTCGACATACTTGCTGAAATGTGCCATGGTAGCCCATTTCATTTACAACGCACTTTCAAAAAAATGACTGGGATAAGCCCAATAGAATATATACAACAGTTTAGGATTGTTAAAGCGGCAGAGCACCTTTTACAAACAAATCAATCCATTAAAGAAATTAGTACTGCTATCGGGATAGAAAACCCAGAGTATTTCGCAACTTTATTTAAAAAGAAAACCGGGTTTACTCCTACTGAATATCGAAAAAAGAACGAAATGAAAGAAGGATACAATAATGAATTCCTCCAAAAATAAATTTATATATTGGACGCTACTTACACATGAAGATTGGCATTTTCATATTGCTGCAACTGAAAATGGACTATGCTTCATTGGATCACAAGATGAAAGCTTTGAAGAACTAAATATATGGGCTAGAAAAAAATTGCCACAACATATATTGGCATGTAATCCAGATTACCTGCCATCATATACGAAAGAAGTTATCGAGTATTTAGAAAGTAAGCGAGAAACTTTTACATTCCCTATCGATGCTTACGGAACTGATTTTCAATTATCTGTTTGGAATACGGTACGTGAAATTCCTTATGGAAAGACATATTCTTATTCAGAAATTTCCGAAAGAATGCACAAACCTACTGCTGTGCGTGCCGTTGCTACTGCTATTGCTGCCAACCCTCTTCTCATTACAATTCCTTGCCATCGTGTTATTGGAAAGAATGGTAAACTAACTGGTTTTAGAGGTGGATTAGGAATGAAGAAAGAGTTGCTTACATTAGAAAAGTCGCAGGTAGAATTCATATGACAACAGAATATACTAACGCATTAACTTTAGCAGTTCCAACAGAATTTAGTTTCCAAGAAAATTTACGCTATCTATCACGTTCTAACAATGAATGTATGTTCCAAATTGAAGATAACAAAATTTATAAAGTTATTCCTGTTCACGATGTAAATCCTTTAGTTGAAATTAGTATGAATACGAATGGTAATATTCAAATACGTTTTTTAGAAGAATTATATACATCTGAAGAATCGGTATGCGAAGCTGTAGCTACTTATGTGAAGGATTGGTTTGATTTAACTACTGATTTAGCTCCCTTTTATACATTAGCTAAACTTGATGTACTCCTTCAAGGACCAATTGAACAATATTATGGCCTTCGTACTTTAGGTATTCCAGACTTATTTGAAGCACTTTCCTGGGGAATTATCGGTCAGCAAATTAACCTCACATATGCTTATACGCTAAAAAGAAGATTAGTCGAGCAATTTGGTAATTATGTAGAATGGAATGATAGAAAACATTGGATATTCCCTTCTCCTGAAACGATTGCACATTTACACGTAGAGGAACTTAAAAAATTAAAAATGACGACTAGAAAATGTGAATATTTAATCGGTATTGCAAAGCTTATTACAGAAGGAAAACTATCAAAAGAATCTTTACTGCAAATACAAGATGTGAAACAAGCTGAAAAACAATTAACTGCTATACACGGTATAGGACCGTGGACTGCCAACTATGTTTTAATGCGTTGTTTACGATTTCCTTCCGCTTTTCCAATTGACGATGTTGGCTTGCACAATGCAATTAAATATATAACAGGTTCTGAAAGTAAACCGACTAAACAGGAAATAAAAGATTTTGCGGCAAATTGGACCAACTGGGAGTCTTACGCAACTTTTTATTTGTGGCGAGTATTATACTAAAAAACCAAGTAGCGCATCCGCACTACTTGGTTCTTTTTTAAGCTTGTTCCTCGAATCGTCTTGCGATTTCCACAATAACTTGAACAGCTTTTTCCATCGTATCCACCGAAACATATTCAAATTTACCGTGATAGTTTTCACCACCTGTGAAAATATTCGGCGTTGGTAATCCCATATACGATAATTGTGATCCATCTGTTCCACCACGAATCGGATGAATGTTTGGTTCGATATTTAAACTTTTCATCGCTTCATATGCAATATCAACAATTTCTCTCACTGGTTCGATTTTTTCAAGCATGTTATAGTATTGATCATTCATTTCTAAAACGACTGCATTTTGTCCATACTTCTCTTGCATTTGCTTCACAATATTTTCAACGTTATGTTTACGCGCCTCAAAATTTTCACGATCAAAATCTCGAATAATATAATACGCTTTACTTTGCTCAACATCACCATTTAATGAAAGTAAATGATAGAATCCTTCATAGCCTTCTGTATATTCTGGTGCCTCTTCTACTGGTAAATATCCATTAAACTCCATAGCAAGTTTAGTTGCGTTACGCATTTTATTTTTCGCTGTTCCAGGATGTGTATTCGTTCCATTAAACGTTAACTTAGCGCCTGCAGCATTAAAACTTTCATACTCTAAACCACCTAATGGACCGCCATCCATCGTATAAGCACATGATGCACCAAACGCTTCTACATCAAAATGCGCTGGCCCACGGCCAATTTCTTCATCCGGCGTAAATGCAACTCTTATTTTCCCATGCTTAATTTGTGGATTATGTATTAAATAGTTCATTGCAACCATAATTTCTGTAAGACCAGCTTTATCATCTGCTCCTAGAAGTGTCGTACCATCCGTTGTAATAATCGTATGTCCTTTATATAATGGTAATTCTGGAAACTGTTCTGGCGTTAACACAACATTTAGCTCTTCATTTAACGTAATCGCATTGCCATCAAAATTTTCATGAATTTGTGGTTTTACGTTTTTCCCTGTAAAATCTGTTGCCGTATCTAAATGTGCTAAAAAGCCGATTACTGGCACATCCTTATCCGTATTAGCAGGAAGTGTTGCCATTACATACCCATTATCATCCATTGTTACTTCTGTTAAGCCAATCTCTTTTAACTCTTCCACTAATAACTTACCAAACTCAATTTGTCCAGGTGTTGTTGGTACTGTATGACTTTCTTCATTTGATTGTGTATCAATCTTTACATATCTCGTAAATCTTTCAATAAGCTCTTGTTTCAAACTCGTTCACTCCCTTTTATATTTCTTTCTCTATTATAATCCTTGAGACGAAATATTTTAACTTTTTTGACTGTGAATGCATAAATTTCATTTGTATTCAACAGTTTTAAACAAACCCTAAAAAGTCGTAATATTTGTACATCAAAACTCTTACATGTAATATACATAATTATACAATATAGGAGGTTTTAAAGATGAGGCTAACTCTCTTTCGCTATTTTCTTTTTTTCTTAGGGTTAATTTTCTTTGGCCTTGGAAATGCTCTTGCAGTCAAAGTAAAATTTCTCGGTTTACATCCTTGGGAAGTTTTAAATATGGCTCTCTACCAAAGATTTGGATGGACCATTGGTACGTGGAGTGTCATATGTGGATTATGTCTCGTTCTCATTTCTTTATTAGTAGATCGAAAATATATAAATGTGGGTACATTTTTAAATGCACTACTTATCGGTCCCATTATGGACTTTTTCTTACAATCAAACATTCTTCCAAACGCTAGTAATTATTTATGGATAAACTTACTCATTTTATTTGCTGGTATTGCAATTACAGGTATTGGGGGAGGGATGTATGTTGCGGCTGGGATTGGTGCTGGCCCTCGAGATGGATTCATGCTTACTATTTCCGACAAAACAGGGCTATCTATTAGTCGTGCTAGAATCATAGTAGAATGTGTTGTACTAGTTATTGGATTTATGCTAGGAGGTCCTGTTTTCATCGTAACTTTTCTTTACACCTTTATTCAAAGTCCAATCTTTCAGCAATCATTTAAGATGTTTCAAGCCCTCTTACATACTTTACATAACAAAGAGAAAGTTAGTGAACATATTTAAAATACAACTTAATACAAAGTATTCACCCTATTTACGATTCTCATCGCAAATAGGGTGTTTCTTTTTTTATCTCACAATTTAAGAATATATACTACTCATTCACAATAAATGTATATATATCATCATAAATACAACCATTTACTTTAATAACATACTTCCCTGGTTTACTAAAACGAATTGTGTATTTATTTAACTGAATTGCTTCTTTATCTCCAGAAAGAATATCAATACTTCTACCACTCAATACATAAAATGCACTTTGATTCATCGTTACATCAATTGCATTGAAATTTTCTTCTTTTACCTGCTGGGTTTCCGCAGCGCTTACACTTGGTTCTAAAAATAGTAGTCCACTTAATCCAACCGTACCTGCTAAAGCTACTCCCGCAAACTTTTTAATCTTTTTCATCACATTGTCCTCCTTATAAATTTTGTATAAAGGTGATTTTCCCCTTTACACCACAAAGCCTATATGTAATGAAATGAAAAGTAAACGGGGACCGTAAGACAAAATTCTACATCTTTTTTTCCAATTGAATAGAAATCCAACGTTTGGAGTTTTGTCACATTTAAAATTGTTTCCTTAAACCAACTTCCATTTATATTATTCAGAAATTGAATAATTACTTATTAATTTAACATTCTAAAAATAGTTGATAAAAATGCATTCTATAAAAAAGAGTGTGTTTTATAAGTACAAATTAAAACACACTCCATATATGCAGTTTCATTCTCCTATCCATAATCTTTCTACATTCATGAATTGCTCCTCTTTAAATTCCAACTTATATATGTCAGGCTTTGATGTATGTATTAAAAATTCAAACCCATATTGGTTATTGAAGTAATTCATCATTAATGTCATTACAAGTCCATGTGTGCCAATTACAATTTTTTGTCCTTGAAAATTCATTAATATTTTCTTTAACATTTTCACTACCCTTACCTGACAATCCTTATATGACTCTCCTTCTGTTAGTGCAAAATCCGGATCAGAGAACATCTTCTTTACAAGTGGATACACCTCTTTATCTGATATAATCTTATCCTCACTTAAAAACATACACTCTTTGAGATTCTCATATACTACTACTTCTTTTTCATAGAAATCGGCTGATTTTTCTATCGTTAACACAGCCCTCTTATACGGACTTGAAATGAAAGTATCGATTCCCTCTGTTTTTAATATGTCTGTTACTCTGTGAGCGTCTAAACTTCCCTTTTCAGTTAAACCACGTGTTCTTTCACTCCCTTCTAATTTTGATGATTCACCGTGCCTAACCATATAAATATATGTATTCATACTTCCTCCTTGAAAATATTCATTCGTTTTTTATAAATTTTGTTGTTTTGTTCGTGTAATCCATTCTCCTACTAAACTCTCGAATAGTTCAGGCTGTTCAATTTGCAAATTATGTCCCGCCATATCAAGCACCGCTAATGTTGCTCTTGGATAATCTTCAATAATTTCTATAATATCTCGATAACCTACCGATATATCTTGTCTTCCTGCTAATAAAAGAACGGGTTTCTCATATTTCTTTCGGTGAAACTCCATAGTAAGAGAATAATTTTTTTGCAACCTTTCAATAAATTCATAATTAGCAACATCTAACCCCGGCTTAATTTCTTCTTTAAATCGTTTATATGTATATTCATTTGCTACCACTGCTAACTCGCTAAATTCTTTTCTTTCGGTAGAAGTTAACGTATTTAAAAACTCCTTATCTTGTACAATTATCTGTTTATCCGGTAAACGTCTTTCTTTTTGCAGCGCAACAACCACAGGACATATTAATAATAATCCATTGACTCTCTCAAACATTTTTGAAAGTATCCCTCTAGCTAAATATCCGCCGAAAGACTCTCCTACTAGTAAAAAATCTTTCTTTGGAATGATTTCTTCAATAAATATAGTTAACACTTCTAATATATGATCTGAACTATTTATCCAATCTGGAGCGTTCGACTTTCCCATTCCAGGTAAATCAATATATATTCGTTGATAACCTTCATATTTTTGAAATACTGATTCCATACATTTCATCATTAACCTATGATCCGGCGCACAGCCATGTATGATAAGGACCGGTTTCCCCTCTCCAACAATTTCATAGTATATTTCCGCACCTTTCATTCGCCATAACATAAAAAGTCCTCCCTATTTAGTGAAAATACTATCCACTCTGTAAGAATACATGTTCTTATTTTATATCCCTTTGTAACATTTTTACAAATGTTAATTTTCAGATTAAAAATAAAAACCTTACTTAAAATAGCCTATAACAATCAAAAGATCAGCTAGAAAGAGGATTCTCATCATTTTATATGCAATTGTGCATCTCCACTTACAAATTACTAAAAAACCTTTACAATTCAAAGGATGACTAAATATACAATTTCCATTTAAAATCTTGATGAAGTACATATTATCAAACTCAATATTTTTCAATTTTAAGAAGTATTAAACTCTTCAATAGTTTCCTTATAAACAAGATTTTTACAAGGAAATCTGATACAATTCTTAAATAATATTATTATGTATAGATATTACGAATATAGTGCATAATTAAAGAAGGTGATTTCATTGAAATTAAATAAAAATTTACAACTATGTATATTAATCGGAACATTAATATGCTATTCAATCTATTTTATATTTTTTTATCTGTTCCCTACTCATTTTTCAAATTCGGATGTACGCTTCGCTTCACTTATCGTTGAAGCCATTACATTTGTATCACTAATTTATTCTATATATTCTAAAAAAGTCAGTTCAAATCCATTTTGGGTATGTATCACAATAGCAATTGGGAGTTTTTTATTAGGAAAAATAGTATATACATATCAAGATAGCTTCTTCGAAATTCCAATACATCGTTTTACTATTTCTGATGTATTTTACATGTTTTTTCTACTCTTTTGTCTTATCGCTTTCAGTTATAAAATTTTAAAAGAATGCGATAAATGGGAAAAAGCGTTCTTTATTTGTGATATATGTATAGTACTTACTTCCATATTCACATTAGAGTGGTATTTATTTAATCAGCCAAATTTAAATATATTCTCTCTTTCACTAGGAGATGTATTCCTTTCATTTCTATATCCAATTGCAGATTTATTATTTCTTCTACTAGGCGTTAGTCTCTTTTTCCGTCCGACAATTTTTAATTCTAAACGGAAGATTTATATCTTTATTTTTGTATTAATAAGTTCTGCAACTTTTAACTATATTTACTTTTACTTAAATAACCATTTATCAACTGAAACGATAACATTATTACGTCTTTTATATAGAATACCTATATTATTTATTGCAATAGCTGGATCTATTTCAGCAGATCGTAATAGCCATAAAAATTATTTCATTGTTAACCCTATAATAGGAAAAAAGGCTTTAGTTGTATTTCCCTATCTTGCTGTTGCAATACTAATTGGGTTTACATTAAAAGAACAAACATCATCTTCAACTCTCATTACAGGAAATTGTATTACTTTTATTTTCGTACTCATTCGTCATTCTATTGTACGTATGCAAAACAATTCCCTAACGAAACGTTTACAGGCATTTAATGCGCAACTAGAAGAAAAAGTGACTTTACGGACTTCTGATTTAGTTCATAAATCAGAGGCTCTATCTCAAAAACAACAAAAGTTTAAATCGTTATATGAATATCACCCTGATCCTATTTTTACAATTGATTTACATGGCGTATTCTTAAATGTAAATCAAGCCGGGAGTATACTACTTGGGGCACCAACGAACGAGTTACTCGGTGAAACATGTTTTTCGATTATTTTAGATGAAGACAAACATAAACTAACATCTGCATTAGAAAAGGTGAAACAACAAGAATCGGCATACTTACAACTAAGTTCTAAATATAAAGATGGTTTTACTTATTTCTTATACGTTACCATCGTCCCTATTATAATAGACGGACAAATTTCAGGAAGCTATATTATGGTAAAAGATATTACCGCACTAAAAAAGCAACAAGAAGAAATAAAGTATTTAGCATTCCATGATACTGTAACAAAAATTGGAAACCGTGCCTTTTTCCATAAGAAATTAAAAAGAGTTATAAAACATGCTAAAACGACAGAAAGCGAGTTTGCATTATTATATTTAGACTTAGATCGCTTTAAAGCGATTAACGATACACTTGGACATTCGGCAGGAGATCACATATTAGAAGAAGTAGCGAAGCGATTCCAATCATGTCTTCCATCACATACTCATCTGTCAAGAATCGGTGGCGATGAATTTACAATCTTAATTGAAAACTATACTGACGAAGATTCCTTATTCGATTTATGCAACCAGTTATTTGAATGCATGGAAAAACCGTTTGTCATACATGAGCATACATTAACTTTATCACTTAGTATCGGCATCGCTATTTATCCACATTCCGGAATCGATACCGCTACACTTTTGAAAAACGCTAATGTTGCAATGTATGATGCAAAGGCAAAAGAGCTTAACTCTGTCTCTATTTATGACGATGTAATCGCTAAAAAAATTGAAAGACGATTACGATTAGAAAAAGATTTACCAAACGCAATACAAAATGAAGAATTGTTCCTTTTATATCAACCTCAAGTAGATAGTGAATCTAATAAAATTATCGGTGCAGAAGCTCTAATCAGGTGGAATCATCCTGAATTAGGCGTTATTTCTCCATACGAATTTATTCCGATTGCAGAAGAAACACTACAAATTATTCCAATAGGAAAATGGACATTGCAGCAGGCCTGTGAGCAAATGAAACGTTGGCACACACTCGGATATTCTCATTTGAAAATTGGTGTAAACTTATCTGCTAAAGAATTTGAACAAGAAGATTTTATAAAGTCTATTTCTTCTACATTAGCAACTACATGCTTACCGGCAAGTTCTCTCGACCTTGAATTAACAGAGCGCATTGCAATGATGGATGAGCGAGAAACATTGATAAAGCTCCGCACACTAAAGAGTTTAGGAGTTCACATTTCAATCGACGACTTTGGTACAGGTTATTCTTCACTAGCGTATTTACCTTTATATCCAATAGATACGTTAAAAATCCCAAGAGAATTTATAACAATGTCTGAAACGTGTGAAGATGGAATGGAAATTATTAAAACGATTATCACATTAGCACATACATTAGAAATGTCTGTCATTGCTGAAGGTGTAGAAACGAAAGAACATGTGAATTTCCTTCAAAAAAATAAATGTCAGTTTATTCAAGGTTACTATTATAGTAAACCTATCCATACTCATGCATTTACTGAGCTATTAGAAATCGGTATTCACCCATAGTATATAGCTAATATGGATAAGTAATAATGAATTTGAACAACTATAGTAAAAAGGAAAGAAGATACCTTCTTTCCTTTTGTTTTTTTATTTAAATTTCTATTACTTCACCACTTCATTTATTATATCTATTAATTGACGAATCCCCTCATCATTTGTTTTCTTATATCCATTCATGTTTTGAATATATCTCTCCTTATTTGTATGCAACTTATTTATTGCATGTATGAATACATTCGTACTTATTCTGTCCTGGAGTATAACTTCCGCATATCCTTGCCGAGAAAAATATTCAGCATTTAAAACTTGATCTCCCCTACTGGAACTGTTAGTTAACGGGATAAGCAACATCGGTTTCTTCAAAAATAGCAATTCAGAAATAGCAGTAGAACCCGCTCTAGAAACTACAACACTCGCCATATTTAGTATATGCGGCAACTCGTCCCCTATATACTCAAATTGCATATAACCCTCCATACCAATAGATGAATCCACCTTACCTTTACCGCACATATGAACAATATTAAAATTTAATAGTAATGTTTCCAAACTTTCCCTTACCATATCATTTATCCACTTAGCACCTTGACTCCCACCCATAATTAACAATACTGGTTTATCTTGCTGAAATTTACAATAGCTTCTTCCCCGCAATACGTTGCCCCTCTCAATTTCTTCCCTTACAATTGGTCCTACATAAACCTTCTTCTCATTACTGACAGTTTCTCCTGTCTGAGGGAATGTTGTGCATAGTTTTGTAGTAAAAGGTAATGCTATTTTATTTGCTAATCCTAACGTACTATCTGGTTCACGTATTATTACAGGCACTTTATTCATCCACGCTCCTATTACTACAGGAACGGACACAAATCCTCCTGCCGAAAAAACAACATCTGGTTTTATTCGTTTCATCAATTTATAACTTTGTATGCAACCTTTTATTATTTTAAAAGGATCTTTAAAGTTCTCCCAATCCCAATATCTCCTAAGCTTCCCCGTTGAAATACTATTGTATTTCACATTTTGAACTAATAGTTTTTCAATTCCATTTTGAGATCCAATATACTCAACTCCCCATCCTTTTTCCATAAATTTAGGAATCAATACCATATTAATCATTACGTGTCCGGCTGTACCGCCCCCAGTAAAGAGAATCTTTTTATTCATAATTTATATCCACCTTTATCATTAAAAATCTTGTTTTATACTAATCTATTAAATGTAAGTAAACTTACTATTATTTATATAAACATGTAACTCAAATCCTATATCTTGCAAAAAATCTTTAATGAGATCATAAAAATCATTTCCATACTCACTACATTCATAATGAGCAAAGACTTGAATTACATGCCTAGTTCCTGGACCTATTACTGGATTTTTCCTATCATCCTTTTTACCTTCCACATAGGCTCGACATTTATTTATCGCCTCATAGATACACAAAACATGCTCTTCCTCATCTTTCCAGTCCAGCGTATCAACAATTAAAAGAAATAGCGTATTTTGATTATCTATTGTTTTATAGCCATTCATATATTTCTTACACCCTTTTTATTTTTCATTGAATGCAGATTTCACTACACTTCGCATACTCGAGTACATCTTTTAATGATTGATGGAATTGAATTTCTGGGACCCAACCTAACCTTTTTATATCCTCTATTACTAAACTCTCATTTGATTCGCTCCCACTATGCTCGGCTTCTTTTATGGAAAAATTCAGCTGTGTTAATTCTTTGTATTGTTCTAGTACATCTAATAAAGATCGTTTCACTCCTGACCCGACATTATATTGTTTTCCATTTATCCCATCTCGTAATAACACATGATACGCTTTAACCGCATCACGTACATCTAGAAAATCCCTACTATCTTTCAAACTGTTTACTTCAATAATTGCTTCACTTTTGTTCGACTCTATAGTTATCATTTTTTTTGCAAGAATAGAACAAATACCATTCGATACTCCTGGACCAATTAAATTCGAGGGCTTTGCAATGATAATATTTGAATTCATTAATTCACTCCACGCCTCTGCAATAATGATTTGCATCGTTTTACTTAAACTATATGGATTTGAAATTTTTATTTTGTTCATACTATCTGCTTGCAAAGCAGATCCTATAACCAATATCCTACAATGAGGTGCTTCTTGCTTAATTGCTTCTAATAAATATAATGTCCCTATTACATTAATCTCTACATATTCAAGAGCGGCTGTCCAAGACTCTATGACCGAATTCTTTCCTGCTAAATGCAATACATAATCTGGCTTTATTTGTTTCATTACCTTCATTACTTCGCTCTTATTAGTTAAATTACAAGTAATACCATTCCCAATTATTTCTCTATGCGCACGATTTTGAAACATGGGAATTACATGAAAACCCTGCTCTAAAAAATATTGGCAAGCATGGCGTCCTGTGAAGCCATTTGCACCAGTTATTAAGAGCTTCGCATTTTTTTTCATCGTAAAAACCCTCCTTTTAATAACATTTGTTTCACCTCGTGTTTTGCAAGTAAGTCTTGTTGAGAACTAAAACTCTTCACATCTACTAGCGGATAACTAGTATAATATTCTTGCAGCCCTTCTATAGGAATAGTCGGTAGTACCACAAAATAATTTTGATCAAAGCTTATACTTGTTTTACTCTCTACCTCAGATAAAAGCATTTCACTTAATTTTTCACCCGGCCTTATCCCTATCTCTTTTAACTTCACGTTTTCTTTTTTTGAATCTTCAATTAACACTTCTGCTAAATCTGTTATTTTACATGCTGGCATTTTCATGACAAAGATTTCTCCACCTCTACCTTGATATACGGCTTTAAATAACAATCCAACAGCATCTTCAATCGTTAAGAAAAATCTAGTCATATTTGCATCGGTAATCCCTACTTGTGAAGATTTTTTAATTTGGTTTTTAAAAAGTGGTACCACACTTCCGCTCGTCCCTAAAACATTTCCACCACGAACACAAATAAATTTTGTTTTCTTCGTTTGCATATTCGCATGAACCATTAACTTCTCACCAATTGCTTTTGTCATCCCATACGTATTTGATGGGTCAGCTGCTTTATCCGTTGAAACATATATAACTTTCTCAACTTGCATCTGTATAGATGCTTCAATTACATTTTGTGTACCATGTATATTAGTTTTTATAGCTTCATAAGGATAATACTCACATACTGGAACATGTTTTAAAGCTGCAAGATGGAATACATAATGTACACCTTGGCATGCATAGGCTATTTGATCTTTATCACGAATATCTCCAATAATAAATTTTAACCTATCATCATTTATAAACTGTTGCTGCATTTCAAACTGAACCGTTTCATTTCTTGAAAAAACCCTAATTTCTTTCGGGGATTTTTCTAATAGTTGTTTTATAAGTTCATGTCCCCACGAACCTGTACCACCAGTAATTAAAATTATTTTATTCAGCATCTCTTTTCCTCCTACCAAACATTTCAATTCATATAGTATTTATAAAATTTATTGAATTATTTTCAATTGATTTAAATCATAATCGTCGTTTGTTACATTTAATTGACAAAATAAAAAAACAGAAACTATTAAAAATAGTTTCTGTTTTTTTATTTCACCTCACAACAGTAAGATTTTTTATACTTTTTGCATGATAACTAAACCTTTGTAAAAAACACCGCTCATTTATTTCTTATACTCGTAATAAAATAAATAGAATGATTCATAGCCAATAATCATGTTTAAATTTATGAAAAATGGAGGTAACGGAATGTACCGAAGCAATTCAAATCATACAGATAACGGACCTTCCAAAGCACTGCCTCTCTCCCTATTTGATGTAAAAAATGAATTAAAACAAAAAAGCAAACTCATACATTCTGGCACGATGTATAAATTAACGAAAGAAGAGCAACTCATCATCAACAACATAAAAATACAAACAGAACAACTAAATAAAAATAATGTGACAAGAACACGCGCATACTACCAATTTTACATTCAATATCCAGAAATACATTGGGCACTACTTGGGCATATGGTATCACGTAACGGCGGTTGGAATATGACTGATTTAAAGGGCGATTTATATACGAAAATTTTATCAGAGAAAGATCAAATCACATTTTTTTCTTTTTTAGAAAGAGGAAATTGGCTTATTTTCCAAGATGTATATCCTCAATTTCTGCTTTATGAACAAAGTGTAAAAAGAGCACAAAAGCTATTTCACCTTCTCCCTCACCTAAATGTTTCTACATTTATGGAAACGATGTGGAACGATTTTTGGAAAACAGGTAACAAAAAAACATTAGCTATTGCAACTATTATTAATGAACAAAACTACTTAGAAAAAAGAGTGATTCAAAATATACAATTTAAAAAGACTGTACTTAATAGTATTGGATTTAAACTCTTTGATTTCTTTCAGTTTAATCATATCCTTTTCCCATTCTACGAAAATGATAAGAAACACAAAGTATTACTATTTGGTGATACAATGAAACATTTTACTTCCTTACACGAACGAATCTTAATTGGAAAAAGGTTGTATTCATTATTATTTCGAGACACACATGTTTTATCTCAAATAATAAGCTGGGCCCAGCACCATCCGCATACAGGATCAAGGAAAGATTACTGGCCCCATTTATTCTCAAGTGTAAATGAATCTTTTTCCCGTGAGTTTTATAAACGTCGAATAAAGAAATGCCAGTTGCGTACTGGCACCTATCGTATATACAGTCCTGCACTTATCTATGCATGGCGAGATATGAAGCATGAAGAAGTTGACAGTGAAGATTGGTTTACGGACTGGCAAGTTGTAAATTACTTAGTAGATAAGGAGGAAAATATAAATGGACAAATTACAGAAGACTACTGTAAAACACTCGAAAAAATTGAGTTGGCAATTCTTGCAAAGAAAAACGTCCTCCTTCGAGAAGAAGAATGATTTTCTAGCATTAGCAGTTACAATCTTACTCTCTTCTATTATCGGCACTTGCTTAGATGCTTTCTTTGTTGCAAAACAAATCTATTCCTTTCCCGTTAGACCATTCTCATCCATATTTTCAGTTAACATTGGCTTTACTTTGTTTGTACTACCGATTTTAACAACGATTTTCATACAAATTTCAAAAACATTATCTGCAGTTTCTAGAATTTTATTTATTGTTTCAATAGGTATTTGTGCTAGTATTTTTGAACAGATTGCAGAAAGATTCGGTTTCTTTATTCATAGCGTAGATTGGAATCATACATACTCTTTATTTGGCTATATGATTTTCTTTTCTTTTATTTTGAAAACATATCATTTCATACAAAAATAAAGAGACCATAATCGATCTCTTCTTAAGCATAATCTTCAGTTATTGTTAATGATATAGGATTTTGAAGACTTTTTGAACGTAAACGATAGGCAACGATTTTCTTCTTATATTGCTTGATTACATCAACATGTTCCTCATGGCTATACAGAGAAAATCTAATCTCTTTATTCCCTTTCTTCGTATTAATAACGATTGGTGTTCCTTCCCCGTGCGGTGGGAAATAATGTTTATCTAAAAATAAAGCCTCATTAAATTCATGAATAACTTGTAGTTTCATTTCTCCCACTATATTTTTTCCATCTATCGATATAGAGGTATTCTCTTCTTCAAGTTTTTGATGCAATTCAAATCTACTAATAATTGATTCTACAACAGAAGTTGGCATACTAGAAACTAGTACTTTAAGAGCGCCAAAAATAAATAATGTAACTATAAACCATGTTGTCATTTTCATCATCTCCATTATATTTTAAAATATAAATTTCGTTCCATAAGGTATAAATATACTAATGAGTATTCCGGTTACAATCATCGTCACTGAACCGATCGTCGCCTCTTTCTCGCCTTCCTTCACGAGACGGCTCACACCAATAATATGTGATGCGCAGCCCATCCCCACTCCTTTTCCAATCGTACTTGTTATACGGAAAAACTTAAGTACTGTTGGTCCGATAATAGCACCTGTTATTCCTGCAACAACTACAAAACTAGAAGTCATAGATGGAATACCACCAATTTGATCCGCTAATGAAATGGCGATAGGCATCGTCGCTAATTGCGGCAGTGTTGTTAATATGAGTTCCTTATCTATATTTAACATTCCGCCTATCACTACATTCATACTCGTTAAAGCCACTATACCTACCGCTACGCCGATAAGTATCGACAAAAAATTTTTCATAAGTATATTTCGCTCTTTAAATAAAGGTATCGCTAACGCTACAATTGCAGGACTCAATAAGCCGGAAAGAATGTCTCCCCCATTTTCTCTATACTCATGATGAGAAATACCCAAAATCAGAAATAAGCAAATCATACTTGCTGTAACTGTTAACACCGGTAACGTAAATGGAAACGGAATTTTTTTATATAACTTTGTCGCCAATACATACATTACTACAGTAATAATAATTAAGACCATTTGCATCTTGCACCTTGTCGATTTTATTTTTTTGATGCTACTAATAATTGACTTATATACCCTGAAACAATCAATGTTACTATTGTGCTTGCAACTACTAAAAGGAATATAACACTCCCCTTACTGAAAAGAAAAGACCCATATTCCATCAGCCCTGTTGTCGAAGGAATTAGAAATAACGGTAAAAATATAATTAACTTTTCCGCACCTTCCTCAAACCACTTTAATGGTAAAATACGAGTAGCAAGGAGTAAAAACAGCATTAACATCCCTATTAAACTTCCTGGCATTGATAAATGGAATACTTCCTGAATCCACGTACCAACTAAGCTAAATACATATAGCACGCCTACTTGAAGTAAAAGCGTCACGTACTTCATTTCTTTCCCTCATTTCAATATGCATCACTATTATGAAATCTCGTTTAATGTTTCCGCAAACCTCGTGATTCCCAGTTGAATTTGTTCGACATCTACTCTTCCAAAAGTAAAACGAATATATTCACTTTTAGTACCTAAAACACTTCCTGGGACAAACGCTACACCATTTCGTATAGATTCGCCTAATAAATGATATTCATCAAACGTTCCTTGCACTTTGCACCATAAATGTATTCCACCCTCTGGAACAAAAAATTCAACCTGGTCCCCCAATATTTCTTCGAGCTTTCTAATTAACACATCTCTTCTTTCTTTCAATTGTTCACGAAGCATTGCAATATGTGCATGAAAATCTGCTGATTCTAAAAACTGATTTGCCACCCACTGCGTAAATACACTATGGCCAAAATCAACTTGCTGCTTCGCATCTGCTAAACGTTCTATTACACGTGTAGGGCCAATTACCCAGCCAATACGTAATCCTGATGCAACAATTTTTGATAATGAACTTATATAAAGAACATTCCCGTTTTGATCCATTGATTTTAATGTTGGATTCACTTCTCCATTAAATGAAGTTAAACTATACGGATCATCTTCTACAATCGGTATCCCAAATTCAGAAGACAGTTCTAAAATTTTTTTACGTCTCGCCAATGAAAGCACAGTTCCCGTTGGATTTTGATAATCTGGATTCAAAAACACCATACGAATACGATGCTTTTTATGCAAATCAATTAAATCATCTGGATTCATTCCATACTGATCAACAGGTAAATGGAATATTTTTAAGCCAGCGGATTTAAACATCGGCAATGAGAAACAATACGAAGGGTCCTCAATTGCAATCGCATCGCCAGGTTTTAATAAG
Organism: Bacillus sp. BPN334; assembly: GCF_008368885.1. Lineage (NCBI taxonomy): Bacteria > Bacillati > Bacillota > Bacilli > Caryophanales > Bacillaceae > Bacillus > Bacillus sp. BPN334. The sequence continues at coordinate 686,447 of NZ_QOZW01000006.1, read as the reverse complement.
CATTGAACGATAAGATTAAGTGCCTGTTGTGCGCCAGATGTAATAAGGATAGAATTCGAATCCGCTTCAATTTGTTTATATTGCTGAACATGTGCTGCAATTGTTTTTCTCAACATTTCATTTCCAAGTGGATGGTCATAACCGAGGTTCCCCATAAATGTTTTCTCCGACAAAATCGTTCGGAATCTATCACTCGGAATTAATTCTGGTGACAATTCACCACTCGCTAAATTAATTAAGTCATCTTTTTGTGTTTCCGTTCTAATTTGTTGAACGAGTGGTACATTAGGTAAGAACGATCCATCCTCAACGTACCTACCCCAGTTCGGTATTCGTTTATGTGAAACACCCCATATGTCTGTATTTACCCGTGTTCCGCTTCCTTTTTGCCGTTCTACTACTCCCAGTGATTTTAATTCTTCATATGCAGCTACTATCGTACTTCGGTTCACCTGTAATTCTTTCGCTAACGTACGCTCAGAAGGTAACTTGCTGTCAGAAGGAAACTCACCTGAAGAAATACCCCTTTCAATATAATCCGCTATTTGTTTATATACAGGCGTCTTATCTGCACGATTTGGTTTCCATTCCACCTTCTTGCCCCTCTCAAAACGAAATATACTTGATTTCCTACTAACAGTATTGACTGTAATAATAGTATTAATTAAGCGCATGATTTAAAAACATTTTTACAGTCCTATTAAAGCTAGTCGGCTGTTCTAAATAAGGTAAGTGACCACTACTTTTCAACTCAATGAAAGTTGTATTTTTCAAATGTCGTTCAAACTCTCTTACATATTTCTCAGGGACAAAATCATCATTTTCCCCTCTTATAATTAAAATAGGACATGAAATATTTGATAGAAACGGTCTTTGATCATAGTCCACTAATTCAGCAAATAACCTTTGAATATGCACCGAATTAATTGACTGTAAAGATTGATAAAATCCCCTGACAATTACTTCATTATCTGCTACTCCCATCGCCTTCAATAATGTATCCGCCCATGTTTTTCCGTCATCGTGCAAGCTAAGTAAATCATATACTTCAATTCGTTCTTTTCGATCTTCAGGCTCCAAATAGGGAAATGCATTTACAACAATTAAGCTAGAAACAAAGCCTGGATATTGAATAGCAAAATCGATACCGACTCTAGCTCCTTTTGAAAGACCACACATAACTACTTTTTGTAGCTTTAAATAACTGCATAACTCATACAAAACATTTGTATATTCTTTAAAAGGGATTTCCAGCCCTTCAGATTTCCCATGCCCCGGTAAATCAAGAGAAATCACCGTCCAATTCTCTTTGAAATATTGCCTTTGATATAGCCAATTGTTTGCGTTCCCACCAAGACCGTGTATTAACAATATAACAGGGCCCGACCCTTCTATATTGTAAGAAATTTTCCAATTATTATATTCAAAATACATATTCATCACCTTCAGCTATAACGTCACTTACTCTTATCTTTGAATGAATATATCCAAAATGGTTCCTTTTCTAACCACTCTACTATTTCCGGTACACCTTCTTCATACTCTCTTTTTAGTTCCGTTACTTTCGTCGCAAATTGTGATGCATGTGCTTGCAATGCCTCTAACTTTTTGGGAACATATTCTTTCACTTCATTTTTAAAATGCGGAGGACCTATTTCCGCTTCATGATTCTTCGAAAAAGCTACCGCATAAAATGTTGGCCTTTTATATTCCGGAATATTAGCTAACACCTCTGCTACCGCTTCTCCTGTTGCATCATGATCTGGATGAACCGCATATCCCGGATAAAAAGAAATGACTAACGAAGGATTCAATTCTTCTACACATTTTTGTATTACACATCTTAACTCTCCGGGAGTTTCAAATTCCAGGATTTTATCACGATATCCCATCATACGTACATCTTTAATCCCTAAAATATTTGTAGCCCTCTTTAGTTCCTTCTCTCTTATAACATATAATGATTCACGTGTTGCAAAAGGAGGATTTCCCATCGTCCTCCCCATTTCCCCTAACGTTAAGCAAACATAAGTAAGAGGAACATTTCGCTGCGCATAAGCTAAAATTGTACCTGCCACGCAATATGACTCATCATCTGGATGCGGAAATACAATTAAAACGTGGCGTTCATTTTTTATCAAAATCATACTCCTCCATCATACACAATATTAACCTTTTTCTTTCAAAACTATTAAATCACTACCGCATACCACGTTACCCCAACAAGTAGTACGAAAAGAAGGAGAATATAAATAGTTGATAAGTTTTTCACATTTCTCTTTGTAGACTTGCCGTAATTCTCCTCCACATTTCGTGCAACTAGCACGGTCCCAAACAGCGATACAATTACAATAATAATCACTAGTGAAATTGCAAAACTCATTGTATTTTCACCTCTCTAAAGACAATCTATTTTAATAAAGAACTTCCTCTTTAAAACATTAATAACATACTACCTTTCTTCTCTTATCATAATGTATGTTTGCAAAAAACGGACCAACCACTTTTGTGTTTTTTTGCTCATCCACTTTGAAAATAAAAAACAACTGATCACTTTGGACTCAGTTGCTTTTCACACGATAAATTATTTTCTTTTTTTATTTGAAATTAATTCGATTTAAAAGTTTAGTCTTTTCATAATGAAACATCGATTGAGATAACTCGAAAATTGTCCCGTTTACAAGACATACTGTATTTTCAATAAGAAGCGCCGGCTCACCTTCATTTAATTCTAACAGCTGCGCGTTTTCTTTATTTACTTTTTCACAACTAATAACTTTATCGGCAAAGCCAATATTTAATCGTAAATCTTCAATGAAATAACTGTATACAGAGCTTAATGCTATTTCTTTATTCAAATATGGAATAATATCCTTTTTGAAATAACTTACTTCAATAGAGAATGGTTTACCATCTACAATTCTTAAACGCTTCAAAAAATATATTCTAGTTCCAGCTTCGCATTGCATCCGCTTTGCTATATCTTCATCCGCATCTATTACTTCAAGCTCTAACACTCTCGTTTTAATATTTTGCGAAACGAGATTTTTCGTTAATCCACGTAAACTTCCTAAATTAATGTAATCTGTTACAGAAGTTTCGCGTAAAAACATACCACTACCTTGCACTTGAAAAATATAACCTCTATTTACAAGCTGGCTACTTACTTTACGTATCGTATTACGGCTTACTTCAAATCGATTCATCAACGCTTCTTCTGTAGGTAGTTTTTTCGTTTCATTAAAAAGCCCATCTCGAATGTTTTGCTCTAACACATCTGCAATTTGTTTATACTTTGCACTCATACACTTTCTCCTAAAATACTCTTTTATCTGTTATAACTCTTCTCCTCTCGTTTCGATCACATGTTTATACCAATGAAACGAAAGTTTTTTCTTACGTTTTAAGTTATCATTATGATCGACAAAAATAAAGCCATATTGCTTTTTATATCCATTTAACCAACTTAATAAATCAATTACTGACCATGCATAATAACCTTTTAAATTGATTCCCTCTTCAATTGCACGCTTTATTATTTTTAAATGCTTTTCAATAAATTTAATTCTCGGAACATCTACAACTTCTCCTTCAATGATTGGATCTTCATCACCAAGTCCATTTTCCGTTACATACATCTTTATGTCACCGTAACGCTCTTTCAACATATGCAATCCATCTAAGAAACCTTCGGGAGATATTTCCCATCCCCATTTTGTATATGTTTTATCATCCATTTTTACTGTTCGATAAAAACCATCAAAAGAAGGATTACCTGGAGCAAGTGTTGAGTTTTCTCGAGAATGCTCATCGCTCTTTATATCCATATCGTATCTTTCTACTCGTATTGGTTGATAATAATTCAAGCCAATAAAATCATTCTTTTCGGCATTTTGTTTAATGATTTCTAATTCTTCAACCGTCCAATTAGGAGTCCACCCTTTTTCCTTTAATTGTTGAACAACATAAGGTGGGTACTCACCTTTTAAAACTGGATCATAATACCAATACGTTTCATATTCATTCGCATGATTTGCTGCTAGTATATTTTCTTTTTCATCATCCACACTATAAGCAGGTAAGAAAACATGTGTAATCCCAATCTCCCCATATTGTTTCAGCTGCTTGTACACCGCAACTGTTTTCGCATGCGCATAAAATACATAATGAGTCGCTTGAAAATACTTTGGAACATCATTTTGTATTCCTGGTGGATGTGCACCTTTTAAATAGCCTAATCCACAAAACATTACGGTTTCATTAAAAGTAATCCAATGTTTCACTCTATCACCAAATGCCTTAAAGCAAATTTCGGCATACTTTACAAAAGCATCTGCTGTTCGTTTATTCGTCCACCCACCATCCTTTTCTAACGGTAATGGTAGATCCCAATGATATAAAGTGACAAACGGTACAATCCCGTACTTTAAACATTCATCAATTAAATTGTTATAAAATTTAATGCCTTTTTCATTTACCTCTCCATCTCCAGTCGGCAATATTCTCGCCCAAGAAATCGAAAAACGATATGATTCCAATCCCATCTCAGCCATTAAACGAACATCTTCCTTATATCGATGATAATGATCAACCGCTACATCACCATTTGTTCCATTGTATGTTTTGCCAGGAATTTTTGAAAACTCATCCCAATTCGTAACACCTTTTCCATCCTCATTCCATGCACCTTCTACTTGATAAGAAGCTGAAGCAGCTCCGAATAAAAAATCATGTGGAAACTTCATAGTATATACCTCCATTTCATTAGAATAAATCAAATTCATTATTACATATAAAGTTTGTAGGTACAAATTTAAATAATTATTATATAATAAGTTTCTGTTTTTCACTATAATTAAACATAGCATTCACACCATTTACAAAAAAAGAACCTATGAAGGTCCTTTTTCAAATTGTGCAACGCAGCACTATATTGAGTATCTTAAAGTTTATACTACTGATAAATGTTAACAAACTTATTCTTCAATAATGAATTGTGAAATGAGCATTTCTAAATTTTCGACTTTCTTTTTCATTTCATTAGATTTCGTCGTTATTTCTTGAATCAATGTGGCTTGTGCTTGAATTGATTGTACCGTTCGATTCGTTTCTTGTGCGACTTGTGTTGCAGTTTCAGAAACTATTGATAAAGAGGCATTCACTTCTTCTGTCCCAGCAGACATTTCTTCTGTGGCAGCAGACACTTCTTGAATTTGGGACGTTATTCTATTAATATCTTGCATAATAGATGAAAAAGCGAGTTCTGCCTTATGTGCCGCTTCTTTACCACCACTAGCCTGTTGTTGACCTTTTTTCATTACATGAACTGTATCCTGTGTATCTTGATGTATAAAACGTATTAAATTATTTATATCATTTACAGATGTTTTAGATTTCTCAGCCAGACCTCTTACTTCAGCTGCAACTACTGCAAATCCTTTTCCATTTTCTCCGGCGCGTGCTGCCTCAATTGCAGCGTTTAAGGCCAGTAAATTCGTTTGTTCTGCAATATTAGTAATAACATCTAGCGCTTCTTCAATTTGTTGTGTCCGCGTAACAAGTCTATCAATGACCTTAGAAGTTTCTTCAACAACTTCATTCACACTATTCATTTGACGAATAGATTGTTTTATAACTTCACTACCAGAATTTGCTTGGTCTATTGTTGTAACAGCAACTTCAGCAACCATCGCTGAAGATTCAGCTACTGTTTGAACTCCAGTTGCAATTTCTTCCATCGAAGTTGAACTTTCTTGAATACTAGTCACTTGTCCCTCTATTTCTTTATTTATTTCAGAAGTAGTTCGAACAACCTCGTTTGATATATGTGCTGCCGTTTTTGTCTCTTGTAACATATTTTCAGTTGAAATAATCACTTCTTTCGCTGTAACCTTCACCTGACCGACTAATTGTTGCAAGTTATCTAACATACTATTAAAGGATTGTACAATATGGCCTAATTCGTTCTCGGATTTATAAGAAGTTCGAATTGTTAAATCTCCAGCAGATACTCGTTCCATATCTTTTTGTAATAATACAATTGGTTTTTTTATAACATTTTTTATTATAAAACCAATAAAAATAATTATTATGATTCCAACAAATGAAATAATTACAAATGTTATTATCGTATTTTTCACACTATTGATATTCTCTTTTTGTAGTTGTTCAGCCGCGGTATTATTATATAAAATAAGTTCACGGATAGACTGAATTGTTTTTCCCATATTAGGCTCAATTTCTTTTAAATAATAGCTATACGCTTCTTCATTATTAGTCAGTCCCAAGTCCTGTGCTTTCTTCATTTGTATTCTTAAATCTTTGAATTGACTTTGAAATGCATTATACAAGCCCTTTTCTTTATGAGAACTAATTCTAGTTTCAAATTGTTTTAATAACTCATCATTTTCTTTCCTAGTCTTATCCATTTCTGTTATTAGTTCTTTCATTCTTTTTTCATCTTTCGATATCATAATCTCCATAAAATTCATATTCACATGGTAAAAATTTGATTCTACAGTTCCTATCCATTCAATTGGTAATAGCCTTTCGTCATACATACTAGAAGATGTATTTTCACCTTTTTGAAGCCCTAGAAACCCCAGAGAAGATAACATGATGCACGCCAAACTCGATATAATGACTAACACATTTAATTTCGTTCCAATTTTACTATTTTTAATAAAAGACAATAAATCCACCTCATCTGTATATTACACTTATATGTTTTATATTACAATATTAATCGACATTTATCGACAATTTTTTTCGTGTCGATTTTATAACCGTATTAAATTATTATATTAACTATATAAACCTATTCAAAGAACTTTGATTCTCATAATATTAAATACTAAAAAGTCTTATGGGAATTCCACAAGACTTTTAATAGCGTTACATTGTTTCTATGAAATTATGGTGAAACTTAAAGTGACTTATTAGTTCTTATAACTTCTTGATAGAGAATCGGTGACCACTTATCACTAACATAATCTTGGATCACCCAACCAACTCTTTTGGGATCCTCTTGTTTAATATATGCCGCAATTTCGGGATTTATATAAGAGGCATAATAATATGGACTATTCCATGCTGTACCACCAGAAGACAAGCTTGTAAAATTAATATATAGATGATTTAAATCCTCACTATTGTTAATCGTTTCATTTATCGTCTCTTTAATAGATTTTACTTTCTCATCATAACTCACTTTATATTTATCTTGTACTGTTACATTTATATTTTGATTTACAGTTGTCGTAAACGTCTCATTATCTGGCCAATAAAAATTATTATACCCTCCAGATTCATTACTACCACTATATCTTTTTAGTAGTACAATTTTCCCTCGAGCATCTCCAAGTTTTATATTTCCTTCTGTTTTTAAAAAGATAGGATCAACAAAATAATTTTTTTCAAACGTATTACTAAATGAACCTTCTGCCCCTTTCATATCCTCATACTCTTTTTTTAAAGACATAATAATTGTTTCACTTGGGTTATCTTTTAAAAATTGTTTCGCTTCGTTTATGAATTCATGCAGTGTTACATAAAGAAATAATGGCCCATGATGAAGAACTATCGTATTATCATCTGTTAAACGGCCTCTTATATCAAAAATGCGAGCTCCATGATCCATTTGATAACGAAAATCATACTCTTGCGTCATTCCCCATACTTGCTTTATTGGATTTTGTAATTTGAACGTACCACTATCATGTGTTCCTGGAATTGAAATTCGTGCTAACGGGATGTTATCAGGTATAGGTTGCATCCATTTTGACCAATTTTCAAGTTCAATAACAGAACTAGCTGCAACGACTTGCTTATCATGTAAAGCAAATACAGATGTGATAAATATCATACTACATATGAATAATTTCAAAATAAACTTCTTATTGCTCATTATTATTCCTCCTTTTTCTGTTTTACATCAAACTTATTGAATATAATATAATCTGGTGAGTAAAAAATAAATAATATTTCATCAATATGAAATATTGCATAGAAGTAAAGTTAAAAAATCATTCACATATACTGAATTAGAAAAATTTAAAGGAACTTCATCTGAAGTTCCTTTCGTTTATTTTATATTCAATATATATGAACCATCTTTATTCTCATACTTATAAACATATAAATAATATTTACCTGGCTTTGCATTATAAGTTCCCTTAACTACATTCCCTTCATTTTCACCATATGCTACATAGTTGTTTAAATCTGATTCATGATGAAGTACCCATGTCATTCCAATGTTTTGTTCATTTAGTAGAGAAATATTAATATTCTCTGGTGAGTCAATTTGGAAAGTAAATACATCTACCTTATCCCGATTATGTAGTGTTCCTTTCATTGGTGTATGAAAGTTAACTTTATTTGCCTGTCTAGGTTCATTATTTGGTTCATTTTCTGTTACTTGTAACTCATTCCCACCGTTCGGCTCTCTTTGTTCATACCCTAAGTTTACTAGTATAGACTTCAAATCTGGTAAAACACCAATTTTATCTGCATATGGATTTTTAGATTTCGTTCCAGTGTTATGGTTACTTAATATCGTTCTTAATTCACTCGGTCTATACGGTTGTCCTGAATTTTTTTTAGCAATGCTTTGTACTAAAGTCGCTGCCCCAGCAATAATTGGCGAAGCACTAGATGTTCCACTAAAGCTTGTAGTATAAAGATTTACAGCACTTCTACTTTGCTCGGCTTTAGTTGTATCTACATTTTCTCCCCACCCGTACACATCAATCCGACTTCCATAATTTGAAAACCACATACGCTCATGAGGGAATGTTGAAGAGCCCGCTCCTACCATAATTGCACCTGAATCTTTAAAATCTTTACTATTACGATTTAAAACTTGTTTACCATTTCTATCTTTAAATTGATCTAAATCATTCCAGCCATTTGCTCCAGCCTCTATAATTACAACACCTTTATCTGTACCAGCACGAATTGCATCAAAGATATCTGGTTGTACTTCAACAGGTAAATATTTATCACCATATCCATCAAAGGAAGCTTGTGCCTCTAATAATAAAACATCCCCAGCTTCTAAATGATTTACAGCACTTAATATTGCATCAGCTGTATTATACTGTCCGTTATCTCTTATTTGAGAAATCACTTTCGCTTTCGCTTTTGGCGCAATCCCAATATTCCCCACTTCATTATCTTCGGAGGATACAATTCCTAGTACAGACGTCCCATGTCCAACATGCTGATCTATATTTCTTCCAGACATTAATTCAATATTTTGATGTACTAAATCCTCATGATTTAATAACCATCCATATTCCATATCAACAAAAGTTATACCATTTCCATTACCGCCTTGAACTCCCCAGGCGAAAGGCGCATTAATACCGTATGGTGCTGCTTCAAGGTAACCTTGTTTTTTATATCTAGGATTGTTATTAGGATTAAAAGATACACTTAATGGTTGTACTTCCGGTGGCGTTATTTTTTCTTGTTTTTTCATATACACATCTTCTATTAAAGAAGATGCCTTTAACTTATCTACTAGTTCTTCTTTCTGCCCACCATTTTGAGTTTGAAGAATATAGTAGTTTAATAAACTTGTAGATACATTATTGGGTGCTTTCACTTCAAGGTCTTGTATTTCTTCTGGACTTACAGATGTGAATAAACGAGTGAATGTTACATCTGGATATTCTACCAAAAGATCTTCTAGTACTTTATCACTTGCTTGAGCTTGTATCTGTTTTTCAATACCATCTTCATATGGTAATTTCAAATCCGCATTGAATTTTACAATGATTTGTTTATCTGTTTCTTGTTCTATCCCTAATTTACTCTGCTGTTCTATAGAATCAGCATTTACAATATTGACAGTGTCCCCTATTCCTAAAAATGTTGAAATGATTACAGCTGAAACAGATATTCTTTTAAAGATATTCATTACATCACTCCTCCAACTTAAAAATCATTATATCAATCTATAATGATTTAACTTCTATAACATATAAAGTTACCTTTCTACTAAATAGATTATAGTAATCAGCAATATGAACTTCAATGTATTTTCATATGCAATATTTCATATTTGGACTCTACACTGCATAAATAAAAAACTTATGATGATTATTTATTTTATACGTGCTAATATACTTATATTAAAATATTATACATAGATATTCTGAACTACATTACTTAACAGTTTCACCTTAATTTTTTCTAGGAGGATTTACAATGAAATTATTAAAAATAAAACATATACTCCCTTTATCTGCAGCGGCAATTACATTCGTATGTAATCAAGGCATAGCTGAAGCATCTACCATTCATACAGTAAAAAAGAATGATACACTTTGGGGCATTAGTAAACAATACGGAGTTTCAATACAATCCATTAAACAGGCTAATAATAAAGGAAACGATCAAGCTTTTATTGGTGAACAGTTACATATTCCAGGGTCTACGAACTCAAATGAAATCACCGTTCGTCAAAACGCCAAACCTGCGAACATATCTGGACAAATTATTTATCAAGTACAACAGGGAGATTCATTAGAAACGATAGCAAAGCGTTACAATGTTACCGTTCAATCTATAAAACAAATTAACAATACAGTCGGAAACAAGCTTTATACAGGGCAACATCTAAAAATTAACTCAAGCATTTCAGAAAAAGAAAAAGACTTAATGGCACGCTTAGTTACCGCTGAAGCAGGTGGCGAATCCTATAAAGGAAAAGTGGCTGTAGCAAAAGTTATACTAAATCGTGTAAATGCAAAAGGTTTTCCAAATACAATAACAGGCGTTATTTATGAACCTATTAAATACGGATATGCCTTTACTCCTGTTACAGATGGAAGAATCAATCATCCTGCAAGCCCAGAAGCAAAAATGGCAGTAGAAGAAGCTATCTCCACAAATGGAATACATTCTGATTGGCTTTATTTCTACAATCCGAAAACATCAACAGACAAATGGATTACGACACGTCAAACAGTAGCAGTAATTGGTAACCATGTGTTTGCTAAATAACATTTAAAATCATTAACAGACCTCTTCACTTGGAAGGTCTGTTTTTTATATGTTAGATTTTATTAATCATATGACATAGTGATCATTTAAAACTATTTCTTCTTTCAAATAAAAACATTTGTATTTACCCCACCACTCGGAGAAATTAAAAAAGCATCCAGTTCAAAAACTCCCTCTTTATTAATAAAAGCTATTTCTTAACTTCATAAAATTGTTATACACTAGAAAAATAAAAACAAATTATTCGTTAGTAGGTGAAAAAATATGTATGATGTTACAATTATCGGTGCTGGAGTAAGTAGCATTTTTATGGCTTATTCACTAGCTAAAAGTAACAAAAAGGTTTTAATTCTTGATAAAGGTAAAGCGCTAGAAGATCGCCATTGTCCTTTAGACGAAGGAAAAGTGTGTACTTGTACTACATGTGATAAATATTTCGGGTTTGGTGGTTTAGGAAAATCTGAAGGGAAATTTAATTATACAAACGGATTTGGCGGAGAACTTGAGCAAAAAGTCGGTAAAGAAAGCTTTATTCAACTCATGGCTGAAGTAGATGAAATTCTATGTCAGTTCGGAGGAAGTTCTGTTTCAAAATACTCTACAGAAAATCCAAATCTCAATAAGAGAGCTGAAACGTGTGGTTTACAAATGCTAACAACAGAAGTAAGGCATCTTGGTACTACCCTTTCAAGTGACATTTTTCAGCAGCTCTATGAATTTTTACTTACAAAAATAAATATTCAATTTCATATAGATGTACAACATATTATGAAACAGAAAGATCATTTTACAATAGAGACAAATGAAGGAATAGTTGAATCTAAGCAACTAGTGTTTGCAACTGGGCGTTCCGGAGCGGATTGGTTAAAAGAAATGTGCACTTCTCTTAAAATTTCTCAGGAGCAAACTCGTGTAGATTTAGGGATTAGAGTAGAGATGAAAGAACACCAATTACGTTCTATATTAAAAGATACATTTGAGACAAAACTTTCTTATGAGCATGAACACTTCACCGCAACTACGTACTGTATGAATCCAAAAGGACGCATCATTAGAAAGTACGAAGAAGGTTTAGTTATGCCTGACGGTCAAAATTTTCGAGAGGAAGGAACTGGCACACCTAACTTAAATTTCACTTTATTTATCCCGCGCTATTTTTCAACTCTCAAAGAAGCAAATGTATACGCAAGTTCAATTATAAAAAACATTAACCAAGGACGAGATCGGATTGTTATACAGCGCTTAGAGGACTTACTAAATAAACAACCTACAATAAAGAACGACATGAAACATAACCGTATACAACCTACACTACAAGGAGATTATGGAGATTTGAATACAGAAATTCCCCCATTATATATTGAAGGACTAAAAGAGTTTTTATTACGCTTAGAACGATTTATCAAAGAACCGATCGATAAAGATACTTTGTTATATGGAATTGACGGAAAGTTCTATGCTCCTACGATAAAAATCAATAACCATTTTGAAACAAGTGTGCATGGACTATTTTTAGTTGGAGATTGTTCAGGCGTCACTCATTCATTATCTCAAGCTGCTGCAAGTGGGTTGTATGTTGGAAAATATTTATCTCATATTTAATTTCTTTCATTAAGATATCAATCAAATATTTTAACTTCCATAACGCTTTATTTATGTACCTTGTCCTTCCCTCGCTAATGATTATCCCGCCAAAAATCGGGATTTTACGAGATACATTTTTAACATAACTATGTATGGTAAAACTATCGACATTCAATTCTAAAAAATTGAATGTCAACAGTTTTAAAAGCCTCTATTCATTTCCACTTTCATTTGTTCGGTATTTTGTAACATCATCATAGTGTTTAATATGTTAGGATGTCTATAAGTATTTTTTACTACAACTATGACTTTTTCTGTTCTGTTTCCCAAAATAGATTTGCGCTTTAAAATTCCTCATTGTACGTATATGAATACTTCATATTGTTACCTTTAGAAACCATTAAATGGTACATTACACTCTAATAGTTATGAAAATATAATATATAACACAAGTTAAATAAATTGTATAAAGAAGGTGTAAAAATGAAAAATAAAATCAATTTACAAATGCAAAATATAAGCTTTGTTTTAATAATTGCTTTAGCAGTATGGTTAAAAACATATCTTATTACAAGATTCAGTTTTGATTTAAAAATTGAGTCTTCAACGCAAGAGCTTATTTTGTTTATTAGCCCTCTCGCTGCATCATTAGCTTTTGTCGGATTAGCATTATTTGCAACCGGTGAAAAGCGAAATTATATAGCGCTATGTATTAATCTCTTATTAACAATCATACTTGTTGGGAATGTAATGTTCTATGATTTTTATAGTGATTTCGTTACGTTACCAGTACTTGGACAAACATCAAACTTTGGCCAATTAGGCGGCAGTATTATAGAAATATTGAACTATAAAATTATACTCGCTTTCGTAGACATTATTTTCTTCTTTATTTTGTTAAAGAAGAAGGCACTAGTCTTCCAAACAGGACGTGTAACTCATCCGGCACGCTTGTTATATTTTCTCTTAACGTTTGGTGTATTTTTTGCGAATCTACACCTTGCAGAAAAAGAACGCCCTGAACTATTAACGAGATCATTCGACCGAGTCATGCTTGTTAAAAATTTGGGACTATACACTCATCAAGTATATGATTTAACACTACAAGTAAAAGCAGGATCACAAAAAGCACTTGCTGATAGTAGTAAATTACAAGAAACTGAAAACTACGTAAAGGCAAACCAAAGTGAGCCAAACCCTAACATGTTTGGTGCAGCAAAAGGAAAAAACGTAATTGTTGTCACTCTTGAATCTCTACAAACCTTTTTAATAGGCGCATCAGTTAACGGTCAAGAAGTTACACCATTCTTGAATGAATTCATAAATGAAAGCTATTACTTCGATAACTTTTTCCACCAAACTGGGCAAGGAAAAACATCCGATTCTGAATTTCTAATCGATACGTCATTGTATCCATTAAATCGAGGAGCTGTATTTTTCACACACGGTAACAATGATTATACTGCGACTCCAGAAATTTTACGTCAGCAAGGTTATTTCACTTCTGTATTCCATGCGAATAACGCAACATTTTGGAATCGTAATATTATGTACTCCGCTCTTGGTTATGATCGTTACTATAACGAACTTGATTACAAAATTACACCCGAAACAAATTTAAATTGGGGATTAAAAGATATCGAATACTTCGATCAATCAGTAGATATATTAAAAACTGTTGATCAACCATTTTACGCTCGTTTCCTTACGTTAACGAACCATTATCCATTTACGTATGATGAAGATACAAAATTCATTGAACCATATAACTCTGGTAATGGCGTATTTGATCGTTATATCGTAACAGCACGTTACTTAGACGAATCAATTAAAAAGTTTATTGAGCGTTTAAAAGCCGAAGGAATGTATGATGATTCTATTATTGTGTTGTATGGTGATCATTATGGTATTTCTGAAAAACATAATCGTGCAATGGCACAGTTTTTAGAAAAAGATCAAATAACAGAATTTGATACTTTAAATTTACAACGCACACCTTTATATATTCATGTACCTGGCCAAACAGAAGGTCAAACGATTTCAAAGCCTACGGGACAAATCGATATGAAACCTACTATTCTAAATTTATTAGGGATTGATACTACGAACGATATCCGTTTTGGTCATGATATGTTTTCAGATGAATATGCCGGTTTTGTCGTTTTACGTGATGGTAGCTTTATTACAGACAAGTATGCATACACAAACAATACTTTCTATGACCGCATAACAGGTGAAATTGTAGATTTACCAAAAAAAGAAGCACAAGCACTCATTAACCGTGCACAAAATGAATTACGAATGTCCGACAAAATTATTGAAGGCGATTTATTACGTTTCTCAGAAAGTAATAAAATTAAAACTGGCAAAGTACAAACTAAAATTAAAGAGACTGAAAAATAATCTAAATACGAAAAGGGAGCAACTTATTACAGTTGCTCCCTTTCACTCTCTTATAACATATGATGCAATGTCATATAAAAACCTCGTATATTTTACTTTTATTCTACGCTTGTTTCTAAAGTTACATCTGTATAGGTATGATCATCACCTATATTTAAAATTACTTCACATTGACGTAATCTCAATTCAAAGAGCATGATAGAATCTTGATAAACTTCAGGTTGTGATTTCATCTTATGTAACATCTCTTGTTTTTCTTGTATTTCTAAATGAGTGTTTTCTACAGCTTGTTTCAAGGAGTTAAATGGATTTCTAAAGAATATGTTAATATCCCGCTCTTGCGTGTTTTCAAATAGCTCAAATTGCAAGAAAAATTTCTTCATAATAGAAGCCGTTACCTCGGTATAATCTTCATTTTCTACATACTGTTTGTATTTGTTATATAGCATACCTTTGTTTTTAGGAAGAACTCCAAATAATTTACCGGCACTTTTCAGTAAAAATTGCGCTGGCGTAAAGCGACGTAAAATATTTACTTCATCCATTTGTATTCTAGTCGTCATTCTGTCAGTATCTCTGCGCCAGTCATCAAGCACTTTAAAATCACATTCTAACTGTATTCGATTTTCTCCAAATAAAGAATTAAGCCCTTCACTAAGTTCTTCTAAGTACGATTGACTTTGAAGGAGCTCATTATTAGAAATCGCAATCCAATTTTGCATAGAAAGAGCAAAATTAGGTAATACAGTTTGCTCTAAATATTTATGTACTCTTTCATTCATCGCTTTATTTAGTTCCGTATCAATGTGCCCGAAATCGCTTTCTTCACTAATTAAATCCGAACAACTCTGTAATATCTTCGGAATATTTTCAGTAAGGTCATTCATAATTTCAGTTTTCATTGTACGATATGATTTTGTAATGAAATGAATTTTTTCCTTCTCAAAAGCAGTAAGATTATTAATACTACCATTTAGTTTCACTAGCATATCTTCGTTCCAATTAATCGCATCCACTAGATTATTTTCTTTCTCAACGCGTTTATCCAAAAGATATGTAATTGTTTTTCGAATGAAAAACAATAGCTTTTCCGTACGTTCTGCATCGATATTTTTATGATTACAGTTAAAATGAATAAACTCAGTTAAATCATTTAATTGTTGACTACTTGTATATAGCGAAGAGTAAGGGAAAATTCTCGCATGCGGGAAATATGTGTTTATTCTCGCTTGCGTATCATGTAATACTCTTTTCACTTCTGCATCACTGTATATGTTATCGATTTTATTTAATAAGAAATGAATTTGTAAATTTGGTGTATGTTCTTGAATGCTTAATAGAATATCACGTTCTTTGTCAGTAAAAGGTGAATCCGCATTTAATACGAATAGTAATTCGTCTACAGAATTTAAATATTCGAATATCTCATCCCTAGTATCGTTATTTCTATTAAAGCCAGGTGTAACTACAAATGTAAGTTTATTTTCACTTAAAAATCTGCATGGTAATTTAAATTCAACACACGCTCTATCTCTATATGTTTGATGGTGCTGAGACATCATATTATAGTAATCAGAGACATCTTCCGTTGTTGTAATTGTAGAGTCTGTTATGGCGTTAATTTCTGTATGCTCATCATTTTTTAAAACTACTACATTTGAAATTGATTTTTCTAATATATTTTCTCCTAATATAGAGTTAATAAATGTAGTTTTTCCGTTTCCTGAAGTTCCCGTTACTAAAATGCGATTTGTGCTTAAATCTGCGAGCTCGCCAACTAACCATCTAAATCGGTGACCCATTTCTATATTATGCTTTTGTGCCCACTCTGTAATAGATTCAAAAAGATGCAAACTATACTCTAAGCCGTTCACATGATTAATAGAATATAACAACAGGTTTTCAGCATGTTTTATATTTGCTGCATCTATTTTAGAAGGGAAAATCTCATCCCATGCCAACACAGCTGCAGATGGAAATACAGCATAAGATGGATTGACTACCTTTAACCAATTTGTTAACAAGTTTGGAATGATGTCGTGTAATTGTTTAAGCTTATATTGACCTTGAATTAATTCAAAGTACGTTCCTTCGTAAAGAGAAGAAATTTTGTCCCATATATCGGACGAATGTATTTCAATATGTAAGAAAAATTCATTTATTGTGTTAAGCCATGATAAGTAATTTTGTTCGTTTTTATAACTATTCCAAAGTGATGAAACCATTTGCGTAAATTGTACTTGATCTACATTATTTAACGTAACTAATACTTCATAAAAATAATCTGGTGAAATATGTTTAGTAAATCTTTTATCGATATATCCTTTTAAAACCTCAAACCACGGATAAGATTCTGTTCGAATTAACTCATTGACAGCAAGCTCTACTGCACTATCAAAATCTTGCTGCTCCTCATAAAAGGAACGTGCAATTTTTGTAACATTTGGATAATCCGGATTTAAAGAAACTGCTTCTTTAATAACAGCGAAAGCAGAGTCAAAATTATTTTGCTCTATGTAAAGAGAAAGTAATTGTAATCTAATCTCCGTCATCAATATTATATTATCAGTAGTAATGGAAGTATAAACATTTTCAGCAACTGGTAATTGATTAAGCTCGAAATAAGCATCGGCAATATTTTTTTGTGCCCATGGTGCTAATTCATTACTAACCTTCTCCCATTTAAAAATAGCTGCTTCAAAATCTTGATGGCGATAATAAAATTCACCTTGTGCAAAACGAATGTAAGATCCATCAGAAATCTCATTTCTTTCTTCGTTTACATAAGCTTCTCCAAGTACGTCAATAGGTGGTTTTGTTTCATTCTCCATTAGGAATGTTTCATAATACATCTTTTTTATTAATTGTTTTTCTACTCTCATCTTTTCCCCCACTATATCTTGAAAATACATTTTTAAGATATGTCAATACTTTTTGTATGTATGCTTTTTATCTTAACAAAGAATATCTTTTGGAAAATTTCATTTTCCTTTCATTTTTTAAGTTAGATTGAATTTTTATGAGAAAAGTTTCAGTTTTTTTTCATTTTCCTTTCAGTTGTGAAACAGCATTAAATGTTCCTAATAACCTAATAAGACTATAATCTCCCGCATTATATTATCAGGAAAAATCTATATAAACCATATTATAAAAACAATTTATAACGAATATATATGCAATATTTCCTTCCCTAATAAATAAAAGAAGCATTATCATATATTTCTCACATTGTTTTCCTTTGAAATATTTCAGTAGTTACGTAATTTAATTCCATTAACCTATATAAATAACTAGTCCAAAAAAAATCTATATGCATATCATGTTATAGTAAAGAATTCAGGAAATCCTAAAAGGAGGCATTTTCATGTTTGAAGATAAATCTAAAATAAATTACCCATATGAATTTACTGAAACTACAACAATCCCGCTAAAAAACCCCATCAATAAAACTTTCAAAAACGGCTCTGGTACACATACTTTCCCAATTAAAAAACACTATAAAGAACAAGTGTTATATACGGAAAAAATTAATAATAATAAAAATAAATAAGCGTATAGTTCTTCATTTTGACGCTGCATAGTTACGTTTTAAGTAATTTATACTTTTTATACAGCTCATGTACTTTTAAAAAGTGCTGATATACAGCGCTTTTTTATACATAGATAATAGAAAAACAAAAAAGGTATGGATATTTTCCACACCTTTTTTGTTCTTTACTATTTATAAATGGAGTACGTCCATGTTCATTTTACCTAATAGCACTTTAATGGGCCTTCTAGAAGAAATAAGTTTCTTAGCGTTTTTAGAGATATTCAGGATAATACTATTCAAATACATTAGGCAATAAAGTCCACCATCACTGCACCTTAGCCAATGCTTCTACCAGCAAAGTTTTACTTGTTGGAGTCATTGAAGAAAGGAGTAGATCTATGGTGAATCACAAAGTTAAAGAAGTACCCAAGAATTATATAGGCATTATTGCTCTATTATATTTACCAAACATTGTTTCAAAGCTACCTAATTTTCATAAAATATTTTTTGTTTCCGTTGGAACGGATAGGCTTTAATCTCATTTGTATCTAAATTTTCATGAAATAAATGAATGGCTATAATTTGTCTACAATCGTAGGTATGATAATAATATGTTCCGGACTCCATACACATTACGCTTGTATATATGGTATTATCTAATGCACCTTCTTCTGTTATTACTCCGCCTTTAGGAACCTCGCAATTTGATAAAATATGAAATAGGGCCGATACTCCCTCTTCTTCACTATCTATACCTTGAATGTTTTGTTTGCCATATGCTGCTCGCACAAACCTTGATGGCGGGGTGAAATCCCCTGGAAGTCCCATTGAGCCTGAGCCCTGACCAAAAGCACTTAATGATAAGTTACTCCACTCAGTTGGCGCGAATGGCTGCGATTTAAGGCCTATATATTGTCTTAAATTTTGCAAATGCCAATTAAACTCCGGACTATTCGTCATCACTCCTAGTGGGTTATCATACATTTTTAATCCTTCATTTGTCGGCTCCAGTACAATACAATCTCCCCATTTATCCGCTAAAATCCAATGTAGTGGTGGCGTAAGTCCTAAATCCGGTAATGGTATATCCAAAAAGGTAAGGCTATCTACAGATTTCTTTAACTCTTTGACAGAATTGAATTGCGTGAGACTCCAAGTCACAAAATCAAATGGAGCCAAATTCGTTTTGTTGTCATCTATGCTTTGACTATAAGCAGCGAATCCTGGAAAATAGAGTGTTGCACATGTCATACCAGCTTCATTTACTCCGTCCGCCATAATGACCCTTCCGTGATGATTAATCCCCATTCCGACCGTAGCATGTTTCGTATTAATAATTTCACCAGTTATATTATTCCACTGGTAATGTCGAGGAATGATTATTACTTCTTGATTCATATCTAATGTGAAGTCCATCGTTCTTGCAAAAAGATGCTGACCGTTTTTTGTCTGTAATGTCAAACTAGTACACATAAAGAACACCCCGTTTTATGGTTTTATCTACACTTTACATAATTCTGATAAATCTGTAAATTGAAAACCTCTTTCCTTACAAAAAAATTGAGAAGGCACATATAAAGTACAAATAGGTTGAGGTTATCTCTAGTTTATAAATGAATTTTTAAAATGTAGTTGCAAAAGAATTATATTAAAAAGGAGCGACTTGTTATAATCTGTACCCTCTCTACTACGCTGATATTTCCAAAACAACTTTTGCACCGTGCAGCTTTTCCGAATTACTTAAGTAAAGGTTTCCACCGTGTTGCTTTGCAAAGCTTTTAGCAATGTATAACCCCATTCCATGATGATCTTTGGAGTTTCTACTTTTATCTCCTCTATAAAACTGCTCTGTAGCTGAATGCATTTCCTCTTCTGTAAACCCTCTTCCCGAGTCCTCTACAATAAATTGCAGTTTTTCACTAATCATTTCCACTGAGAACATCAAGTCACCCTTTGTTGGAGAATATTCAATTGCATTCATCATTATATTCATAATTGCTCTTTTCAAAGCGGTCTCGTCAATAGGAATAAAATTTGGTATGTCCTGAACATTTTCAATTAGATTTAACTGTTTGCCTAAAACACAAATTGCACTTTCTTCTATAATATTACGAATAAAGTCGCGGAGATCTGTTTGCTTGAATTGAAGTGAAGCGCCTTCCTCACATTTCGTAATATCGAGCAAAGATTTCATATATATTTCCATCTCATCAATACTTTTCAAAATATGCTCATTACATTTCTTCTGATTTGAATCTAGCATTGATTCATTTAATAGCTCTGCATTCCCTCTCAATATCGTTAATGGCGTTTTAATGTCATGTGCCAAAGCAGCAATCTGCTCTCTTCTATTTGTTTCCATATTCCACTGTGTACGTAACGAATGATTTAATTCATCTTTCATTTTTACTAAAGAAGTTAATACTTCATTCACTTCTTTTATTTTAGATTGTTCCACTTGAAAATCTAAATCTTCCTTTTGAATTTTATCTGTTACATTTCTCAAAATCAGCATTTCCTTTGACAATGTTTTACCAAAAGAGCGAGATAGAAATATCACTTCGGCAACAAATAATAGAATAAAAAGAACAATTTCACAAACTTCCGGACTTGGTAAATACTTCTTCAAAAAAGGATTTTTAAAAGTAGCATGTAACGTATATAGAATGACACAAATATCTTTATCACGTTCTATAACTGCATAGTAGTACTTACTATCACCTTTTTCATCCTTATGTATGTTATTCCATATTTGTCCCGCATAATCTTTATTAATACTCCCTTGAATAACGTTTCCAGAAAAATCATACACAACATATTTATATTGCTTTAAAATTTGATCATCGTCCTGCTCCGCTTTAACTATAGCATCTCTTTGCGACTCAATCTGCTTTTCATAATAATTTGCTGGCAAGATTACCTCTGCGTTAACTCCAACTTGGAATAGAATCATAAAAAAAGTAACTAATGCAATCGTCCCTATTGAAAATGCAAAAATATACTGTATTAAAATCTTACTAAGATTGACTTGCTTTTTCACTTTCTCCATTTATAACCAATTCCCCATACTGTTTCTATTGGATTCATGTTATGCTTACATAATTTTTGACGGATATTTTTAATATGTTCCACAATTACTTGGTTATCACTTTCTCCCTCATAACCAAAAACATTTTCGTAAATCTTTTCTCTTGAAAATACTTGTCCATGATTCAAAGCTAAATATTCGCAAATTCCATACTCACTTTTCGTAAATGCGATAGATGTATCGTCATGCCATATTTCTTTACATGACAGATGAAATGTAAGACCTGACAGGAAAAATGCATTTTGCTTTTCTCTATGCTCACGCCTTACATGTGCGGATACCCTCGCACGCAGTTCTCCAATTCCAAAAGGTTTTGTAATATAGTCATCTCCACCGAGACTAAGCCCTGTGATCAGATCCTTCTCCATTGTTTTGGCTGTTAGAAATACAATTGGACTATCAACCAAATCCCGTATTTCCTTACAAAGTGTAAAACCATCTATTTCTGGCATCATGACATCTAATAGAATTAAATCATAATGACAAAATTTCTCCTTTGGTATAGTAAGAGGATTACTAACGGCAGTTACCTCATGGCCTTCTTTCTCTAAAGCACTTTTTATAATATAAAGGATGCCTTCTTCATCATCAATTGCTAATATTCTTGCCATATAGAATCCCTCCTCTCACTTCCATTATAATACAAATGCACTTACATTTCTTTACGGCCTTCATAAAAGGAAAACCATACAAGGGAAATAACAAATGCAATGATCGTGAAACAAACGCAAATCACTGCTCCAATTTTCCCCTCTACTTGTAAGACATGAATAGAAGCGGGGCTCAATTTGTGCTCCAAAAAATAATTGCATAATCTCACACTCCACGCACATGGCGTGTATTTCCAAATCACATCTCCCATCCCTGTAAGCATTAAAGCTACCAGCAAGCTTTCTATAATTCCAATCCCAATGGAAGCACCTTTACTAAAGCGAAAATTTAAGAACAGATGCCATATATACATAAAGATTTGACAACCAAAAAGAATGAAGGAAATTTCAACATACAAAGCAAATGGAAAGTTATTTTGTCCTAACAGAGAATGAAACCCTGCCGCAAACCCAACGACTGCCAACATAGTTGAACAAAACCCACATATTAAAAGTAAACATACTTTACTAATAAATGCTTTACGCCTTCCGTATTCCGTTGATAAAAGTTCTTTAAAATTCCCTGCCACAGCCTCCTGTTCCACAACAGAAGAGCACACAATGCTAATTAGCAACGGAAAAGATATCGATAATACTTGAATATATCCTGAAACCTTATTTATAGAATCAACTTTTGAAATGGAATAATAACTTAAAAAAAGAGCAATACCGATGATTGGCATCGCTATATGTATCCAGAAAAAAATCGTATGTTTCATTTTTATAAAATCAGCTCTTACTATCCTCGACAAAACCGCCATATTATTTTGCCTCCTGCTTTTCAAACCATTTTGCCGTCATATAAGTAAACAAAAAGAACAACACGACAGAAATTGCCACGCCTGGCAAAATTACATCGTAGGAAAGGAGTTCTGGTTTGAACGTTACACTTCCGGTTTCTGCATATAGACCATTTGGTAGTATTTTCAAAATAGGAATCATAAGTCTACTTGGATATGTGTATGGACTAATCATCCAAATATTTTTTGTTGCCAATACAACTCCAAAAATTCCATTTGCCCCTACATTCAACAGAAGCGTCGGAAATAGACCTATTTTGTTACCTAAAAACAAGCAGAGTGGAATTTGCCACATAAAAGTAACGATTAAAAGAACGCTTCCTAATAGCGCATTTACTGTAGGAATGATTTGGAAGTTCTCCTTATTTAATAGTAAACTAGATAACTGGATTCCACAGAAAAAAAGTATGCATGAAAAGCTCAAAATCCCTAAAATTAGTAATACTTTAGAAATCCATACTCGTTTTAATGAAACTGGTAACGATAAGATAGAACGATTATTCATTTTCTTATCTTTCTCCGCAAGAAGTACACAACTTAAAGAAATCATTCCTGGAAGCATCGTAATGTACCACCAATTGTAACTAGATAATTGAAAATAATCCGCCGATAATAAAAAAGCAATTAGTATTGTGGCAAATGGAACTAGCCATATAAGTTTGTTCAAAAAAGTATGTTTAATTTTAATTTTTTCAGATGCAATATATAAATTCATTTCTTATGCCTCCCTTCTATACTTTCCAGCCACTTGTACAAATAAATCTTCCAGGTCATCATCCTTATTCAGTTTCCCCTGATACCCCAACACACCGCCTGAGATAATCCCAACATGATCTGCAATTTGACTTACTTCGCTTAAAATATGACTGGATAAAATGACAGTAATTCCTTTTGTGGGAAAGGAAAGGATTAATTTTCTTAATTCCTGAATCCCAAAAGGATCTAGTCCATTCATCGGTTCATCTAATATTAAAAACTTCGGATGATTCAGCAATGCAATCGCAATTCCCAATCGTTGCTTCATCCCCATAGAGAATTCCCTCGCTTTTTTCCTATCTGTATTCTCTAGCTCCACAACATGCAATACTTCATCAATCCTTGATTTAGGTAATCCTAAAACAGTCGTACGAACCAACAGATTTTCTCTTGCTGTTAAATTTTCATAAAGTGGCGGAGACTCAATTAAAGCACCAATAGAATGTAAATCTTGCCGCGTCCATTTATGACCATCAAAATAAATCTCACCAGAAGTAGGTATAAGCATACCTGTTATCATTTTTAAAGTTGTCGATTTCCCTGCCCCATTAGGACCTAACAATCCATAAATTGCATATTTTGGTACAGAAAGCGAAATATTTTGTACTACACTTTGCTTTCTAAATGTTTTGCAAAGATTTTTTGTTTCTAACATCATCTCAGTCATCCTAAACTTCCTCCTCGTATATTGTAATTCTAGAGTAAACGACAATTATAAGGATTCTATAAGGAAAATAAAAAAACATAGAGAAAAAGGAAAAGCTTTTTCAAATGCTATATGTATGAAACTATAGATTCACTTGATTTTTCTACACATGGTTACAAATGAAAAATTTATAAAAAAATGAAAAGCTTTTAATATAAATGCAAACAAAAAAGAAGCGATTTATTTCATCGCTTCTTTTTTATTAAATCATATCCAAAATGACAGTATCCCTACATAACCCTCTTAAACATCTTCTCCAACTCATAAGTAGAATGATGCACAAGAATTGGTCTTCCGTGCGGGCATGTGTATGGGTTTGTTGTTGTACGTAGTTCTTCCAATAAAGCAAATATTTGATCGTTCGTTAAATATTGATTTGCTTTAATGGACGCTTTACAGCTCATCATGATGGCTGCTTCTTCACGTAATTTTTTAATATCAACTTTTTTTAGTTTGACGACTTGTTCCATCATTTCGTCGATAATTTCTGTTTCTTGTCCTTTCGGGAACCACGTTGGATGTGAGCGGACGATAAAGGATTGATGACCGAATTGCTCTAAGAACAGTCCAACTTTTTTCAGTTCTTCTAGTTGCTCTTCGACACGTAAAAATTCAGTAAGAGATAAGTCAATACGGTATGGTACAAGTAGCTCTTGTACTTCTTGCGCTACTCTTCCTACTTTGTCACGGAAGTATTCATAATTAATACGTTCCTGCGCGGCATGTTGGTCAATCATATATAAACCTTTATCATTTTGAGCGAAAATATATGTTCCATGCATTTGTCCAATTGGATAAAGCGGTGGTAAGTCATTACCGTTCATTTCAATCTCTTTTATTTCCTGAACTTCTTCTTCCAATTCCTCTAATTCAAAGTCTTCATCGTTACTGTTCCACGATTTCTCTTCTCGAATTGGTTCTTCTATTATCGGTTTAGTAGATGGCTGCCAACTTTGTTCTTCTCTTACGAGCGACTGTGTTGGTTGCCATTCTTGTTTCGGCGGTTGCCACAGTTGTGCTGGCTGTTTCACAGCCAGTGGTTCTTCTCGTTTTTCATCCATGCCCGTCGGTAAAATGATGTCCGGCATAGATGGCTCTTTCGGCTTCGCATGCTCAAACTTGAACTGTTCTTGCACACTTTCATCTTTTTCTTTTTTCTTCGTTGTTACACCTGCATCTGGGATGAGCTGTATTTTTTTAAATGCTGCTTGCAATGTTTCTTCGATAAGTTTTAGCAATTCTTGTTCTTTACTAAAACGGACTTCTAATTTCGCAGGATGTACGTTAACGTCAACAAGCATTGGATCCATTTCAATCGATAAGAAACCGATTGGATATCGTCCAATTGGCAATAATGTATGGTATCCTTGCTGAACTGCTTTCATTAATACGAAATTTCGAACGTAACGACCATTTACGATCGTTGACATATAATTTCGAGATGCTCTCGTTACTTCTGGTAGTGTTACATAACCTTTAATTGTGAAATCTAAAGATTCAGCTTCAATTGGAATAAGCTTTTTCGCAACTTGAATGCTGTAAATCGATGCAAGTACTTGTCTTACATCACCATTTCCTGATGTGTGAAGCAATTTCTTTTCATTATGAAACAGCTTTAATGATACTTCTGGATGTGACATTGCAATACGATACACGATATCCGTAATATTCCCAAGCTCTGTATGAATGGTTTTCATATATTTAAGACGCGCTGGTGTATTAAAGAATAAGTTTTGTACTGTAATATCTGTTCCTTTTCGGCTCGCTGTTTTCTCCTGCTTTATAATGTCTCCACCTTTAATCATAAGGTGTGTACCAGGCGCATCACCTGTGCTTGTGATTAATTCTAATTCACTAACTGAGGCAATACTCGGCAATGCCTCACCGCGGAAACCGAGTGTTCTAATGCGAAACAGATCGTTTTCATCTTTAATTTTGCTCGTCGCATGTCGTTCAAAAGCGACGATACAATCTTCTTCTGCAATGCCATCCCCATTATCAATGATGCGAATTTTTGATAAACCAGCTTCTTCTAAGTGGATTTCAATAGATGTACTATTCGCATCGATAGAATTTTCCACAAGTTCTTTTACGACTGAGGCAGGGCGCTCTACTACTTCCCCTGCCGCAATTAAGTTAGAGAGTTGATCATCGAGTTTGCGAATTTTCCCCATCTACTTACTCATCCTTTCTTTAACTTTTTCTGCAAGCGATACAGTTCGTTCATCGCCTCTAAAGGTGTCATATCAAGTAAATCAATTTTTTTAATTTGTGCAAGTACCGTCGTTTCTTTTGCATCTAGCACTGACTTGTCTTGTTTTTTTGAAGACTGTTCTCCACCAAAGAATGATAATTGCGATTCTTCCTCAGTCTCTACTTTCGGCTCTTGTATTTCTGCTGGTTCTTCTTTTACAACAGCTGGTTCTGGAGCCACTTCTTGTACTTTCACTTCTGTACGCTTTGGAATAATAATTTCTTCTTGTCCTTCTAGTTGCGCTAACACTTCTTTCGCACGAGCGATTAAGCTATCTGGAAGCTCCGCAAGTTGCGCAACGTGAATTCCGTAACTTTTATCAGCTGCTCCATCTTGAATTTTATGAAGGAATACTACTTTTCCGTTTTCTTCAATAGCTGAAACGTGTACATTCTTCAATTGTCCTAAACTTTCTTCTAGCACCGTCAATTCATGATAATGCGTAGAGAATAACGTTTTCGCACCAATTTGGTCATGAATATGTTCAATGATTGCTTGTGCAAGTGCCATACCATCATAAGTAGATGTACCGCGTCCAATTTCATCGAATAAAATTAAACTTCTTTCTGATGCATTTGCAATTGCATTTTTCGCTTCTAACATTTCGACCATAAATGTACTTTGACCCGAAATTAAATCATCCGCTGCACCAATTCTCGTAAAGATTTGATCGAATACAGGTAATACCGCTTCTGTTGCTGGTACGAAACAACCAATCTGTGACATAACAGTTACAAGTGCTAATTGTCTCATATACGTACTTTTACCAGACATGTTCGGTCCTGTAATTAAAAAGACATCCATCTTCTCCGGCATAATACAATCATTCGGTACATACAATTTCCCGTTCAATACTTTTTCAACGACAGGATGACGACCATCTTTTATAAAGATTTCGCGCTTAGTTGTTAAAACAGGTTTTACAAACTGTTCTTCTTCACTAACTGTCGCGAAACTTTGCAGTACGTCTAATTCACTAATTACTTTCGCTAAATGTTGTAATTTCGGAATAAATACTTTTACTTCTTCACGAAGCGCTGTAAATAAATCGTATTCTAATTGTACAATTTTTTCTTCTGCTTCTAAGATTAATGTTTCTTTTTCTTTCAATTCATCTGTAATGAAACGTTCCGCATTAGCAAGCGTTTGTTTACGCTCATAGCGGCCTTCTGGAAGTGCTGCAAGATTCGCCTTCGTCACTTCAATGTAGTAGCCGAAAATACGGTTGTACCCGATTTTTAATGATTTAACTCCTGTAATATCACGCTCTCGTTTTTCAAGCTCAGCGATCCACGTTTTCCCGTTTTTACTAACGTAACGATATTGATCAAGCTTGTCATTATAACCGTCTTTAATAATATCTCCATCTTTAATAGAAAGTGGTGGGTTTTCTTGAATACTTCTTCCTAGTAATTCAGTTAAGCTCTCACATGGATCCGCACTTTGAATTAACCTTGCTGCATAAGCATTATCTAATAGACTAATCGCTTCTAAAATAGCTGGTACTTGAAGTAAAGATCGTCTTAACTGTAATAAGTCCCGTGCATTCACATTACCAAATGCAACTTTCCCTGCTAAACGTTCTAAATCATATACTTCTTTTAATTTTTCTTTTAAATCTTCACGTAAGAAGTAATCATTTACAAATGTTTCAACCATTTCTAAACGCTCTTCTACTTTTTCTTTTTGAATCAGTGGACGTTCCATCCACTGTTTTAACATACGACCACCCATAGCTGTTTTCGTTTTATCTAATAGCCATAATAATGATCCTGTTTTTTCTTTCGTTCGAAGTGTTTCTGTCAGCTCTAAATTTCGCTTTGAATGCACATCAATTTTCATAAATTGATTCGTATAATAAATTTCCACTGGTTGCAAATGGTCTAACGAACGTTTTTGCGTTCTTATCACATAGTTAAATAAGCGTCCAACTGCTTTAATTAACTTTGCTTGCGAAACGTTTTTCACAAGATGTTCTAACCCTTCCGGAATCGTTGTTGCATCTTCATACGAAATCGTCATTTTTAATGTTGCAGTTAATTTATTTAATTCATCTTTTGAAAATGTAGAATCTACAACAATTTCTTTTGAACCAGTTGCATACACTTCTAATAAAATATCTTCTACTGAACCTGTTAACAACGTTACTGTATTTTGTCCAGTCGTTAAATCATTACAAGCTAAAGCATACGATCCATCTTCAAAATGTGTTAATGCTGCTAAGAAGTTATTTTCTTTCTCATCAATAGTACGCCCTTCCATCATCGTTCCTGGCGTAATTAGTTGTACGACTTCACGGCGCACTACACCTTTAGCTGTTTTTGGATCTTCCACTTGCTCACAAACAGCTACTTTATATCCTTTTTCAACAAGTTGTTCAATATAATTTTTAGCTGCATGATGCGGTACACCGCACATCGGTATACGATCACTACTACCACCATCTCGGCTCGTTAATGTAATTTCAAGTTCATGAGCTGCTTTAACCGCATCTTCAAAGAACATTTCATAAAAATCACCTAATCGGAAAAATAAAAAGGCATCTTGATAGTCTGCCTTAACCTTTAAATATTGCTGTATCATAGGGGTATATTGCGTCATACTTTTCCTCCATAATTCTTACATAGTAATCAATTTTCATATATGTCACACTTCACGGACATCCATATCTCCTATTTCAGGAGTCTTTCCTCATTATAGCACATTTCATAAGGAATCATGTTCATTCAAGCATCACTTATGTAAAGTAAAAAGCTAGGAAGAACTTCTCCCTAGCTTTCTATTACTCTTCTTCTGCATCGACGATAAAGTTCGGATCTAATTCTTCAAACTCATCATCATCGACTTGGAAATCCTCGTCTGATTCTACACAACCTTCAGGATTTACACTTACACAAATTTTCGTTTCCCCAACTACTTCTGTTACAAATTCACGTTCTACAGTTACAACAATTTTATTACCATTTGGTGATACAAGAGCTTCTAAACAATTTGGTGGCTGAATGACACGAGCAATAATTTCTAAATCATCACCAGAAAAGTTTTTATCACGATACCCAATACTCACTTCATCAGTGTAGTTCACACGTTCTGTTACAACTTCTGTCTTTGTATTACCATCAAATGAATACCAAGTGTTCACATCATAGAAACCTTCAATTTCCACATGCTTTCCATTCTTTCTTGCTTCGTACGAGTGGTTAATTACCCAGCACCCTAAAATACTTGTTGGCTCATTATTCGATTCACATGTATGCGTTGACTTTGTATACTTACGTCCTTTTCCAACCACTGCTTTTGTAATAATCTCTCTAAATTCGGACATTCGTAACCCTCCTCAATCACTATTCACTTAATCATATGCGTGACAATAGCGGAATGTGTCATTCTTTTTTCGAGAAGAACTTACGTTTAACCCACTAAAAAAAGAGATGTCAATTCGACATCTCTTTAACAACCACAATTTCCTTTTTTACTTTCTACCGCCGCACCCGTTTCACCCTTCAATACATCGCCATTAGTTGAAATTAATATTTCATCTGTTACGTTGTTAGAAATCGTACTTGCAACTAGCTGTAGTAAGTCATTTACATATGTTTGTGAAGATTTAAATTC
This sequence comes from Bacillus sp. BPN334, assembly GCF_008368885.1. Taxonomy (NCBI): domain Bacteria; kingdom Bacillati; phylum Bacillota; class Bacilli; order Caryophanales; family Bacillaceae; genus Bacillus; species Bacillus sp. BPN334. The sequence goes on along the minus strand of NZ_QOZW01000006.1, from coordinate 656,046 downwards.
TTGCACAACTGGGATACTATCCAACTTATCTTGCAATGCATCAATGTCAGCTTCTACTTTTTTCAAAGCTTCCCATTTCCCGTAATGCTGCAAGTTTACTGCTTGTTTTTGCAGTGCTTTAATTTCATCAATTGCGCGCTTTACATTTTCATTTTTATGAATTTGCGCCTCTGCTTTCTTAAAGAAATCAACTTCTTCTGTTTCAGAAATCATTTTTGCTAATTCTTTCGCTTGTTCAACAATTTCATCTTTCGAATATGCTTTCATCTATTATTCCACCTCAATCGGCTCTTCAACTAATTCCCCGTTAAGAGACCAAGTTTTTGCTTCCGTTACTTTTACTTTCACAAGCTGACCAATTAAAGATTTTGAAGCGATGAAGTTTACAAGTTTATTCGTACGAGTATAACCTGCGAGTACTTCTGGATTATTTTTACTTTCCCCATCAACTAACACTTCTACAATTTGACCTTTGTAACGATTATTCTTTTCAATTGCCAACGTATTTACTAGTGTATTTAAGCGTTGAAGACGTTCTTTTTTCACTTCCATCGGTACATTATCTTTCATTTTTGCAGCTGGTGTACCTTCGCGCGGAGAATAAATAAAGGTAAAGGCAGTATCAAATCCTACTTCACGATATAACGACATCGTTTCTTCAAATTGCTCATCTGTTTCATTTGGGAAACCAACGATAATATCAGTTGTGAATACTGCATTTGGAATTGCTTCTTTAATTTTTCTTACAAGTTCTAAATAATGCTCACGTGAATATTTACGCGCCATAATTTTTAACATATCTGTGCTTCCAGATTGAACTGGTAAGTGAATATGTTCTACTAAGTTTCCAGCTTTTCCAAGCACTTCAATTAAGTGATCATCGAAATCACGTGGATGGCTCGTTGTAAAACGAATACGAGCAATATCAACTTTACGGAGTTCGTCCATTAAATCGCCAAGTCCGTATTCAAAATCTTCAAAGTCTTTACCATATGCATTTACGTTCTGGCCAAGTAACGTAATTTCTTTATAACCATTCGCAGCTAAATGACGAATTTCTTGGATAATGTCTTCTGGACGTCTGCTTCGCTCTTTTCCACGTGTATACGGCACGATACAATATGTACAGAACTTATCACAGCCATACATAATATTTACCCAAGCTTTAATATCACCACGGCGTACTTTCGGAAGGTTTTCAATTACATCCCCTTCTTTTGACCAAACTTCAACTACCGTCTCCTTCGAGAACATTGCATCTTTTAGAATATACGGCAATCTATGAATATTATGCGTTCCAAACACCATATCTACATGCTGATTTTTTTGCATAATTTTATTTACAACAGATTCTTCTTGAGACATACAACCACATACACCAATTAAAAGGTCCGGATTTCTTCTTTTTAATGACTTTAAATGACCTAGTTCACCGAACACTTTATTTTCAGCATTTTCACGAATTGCACAAGTATTTAATAAAACTACATCTGCATCTTCAGTTGAAAAGGTTGGCTCATATCCAAGTGCGGTGAAAATACCCGCCATTACTTCCGTATCATGCTCATTCATTTGACAACCATATGTACGAATATAGAACTTTCTTCCTGTACCAAAATTGCGAAATTCTTCAGGTAAGCCAAAATCCCGTTCAATTTTAACTTCTTCTTTCCCTCGTTTTTTCGCGTCTTTTAAGGAAGGTGGTTGGTATACACTTTCAAAGTATTTACTATAATCTTTCTCTTCTTTTTTCGTAGAGGAATTTGCTTGTTGACTTGCTAATCGTTGTTGCTCGTTCATCGGTAATCTCCTTTCACCCTTAACTATACACACTCTATAGTCCATTTTAATGCGCTTTGACTCACCTCAAAAATGGTTAGATAGCTTGAGAGATAACTTGTCCTTTGAAACTTGAGTAATCAATCTAATCATTCATAAGAATGAAGTCTTCCCCACACAAATAGACATTCCCTTTTCATACTTCTTTTTGTCCTATCCAAAAGCATATTGCTTTATCCCTATAAACATTACCATAGTATGAAGCGTTGCGCCAATTTTAACAAGAAAGAGGCTCTGTCTGATCTTACATTTCATCAGCAATGAACTCGCCATTTTCATACAACGATTTATATATTATTTTACCATTCTGAATTTTCTAAGTAAATAAGACTACCCTATATTTTTTACTCATAAAAAAAGGTTACCAAATGGCAACCTCCTCTTCTTATATTACATAAATTCAGCAACAAGTTCATCAAACATTTTCTGATCCATATTTAAATCAGCTTGCACTAAAGGCTTCTCACTATAGCCTTTTACAAGTTCTTGGTATGAAGGTTGCGCTGTATTTTGATATATTAAACCTGTTACTAATCCGTTATTTTCCATTAACGTTTGCATAGCCATCATGCGATTAGACGGATCATATCCCTCTACTGTACTTAGTTTTGTTAAATTTTCTTTAAACCAATCGTAAGTATTTACTTTATTGTAAGTAACACATGGGCTGTATACGTTAATTAATGAAAATCCTTTATGGTTAATACCAGCTTCAATAATTTGTGTTAGTTCTTTTAAATCACTTGAAAAGCTTTGCGCCACAAATGTCGCACCAGCTGTTAAAGCCATTTCCATAACATTTAGTGACGGTTCAATTGAACCTTGTGGTGTACTTTTCGTTTTAAATCCAGCTTCACTACGCGGTGAAGTTTGCCCTTTTGTTAATCCGTAAATTTGGTTATCCATTACGATGTACGTAATGTCGATGTTACGACGAATAGAATGGATTGTATGTCCCATACCAATCGCAAATCCATCACCGTCACCACCTGATGCGATAACTGTTAAATCACGATTTGCCATTTTCACACCTTGTGCAATTGGAAGGGCACGACCATGAATACTATGCACACCATATGAATTAATATAACCCGAAATACGACCTGAACAGCCGATACCGGAGATAACAGCAAGTTCATCTGGATTTAAGCCAACGTTAGCTGCCGCACGTTGAATTGCAGCTTGCACCGAGAAGTCTCCGCAACCTGGGCACCAGTTTGGTTTTACACTGTTACGAAAGTCCTTAAATGTTGCCATTTAATACAACCCCTTTTTTGCATTCGTTGTAAATCTCTTTCGGCAAGAATGGGTTCCCATCATATTTTAAAAGACTAGAAATTTTCTCACCGTTACCAAGATTCATTTTCATAATGTTAGCAAGCTGACCTGTTGCATTGTTTTCTACTACTACAACACGCTTCGCATTTTTCACAAGTGGATCGATTTCAGCTGTTGGGAACGGGTGAATTAAACGCACATGAGCATGGTTTACTTTCATACCCTCTTGTTCTAAGCGCTCCATTGCCTCTTCGATCGCACCACGAGTTGAGTTAAATCCAACAAGCAATACGTCCGCTTCTTCATGCTTAACATTTTTATAGACAGGGGTGTTAAACTTCAAGTTCTCCATTTTACGGAAACGTTTGTCCATTTGATCTTTACGGTTTATTGCTGATTCAGATGGTTTACCAGTTTCATCATGTTCTACACCTGTAACATGGTGAACACCATTTTTCATACCAGGTAAAACACGTGGTGAAACGCCATCTTCGGTTACTTCATAACGCTTGAAGTATGCTTTATTTTCACGTTCTGGTAATTCCGCTTCTAAATCAAGCTTACCGCGACGAATTTCCACTTTATCTAACGTAAGCGGTTCTACAGTTTGTTTTCCTAAAGAAAGCTGTAAATCCGTTAAGAAAATAACAGGTACTTGATATTCTTCAGCTAGGTTAAATGCTTCTACAATATCATAGAAAGCTTCTTCAACTGTACTTGGCGCCATTACGATTTTTGGAATCTCACCGTGCGTACCGTAAATCATCGCCATTAAATCCGACTGCTCTTGTTTCGTTGGTAATCCTGTACTTGGACCACCACGTTGTGTATCAACAATTACTAATGGTGTTTCTGTAATACCCGCTAAACCAATCGCTTCCATCATTAAAGATAGACCCGGACCAGCAGATGCAGTTAATGTACGAACACCAGCATAGTTTGCACCGATTGCCATTGTACAAGCTGCGATTTCATCCTCAGTTTGGATTACTGTTCCGCCAACTTTTGGCAATTTTTTAATTAAGTATTCCATAATTTCAGATGCAGGTGTAATTGGATATGCAGACATAAAGCGAGCACCACCAGCTACCGCACCAAATGCGATTGCATCGTTTCCAATCATAAACATGCGTTTCTTACCATCAGCTTTTTCAAGCTGCATCATGTTTACTTTCTCACCTAGCAATTCTTTCATATATTGAGAGCCGCGCTTAATTGCGTCCATATTCTTTTGAACAACTTGCTCTCCTTTACGACCAAAGATTTCTTCAACAACATCTAAATAAGCTGTTTCATCTAATCCTAATACCGCACTTGATGCCCCAACAGCAACCATGTTTTTCATTAATGATGTGCCTAATTCTGAAGCAATATCTGTAAACGGTATCACATATAGATTTACATCTGTATTATCAGGTATTGTTGGATTAAATTTCGCATCCGCAACTACAATTCCACCTGGACGTAGTTCGTGGAAGTTAAAATCAATTGTTTCTTGATCAAAAGCAATTAGAATATCTAAATCATCTGAGATCGCGCGTACTTCTGTTGTACTTACGCGAATTTTATTATTTGTATGGCCGCCTTTAATACGTGATGAGAAGTGGCGGTAACCGTATAGGTAATATCCTAATCGGTTTAATGCAATACAGAAGATTTCTCCTGTACTTTCAATTCCTTCACCTTGTTGGCCTCCAACTTTCCATGAAAGTTGACTAATCATCTCCTACACCCCTTTTGGCTGCATTCATTGTAGTGTATTTTTTTACAGTAATAGTTTAGCATTTTTTATACAAATAAACTACAACGGACGCAAATTATGCCTCTTCTGATTTCCCTGAATCTTTAGTATAAAGCTATTTTGTTTTTCATTCTAGTATTAGGTCTTAAAAAAAGCAATAATATCAAATGAATTAATTCTAATTTTTCTGGATTTTTAAAACAAAAATCTTAAAAGCTTATATGATCAACAAAATTATCATATAAAAATCGCTCTACTGTAGATGCAGCATAGTGTTTACAAAGCTCATTAATTACATTTTCATATTCTCCATACGCTGATACATTTACAACTGTTTCTAATATCCCATCAAAATCCGAACCAAACCCTATATTGTTCTCTCCACCTAATGAACAAATATATTCGATATGTTTTACTATATCTGCTATATTCGCTTGTTTTTCACTTATTAGAAACTGTGGTACGAAAGTAACACCAATCATGCTATTTCGCTTTATAAGAGCTCTAAGTTGTTCATCGTTTAAATTACGTGGGTGCTGACAAAGTTTCATACTATTTGAATGGGAGGCAATAGGATTTTTTGCAATTTCTATCACATCCCAAAAGCTTCTTTCATTCAGATGCGACACATCAGTCCATACATGTAACGTATTAAGTTCTTGTACAACATGTTTACCAAAGGTCGTTAAACCCGCCCCACGTGTCTCTAGCGCACCATCAGCTAATAAATTGGCATAATTCCATGTTAGTCCAAAAGAACGTACTCCTAGACGATAAAACAACCGTAATTTCATTGCATCTTTTCCAATTGCTTCGCATCCTTCTAGTGTTAATATCGCTCCAATCTCGTCCTGTTTTAACATGTTAATATCATCTTTTGTCTGAATAAACTTTACACCCGGTAATGATAAAATTTCATTATAAAAAATATCTACCATTTGTAATGCCGCTTCAAATCGTTTTTCATATAGCACCGTTTCTGGCACATATATAGCAAAACATTGTATACTTCCTTTTCTTTTCTTTAACTGTTCAAATGTAATATGTAATTGCGGATCGTTTTTAAAATCCTTTTTCCCCTGTGCACTCCATAACTGAAAGAGTACATCACAATGAGCATCAAAAATTTTCATTTCCATTCCTCCATTATAAAAACAACCTGTTTGCATACTGCAAACAGGTTGTTTAAACTTAACGAGGTTCTACAATTAATTTTATTGCTGTACGCTCTTCCCCATCAATCATAATATCTGTGAACGCTGGGATACAAATCAGGTCCAAACCACTAGGCGCTACAAATCCTCTTGCAATTGCTACTGCCTTTACCGCTTGGTTCAATGCACCTGCACCAATGGCTTGAATTTCTGCTGTTCCGCGTTCGCGAATAACACCTGCAAGTGCACCAGCTACAGAATTAGGGACCGACGTTGCTTTAACTTTTAATATTTCCATTCCGCGTTTCCTCCTCGTTTCTATAAAAAGTATTAGCAATTATTTCACTTTAACTTATATTCACGAGGAATGACGCGTATTCCTGCTAAATTTCTGTAATTTTTCTAAAAAATTAAAAAATAATAACTTTTCTAAATTCTATCCAGGAATTACTCAAAAAATGGCTGATCATCATTAATTAAGATACGCTGGATTTTCTTAGCTTTTCCTGTATTAGGATCCACATCAACTAACACTGCACTTAATTGTGTTCTACCACTTGTCACTTCAAATCGTACTGGTAAGTTTGTTAAAAACTTCTTCAATACCGCTTCTCGATCCATACCTAAAATCCCATCGTAAGGTCCTGTCATACCAACATCTGTGATATATGCGGTTCCGCTTGGTAAAATACGATTATCTGCTGTAGGAACATGTGTATGTGTACCCACTACTGCCGTAGCACGACCATCTACATACCAACCTAACGCTTGTTTTTCACTTGTAGTTTCCGCATGAAAATCAATAAAGATAATATTCGTACGTTTTTTTGCAATGTTAATCAATTCATCCACTTTACGGAATGGGCAATCAATCGGAGGAAGGAATGTACGTCCTTGTAAGTTAATAACTGCAACTTCTGTTCCATTACAGTTCACAAAGATAAGTCCTTTTCCTGGAGTTCCTTCTGGGAAGTTAGCTGGTCTTGCAAGATATTTTGCGTCATCAATAAATTCAAATACTTCACGGTTATCCCAAGCGTGGTTTCCAAGTGTAACCGCTTGTGCCCCGCATTCTAAAAAGTTTCGATATATTTTTTCCGTAATTCCACGTCCACCTGCTGCATTTTCTCCATTAATAATGGTTACTGTAGGTGTATATTTCTTTTTTAATGCCGGTACGTATTGTTGAATCATACCTCTACCAGGAGATCCTACTACATCCCCAACAAATAATATTCTCATATGTCTTACCCTTCCTATGTACTACATTTTTTATTACTATAGCTTCAAGTGATTTCCTTACAATATATTTATTATAAGTTTGTTTCACTTATATACTAGGTATAACTAATTTCCTTTATTTTAACCAATTCCAACACAAAAAAATAAAGTGGTGTTTCACCACTTTATTTTGCGTATTCCACTGCACGTGTTTCACGAATAACAGTTACTTTAATATGTCCTGGGTAATCCAGTTCATTTTCAATACGTTTTCGAATATCACGAGCTAAACGATGAGCTTCTAAATCATCAATTGTATCTGGTTTTACCAGAATACGAACTTCTCGTCCTGCTTGAATTGCGAAAGATTTTTCTACGCCTTCATAAGACTCTGAAATCTCTTCTAACTTTTCAAGACGACGAATATAGTTCTCAAGTGTTTCACTACGAGCTCCAGGTCTTGCAGCTGATAATGCATCTGCTGCTGCAACTAAAACTGCAATGATAGAAGTTGGTTCTGTGTCCCCATGGTGAGATGCAATACTGTTTATAACTACAGGATGCTCTTTATACTTCGTTGCGAGTTCGACACCAATTTCAACGTGGCTACCTTCTACTTCATGATCAATTGCTTTACCGATATCATGTAATAGACCAGCACGTCTTGCTAGTTTTTCATCCTCACCAAGCTCCGCTGCCATAAGTCCAGTTAAATATGCAACTTCCATAGAATGTTTTAAGACGTTTTGTCCGTAACTTGTACGGTATTTTAAACGACCTAAAATCTTAATTAAATCTGGATGTAATCCGTGAACACCCACTTCAAACGTTGTTTGCTCTCCGACTTCGCGAATATACTCGTCCACTTCACGTCTTGATTTTTCGACCATCTCTTCAATACGCGCTGGGTGAATACGTCCGTCCTGTACTAGTTTATCAAGAGCGATACGAGCTGTTTCACGACGAATTGGGTCGAATCCAGAAAGGATAACTGCTTCTGGTGTATCATCGATAATTAGGTCAATACCTGTTAACGTTTCTAACGTACGAATATTTCGACCTTCACGTCCGATAATACGTCCCTTCATTTCGTCATTTGGAAGATTTACAACCGAAACGGTTGTTTCAGCAACATGATCAGCTGCACATCTTTGCATTGCAAGAGATAAAATCTCTTTTGCTTTCTTATCCGCTTCTTCTTTCGCACGAACTTCACTTTCTTTTACCATTACGGCAATTTCATGAGAAACTTCACTTTCTACTTTACCAAGAATAATTGCTTTCGCTTGTTCGCGTGTCAGATTGGAAATGCGCTCTAATTCTGTTTGTTGCTTTTGAACTAACTCTCCCACTTTGCTTTCCAACTCTTCAATCTGTTGTTGTCTCGCTACAAAAGAATCCTCTTTCTTTTCTAACTGTTGCTCGCGTTTATCGAGCGTTTCGTCTTTACGATCAAGGTTCTCTTCTTTTTGCATTAAACGATTTTCTTGTTTTTGTAATTCGCTTCTACGGTCACGAATTTCTAATTCAGCTTCTGTACGAAGTGTATGAATTTCATCCTTTGCTTCTAAAAGCGCTTCTTTCTTAAGTGCTTCAGCCTCACGATTCGCTTCGTCTAGAATACGTTTCGCTTCATTAGCTGCACCATTAATCTTCGCTTCAGCAATAGACTTTCGAACAAAAAAGCCAACAACTGCACCGACTGTTGCAAGCAAAATGGAGATGAGTATCCAAACTGTACTACTCATGATTTCACCTCCCCTTGCTATGAATGAAAAAAGACTGTCGGCATGTACATTGAATACCAACATACAGCAAAGACCGTCGTCCCGCTTTTTTAAGGGACTTTCTTCATTTCACAATTAAAATGTCATATTATTATTTCGGCAAGATTTAAGTCTTACTCCGAATATTACTTCTCTTCTTGAGAAGAGTGTTTCGTATATAAGAAAAAATATACATTCTCATTGTATCTATCGCAATTTTCATTGTCAAGCGTTGTCTACTTTTACTTTCTTTACCTTCAGCCCTAATTCATATATGAATTTAAAAAGAAGACAGCATATTATCCTGGAAAACCTTAGTAAATTCCAGTTTATGCATACAAAACATGCATATATCCCTCTTTATACATAGCCTTTTAGGCAGATTAAATATTTTATCTCCAATGATATACAACGCTTTCATAATGATTAAAAAATAAAAGACACGGAACCGTGTCTTTTATTTTTTAATCTTGAAGATTTGAATCTTCCGTGTCTTCAGCACCAGAGTCTTCACCAATTCCGTGATGGTCACGAACAAAGAAGGCAATTTCCTCTCTTAAATCCGTATTCTCTTTTAAGAATTGCTTCGAATTTTCACGACCTTGCCCTAAACGCTCTTCATTATAAGAGTACCAAGCACCACTCTTTTGAACGATATCAAGTTCAGAAGCCATATCTAAGATTTCACCTTCTCTTGAAATACCTTCTCCATACATAATATCAACTTCAGCAACACGGAATGGTGGTGCCACTTTATTTTTAACTACTTTTACTTTTGTTTTATTACCAACGATGTCATTGCCTTGCTTTAATTGCTCCGCACGACGTACTTCAAGACGAACTGTTGAATAGAATTTCAACGCACGACCACCTGGAGTTGTTTCTGGCACTATCTATAGATTTTCCATCTCTATAGTCCGGACTATCTCTTCATCTCTTTACAGAGAGCCTTGCACTTCCAGCAGTAGCCTATCATCTGCCGTACCCTACTCAGTTAACTAAAAGTCCTTTTCGGTAGTCTCTACACCTTCCCCATATAAATATGAAGCTTGGCACGGTATTACCCTAAATAATGGTGGGCTTCACCGTTAGCAACTATATAAATAGTTACACCCTTAGGCAATAAGGTTCACAAGGTTTTTTAACATGCTATCACTAGCAAGGGAAACCCATGGTAAACTCCTTAATCTTTTGTGCGACTTTTTCTTTATTTACTAACTCTTCTTCATGTATAACAAGATATTTATAGCAGCTCTCTTCCATAAATAAAAGTTTTCTTTTATCTCGTTCTTTTATTTTTTTGAGTGAGTGTGCCCATTTCCCATGGACGTCTAAACAATATTTTCTACCTAAGTAGAAATCAATAGACCACTTATCGATTCTTTTTTGCTTAATGAACGCCAGATCTAAGCTTAATAATATCTGTTCAACCTGTTGTTCCAGTAAAGTATCATAATTTTTCTTTCTGACCTTTACATTAAGCTCTTTTCTCCTTTTAGCAACACATGTATAGGATACGCCATACTTAACGGCAATTTCAACATGTGATAAATATGGATTTTTTAACTCCTGTTCAACTTCTGCGGTTTTAGGTAAATAAACCTTCCTATGTCTGGTTCTTTTAATTCCGAGTAACTTTAATATTTCACCTACTCGCCTTTCATCAAGATTAATTTCTTTACCTATATCTTTTAATTTTCTCTCCGCATGTGTCGCGATAAAATCCACTTGCCATTGTTCTATGTTTCGATAAGTTCTATTTCCAATTGTCACTGCCACCTTAATCTCTCCTTATAAGAAATCCCTTATAAAGACTTAAATGAAGAAGACAAATAAAGATTCAAGTACTACGCTCTGATTAAGCAACTTGTGGTTGATTTCCGAACATAACCCCAACTTTTTCACGAATTTGGTTAATAAAGATTGCAATTGTTTTTGATTTATTGATTGCACCTGACAGCTTACGAAGTGCTTGAGACATTAAACGAGCTTGTAGACCTACGTGTGAGTCCCCCATGTCTCCTTCAATCTCAGCTTTCGGTACAAGTGCTGCTACAGAGTCAATTACGATAATATCAACCGCGCCACTTCGTACAAGTGCTTCTGCGATTTCTAGTCCTTGCTCTCCTGTATCAGGTTGTGATAATAGTAATTCATCTATGTTAACGCCTAATTTTTGTGCATATACAGGATCCATTGCATGCTCCGCATCAATAAACGCTGCTTGTCCACCTTGACGCTGTACTTCCGCGATTGCGTGTAATGAAACTGTTGTTTTACCTGAACTTTCTGGTCCATAAATTTCGATAATACGGCCACGTGGGTATCCGCCTACCCCTAATGCCACATCAAGTGCTAAAGAACCACTTGAAATTGTAGAAATTCTACGCTCCGCTTGTTCTCCTAATTTCATAATTGAACCTTTACCGAATTGCTTCTCTATTTGTTTTAACGCCATATCTAACGCCGCTTGACGATCACTCATTCAAAATTCCTCCTTAACTGAATTGCTAATCTTATTATACCTATTTTCAATTCAATTTGCCAACAAAATCGAACATTTATTCGATTTTTTTATTTTCCATTAAATAAAAATGAATTTAACCATAAAAAAAGCTAGAAGAAACTTATATCTCTTCTAGCTTTTTATATAAATGATAAAATCCATATTTCACCGAACGTTCCCTAATTTGTTGACGACTTCCACTTAAAATAAGAGGAAAGACTACAGTTGGTTCATCCTTCATCGCCAATCCAACGAATACTGTTCCCGGCTCTTTATGTTCTGAAGCATCCGGTCCTGCTACCCCAGTGAAACTAATTCCGATATCCGCTTTTAATAAGCCCTTAACATTTTCAGCAAGATAACGAGCACATTCTTTACTAACTGCACCATCAGTAGACAACACTTCCGCAGGTACATGTAAAACATGTTGCTTCACATCATTATGATAACAAATGACACCGCCTTTAAATACTGAAGACACACCAGCACTTTCTGTTACTTGATTGCCGAAGAGACCACCGGTTAAACTTTCTGCACACGCTAAAGTTAATCCTTTTTTCTTCAATAACTCTATTGCCTTATCATGCAGAAACTCTTGATCATACCCGTAGAAAAATTTTCCTACTCTTTCTAAAATCAAATCTTCCATATGCTGAATGCGTTTCGCAGCTTCATCAGCATTTTGATGTTTGGCAGTTAAACGTAGTGTCACTTCTCCATCATTCGCAAGGGGGGCGATTGTCGGGTTCGTTTGTCCATCAATTAAATCTTGAACTTTCACTTCTAATTGAGATTCCCCAATCCCGAAAAAGCGAAGCACACGAGAATAAATGTTTTCTCCTGTTGTAAAGTTACGTAAAAAAGGCTCTACATAACTTATATACATCGGCTTCATCTCTTTCGGTGGTCCTGGTAATAAAATATAAACTTTCCTGTTCTTATTTAGCCCCATACCAGGTGCCATGCCGTGATCATTCGCAAATACAGTTGCTCCATTCAAAACGAGCGCTTGCTTTTTATTATTCTCTGTGAACTCGCGACCTGTACGCTTAAAGTACTCGCTTATCGATGCTAATGCCTTTTCATCATATACAAGCTCTTCACCCAAACTAGAAGATATCGTTTCTTTCGTCAAATCATCTTTTGTCGGGCCTAATCCACCTGTGAAAATAAGTATGTCAGCACGTTCTTCCGCAACTTCAATCGCCTGCTGTAATCGCTTGTTATTATCTCCAACTACAGTATGGTAGTACACATTAATTCCGATTGAAGCTAACTTTTCAGATAAAAACTGGGCATTTGTATTTGCAATTTGTCCAAGTAATAATTCAGTTCCAACCGCAATAATTTCAGCATTCATCCCAATTCCCCCATAAACTTCTATTTTGAGTTTACAAAAGCAGCTCTATTTTTCCAGAAATAATCCCACCCTGAAATAACAGTAAAGATTAATGCAATCCATATGAAAATATCAGCAACTGGGATATGGATTAAATTTAAAGGTACATCGTGTAATAAATACGCCGCAATTGCAATAATTTGTGTCCACGTCTTAATTTTCCCTAACTGATTTGCTGCCACTACTTCTCCTGTTCCAGCAAGTACAAGACGTAAACCAGTTACTGCAAACTCACGGCTGATAATTACAATAACGATCCAAGCAGGTACGTATTGCATCTCAACTAATGTAATAAGTGCTGCTGAAACAAGTAATTTATCAGCTAACGGGTCAAGAAACTTCCCTAAATTCGTTACAAGATTATACTTTCTTGCGTAATGTCCATCAATCCAATCTGTAGCCGAAGCAATAATAAAGATAAGTGCCCCTACTAAATGTTGAATTGGTAAATCAACATCACCAATTGTGTATGAACCCCAATCAAAGGGCGCTAACATAATTACCATAAAAACTGGAATTAAGAAGATTCTAGATATTGTAATTTTATTTGGTAAATTCACAGCTATTCCTCCATCATATCAAAAACATTTGTTCATTGAAAAAAGTCATCGAGGCGATGACTATTATTGTGCAGGTTGCCCTATCCCTTGGTTTTTTATCACCAATCTTTGGTGAAGTTCTTTTTCTGGATCCAATGGATAAGCGACCACTTGGCCATTCAGTTTAACTTCAACATTCGTTGCATTCCCAATATTAAGTCGCACTTCTTTTAATGTTGATACATCACGTTTTTCTATTTGGCCCTCTTGTACTGTAGCGTTTAGAATCACATTCCCCGCATCATCTTTAACATCTACATAGCTCGCACCTTTACCCGATATTTCCAGTTCTAATGTTTTATTGTTATGAATTTCCAAAGTAGATACTTTACCAGTTGTACCAACTACTTTTACTTCTTCTTGTCCCGTTGGTTGTGCTGGTTGTTCCTCTTTCTTTGGCTCTTCTTTCTTTGGTTCCTCTTTTTTCGGCTCTTCCGCTTTCACTTCATCTTTCTTCGTATCTAACGGAGAGTTTTCTGCTTTTTTAACTTCAATTTTCTCACTTTGAGCATTCGGAACTTTCTCATCACCTTTTCCAGTTAACGCTTGGAAAACAAACCAAATTACCACTCCAAATGCAATTACTAATAGCGCAACTAAAACTTTCGGCATATGATCTGCAATTGGCCATGATGAAGATTTTTGCATTGTTTCTTGCGTTTTCTGTCCTGTTGATACTTGTGGAACGTCGCGTTTTTCAGATTGTGGTATCGTACTCTGATATTCTACAAGCAGTTCCTCTCCATTTAACCCAACCGCATCTGCGTATTGTTTAATGAATGCACGCGCATAAAAAGCTCCGGGCAATACATCATAATTGCCTTCCTCAATCGCTACTAAATGGCGTTTTTGAATTTTTGTAATCTCATGCAGCTGATCCATAGACAAGCCCTTCGTTCCTCTTGCTTCTTTCAGCTTTTGTCCTAATTCTGTCACTACTAACACCTCAATATTTCTTTAAAAGTCAAACATAGAGAAATTATTTTGCGTACCTTGCTCAATTTCATCTACTAAATTATATTGGATTTCTTCATCATAATCGTTACGCAACTCGATAATATAATCAAAATCATCCAATGTGTATTCTGACTGACTCACAAATACGTCAGGATGTTCCACAACTTTCGTTGCAGGTAATCTCATAATTTCACGAACAAGCTGCCAATGCCTTTCGTTAGCACGCTTTGTTGACACGATTCCATCTAAGATAAAAATATTGTCGTCGCTATACTCATCTTCAATCAATTGACTACGAACAGTTTGCTTAATAAGAGTAGATGATACAAATAACCATCTTTTATTTGCACAAACACTTGCGGCAACAATGGATTCTGTTTTTCCGACTCGAGGCATTCCTCGTATCCCGATTAGTTTATGACCTTCTTTTTTCATTATTTCAGCCATAAAGTCTACAAGTAACCCTAATTCATCACGTACAAATCGAAATGTCTTCTTATCATCTGCATCTCGTTGTATGTACCTACCATGTCTAACCGCTAGCTTATCTCTTAGCTTTGGCGGACGATATTTCGTTACCGTTATGTTATCCATCGTATTTAAAATTGATTCAAGTCTAGAGATTTGCTCTTGATTATCACACATAAGGAGTAATCCACGTCGTGCATTATCTACACCATTAATTGTGACAATATTAATGCCGAGCATACCGATTAACGAAGAAACGTCACCAAGCAAGCCAGGTCGGTTTTTATGTATTTCATATTCAAAATACCATTCAATCATCCAAGATCACTCCCCTTGCTTACTTTACACCTACGTACTATATTATATGATTTCACCTTAATAGGGAAGCTAAATGTATAATCTATCCTGCGTTATTATTATACAAAAAAAATAGAGAGGAGAATCTCCTCTCTATTTTTTACTTATGCTGTACAAACTTCACCATTAAGTTTGCGATTGTATGTTGCTCTTGTTCATCAGCGACTTTCCAAAGCTCAGACAATAATTTCTCTTGATCGTTGCGCGCTTCTACTTCATTTGCTAAATAATCTCCAACACGAAATGCCATATCTGATACAGCACCACCATCAAGACCTTTTCCTGATGCTTGTTCTAAACGTTCTCCTAAAAAGCTCTTCCATTGATCAAAATTATCTAAAACTGACATGTTTAAGCACCTCACTACTTAGTAATAGAATCATGCTTAATTTGTACAGTTTTTTATTTTTTATGTAAGAATTTTTTAGCAATGCCAACCGCCATTCACTCCGATAATTTGTCCAGTTATGTAAGAGGCACCTGGTGACACGAGAAATGACACTGTTTTCGCTACTTCTTCTGGTAATCCTAATCGTCCTAACGGAATCTCTTCAGCAATTTCATTCTTATCCTCTTCTGAAAATACGTTTAACATTTCCGTTTCAATTGCACCTGGCGCTACCGCGTTCACTCTTACTCCACTTAATGAAACTTCTTTTGCTAATGCTTTCACATATGAATTTTGTGCACCTTTTACCATCGAATAAAGCACTTCACATGATGCGCCGATTTGGCCCCATATAGACGAAACAAGTACAATATTACCGCTTCTCCGCTGAATCATTGATGGCAGTGCCATTGATAATAGTTTATAGATGCTCTTCACTTGAAGTTCTACCATATAATTTAATTCATCGTTCGTTACATCTGTTACGAGTCCAAAAATACTCTTCCCAGCTGCATATACGATAACATCAAGAGGATGTTCAATTTGTTCCCACAATTGCTCCGCTCCATCACTAGAAGCTAAATCCGCTTGAACAGGAATCACTTCCCCCCACTCTTTCTGTAACTCATTCACTTGCCCTTCACCGTTATTATAATGAACATATACTGTATATCCATCTTGAATTAATTGTTTTGAAATAGCAGAGCCAATCCCTCCGCTTCCTCCAGTTACTAATGCATACTTCTTCATACAATTCCTCTCTTATCTCAACAAAATCTTTTTCCTATAAATAAAGTGAAACTTTAATCAGTGGGTGGATGAACATCCCCCACTGATTATTAGTTGAACCAATCGGGCTTTTACGGGCAGTTGATCCCCCCACCTACTTCTGTGCTTTCACTGAATTTTTAAGTGGGGGGTCTTACTGCCCGTTAATGCGGGGTAAATAATACCCTCATCTTACAATTTATCAATGATAAGATGAGGGTATTATTATGAAACCTTTTATTTTTTCGGTAAAACTTGACAAACACTCATTCTTTCTTCTGATAATAATAATTTGGCTACTTCTTGTAAATCTTGAACAGTTAGACTTTCTAATACAGTCAATGCCTCAAACAGACTAGATTCATTAAACGCATATCGTGTAAATTGATTCGCGATATATTCTGGCGAATTCAACGAGCGTAAAAAGCCACCTATTTTCTTTTTCTTTACTCGTTCTAATGCCGCCTCATCTAATTGATCATAATTTGTATTTAGTAAAATGCTTTTCAAACGCTCTTCCAGCTCATCAGGTTGCTTCGTATCGCCGCCAACCATTGCAAAACCGAAGTTATTCTCTTCCGTATAATCATACGAGAACGAATCATCAATAAGACCTTCATTATATAAAGATTCGTAATGAACGGAGCTTTTCCCAAATAAATAATCTAAAAGTAACGTAAGCGCAATTTCTTGTTTTAAAAGGGCTTTCCCTTTTTCTTTTAAATTTGTCGCTTTAATACCAACTAAACATTTCGGTGTTTGTACAGGCATGGAAATAATTTTCTTCTTTTCATTTACCTCATCAGGTTCTTCCTCAAATGAACGTACAATTTCTGACTGGTTTTTATAATCTTTTTTCGCTTGATTTTCACGTACTAAATCCATTGTTTCCTCTGGATCAATTGCCCCCACAACGAATAATAACATATTGCTCGGATGATAAAATGTTTCATAACATTCATATAATAAGTCTTTCGTAATTTTACTAATAGACTCGATTGTCCCTGCGATATCAATTTTAATTGGGTGCTTTACAAACAAGCTATCAATTAATCCAAAGTATAAGCGCCAATCTGGATTATCTTGATACATTTGAATTTCTTGCCCAATAATCCCCTTCTCTTTTTCAACTGTTTTTTCAGAGAAGTAAGGCTCTTGTACGAAGTTTAACAATGTATTTAAATTTTGTTCTACATTTGATGTACATGAAAACAGATAAGCTGTTCTTGTGAAAGATGTGAAAGCATTTGCTGATGCTCCTTGTTTACTAAACAATTGGAAAGCATCGTGATCTTCTTTTTCAAATAATTTATGCTCAAGAAAATGAGCAATTCCATCAGGCACACGAATTATTTCTTCTTTACCTAGTGGTACGAATGTATTATCCATAGAACCATATTTTGTCGTAAACGTTGCAAATGTTTTATTAAATCCTTGCTTCGGTAAAATATATACATCTAATCCATTAGGAAGTTTTTCATAATAGAGTGTCTCTTTTAATTGCTCATAAACAATTTTCTCCATTTATTCTCCCTCCGTTCCATGTAAAAAGTAAATTGTGTCTAGTTCAATATTTTTAGCAACTTTCACAATCTCTTCTTTCGTCACACTTTCAATACCTGAAAGCCATTCTTCAACCGGACGCGTACGGTCTGAAATAATACCATGATACAGCATTTCCACAAATCCGCGCGGTGTATCAATCGCCTCTAATATTTGATTTTGAATAACACTTTTCGTTTGATGCATCTCTTCTTCTGAAAAATCACCATTTTGCATCGCCAACATTTGTTCTTTAATAATCTCAACAGCTTTTTCATAATTTTTCGCTTCGATTCCTGACATGACAAACAATAAGCCTTTATGACTTTCAAAGCGGGATGCTGCATAGTACGCTAAACTATTTTTTTCACGAACATTAACGAATAACTTTGAATGAGAGAATCCTCCAAACAGTCCATTGAACAATTGCAGTGCAAAATAATCTTCGTCTTTATACGTAATAAACGTACGATAACCGATGTGTAATTTACTTTGTTTTAATTCTTGTTTTTCCACAACTTCTTTTTCTTCATTATTTCTCTTATGAAGAAGTACATTTCTTTCTCTCACAGGACGCGCTGAAATAGAAAAATACTTACTTACAAGATCAACTGCGTTTTCTGAAATATCACCAATAATGTATAGATCCATTTCATCTTCCGCTAACGCTTTTTGATAATATTGATACAAACTTTCATTTGTAATAGATGCAACACTCTCTTTTTTTCCATTTGCACTTAATCGATACGGTTCTACTTTGCACATTTCTTCAATTAAACGCTCGTTTGCATAGCGCATTTTATCATCATACGTAGCTTCAACTCGTTGCAAGAGCGCTCTCTTTTCACTTTCTACAATAGAAGGTAGAAAACTATTCCCCTCTGTTGCTGGATGTAAAACTATATCCGATAACATAGAAAGTGCTTTTTCAAATAACGGTGGTGCATCATGTAAATATACTTCATTTGCAATGTCTACATAAATAGAGATGATATGGTCTTCTCCTTTTTTACTTACATCTACTGCCAAAGAAGATCCATATAATTCTTCTAAATATTGACGAAGACGAATTACAGAAGGAAGTTTTTCTGTCGCACTTTGCAATACGTATGGCAATAGGGCACGCTCTGTCACCGTCTCCTCATTTAAAGGTGCTTTAAAACGAAATACAAAAGTATTTGTTTTATATTTATCAGTCGGAATAATATGTACTCGCAAACCACCTAACTCATGTAACTGTTGTTCCATTAGTTTCATTTATAGCCCTCCTTTACGTATATAGGAATATTCCTCTTCAATATACAGTTTTTAGAAATGAAAAATCAACTTTTCTTCCTCACTATACTTACATCAGGCTCTTTCTAAAAACTTTTATATGTAAGGAACATAGTAAAATTCCGTATTACATATATTCTATGTAAAAAAGCCCGCACTAATGTGCGAGCTTTTTTATACTTATCGTTTTCCTTTTTCATACGGCGTTCCTAACGCTTTCGGAGCTTCAGAACGACCTACAAAACCAACAAGCGCTAATATTGTGAATACATATGGTAATATCGTTAATAAAACACTCGGAATTTGATCTAATACAGGAATTGTTCCACCTGTTACACTTAACGATTGTGCAAAACCAAAGAATAGCGCTGCACCTAATGCACCTAGTGGATTCCACTTCCCAAAGATCATGGCAGCTAACGCTAAGAAACCTTGTCCAGTAATAGTTGCCCCTGAGAAGTTATTAGAAATTGACATTGCAAAAATTGCTCCACCAATTCCAGCAAACACACCTGATATACAAACACCAATATAGCGCATTTTATATACGTTAATTCCCATCGTATCAGCTGCCATTGGATGCTCACCAACCGCACGAAGACGAAGACCGAACGGTGTTTTATAAATAACATACCAAACAACGAATGCTAAAATAATAGCAATATACGACGTTATCGGTACGTTAGAGAAGAATATTTTCCCTAAAACCGGGATATCCGAAAGGCCTGGAATATCAATCTTTTCAATACGGTACTGAATAAAGTCAGTCTGTCCTTTATCAAAAATCTTCTTAATTGCAAATACCGTTAATCCAAGAGATAAGAAGTTAATTGCTACACCACTTACAACTTGATCCGCTCGGAATGTAATAGATGCTACCGCATGAAGTAATGCAAATAACCCACTACCAATTGCCGCAAATAATAACGCAATCCACGGAGTCATCGTTCCCCATGTATCACCCATTAATAAGTTTGTAACAACTCCAATAAATGCACCAAATAGCATTAGTCCTTCTAATCCGATATTTACAACACCCGATCGTTCACTAAATACACCACCTAGTGCTGTAAAAATTATAGGTGCTGATGTATATAACGTACCCGTCACAAGAATGGCTAATATATCTAAAAAGCTCATTTATTTCCCCTCCTTGCTCATGCGTGTAAGCGCCCATCTTAACACATAACTACATGCAACAAAGAAGATGATACATGCAATAATCACATTAATAAGCTCTGATGGTACATCTGCCTCAAAGTTCATTTGAGGGGAAGCACTTTTCAAACCACCAAATAATAAAGCTGAAAGGATAATACCAAACGGATTATTCCCCCCAAGTAAGGCTACGGCAATCCCGTCAAATCCTACTCCTGTAAACGAAGACATTGCTGTCATACTTTGGAATGTTCCTAACCCTTCCATCGCACCACCAATCCCCGCAAATGCACCAGCAATTGTCATAGAGAATACTACATTGCGAGAAACTTTCATACCAGCATATTGGGAGGCATGTTGATTAAATCCTACCGACTTTAATTCATACCCTAAAGTTGTTCGATCTAATAAGAACCACATTAAAATAGCGATTAAAATTGCTACAACAATTCCCCAGTGAAGGCGCGAACCGTCAGTGATGGCAGCAAGCCAGTCTGAAGATAATGACGCACTCGCTTTGATGTCGTACGTTTTATCATTACCCTCGTGCAAGAAACGCTTAATAATGTCATATGTTACGTATAACGCAATATAGTTCATCATAATTGTTACAATAACTTCATTAACTTGAAATTTCCCCTTTAAATATCCAGGGATGAAACCCCAAATTCCACCTACCAATGCTGCAAATAAAATAGATAACGGAATGTGAAGAACAGCTGGTAGCGAAACTGCATAACCGAACCAAACCGCTGCAAGCCAACCAACTAGTAATTGACCCTCTACCCCGATATTAAATAAACCTGTACGAAATGCAAACGCCACTGATAAGCCGGCAAGAATAAGCGGGATCATTGTACGAAGCGTTTCACCTATTGCACTTGGGCTACCGAACATTCCTGTCCAAAGTGCACTATAACCAACAATTGGATCATAGCCACTAACTAGCATTACAATTGCTCCGACAAGTAAGCCGAAAATAACGGATAGTACTGGGACTAAAATATTTATCGTTCGTTCTGTTAAAAGTTTTTTAGCCATTTGTACCCACCTGCTCCTTCTTTGTTCCTCCAGCCATTAACAATCCAAGCTGTTGTTCATTCGTTTCTTTCGCATCAACAATTGCTACGATTTTCCCTTCATAAATAACAGCAATTCGGTCACTAACATTTAAGATTTCATCTAACTCTAAAGATAAAAGTAATACACCTTTTCCTTTATCCCTTTGCTCTATTAATCTCTTATGAATAAATTCAATTGCTCCTACATCTAAACCACGTGTTGGCTGTGCCGCGATTAATAAATCTGGATCACGGTCTACTTCACGTGCAATAATTGCTTTTTGTTGATTCCCCCCAGATAAAGCGCGCGCTAACGTTTGCTCACTAGGTGTACGTACATCAAACTGTTCAATAAGTGCCTTTGCTTTTTCTGTAATTTTACTAAAATTTAAAATCCCTTTCTTTGAAAACGGATTTTTATAGTACGTTTGCAGAACGATATTATCTCTAACAGAAAAATCAAGAACGAGCCCATGTTTATGACGATCTTCTGGAATATGACCAATTCCTTCTTCTGTTATCCTTCTAACAGGCCAATTTGTTATTTCTTTTCCTTTAATTGCAATAGAACCTGACTCAACTTTTCGTAAACCAGTAATTGCTTCTATCAATTCACTTTGTCCGTTTCCATCAATCCCTGCAATTCCAACAATTTCCCCCGCACGAACAGTTAAGTCAAGGCCTTTTACAGCAGGTAGTTGACGTGCATCGTGAGCAACAAGATTTGCAATTGAAAGTACCTCTTCTTTTGGCTTCGCGTCTATTTTTTCTGTTTTAAAATTCACTTGACGTCCGACCATTAATTCTGCAAGTTTATTTTCATCCGTATTTGCAACGTCAACCGTTCCAATCCCTTTTCCTTTACGAATAATCGTACAACGATCGCAAACTTCCATAATTTCTTTCAACTTATGTGTAATAAGAACAATAGATTTCCCTTCTTGTACAAGCTTTTTCATAATTTGAATTAGCTCATGAATTTCTTGCGGTGTTAACACAGCTGTCGGTTCATCAAATATTAAAATTTCTGCCCCACGGTAAAGTGTTTTTAAAATCTCAACACGTTGCTGCATACCAACTGAAATATCCTGTATTTTCGCGTATGGATCTACAGCTAATCCGTATTGTTCAGACAGTTTTTGAATTTCTTTAGCAGCTTCCTCAACAGCAATTTTCCCGTTTTTCTTCGGTTCATTTCCGAGAATAATATTCTCTGTAACTGTAAAATTATGAACAAGCATAAAGTGCTGATGAACCATTCCAATACCAAGGTCATTTGCCACATTCGGATTGGTAATGTTTACAGACTTTCCTTTAATTTTAATTTCACCTTGTTCTGGTTGATACAAACCAAATAGTACATTCATCAATGTGGATTTCCCTGCACCATTTTCTCCAAGTAAAGCATGTATTTCTCCTTGCTTTACTTGCAGCGTAATATCATCATTCGCTACAATGCCTGGGAATACTTTCGTAATGTTATTCATCTCAATTACGTATTCCATTTTGTTCCTCCTTTTAACAGGGAACATTCCCCTATTACACTATTAACTTATTAAGCAATTTGGAAGTTTTATACATACAAAGGTTAGTTCTATGAACTAACCTTTGCTATTTCTCTATTTATTTTTTTAGAGAAGCTTCATATTCTTTATACTCTTTATCTGTAGCTGGTACTTTAATTTCACCATCTGTAATTTTCTTTTCAAACGCTTCTACTTTTGTTAAAATTTCAGGGTTAACTTTTTTCACGTTGTCAGTTGTTTTTGCAATACCAACACCGTCATCTTTTAAACCAAACGCTTCTACTTTACCGCCTTTTAATTTACCATCTTTCGCTTCTTGTGCTACTTTTTCAACAGCGATATCTACACGTTTTACCATTGAAGTTAATGTTACGTTTTCAGGCATACCTTCTTGGTTTTGGTCACGGTCAACACCGATTACCCAAACATTTTCACCTTTTTTCTTACGGTTTTTCGCTTCAGTGAACACGCCGTTACCTGTACCACCAGCAGCATGATAAATTACATCTACACCTTGACCATACATTGCTGATGCAAGAACTGTACCTTTTTCAGGTTTATCAAATGCTTCCGCATATTCAGATACGATTTCAATGTTTGGATTTACTGCCTTTGCACCAGCTTTAAATCCATTTTCGAATTTACTAATTAAATCACTCTTCATTCCACCAACAAATCCTACTTTATTCGATTTTGTTGACATAGCCGCTACCGCACCTACAAGGAATGATCCTTCATGATCTTTAAATGTAATACTTGTTACGTTCGGTGCTTCTACAACAGTATCAACGATTGCGAATTGTTGTTTTGGAGATTCTTTTGCAACTTCTTTAATTGCACCTTCTAATTTATAACCGATTCCGAAAGATAAATCATACTTATCTTTTGAAAATTTCTTTAAGTTCGGAATATAATCTGCTTCTTTTTCAGACTGTAGGTAACGATAATTTGTTTTTTCCTTTAATCCATTATCTTTACCAAACTTTTTCAAACCTTCCCAAGAAGATTGGTTGAATGATTTATCATCAACGCCCCCAACATCCGTTACCATACCAACTTTGAATTCTTTATCTTCTTTCTTGTCACTGCTCGCCTTATCCGAGTTACCACATGCACCTAAAACCGCGCTTGCTGCTAATGTTAATGATAATAAAAGACCTGTTTTTTTCTTCATACTAGAAACCCCTCCTGAAATGATTTGTCTATTTTTTATACGCTGCTGTCCCTAACTTCTTGCTGTCACCTCCCCAAAAAGGAACTTACCTACATACGTTTTCTTAATACGTGGAAGCTAAACTTATCAGCTCTAAAGTAATTGAGAGAATATAAGATTGGCTCATCATTTTGATCATAGTGCATTTGTTTTAAAACTAGCAGTGCCGTTTCCGGTTCACATTCTAAAATCGGTGAAATTTTCGGATGATAGCCAATTGGCTCAATGTGAGCAACTGCGTATGTGATACGTTTGTGCGTGTTGTTATGTATCACTGTAAGCAATGATTCTTCGTTGTATCCCGATAAATCTGGCAATATTTCTTTTGCAAGTTTATCGATACAATATACAACAGGTTCCCCATCTGCTGTACGCACACGCTCAATCATTACTGCATTAAAACCATCTTCACTATTAAACTTCTCTTTTTCTTCTTCTGTTAAACTTGTTGTAGATGATGATAAAAAGATAGTTCCTGGTGTTTTCCCCACACTAGAAATCATATCTGTAATACTAGAAAGTTGTTCAATCCCAGAAGAAAATAACGGCTTTGCATTTACAAATGTTCCTACACCATGTCTACGAATGACAACATTTTCTTCTTCTAAAATACGCAGTGCTTCCCTTAAAGTCGCCCTACTTACACCAAGTTCTTTCGCTAAATCAAACTCTGATGGTAACTTCTGTCTTTCTTTGTAAGCTCCATCTTTAATTTTTTCTTTAATGTGATCAATCACCCGTAAATATAGGTGACGACTATCGGATTTTACTGACATAAGACTCCCCCGCATTTCAATTATTCGACCTCTGATGTAAGACTTCTTTTCTCTTTTTTCAACTTACAACATAATAAAATTACTAAATACTAAAAATAAGCATAATTGTCGAATAAATATTAATAATTTTTTAAGATGAAATTTTCACTCTTTACTGCATAAAAAAAACTTTGCACCATAAACATTCCTCATTTCGAGAAAAAGTTCGGCACAAAGATCTCTTACATCCTTTGTTACACACTTTTCCCCTCATAGTCCAGCAATTCATGGTTGCCGGGTAGAAACTTATGGACCTTATCTCCAAGATTATATGAGGCAGTGATTCTTTTCGAAGTAATCTTACCACTTGCTCCCATACGTGTCAACAAAATTTAACATTTTTCTACATTAAATATCGAACATTCATTAAAAACATAATCAAAGTATTCGTATTCTAAAGAATCGCTTTAAATGTAAGCCCTTTCTTTATCGCTGAATATAGTATATAACAAAACTAGCATATAAAAAAGCCTAATTGTAAAAACAATTAGGCTTTTTTTATGAACTTTTTTCTTGTACATCATTAATGAGCACTTCTCGTGGTTTACTACCTTCATACGGACCTACTACACCATTCATTTCCATTGCATCAATTAAACGGGCAGCTCGCGTATAACCTACTCTAAACCTACGTTGCAACATAGAAACAGATGCTGTTTGCATTTCCACTACAAGCTGAACTGCTTCATCATATAATTCATCTTCTACTTCCTGCTTCGTATCAGGAACATCTTGTGGAATCATATCTTCTTGATATTGCGCTTTTTGCTGACCAATAACATACTCTACAACTCTCTCAACTTCATCATCGGATAAAAATGCACCTTGTACACGTACAGGCTTCGATGCACCAATTGGTATAAACAGCATATCTCCACGACCTAGCAGTTTCTCTGCACCACCACCGTCAAGAATTGTACGAGAGTCCGTTTGAGAAGATACCGCGAATGCAATACGTGATGGAATATTCGCTTTAATAACTCCCGTAATAACATCAACCGATGGACGCTGCGTCGCAATAATTAAATGAATACCAGCCGCACGAGCCATTTGTGCTAAACGCATAATCGCATCCTCTACATCTGATGAAGCAACCATCATTAAATCAGCTAACTCGTCCACTATTACTACAATATAAGGTAATTCCGGTTGTTTCGCTTCTGATTGACTATTATGTTCTTTAATATGATCATTATATCCTTCAATGTTACGCGTGCCACTATGAGCAAATAATTCATAACGTCGTTCCATTTCACTCACGACTTTTTTCAAAGCTTGTGATGCTTTTTTCGGATCAGTTACAACTGGTGTTAATAAATGCGGAACACCGTTATATACATTTAACTCTACCATTTTTGGATCAATCATCATTAATTTTACTTCATGTGGTTTTGCACGCATTAAAATACTAACAATAATACCATTAATACATACACTTTTCCCGCTACCTGTCGCACCAGCTACTAGTAAATGGGGCATTTTATTTAAACGCGCTAATACAGCTTCACCTGTAATATCTCGTCCAAGACCAATTAACAACTTCTCTTCCGGATGATTATTAGCCTTAGAATCAAGAACTTCTCTAAGCGTTACCATAGAAACTTCTGAGTTCGGAACTTCAATCCCTACAGCTGATTTCCCGGGAATAGGTGCTTCAATACGAATGTCTTTCGCAGCTAAAGCAAGTGCTAAATCATCACTTAAACTAACGATTTTGCTTACCTTTACTCCCATATCAGGATATACTTCATATTTTGTAACTGCAGGACCTCTATGTACTTTTGTTACTTTCGCTTTCACTCCAAAGCTTTGGAATGTACGTTCTAATTTACGAGCATTCTCATAAATTTCTGCATTTTCATTTGTAACTTGCTTATTCTTAGGAAATTTCAATATATCAAGTGCAGGAAGCTTGTAATCTTTATTTTCTACATTTGAAAATTGCATTGGCGGGGCACTTGTTTCCGCCTCTAAAGATTCTACAATCTTTTCTCCACGCTTTTTCTTAGATTCTTCAACAGGCGGAGCCTCTTCAATAGACGGTGAAGTTATTAACTCTGCTTCCTGTTCTTCGCTAATTCGTTTATTCTCTTCTTCATTTACAGGATAATTCTCAGTGAAATTCGAAATAATGGGAGGATCAATTGAAATTTCTTCCATCGGCTCAATAATCTCTTCTTGTTCTGCAGAACGTTTGCTCCTTGTGCTTCTCGTTGTTTTTTTCTTTTCTGTTTGTTCAGCCGTCCTTTTGGATCTCCAATCTTTATAATCCCCTTGCATTACTTCAAATTGACTTCTAAGGATTCTCCCTACAGGGGCAAGTACTTCTCCGATATGCTTATTTGTTATACAAAGTATACCGAGAATCACTAAAATAATACCAATGATATAAGCTCCTACTTCGTCAAATAAGAAGTAACACGTCGCGAACATAAGCGCACCAAACATACCACCGCCTAAATGAACGCTATCCGGCCCCTTTTTCATTTCAAGAAAGAAGTTATCTTTCGTACTCACAATAACAGAAGTATTTTGCACTGCTCCATCTTTCGTAAGAAGGTTAAATAATGTAATATGACTAAACATTAATATCGCCAATACTATTAAATAAAAACCGATTAACCGTTTATTTAAAAGGTTCGGCCATCCACGTTTGATAACAAACGAAACCGATAAAGCTATTACACCTAACACACCAATTATGTACCACTCACCAAAGAAGAAGCGAAAAAATAACACAAACGATTTCCCTACAACACCTAGCTGTAAAATCGTAATGATTGAAAGTGCAAAAAGAGTTAAACCGACGATTTCATAATACAAAGTTGGCTTTATCGTGCGTCTTGCTTTTGCCTTCGTCCCTCTTTGCTTTTGTTTTGCCATTTCTTCACCTCGTGTTCTACATGTAAGCAGGGCTTCCTTAAAAAAGCTCTACTTATATGTCTGTTTTCTCTATTTTTTCAGGTCTTATATCTTCTATTTTTACACTTCTTGTAAATTGTTAAATAAACAGAAGAAAGCAGCCCTCTCATGGCTGCTCAACCGTCTTGTTTTTTATATTATACCATAGCTTCTAAACAAAATCCTTCTTTTTGCTAAAAGGTTATTTTTTGGCCGGGCTCAAACTCTAAGTAGTGTAGCGGATCCGTACTTAACACACGTACAATAGAATAACACCCATGTTCTTCTTCAGAAACCATTAATTCAACACCGTTTATATTTACAACTTTTTGGCTTTCACATTGCGAATAATCAGTTGGATATACAAGTTGCTCTGGCATAATTGTGTATAAAATCATTGTAACATTGTCCCTTCTGCACTATCATCCATGCGAGCATCTATTAATTCATTCAGCTTTCGAATCGCATTCCCAATACCACCGACATCATCTATAAGACCATATTTCACTGCATCGCCACCAATTACATTCGTCCCAATATCTCGCGTCAAATTCCCTTTCGCAAACATAAGTTCTTTAAAACGATCTTCGGTTACTTTCGAATGCTTCGTCACAAATCGAATGACTCTTTCTTGCATTTTATCTAAATACTCAAATGTTTGTGGCACACCTATAACAAGACCTGTTAGACGAATGGGATGAATTGTCATCGTCGCAGTTTCCGCAATAAATGAATAATCCGTAGAGACGGCGATTGGTACACCGATAGAATGCCCGCCGCCCAGAACAAGTGATACCGTTGGCTTTGAAAGCGAAGCTACCATCTCAGAAATTGCTAAACCTGCTTCAACGTCACCTCCGACCGTGTTTAATATTAAAAGCAAACCTTCAATTTTCGGATTTTGTTCTATCGCAACAATTTGCGGAATAATATGCTCATATTTTGTTGTTTTATTTTGCGGCGGCAACTGAACATGACCTTCCACCTGCCCAATGATTGTTAAACAATGAATACTCGATTCATTCATTTGTGGTACATTCGTTTGCCCTAGCTGTTGAATTTTTTCCACTATCGAGGCTTCTTTCCCAGTTTCTTTCGGCTCAGCCTCTTTCCCTTCATTTGTATAACGATCACGTTCTGTCATATCGCATCCCCTTTCACTCGTATATAACTATTATTTCTTAAGTTATAAATTTCATTCGATAGAGTTTAAAAAGAAAAAAAGATCACCCGTAAAGGTGATCTTTTTTATACTTCCATAATAATCGGTAAAATCATAGGTTTTCTCTTTGTCTCTTCGTACAAGAACTGCCCTAATAATTCACGAATATTTTGTTTTAACATAGACCATTCAATTGAATACTCTTTAATCGATTGCTCAACAATCATACGTACAATCTCTGTAGAGCGGTCAATTAACGCTTCTGATTCACGAACATACACAAAACCACGTGAAATGATTTCTGGACCAGAGATAATTTTCTTTTCATCTTTACCAAGTGTTACAACAACTACTAATATTCCATCTTGAGATAACATTTTTCTATCTCGAAGAACGATATTACCAACGTCACCTACACCTAATCCATCAATTAACACATTACCAGCTTGTACTTTGCCAACTAAGTTTGCTTCATCGTCACCAAAAGCAATCACATCGCCTTTTTCTACGATAAAGATATTCTCTCTTGCAATACCTACATCTTCAGCTAAATATGCATGTGCTTTTTGCATACGGAACTCACCATGTACGGGTACAAAATACTTAGGTTTCATTAAATTTAACATTAATTTTAATTCTTCTTGGCTACCGTGACCTGAAACGTGAACTTTTCTTTCACCGTAATAAATAACATCAGCTCCAGCTCTAAATAACAAGTCAATAATTTTCGATACAGATATTTCATTACCCGGAATTGGAGAAGCCGCAAT
Organism: Bacillus sp. BPN334; assembly: GCF_008368885.1. Taxonomy (NCBI): domain Bacteria; kingdom Bacillati; phylum Bacillota; class Bacilli; order Caryophanales; family Bacillaceae; genus Bacillus; species Bacillus sp. BPN334. Next base: position 626,182 of record NZ_QOZW01000006.1, on the reverse strand, counting down.
AATAACCGTATCACCTTTACGAATTGAAATTTGTTTATGAGCTTGCTTCGCCATTCTAGAAAGGGCTGCCATCGGTTCACCTTGGCTACCTGTCGTTAAAATAGCTACCTTTTTCTCTGGGAAATTGTCTACTTCTTGTAGTGAAATAACCATACCTTCTGGAACATCTAAATAACCAAGACGTCTTGCGATATCTACCACTTTCACCATACTACGTCCTACAACCGCTACTTTTCGTCCTGTTTCAGCAGCTGCATCAAATACTTGTTGAATACGATGTACATTCGATGCAAATGAAGCAACGATAATACGTCCTTCTGCGCCGTAGAACACTTTAGAAATTTCTACACCAACTTCTTTTTCAGAACCTGTATAGCCTGGACGCTCAGCATTTGTACTATCAGATAATAAGCACAGTACGCCTTCATTTCCGATTTGTGCCATTTTTCCAAGGTCTGCTCCACTATTTCCAATTGGAGTTTGATCGAATTTAAAGTCTCCCGTATATACGATAGCACCTTTTGATGTATGGAAACAAACACCAACAGAATCTGGAATACTATGTGTCGTTCCAAAGAATGACACCGTTGTAGTATTAAACTCTACTGTTGAATTTGAATCGATTGTTTTTAAGTCTACACGGCCTAACATACCCGCTTCGCCAAGTTTTTCTTGTATAAGTCCTACTGTTAATTTCGTTGCATACACTGGAATTGATAATTTACGAAGTACGTAAACAATTCCACCAATATGATCTTCATGACCGTGAGTAATAAATAAACCTTTTACTCGCTCTTGGTTTTCCACTAAATATGTAATATCAGGAATAACGATATCAATTCCAAACATTTCATCTCCCGGGAACATTAACCCTGCATCTACAATAAAGATTTCAGAATCAATTTCAACACAGTACATGTTTTTCCCGATTTCACCTACTCCACCAAGAGCAAATACTTTAACAGACTCATTCTCTTTTCTCTTCATGTTGTTGCCTGGTTTAAAAATCTTTCAAACACTGATTTCACTAAAATTGCAGAGACACCAGGGGAAACTCTACAACCACCATATATTCACCGTCCAAGACGAATGTCCTTACCGTTATGCGATATCATGTCCTTGTTTATTTTTTAAACCAGGTTTCACCTCTCTTTCATTATATAAATCAAATATCTTATTCGATATGATATGAAAATGTAATCAAATTATAATTTTTACCAATTTTGCTAAGCATACCCGTACTAAGCTACTTAGCCATATTATACCTGATACAAGAAATAGAACACAAGTTAAATCGTGCGAAAGAAGAAGTAAAAGAACGGAATTACAACAAAAATATCGAACGTATTTCCTTTATATTTACTCCGATTTTATACTCCATATTATTTTGAAGAAATAACCATACATACGCTAAATTAATTTCATAATATGGATTTTCAAGACTTATTTTTCTAGAATCGAACAAAAACACTTATAAAATGAATCTTTTTTATGAATCACGTCACATTTGAGACAATCCCTCTAAAAAACAGAATCGATATTTTATTACGTTTATACAAATGTTTATCCTATAATAACTATGATTTTTTGATTCATTTAAAGGTGTACGATTATTTTCTTATACATGTTGCAACACATAATGAAGAAGCGGTTAAACAAGTGGCATAATATGATCTTATAAGAACACATGTAGGTGAGAAACGAGAGGCAAAGATTTTCATAACATAAAAAAATAACCTAGTTCTACACTAGGTCATTTTTTATTAACGAGGGATAGATTGCATTACAGATTGTAACGTTACTCTTTCTTCTTCTGTTAATGGAAGAAGCGGTAAACGTACAGAACCTACATCTAATCCAACCATTTGTAACGCTGTTTTTACTGGCGTTGGGCTTGGCGCCATAAATAATGAATCCGTTACTCTTACAAGTAATTGATGTAATTTTTGCGCCTTTTTAAATTCTCCTGCTTGGAATGCTGCAATCATTTCTTGCATTTCATTTCCAATCACATGAGATGCTACAGAAACGATACCTTTCGCTCCAACTGCCATAGCTGGTAACGTTAAACCATCATCACCGCTGTATACTGCAAAGTCGTCCGCTGTTTTTTCAATGATTTCTGTCATTGTTAACACATCGCCGCCTGCATCTTTAATCGCAACAATGTTTTCTATTTCTGATAAACGAACAACTGTATCAACGGAGATTTGTACAATAGATCGTCCTGGAACGTTATATAGCATAACCGGAAGCGGCGTGCTTTCAGCAATTGCTTTAAAGTGCTGATACATTCCTTCTTGACTCGGTTTGTTATAATACGGTGCTACTAGCATTACTGCATCAACACCAACCTCTGTTGCCTTTTTAGTTAAGTCAATAGAAGCATGCGTATTATTACTACCTGTTCCAGCGATTACGGGCACCCTTTTATCGACAACAGATACGACATGGCGATATAACGCTACTTTTTCTTCTGAAGTTAATGTAGGAGATTCTCCTGTCGTTCCTCCTACCACGATTGCTGTTGTACCGTTATCTATTAAATAATTTACCAATTTCGTTGTCTTCGCAAAATCGATATTTCCGTTTTTATCAAACGGAGTTACCATCGCGGTTGCAATTGTCCCAAAATCTATCATGGTCTCACTCCTTATTGTTCCAGTTGCTTTTCTTTTGAAAGCTCAAACGCACTATGTAATGCATTTACAGCCTCCACTAAATCAGTTTCTTTTACAAGAACCCAAATTGTCGTATGGCTATCTGCCGATTGCAAAATTTGAATACCTTTTTCCGCTAAAGCTGTAACGATTTTCGCAGTAACCCCTGGGTATCCTGCCATTCCAGCTCCTACAATAGATACTTTTGCACAATGCTCTGTCACAATTGGCTCATATCCAAGGTTTCTTAATAATTCAACTGCACGACTTGATACATTATCACTCACCGTATAAGCTACCCCAGTAGGTGAAATGTTAATTAAATCGACACTGATTCCTTCATTCGCCATTTCTTTAAACACATGCTGTTGTAAATCATATGCTGTTTCTTTTGCCAGCACTTTAATTTGCGTCACATTTGATACATGAGCGATACCTGTAACAGGACGTTCTTCTACATCACGGCCTTTTGTAGCACCGTCCGATGCTGAAATAAGCGTACCTTCACTATCAGAATACGTAGAACGTACACGAAGTGGTACTTTGGCATGCATCGCAATTTCAACTGCACGTGGATGAACGACTTTTGCACCTTGATATGCCATGTTACAAATTTCATTGTATGTTACCGTTTGAAGATGACGTGCATCTTTTACAATGCGAGGATCCGCAGTCATAACACCTTCTACATCTGTAAAGATATCAATAAATTCAGCATGAAGCGCAACACCTAATGCAGAAGCTGAAGTATCGCTACCTCCGCGTCCAAGTGTTGTCGTATCACCTTTTTTCGTTTGTCCTTGGAATCCTGTAACGACGATTACATCTACATTTTCTAACTCTTCATGTACACGATCGCAATTCATTTCAATAATCTTAGCATTCGTAAAATCCTCATTTGTTACAAAACCAGCTTGTGCACCATTTAATGCCGCTGCTTTTATACCGTTCTCATTTAACATGTTAGAAAAGACGATTGCTGAGATTAATTCTCCGCATGATAATAATAAATCTTGCTCACGATTAGAAATGCGAGATTCCTCTTGATTTACAAGACTTAACAAAGTATCAGTTGCATATGGTTCACCTTTACGGCCCATAGCAGATACGACAGTAACTACTTTATAACCCGCATCTAGCGATTTTTTTATATGATGAAGCGCATGCTTACGTCCATTTTCATCACGTACGGATGTGCCACCAAATTTTTGAACAATAATTTTCATATTTTGCACCTTCTCTTAGCCGTTTACACTAATTGTAATTTTACTAAGCGCTCTGCAATTTGAACAGAATTCCATGCAGCGCCTTTTAATAAGTTATCAGATACGACCCAAAGATGGAATCCTTTATCATTATTTAAATCTTTACGGATTCTTCCAACGAATACTTCGTTTTTACCTACTGCAGTAGCTGGCATTGGATATAACTGCTCTTCTGGATTATCTTGTAGAACAATACCTTCCGCATTTGCAAGTAAGCTCTTGAATTCTTCTACTGTTACACCTTCTTTTTCTACTTCGATGTAAACAGACTCAGAGTGACCTGATACAACTGGTAAACGTACACATGTTGCCGCTACTTCTAATTCAGGCATATGCATAATTTTTTTCGTTTCATTAATCATTTTCATTTCTTCAAACGTAAATCCATTATCTTGGAATTTATCAATCTGTGGAATCGCGTTGAAAGCAATTTGGAAATGCTTTTTATCACCTGATACAGGTAAAACATTTGCCTTCACTTCTTCACCATTTAAGATTGCTTGTGATTGTTCATGAAGTTCTTCAATCGCTGCCGCACCAGCACCTGATACAGCTTGATATGTGGAAACGATTACTCGTTTTAAACCATATTGCTGACGAACTGGCTCAAGAGCTACTACCATTTGAATTGTAGAACAGTTTGGATTTGCAATAATACCATTATGTTCTTTTAAGTCGTTTTCATTTACTTCAGGTACAACAAGTGGCACGTTTTCTGTCATACGGAATGCACTTGTATTATCAACAACAATCGCACCGCGCTTTGCTGCTTCTGGCGCTAATTGTTTTGATACAGATCCACCAGCACTAAATAGTGCGATATCTACTCCTTCAAAACTTTCAGGAGTTGCCTCTTGAACTGTAAATTCTTCGCCTTTAAATACAAGTTTCTTACCTGCAGATCGTTTAGATGAAAGTAACGTTAACTTCCCGATTGGAAATTCTCGTTTCTCTAAAGTATTTAACATTTGTTCACCAACTGCGCCGGTTGCTCCAACTACAGCGACATGAAAAGTTTTTTGCTTTTCCATCACTATGCCCCTTTCTAGATACCAATCCTTCTATAACTTAGAATCAGAAGGAGTATACAATACCCCTTCTAATCTTAATAACGTTAATTTTATCATATTCTACAGTAAGAATGATGGTTTCATCAAAAATTGTCCGTTTTTTTTCGTTTTTTAATTCATATATCTGAATTTTTCTACGACAACCGGTTGCAATTGCTTTCCTTGCAGCGCTTCTAATACTGTATCTTCAAGCAGCTCCATACGAGCTACCATTGAGTTCGGTTTTTTCTCTGGTGCATCTTGACCGAATGGGACGAAGTAGATGTTTTTTGTTGCCATTAGGCGCATGAGGTTGACGCCATTCAGCCCTAAAGCATCATTCGTCGAAACAGCCAATACGACAGGCTTGCCATTTCTTAGCGTCGCTTTTGCTGCCATTAATACTGGAGAGTCTGTCATTGCATTTGCAAATTTACTCATAGAATTTCCTGTTAGTGGCGCAATCACCATACAATCTAGTGGAATTTTAGGTCCTAGTGGTTCTGCACCAACGATGGAATTAATCGCTTTAAAACCTGTTACTTCTTCAATCTTTTTAATCCACTCTGCTCCTTCGCCAAATCTCGTATTTGTTGATTGAACAGTGTAAGAAACAACGGGGCGTACTTCTGCTCCCTCAGCAATTAATTTTTCTAAATGAGGCATTACTTCTTCGTACGTACAATGTGAACCCGTAAAACCAAACCCTATTCTTTTCCCTTTTAAATTCATTCCCCATTCTCCTTTCTTGCTATTACGTCTTCTGCTAGTAACTGAGAAAGAACGTTCGCTAAAATTTGTCCTGCTGTTTTTGGAGCAACAATACCAGGTAATCCAGGTGCTAACAGCGCTTTGACTCCTCTTTTTTCCGCATATCTAAAGTCGGTACCGCCTGGTTTAGAAGCTAAATCAATTACTAACGTATGAGCTGGCATTTTTGAAATGACATTCGCTGTCACGACGAGATGCGGAATTGTATTAATGACAATATCGATATTTCCTACTTCTTTCTCAATGTTTTGCATATGAAAAGGAGAAAACATCATTTCTGTAATACGTGCAATATGTTCCGATCGTCTTGCTCCAACTTTGACATGGGCCCCTAATGATTGAAATGCTCTGGCAACACTCATCCCTGTTCTACCAAATCCTAAAACCATTACATTGGAACCATGAATTGTATAGTCGGTATGTTGAATTACCATCATTAATGTACCTTCTACAGTTGGAATAGAATTGTAGATTGCCACATCATCACGATCAAATAATTTAACAAGTTTGCGGTTTGTAGTAGATACGAGATTTTCCAAGTAAGGCGTACCAATACCTGAATATATAGTAAAGTGTTCTGGTGTATTTTCAATTTGTTCTTTCGTTATTGAAACTTTTTCGTTTGAAAAAATAGTATCTACTTCTCCCTTGGCATTTGTACCTGCAACTGGCAAAATAATTGCATCTACAGAAGTGAAATCTAAATTTTGTATACTTTCTTTTGCTGCCCCTGTGAAGCCATGATCTAACTGATCAAACCCTATCAATGAAAGTTTCGCATCCAATTCAACTAGCTTGCGAATTACTTCTAGCTGTCTTGCATCTCCTCCTATGACAGCAATATGCATCTCAGTCAACATTCCCTAATTCACCTTCTTTTTCTGTCATTTATAAGAAAAGTGCCTACTTTTTCTTTTTCCTCCACATCTTATGTAATGTACGAGTTTTAGGTGATTGAAAAACAAAAAGCACGTATGATTTATCCTGCTATTTGTATGCAGTAAGACAACCGTCTGAAAATTCGGCATATTAGAGGACATTATGCGAGAAATTGATTGCCGGTAAAAGCTCAATTCATGTGAGCTAATAATCAAAGGGAAATGAACAAAAAAAGATGACCAAAATGGCCATCTTTCACTTCGAATTTGAACGATCCGTAATATCACAAAGGATCATATCATACCCCACTTTTTTAATTTGGCTCCACCCTACTCTTATTTCTTGTGGTTCCTTTTTAAAACCTCCCCATTTTCCAGCAGGTATGATAAGAGCCTGTATTTGGCCATCCTTCTCATCAATCTCTAAATCCACATATCCTAAAACCCCCATTTTCTCGGCACTTTCTAAATTTACGATCTCTTTACCACTTAATTCGCTTAAACGCATACACTCTCCCCCTACCGAAATTGTGAATTTAAGTTATCCATAATTAGTACCTATTCTGTATATCCAAAAAAAATAACCGTATCTCATTTAAAAGAGATACGGTTATTTTTACATACTTCATATAAAGCAATTATAGTTTTATTCCTTTTGGAAGTTTTCCATCTGGACTAATTAATGCTGCAGAGAATTCATCTGTAAACATGTTACGAATTAACTCATCAACATTTTCTTTTGTTACTGTGTTTACACTTTCAATAATCTCATCAAGTGAACGATGCTTACGAAGTAGCAATTCATTTTTACCATTACGGCTCATACGGCTATTCGTACTTTCTAAACTTAACATTAAGTTTCCTTTTAATTGCTCTTTACTATTAATAAGCTCTTTTTCTGTAATACCTGTATTTTTCAATGTGTCTAATGTTTCTTGCATTGTTTCATACAGTGTATCTAATTGTTGGCTACCTGTTCCACCATACAGCGTTAACATACCTGTATCTTCATAAGAAGAATGGTAAGAAAATACTGAGTAGGCTAACCCGCGTTGCTCACGTACTTCTTGGAATAAACGGCTACTCATACTACCGCCTAAAACGTTATTTAATACAATTAAGTTATAAATATCTTCGTGTCCCATTTGTAAGCCTTTATATCCTAAACATAAATGAGCTTGTTCTGTTTCCTTTTTACGTGCTACTTTATTAAAATGGAAAATTGGGCTATGTACTTGTTCACGGTTTGTTGTTCCTTCATAACTACCGAAATATTGCTCTACCGTTTGTAAAAAGGCTTCATCAATATTTCCTGCAACTGAAACAACGACATTTTCAGGTGTGTAATGATCTTTTATATATTGGCGTAGCGTATCACCTGTAAACGTATCAAGCGTTTCTTCAGTTCCTAAAATAGGATATCCAAGCGGATGCGTTTCATATGTTGCTTTCGTTAACATATCATGCACAATATCATCTGGAGCATCTTCGTACATTTTAATTTCTTCACATACGACATTCTTCTCTTTTTTCAGTTCTTCCTCATCAAATGTTGAATTAAAGAACATATCTGCTAATACATCTAAAGCATATTTAGCATGCTCATCTAGCACTTTTGCATAGTAACAAGTGTATTCTTTTGAAGTAAAAGCATTCACTTGCCCACCAATGCTATCAAATGATTCTGCAATTTCGCGTGCACTACGTGTTTCCGTTCCTTTAAAGAACATATGCTCTAAAAAGTGGGAAACCCCATTATTTTTTTCATTTTCATTTCTTGATCCCGCATGGATCCAAATACCAATCGCAACCGATCTTACGGTTGGTATATTCTCCATAACTATTCTTACACCATTTTTACAAGTATATTTTTTAATCAAAAACTTTCCTCCTACTGCCAGTTTCTCTAAATAAGTGCTATTATTTAATGATAACAAGTTTAAGGATGAATGTCATGCAAATGTATTTAATCCACACGTTTTTCATCCAGTAATTCTGTTATATTCCCTACTTTATATCCTTGTTCCTTCAATTTTGTAATCATTGTATCTAATGCTTCTGTTGTTGATGAAGTTGGATGCATTAATACGATAGCACCTGGATGTATTTTTCTCATTACTCTCTGCAATAGTACATCTGGATCAGGTCGCTTCCAATCAATTGTATCGACAGTCCACATAATCGTTCCCATTTGGAAATCATCAGCAATTTTCACGACTTCATCCCGAAAACTTCCACTCGGCGGAGCAAACCATCTCACCTTTTGATTCGTAGCTGCTTCGATCATTCGATTTGTTTTTTGTAACTGATCTCGTATTTCATCAGAAGATAACGTTTTCATATTAGGGTGTGTGTAAGAATGATTTCCGACTTCTTGATTTGCATCGACAATCATTTTTGCAAATCGTAAATTTTCTTTCACCCAGCGTCCTTCTAAAAAGAAAGTCGCCTTCACATCATGTTTTTTCAATATCTCTAATATACGTGGCAAATACTCGTTTCCCCATGCCACATTTATTGTTAATCCCACCATCTTTTTATTTGGATGTCCCCTATAAATTGGAGCTGGTGATAAATCTTTTAAGTGGACACCCGGTGATACTTCCTTGAATTCAAGATTTTTTTGATCAAATTTCTTTAGCTTCTTCATATTATTATAGGATGCTTCGATATCAACTTGTCTTCCATTATATCCTGGTGTTGCTTTCCATATTTTATCAATCATCGCATTTTGAGGTGCAATCTCATATTGTTTTGCATGTTTTTGAATTTCTTCATACAAGTTATCCTGTGCAAAAACGGAATAAGAGCCTACACTGACATATAAAAAAACTATACATATGTATGCCAATATACGAGCTTTCATATAAACCCTCCCATTAACTATATAAAAACCTTTTTTCTTCTTATCTTTGTTAATTTGAGCGTTATAATGAAAACTATACCTATACTGACATAAAAATATATGTAAATCATATTTTTCACATAACAAAAAAAGCCAGTTTAACTGGCTTTTACTTATTGCTGCTCTTGTTTGTTTTCTTCTTTAGCAGCTTCTTTTTCTTGCTCTTCTTTTAGCAATACTTTTCTAGATAGATTCACGCGACCTTGCTTGTCAATCTCGATAACTTTAACTGTAATTACATCACCGATTTTTACAACGTCTTCTACTTTACCTACACGCTCAAGTGCAAGTTCAGAAATGTGAACTAATCCGTCTTTACCGCTGAATAATTCAACGAAAGCACCGAATTTCTCAACACGTTTCACTTTTCCTTCGTAGATTTCACCTACTTGTACTTCGCGAACGATATCTTCGATAATTTTCTTAGCTTTGTCATTCATTTCTTGATTTATTGAAGAAATGAATACTGTACCATCTTGCTCGATGTCAATTTTAACGCCAGTTTCTTCAATAATTTTATTGATTTGTTTACCGCTCGGCCCAATAACGTCACGGATTTTATCTGGGTTAATTGTCATTGTAATAATCTTTGGAGCGTAAGCTGATAATTCAGTACGTGGCTCTGCAATAACAGATAACATATGATTTAGAATGTGCACACGACCGACTTTCGCTTGTTGTAATGCCTCTTCTAAAATTTCACGAGATAGACCATCGATTTTAATGTCCATTTGAAGTGCAGTTACACCTTTTGCTGTACCTGCTACTTTAAAGTCCATATCACCTAAATGATCTTCCATACCTTGAATATCAGATAAAATTGTGTAATGCTCACCAGTTTTAACTAGGCCCATTGCAATACCTGCAACTGGAGCTTTAAGTGGAACACCAGCATCCATCATTGCTAAAGTACTACCACAAATACTTGCTTGTGAAGTAGAACCATTTGATTCTAAAACTTCAGATACAAGACGTACTGTATATGGGAAATCTTTTTCAGATGGAATTACAGGCTCAAGAGCACGTTCTCCTAGTGCACCGTGACCAATTTCACGACGACCTGGTCCACGCATCGGTCTTGTTTCACCAACACTAAATGATGGGAAATTGTAATGGTGCATAAAGCGTTTTGATTCCTCTACACCAAGACCATCTAAAATTTGCACATCGCCTAATGCACCTAATGTACAAATACTTAATGCTTGTGTTTGTCCACGTGTGAACAGACCAGAACCGTGTGTACGAGATAAAATGCCAACCTCTGATGCTAATGGACGGATTTCGTCACCTTTACGGCCATCTGGGCGGATTTTTTCAACTGTAATAAGACGACGTACTTCTTCTTTTACAATTTTATATAAAATCTCACTTACTTGTCCTAATGTATCAGCGTCAGCTTCCTGCGCTTCGTAATGCTCAATTACACGCTTTTTCACTTCGTTAATTGCATCTTCACGTGCATGTTTCTCATGTACTTGAATTGCAGAATGCATATCCTTCTCAGACATTTCACGTACAGCTTGATTAAGATCAGCGTCAACTTCATACAGTTTCACTTCTGATTTCTCTTTACCTACAGCTTGTACAATCTCTTCTTGGAATGCAATTAGACGTTTAATTTCGTCATGTCCAAACATAATTGCTTCTAACATTGTTTCTTCAGGCACTTGATCTGCTCCTGCTTCAACCATGTTAATTGCATCTTTCGTACCAGCCACAACAAGGTGAATATCACTTTGTTCTTGCTGTTCTACTGTTGGATTAATAACGAATTCGCCGTTAATACGACCAACTGTTGCACCCGCGATTGGGCCTTCAAATGGAATATCTGAAATCGATAACGCTAATGAAGAACCAAGCATAGCTGCCATTTCAGAAGAACAATCTTGATCAACACTCATTACTATGCTGACAACTTGTACTTCGTTACGGAAACCATCTGCGAAAAGTGGACGAATTGGGCGGTCGATTAAACGACTTGCCAAAATTGCTTTTTCACTCGGACGACCTTCACGTTTAATGAAACCGCCAGGAATTTTCCCGACTGCATATAAACGCTCTTCATAGTTTACTGTAAGTGGGAAGAAATCTACATTTTTTGGTTCTTTTGATGCAGTTGCTGTAGATAGAACCGCTGTATCGCCATATCTTACTAATACTGCTCCGTTCGCTTGCTTCGCAAGCTGACTTGTTTCAACTGTTAGCTGGCGACCAGCTAAATCTATCGAGAAGACTTGCTTTTCTTGACTCATTTAAGTACCCCTCTCAATTTAAAGTATTCAATTCTTCTATGTAAATGGATAGTATATCACAATATTCTACCTCTAGTATTACCGAAAATGAAGTAAGCTATAAAGGGTAGAAGATATATTTTTACCTAACAAAAAAGCGGGAATATTCCCGCTTCTTTGACTATCGACGTAAGCCAAGCTTTGTGATTAATTCACGGTAACGTGTGATATCGCTATTACGAAGGTAAGTTAGTAAGTTACGACGTTTACCAACCATCTTTAATAGACCACGACGTGAATGATGATCTTTCTTGTGAGTACGTAAGTGCTCGTTTAGAGTGTTAATTTGCTCCGTTAGGACAGCAATTTGAACCTCTGGAGAACCAGTATCAGTCTCATGAGTTCTAAATTGTGCAATGATTTCATTTTTACGCTCTTGTGTTAAAGCCATCCTATTTCACCTCCTATTAATTAAACCCCCAATTACCTAGCAAGCGTCGGTGAGTCGCAATGCCAAGCAATGGTTGTCATAAAGTACATAACATAGAATACTACTTTTCATTTGAAAAAGCAAGTATATTCTTTTCGTTCGCAAAATATTCTTGTGCTGTTTTCTTATCTTTTGCAATTTGTTCAACTAACTCATCGATGCCATTGAATTTCTTTTCTTCTCTTATACGCATATGCCACTCTACTGTAACATTTTGTTCATATATGTCTTTGTTAAATTCAAATAAGTGCACTTCAATAGATAATTGACGCTCATCTTCTTTAAAAGTTGGTTTATATCCAATATTACATACACCATCGTACCATTCATCGTGAACTTTTAATCTCACTGCATAAACACCTACAGGTGGTAATAGATACTCATCACTTAAACCTATATTAGCTGTAGGAAAACCAATTTGACGTCCACGCTTATCACCGTGTACAACCGTTCCCCCTACTGTATATGCTCTACCTAAAATAGATGGAATTTGTTCCATTTCGCCATTTCGAATTAACTTTCGTAATGCTGTAGAACTTACTTTCTCTTCTTGAAATTCAACTTTTTCAATCACAGTCTGTGTAAACTCCCCTCTTGCATGAAATGGTAAAGTCTCCATCTTTCCTTTTCCTAAACGTCCATATGAATAATCAAACCCTGCTACTACATGCTTTACATTCAAACCAATAATATAATCATCTACAAATTGTTGTGGCAATAAGCCTGCAAACGATTCATCAAATTTAATAACATATAATATATCGATCCCTAAGTTTTCGACTATTTTTTCTTTATCACACATTGGTGTAATATACTCCGCATGCGCTTCCTTTTTTCCTAAAACAACAGATGGGTGCGGATAAAATGTCATAACTGCACTTTTATATCCTCGTTCATCAGCTATTTGTTTCGCAGTTCGAATCACACATTGATGTCCTAAATGAATGCCATCAAAAAATCCTAATGCCATTACAGTAGGTGGTAATTCTAATTTATTTTGTTCATGTGGATGAGTTAAATGAATAAGTTTCACGCTTGAATTCACCTTTTTCTGTAATAATCCTTCCAATAATTCATTATAGCTTTAGTTCTTGATTATTCACAAGTACTTTCATCGGCTTTAGCATACCAGGGTGTTTTGGATGGTGCTCATAAATTGCAAGGCAGCGATTATTTGTATCAAACACTGTTATAAATGGCGCCGTTATTTGCAATTCATTTTTTAAGAACATACCATTCTTTATTTTCTCTGCTTGCTTTTCATCTACAACCATTTTTGGAAACTTACTTAATGCTTCATCAATTGAAATGAAGATAGACTCTACTGTTCCATTTTGCACGTTTTCTTCAATTTCTTCAAATGATATGCAATCTTCTAATAAAAATTCACCCGAAGCTGTTCTTACAAGGTGAGACATATGTGATGGGAAACCAAGTTTTTCACCAATCATTACTGCTAATGTTCTTACATATGTCCCTTTACTACACGTTACACGGAAACGAAATGAAATATTTTCCCCCTCAAACACTTCACGATCATCTAGTAATACAAATTCATGAATTGTAATTGTACGAACTGGACGTTCAACTTCTTGTCCTGCTCTTGCATATTCATATAGTTTTTTTCCGTTAACTTTTACAGCTGAAAACATCGGAGGCATTTGTTCAATCGTACCTGTTAATGCAGCAAGAGCCCCTTCTACTTCCTTACGAGTAATAACACGATCTACATTTTTCGTTTCAACAACTTCACCAGAAGCATCTTCAGTTGTCGTTGAAAATCCAAGTGTTACTTCACCTTCATATGTTTTCGTCTCACTCGTTAAAAATTGTGCAATCTTCGTTGCTCGTCCTACACAAATAGGTAATACTCCTGTTACATCTGGATCTAATGTTCCTGTATGACCAATTCGTTTCTCACGCAATATCTTTCTTAATTTAAATACACAATCATGTGATGTCATGCCTTTTGGCTTATGTAATAATACTACACCTTCCATATATGTTCACCTCATCATAATTCTTTCATAGTAATTATCCAAAATTAATTTTGCATTGAAAAAATGGATAGACAAATGTCTATCCATTATTCTTCACGTTTACCGTCTTTATTAATTTGATGTAAAAGTGTATCAATTCGATGACCATATCCGATAGACTCATCAAACTCAAAGGAAATTTCCGGTGTTTTACGAAGACGAATACGCTGGCCAATTTCTGAACGAATGAAACCTTTTGCCTTCGCTAAACCTTTTAATGTACTTTCTTTCTGTTCCTCATCACCTAAAACAGAAATATATACTGTAGCAATTTGTAAATCTCCACTCACTTGTACATCTGTTACTGTAACAAATCCAACACGTGGATCTTTAATTTTACGACTGATGATGTCGCCTAATTCTTTTTTCATTTGCTCGCCTACACGGTTTGCACGTAATTTCATAACTCTTCACCTCATTCAATACCATTCCAATTGTGTTATTGTACGTTCAATTTCAGGAAATGAATCGATGTACTCGAGTACACGATTCATTTCTTTTTCACAAATAACACGATTAGAGGATACAGAAACAATTGCAATTTCTGTACGTTGCCATACATCTTGATGCCCTACTTCTGAAACAGCTACATTATAACGCTGCTTCACACGAGTTAGCACCCGTTGCAAAATTGCTCGTTTCTCTTTTAAAGAATGCACATCGTAAATCATACACTCGAATGAGAGTGAAGCGATAATCATCGCTTCACTTCTTCCATAATGTACGCTTCAATGATGTCCCCTTCTTTAAGATCATTATATCTCTCAATTGTAATACCACACTCATAGTTTTGTGCAACTTCTTTTACGTCATCTTTGAAACGTTTTAACGTATCAAGTTGTCCTTCGAAAATTACTACGCCATCACGGATAATACGCACGCCACTATCACGTGTAATTTTACCGTCAATTACGTAACAACCTGCGATTGTTCCAACTTTTGTTACTTTGAATGTTTGGCGTACTTCCGCTTGACCGATTACTTTTTCTTCGAATTCTGGATCCAGCATACCTTGCATTGCTGATTCGATTTCTTCGATTACTTTATAGATAATACGGTGTAAACGAACATCAACATTCTCTAATTCAGCTGTACGCTTCGCATTCACATCAGGGCGTACGTTAAATCCAATTACAATTGCATTAGATGCAGAAGCTAAAATAACATCAGATTCTGTAATCGCACCTACGCCTGTATGGATAATTTTAACTTTAACACCTTCAACATCAATTTTACGAAGTGACGCTGCCATTGCTTCTACAGAACCTTGTACGTCTGCTTTCACAATTAAGTTAATTTCTTTTACATCGCCTTCTTGGATTTGTTGGAATAAATCTTCAAGGCTTAATTTAGATTTTTCACCACGTTGAGCAAGTAACGCTTCTTGTGCACGTGATTCACCGATTTGACGAGCTTTCTTCTCATCAGCGAATGCCATGAAACGATCTCCCGCTTGTGGTACTTCATTTAAACCTGTAATTTCAACAGGAGTTGATGGACCAGCAACTTTTACACGACGACCAATATCACTTACCATTGCACGAACACGTCCGAATGAAGTACCAACAACGATTGGATCTCCAACTCGAAGTGTACCGTTTTGAACAAGTAATGTCGCGATAGTTCCTTTACCTTTATCAAGCTGTGCTTCGATTACAGTACCAGTTGCATAACGGTTTGGATTTGCTTTATATTCTTCTACTTCACTTACAAGAAGAATCATTTCTAGTAAGTTGTCAATTCCTTCACCTTGAATTGCAGAAATTGGTACGAAAATTGTATCTCCGCCCCAAGCTTCTGGAACTAATTCATATTCTGTTAATTCTTGCATTACACGATCAGGATTTGCCGCTGGTTTATCCATTTTATTCACAGCTACAATAATTGGTACTCCAGCTGCTTTCGCATGGCTAATCGCTTCAACTGTTTGTGGCATAACACCGTCATCAGCTGCAACAACAAGAATTGTAATATCCGTTACTTGCGCACCACGAGCACGCATCGTTGTAAATGCCGCGTGACCAGGCGTATCTAAGAATGTAATCTTCTTGTCATTTACTTCAACTTGGTATGCACCAATATGCTGAGTAATTCCACCTGCTTCGCCTGCAGTTACTTTTGAATTACGGATAGAGTCAAGTAAAGTTGTTTTACCATGGTCAACGTGCCCCATAATTGTAACTACAGCTGGACGCTCTTTTAAGTTCTCTTCATCATCTTGCTCATCGATGAATGTTTCAAATTCAGTTTCACTTACAACTACTTCTTCTTCTACTTCAATACCATAATCAGTAGCAATTAACTCAATTGTATCTTTATCTAAGTCTTGGTTAATTGTTGCCATAATTCCAAGCATAAAGAGCTTCTTAATAATTTCAGACGGCTCTTTGCTTAATTTTTTAGCAAGCTCACCTACTGTAAGACTTCCAGAGAAAGTAAGTTTATCTGGTGTTTCTACAATTTGTGTTTGTTGTCTTCCAGCAAAGTTATCTTGACGTTTGTCTTCATTTCCTTTGCCTTTTTTCTTTTTCTTATTGCTGTTCTTTTTACTACGAACAACTTTTTCTTCTACTTCAAACTCATCTGCAACAGAAGGTTTTTCAGTTTGGTACGCATTATCTAATTTGTTTACTACTTCATCGTCTAACATTGTCATATGATTCGAAACCTCGATATTCATTTCTTTTAGTTTTGTCATAAGATCTTTACTTGAGATATTATGTTGTTTTGCATATTCATGCACTCGAATTTTACTCATACCTTCACCCCCGGTAATTTGTATCGAGCATGCTACGCAGCTTTTTCGCAAAGCCCTCATCTAACACAGCTACAACGACTCGCTCGTCTCTCCCAATCGCATGCCCTAATTGTTGTCGATTTTCGACCTTTCTCATTGGTACGTTGTAATACGTCGCTTTATCCGTGATGCGTTTTGTAGTATTTGCTGACGCATCTTCAGATAGCAATACAAGTTTTGCTTTGCCACTTCGTACTTCTTTTAAAACAAGTTCTTCACCCGAAATAATTTTCCGAGCCCGGTTTGCTAGTCCTAAAAACGATTTCCAATCGGACACTTATTTCGACTCCTTCTCAACAAGCTCAAGAAGCTCTTCGTATAGAGAACCGTCGATTTTCGCTTTTAGATGATGTTCCAAAACATTTTTCTTTTGGGCTTGAAGAATACTTTCTTTATCTTTTGATAAATAAGCACCTCGTCCTGATTTCTTTCCAGTTAAATCAATGGACACTTCTCCCTCTTTGGAACGAACAATGCGAACGAGCTCTCGTTTTGATTTCATTTCTTGCGTTGCAACACATTTTCGTAACGGAACTTTTCGATTGCTCATACTCATCACCTCTATTCGATTTCGTCTTCAACTGAATCGAATCCGAATGCGATTACGCTATCTTCTTCTGTTACAATACCAAGTTGTTTCGCATCAGACTCACTCTTAATATCAATTTTCCAACCTGTTAATTTAGCTGCAAGACGTGCATTTTGTCCACGCTTACCAATAGCTAATGACAGTTGGTGGTCTGGAACAACAACAGTTGTTGCTTTTTCTTCTTCATCTACAAGCACTTTAACAACTTGTGATGGGCTTAAAGCATTTGCAACATATTCTACTGGATCATTTGACCAGCGAACGATGTCAATCTTTTCGCCTTTTAATTCGTCTACAATGCGTTGTACACGTTGTCCTTTCGGTCCTACACAAGAACCTACTGGATCAACATCAATGTTCTCTGCATGTACAGAAATTTTAGAACGATCGCCAGCTTCACGTGCTACAGAACGAATTTCAACAGTTCCATCATAAATTTCAGGAACTTCCATTTCGAATAAACGTTTTAAAAGACCAGGATGTGTACGTGATACGTAAATTTGTGGTCCTTTTGTTGTTTTTTCTACTTTCGTAATGAATACGCGAATACGATCATGTGGTTTGTACTGTTCGTTTGGCATTTGCTCACTTACAGGTAATAAAGCTTCTACTTTCCCTAAGCTTACATAGATAAAACGAGCATCTTGACGTTGTACGATACCCACCATGATATCTTCTTCACGGTCACTAAACTCAGAGTAAATAACACCACGCTCTGCTTCGCGCACTCGTTGTGTTACAACCTGTTTTGCAGTTTGTGCTGCAATACGACCGAAATCTTTTGGTGTTACTTCAATCTCTAGTACGTCACCATCTTGATAGTTTGGATTAATTTGTCTTGCTTCTTCAACAGAAATTTCAAGACGTGGATCAAACACATTATCTACAACGTCTTTACGTGCTAAAACTTGAATTGTTCCCACTTCTGGGTTAAAGCTCACACGAACGTTTTGTGCTTGATTAAAATTGCGTTTATAAGCAGAGATTAACGCTGCTTCAATCGCATCAATAATAATATCTTTGCTGATTCCTTTTTCTGACTCTAATACGAGCAAGGCATCTAACAACTCAGTGCTCATGAAGATCCCCCTTCTAACTAAAACGTAACAGCAAGTCGCGCATTTGCAACTTTATCCATTGGAATTTGGATTTCTTTTTTACGTGTTTTAATTGTTAATAATAATGTAATTGTAGTACCATCGTAGGAAAGTAGCTTTCCTTCAAACATTTTTTCACCATCAATCGGCTCATATGTTTTAATTGCCACTTGTTTTCCTACCGCTTGCTGGAAGTCTTTCTCTTTCTTTAATGGGCGTTCCGCTCCAGGAGATGATACATCCAAAAAGTAAAGATGAGGAATTGGATCCTCTTTATCTAAAGCTTCGCTTAAACGTTCACTTACCGCACCGCATTCTTCAATGTCGACTCCCTTTTCAGAATCGATGAATACGCGTAAGAACCAGTCTTGTCCTTCTTGCACATACTCTACATCTACAAGTTCAAGATTTAACTCTTCAACGATTGGCTGCGCAAATGCTTCTACAACTTCTGTGACTTTCTTATCCATAAACAGCCTCCTTCCTGCCGCCATGTACCATTTACAAGAAAAGACCCCGTCCATAAAAACGGTCCATCTTATTCTTTCTCGTTAGCTAACAAAAGCCCCTGCCGTTAAGCAGGGAATATCTGTCTTAGTATTACCAAATTTAAGAAGTAAAACTTGTAACAAAATATGTATATACGACAGAAATTTCTTACCTCTCCACATCAATAAAACGTAGATAGTAACACGAAAGAGTGGGTTTCCCCACTCTTTTTTTTACACAATATACATGACATGGTTATCTCGGTTAATAGTATACCATAGCAAATGTTGATTTGCAAAGACTTTTCCTACCTATTAGAACAGTGATAACTGGTTTTGATCAGGTAGATCGCCTAAGCAACCTTGACTATCTAAATACTCAATAATTGTTTTCGAAACCTTACTGCGCTGCTGTAAATCTTCTTTTGATAAGAAATCTCCATTTTTGCGTGCTTCTACAATACTTAAAGCTGCGTTTGTACCAAGTCCAGGCACTGCATTAAATGGAGGAATTAAAGTATCCCCATCAATAATAAATTCTGTTGCATGCGAACGGTATAAATCAACCTTTTGGAATGAGTATCCACGCTCACACATTTCAAGTGTCATTTCTAGTACTGTTAATAAACTTTTCTCTTTCGGCGCTGCATCCAAACCTTTTTGCGCAATTTCATCAATTCTTACACGTATAGATGCTGAACCCTTCGCCATCGCCTCTATATCAAAGTCATCTGCACGAACTGTAAAGTATGCCGCATAGAATAGAAGCGCGAAATGTACTTTAAAGTATGCAATACGTACAGCCATAAGTACGTAAGCAGCCGCATGGGCTTTAGGGAACATGTACTTTATTTTCTTACATGAATCAATATACCAACCTGGTACATTATTACTTTTCATGTCATCTTCCCATTCTTCCGGTACACCTTTACCTTTACGAACTGACTCCATGATTTTGAAGGCTAATGATGGGTCTAAACCTTGATAGATTAAATATACCATAATGTCATCACGACAACCGATAACTTCACTCAGCGTACATGTACCGTTATAAATTAACTCGTTTGCATTACCAAGCCATACGTCTGTACCATGTGATAGTCCAGAGATTTGGACTAACTCAGAGAATGTCGTAGGTTTCGTCTCTTCTAACATCTGCCTTACGAATTTCGTACCAAACTCTGGTATACCAAGTGTACCTGTTTTACAGTTAATTTGTTCTTCCGTTACCCCTAATGATTCCGGGCCTGAGAAAATTTTCATTACTTCTGGATCGTCTGTCGGGATTGTTTTCGGATCAATACCACTTAAATCTTGTAACATACGAATAACAGTCGGATCATCGTGTCCTAGTATATCAAGTTTCAATAAATTATCATGAATGGAGTGGAAATCAAAGTGTGTCGTTCTCCACTCAGCCCCTATTGAATCCGCCGGAAACTGAATTGGTGAGAAATCAAAGATATCCATGTAATCTGGTACAACGATAATACCACCTGGATGCTGTCCGGTTGTACGTTTTACGCCCGTACATCCTGCTACTAAGCGGTCAATCTCTGCATTTCGAATCGTTAAATTATGATCATTTGCATAACCTTTTACATATCCATAAGCCGTTTTTTCCGCGACTGTACCTATTGTACCCGCACGGTATACATAATCTTCACCGAACAGTACTTTCGTATAGTTATGAGCACGTGGTTGGTATTCCCCGGAGAAGTTCAGATCGATATCGGGTACCTTATCTCCTTTAAATCCAAGGAACGTTTCGAACGGAATATCATGTCCATCTTTCACGTATGGAACATTACATGCAGGACATTCTTTATCCGGCAAGTCAAAACCAGAACCTACAGAACCATCATTAAAGAATTCTGATTGCTTACACTTCGGACATACATAGTGTGGTGGTAATGGGTTTACTTCTGTAATTTCCATCATCGTTGCAACGAACGATGAACCTACCGATCCACGCGAACCTACTAAATATCCGTCTACTAACGATTTCTTCACAAGCTTATGTGAAATTAAATAAATTACGGCGAATCCATGCCCAATAATACTTTTTAATTCTTTTTCTAAACGCGCTTCTACAATTTCAGGTAACTCTTCACCATAAATGCTACGCGCCATTTTATAACTCATGTCACGCGTCTCATCATCTGCACCTTCAATTTTCGGTGTATATAGATCATCTTTCACCGGATGAACATCACCAATCAATGATGCAACCTTTTGTGTATTCGTTACAACAATTTCTTTCGCTACGTCTTCACCTAAGAATGAAAAACACTCTAACATTTCATCCGTTGTACGGAAATGTACAGGTGGTAATGAATGTCGGTTTAACGGATTGGCTCCGCCCTGCGAACTGACTAAAATTTTGCGATACATTGCATCCTCTGGATCTATATAATGCACGTTTCCTGTAGCAACAACTGGTTTATCTAACGTCTCACCTAGTTTTACTAAGTTAGAAATAATTGTTTTTAATTGTCCCTCATCTCGAACCAGTTCACGTTCTACTAAATGACGTAACACCTCTGGAGGCATTACTTCAATGTAATCATAGAACTGCGCAATTTCTTCTACCTCTTCAGGAGCTTTTTGCATCATCGCCTCAAACACTTCACCTTTATCACAAGCCGTTCCTACTAAAATTCCTTCACGATATTTTTTTAATAGTGACCTTGGTACTCGTGGTACACGATAAAAGTAATTTAGGTGAGAATAGGAAACAAGTTTATATAAATTTTTCAACCCTACATCTGATGTGGCAAGTAACGTCATATGACTTGGACGTCCACGCTTATACGCATCCCCTTGCCCCATGCTATCATTTAATTGATCGTGATATTCAAATCCCTTTTCAATCACATCTTTTAACATTTTCACAAGTAAGTATCCCGTTGCTTCTGTATCATAAATCGCACGGTGATGTTGCGTTAATTCAATATCAAGCTTTTTACACATCGTATTTAATCGGTGGTTTTTCATTTCTGGGAATAAGAATCTTGCAAGTTCTAACGTATCAATAACAGGATTATTCGTTTTTTCTAGCCCAGCCTTTTTAAAACCTACGTTAATAAAGCCCATATCAAAACTTGCGTTATGAGCAACAAGTGTATGGTCGCCCATCCATTCTTCAAACTTTTTAAACACTTCGTCCACTTCTGGTGCATCCGTTAACATATCATCTGTAATACCTGTTAATTCAATAATCGTCGCAGATAATGGCTGATGTGGATTTGCGAAAGATTCAAAGCGGTCAATAATTTCGCCACCTTTTACTTTTACAGCCGCTAACTCGATAACAGTATCATATACAGCTGATAAACCTGTCGTCTCAACGTCGAAAACAACATATGTTTCCTCTGCAAGTAAACGATGCGCTTCGTTATATGCAATTGGTACACCATCATTAACTAGATTCGCTTCTACACCATATATAACTTTAACCCCAGCCTTTTTACCCGCAGAATATGCCTCTGGGAAAGACTGCGCAACAGCATGGTCTGTAACAGCGATTGCCTCATGTCCCCATTTACCTGCTTGGGCAACAAGTCTAGAAACAGGAGTAACAGCGTCCATTTGGCTCATCGGTGTGTGAAGATGCAGCTCTACACGTTTTTCACCTTCTGGCGCTTTATCTTTACGAGACGGTCCTGTTATTTCATTTATATCATTTGCAATCATTACTAAATCTCGAACGAATGTATCATTTTGAACAGAACCACGCGCTTTCACCCACATTCCTTTTTTCAAGGATTGCAGCATTGGAATATCTTCTTTGTCACGCGAGAACATTTTGATCATAATTGAATCCGTATAGTCTGTTATTTTTAAAGTTAATAACGTACGGCCACTACGCAGCTCTTTCGTTTCTACATGGAAGACGTATCCTTGAACTGTTTTTCTTCTTTCTTCATCTTGAATTTCTCGCATCGGTGTAATCTCTTCATCCGGCTTAATGAGATATCCGAGTACAACCGGTCCTTCATGCACAACGCTACTTTCTTCAGCTTGCTTCTTCGCCATTTCTTCCATAGCTTGTATAACACGTTCACGATCTTCTTGCTGCGTTTGCTCACGAAACTTTTGCATTTCTTCTGTATTTTGCTGTATATGTGTGTCTAACTGAAAACGCGGGAATCCAAAAGTTTCGTATTGATCCCCTACTGGTTTCGCAACGTTTTTCTTTAAAGCAGTAGATTCCAGCTCATTATTCACATTTATTAGCAACTTCACTCCATTCACCTGCGGAAGCTGCTTCTTTAAGTAAGCAAACATAGGTGAAAATGTAATTCGTTCCGTACAAAGCGGCCAATACGCCCTCACTTCTTCTTCTGTAAATTGTTTATTCTCTGTTTCTAATGCAAATGTTGTTCTTGCAATATGAGAAAATGATTGCTTAAGCTTTGTTTCTAGCAATTCATATAATTCTGTAGGCAAAATACGTGGCACTTGTAAATCAAAATGCCAACTTTTATTCGCTTTATCAATAACGAGCCTTTCAATACCACCACCTTGTAAATATTGATTTATAAGGTCGTCTGGTATTTGCAACTGCTGGAGCAAAATTTGAAATCGCTCTTGTTGTTCATTTGTTAAAGACATAAGCACTCTCCTTCCATTTGCTATTATAAATTGAAACGTACTACAAAGAAAGATTTCTCCCTTCTTCTTTTACAAAATACGTTTACAAAGAAAGAGAAGGTACCTCATTACGAGGTACCTCTTCTTATTTTAAAATATTTGTAATATATGTTTGAAGTTCTTCTACTTTCACTTCTTCAGACTCGCCTGTAGCACGTACTTTCACTTCTACAATACCTTCGTCTGCTTTTTTACCAACTGTCACGCGAACTGGAAGGCCGAATAAATCTGCATCTGCAAATTTAACACCCGCACGTTCTGCACGATCATCTAGTAATACTTCGTACCCTTGTTCTTGTAATGAGTTGTAGATATTTTCACCCATTTCACGTTGTGCATCAGATTTCATATTTACTGGAATTACATGCACATGGAACGGTGCAACAGCTTTTGGCCAAACTAAACCGTTCTCATCATTAAACTGCTCTGCGATTGCTGCCACTGTACGAGATACACCGATACCGTAACAACCCATAATAAGTGGTTGTGTTTTTCCGTTTTCATCTAGGAATGTTGCGTTCATTGCTTCACTATAACGAGTTCCTAATTTGAATACATGACCAACTTCAATTCCGCGTGCGAAAAGAATTGTTCCGTTTCCATCTGGAGACTGGTCTCCTTCTTGAATGAAGCGTAAATCTGTATATTGACTTACTTTAAAGTCACGTTCTGGATTTACATTTACATAATGGAATCCTTCTTCGTTCGCTCCTGAACAACCGTTAACAATTGATGCTACAGCATGGTCTGCGATAATTTCGATATCACCTGTTACACCAATCGGTCCTAAAGAACCAACTTCACAGTTTAATAATTCTTTCACTTCTTCATGAGAAGCAAGCTCAACAACTGAAGCGCCGTATACATTTTTCACTTTTACATCGTTTACTTCATGATCACCACGTACAAGTACAAATACTAATTTCTCATCTACTTTAAATACCATAGACTTAATGCACTTGTCAGCTTCAATGTTTAAGAATGCAGATACTTCTTCAATTGCTTTTTGATCTGGTGTTGCTACTTTTTCAAGTGCCTTTTCTGCTTCATCACTCTTCGTATACGTAGCTACAACAGGAGCCATTTCGATGTTTGCTGCATAATTAGATGTATCAGAGTATGCAATTGTATCTTCACCAACTTCAGATAATACCATAAATTCATGCGTATCTTTTCCGCCCATTGCTCCAGAGTCAGCAATAACTGCACGGAAATTCAAGCCACAACGAGCAAAAATGTTAGAGTATGCTTTGTATAAACGATCGTATACTTCATCTAAACTCTCTTGTGTAGCATGGAAAGAGTATGCATCTTTCATTAGAAACTCTCTTCCACGTAATAAACCGAAACGAGGTCTTTGTTCATCACGGAATTTTGTTTGAATTTGGTACAATGTTAACGGTAATTTTTTATATGATTTCACTTCATCACGTACAAGATCCGTAATTACTTCTTCATGTGTCGCTCCTAATGCGAATTCACGAGCGTTACGATCTTTCATACGCATTAATTCAGATCCGTAAGAATACCAACGGCCTGATTCTTGCCATAATTCTGCCGCTTGCATCGCTGGCATTAATAATTCTACAGCTCCTGCGCGCTCCATTTCTTCTCGAACGATACGTTCTACTTTGTGTAGTACTTTTAATCCAAATGGTAGAAAACTATAAATACCAGAAGCATTTTGACGCATAAAACCTGCACGAAGTAATAACTGATGACTCTTAATCTCCGCATCAGCTGGAACTTCACGTAATGTAGGACTGAATACCATACTTTGTTTCATTTATTCGCACCTCTTCATTTTACTCTTTCACGCAGTAAAACCCCTCACCTCGAGTTAGGTGAGGGATTTTATTCTACGAGCTCTATTTCATTATAAGTTTCACTTTATTTTACAAGAAAAACTTACGAATGTCATTCCAAGTTACAACTAACATAAGTAACATTAATAATGCAAAACCAATAAAGTGAACCATTCCTTCTTTTTGGCGGTCAATTGGTTTCCCTCGTAACGCTTCAATTAAGAAGAAGAACAAACGTCCACCGTCTAAAGCAGGGACTGGTAGTAAATTAAATAAACCAAGGTTAATACTTAAAACTGCTGCTAAACTTAATACACGCGTAAATCCATAATCTACAACTTGATCTGTTAGATTATAAATTCCTACTGGACCTGACAACTCATTAATAGAGAATTGACCAGTTACTAATTTCACAAGTGAATCAAAAATTAGTTTTGTCCATTGGTATGTTTGTTCAAATCCTGATTTAATAGAACCCATTACTGTTTTCTCTACTGGAGAGTAAACACCAATTCTACCCACTTCGTCTTTTCCTTCTTTATCGAGTGTTGGCGTTACTTTTACATTAAACTGTTCATTATCACGCTTTACTTGTAACGTAATTTCTTTATTTGGGTTTTCACGTACAACGGTAACAACATCTTTCCATGTACTTGTGTTTTTCCCATCGATTGCTTGAATTGTATCATTTTCTTTTAATCCAGCTTGCTCGGCTGCACTATTCTCCATTACTTTTCCGACCATTGGCTTGTCAACAGGAACACCTTGTACAAATCCAAGAATCACAAAAATAACAAATGCTAAAATGAAGTTCATTGCAGGACCTGCAAAGATTGTTAAGGCACGTTGACCCAATTTCTTGGAGCCGAACTGCCTATTGTACGGAGCAATTTGTATTTCTTCACCAGCAGTAATAATACGAGCCTTTTCATTCACTCGGAATGTTTGAAGCTCTTCCTCGTACTCTTCATAGCCCGAAATTGTTAAATTATGCTCTAAATCAGCTTGTTCGACTTCAATGACACGAACATTTGGATACTTTTCATATCCATCAAAAACTAATTTCGCAACTTCGTCTTTTTCATTTAATACAAGGCCAACCTTTTTTCCAGGCTTTAACTCAACTGTGTCTGCATCTTCGCCAGCCATTCTTACATAGCCACCAAGGGGCAGTAATCGAATCGTATACACCGTTTCATTCTTTTCAAATGAGAATATTTTCGGACCAAAACCAATCGCAAACTCACGGCATAAAATACCTGCTTTTTTTGCGAAATATAGATGCCCTAGCTCATGGAAAAATACGAGTGCACCGAAAATTAATATAAAGGCAATCGCTGTATTCAATTCCATAACCACCTTTGCTAAATTTGTTCCATCACAAACCGTCTTGTGGCTGCATCAATTTCCAAAATTTCCTCTAAGCTCGGACGTGCAATGACATTGTGATGGTTCATTGCTTTTTCAATGAGGTCTTCCACTGTTAAGAAACCAATTCTCTTTTGTAAAAAAGCTTCAACAGCTACTTCATTCGCTGCGTTCATTACAGCTGGCATACTTCCACCTGCTTTTCCAGCTTCATACGCAAAACGTAGGCAACGGAATCGTTCTTGGTTCATTTTTTCAAAATGCAACGTCCCTATTTCCCATAAGTTTAACTGTTTTGTGTCTGTTAGAGGCAATCGATCAGGATATGTAAGCGCGTATTGAATTGGTACTCGCATATCAGGTGAGCCAAGCTGTGCCATTACACTACGATCTTCAAATTCAACCATAGAATGGATAATACTTTCTTTATGTAAAACAACATCGATTTGCTCATAAGGGATACCAAAAAGCCAATGTGCTTCAATTACTTCTAGCCCCTTATTCATCATTGTAGCAGAATCAATTGTAATTTTCGAACCCATTGACCAGTTTGGATGTCGAAGTGCATCTTCTACGGTCACATGATGCAATTCATCTCTCGTTTTATCACGGAAACTTCCACCGGAAGCCGTTATAATTAGTCGAGAAATTCTTTTTTCATTTTCACCATTCAAACATTGAAAAATAGCTGAATGTTCACTATCTACCGGAAGTAACGAAACATTATGTTTTCGTGCCGCTTCCATTACAAGATGCCCTGCAGTTACTAATGTTTCTTTATTTGCAATTCCAATTGTTTTTTTCGCCTCAATTGCACGAAGTGTTGGTAACAACCCTACGCTACCTACAACAGCATTTACTACAATCTCCGCATCTGGATGTAATGCTACTTCTAAAAGCCCTTCACTACCATATACAACTTTTGTATTACCAGAGACAGCTTGTAATTTTAAAACATCTTCCTCTCTTTGCACAGAGACGATTTGCGGAGAAAATTCTTGAATTACATTTACTGCGTAGTCAATATTTTTCCCTACAGAAAAAGCAACGAGACGGAATTGGTCTGGGTGCGAGCGTAATACATCTAAAGTTTGTGTACCAATTGATCCGCTTGCACCTAATAAACTAATGTTTTTCATGACTCCAACCCCTCGTTCATTTATTAATTGTATTGTAATAAGAAGTAGAGAATTGGTAAAACAAATAACCAACTATCTGTTCGATCTAATATACCACCATGTCCAGGTAAAATCGTACCTGAATCCTTTACGCCATAATGACGTTTAAATGCAGACTGTACTAAATCACCAATTTGTCCAAAAATAGAAATGATAATTGTCAACACAATTAAAATCCCTACATTAGCCTCAACAGGGAAGAACATATTGTAAACGAGTGCCACAACAATTCCACAAACGATGCCACCTATTGAACCTTCAATCGTTTTATTTGGACTAATTTCTGGCCACAATTTCCTCTTTCCTAATGCCTTTCCTACGAAATATGCGCCTGAATCAGTAGCCCATATAACAAATAATGCACAAAACACATATTTAATTCCTAATATTCTCGTTTCATTCAAATATAGGAATCCCATTCCAACATATGTTGTTGCCATTAGTAAAAATGAAGCATTGTCAAAAGTAAATGTATTCTTAGAAAGGACTGTATATGATAAAAGTAATAAAACAATCACAAATGTGATTTCTAATTTACCTAATCCAATCTGCGTAAACAGTTCTGATGCACTACTTGGAATTAAAATGATCCATAATAATACTGCAGCTAAAACTGTTGGTATTGAAATAAGCGTAAGCTTATTCATACGAATTAATTCATATAAACCTATAGAAGCAAGTGCATACACTAAAACCGTAAAAGGCACGCCACCGTAAATTACGATGGGAATGAATAGCGCGGCAGCAACCACTCCAGTAATAATTCTCTGTTTCACTACCAAACCCTCTCTTTCTACACGCCTCCGAATCTGCGCCCTCTATGCTGAAAGTCTGTAATCGCATTTAGCAAATGTTCCTCGGTAAAATCTGGCCAATACACATCTGTAAACCAAAATTCCGAATATGCAATTT
Source organism: Bacillus sp. BPN334 (assembly GCF_008368885.1). Classification (NCBI taxonomy): domain Bacteria; kingdom Bacillati; phylum Bacillota; class Bacilli; order Caryophanales; family Bacillaceae; genus Bacillus; species Bacillus sp. BPN334. The sequence goes on along the minus strand of NZ_QOZW01000006.1, from coordinate 597,004 downwards.
GCCATAACATGAAATTACTAATACGTAGCTCTCCGCTCGTACGGATTAACAACTCTGGGTCAGGTAAAGAACTCGTCATTAAATAAGAAGAAAGCATTTCTTCACTTACATCTTCAACACGAATTTTTCCTTCCTCACTATCTTTCACCATATGTTGCACAGCAGAAACGATCTCATCTCGACTTCCATAGTTTAACGCGAAATTAAGAATTAATCCCGTATTCTCTTTCGTATCTTCCATGGCCTTTTCCATCGCTCTGCGTGTATGCGTAGGAAGACGATCTTGTTGTCCTATTACTCGGACTTGTACGTTCTCTTTAATCAATTCTGGTAAAAATGTACCTAGAAATTCTTCTGGAAGCCTCATTAAATAGTCAACTTCCTTTTTCGGTCTTTTCCAGTTCTCAGTTGAAAAAGCATAAAGAGTTAATACTTTGACATTAAGTTTGCTTGCAAATTTTGTGATTTTCTTTACAACTTGCATGCCTTCATGATGTCCCGCAATACGAGGCATCGCTCTCCTCTTTGCCCATCTTCCATTACCATCCATAATGATGGCAATATGTTCTGGGACGTATCCTTTTTTCACTTTTTCAACGAGATGATCAAACGATGCGACCTTTTTACTTTTAAAAAAAGGAAAGTTTTTAAACATCATTCATACCCTCCAGCAAGCAGACGTATGCCTAAAAGTGTAAAAAGACCCCCTTAAGAAGAGGGTCATATTTGCGAAGGTATCGCTATTACACTTCCATGATTTCTTTTTCTTTGTTTTTTGCGATTTCGTCAACTTTTGCAATATATTTATCTGTTTCTTTTTGGATATCTTCAGTATATCCTCTTAAATCATCTTCTGTAATATCGCCAGCTTTTTCAAGCTTCTTAAGATCATCGTTACTGTCACGACGTACATTACGAACAGCAACTTTTGCTTCTTCAGCATATTTTTTTACAACTTTTACAAGATCACGACGACGCTCTTCTGTTAATGCAGGGAATGCAATACGAATTACAGTTCCATCATTAGAAGGATTTAAGCCTAAATCCGCTTTTAAGATTGCTTTTTCAATATCACCGATAGAAGTTTTATCATAAGGTTGAATTACAAGTAAACGTGCTTCTGGAACTGTAATGTTCGCTAATTGCACAACAGGTGTTGGTGCACCATAGTAATCAACTTGTACCTTATCTAATACAGACGAGCTTGCACGACCTGCGCGAACTGTTGCCAATTCACGAGAGTAAGCAGCAACTGCTTTTTCCATTTTTTCATTTGAAGACTTCAATACTTGTTGTCCCATATTTATTTCCCCCTTACAACTGTTCCGATATTTTCGCCTAAAACGGCACGTTTAATGTTACCTTTTTCCATAACCGAGAATACAATTAATGGAATATCATTGTCCATACATAAAGAAGAAGCTGTTGAATCCATTACACCTAAACCTTCTTTTAATACATCTAAGTAAGTAAGTGTTTCGTATTTCGTAGCTGTTGGGTCAAGAGATGGATCTGCATTATATACGCCATCTACATTGTTTTTTGCCATTAAGATGACGTCTGCTTCGATTTCCGCTGCACGTAGTGCTGCCGTTGTATCTGTAGAGAAATATGGGTTACCTGTACCTGCTGCAAAAATCACAACACGTTTTTTCTCTAGATGACGAATTGCTTTACGACGAATGTAAGGCTCTGCTACTTGACGCATTTCGATTGAAGTTTGAACACGAGTTTGAATTCCAATGTTCTCTAGGCTATCTTGAAGAGCTAATGAGTTCATAACTGTTGCTAACATACCCATGTAATCTGCTCCAGCACGATCCATTCCCATTTCACTTCCGATTTTTCCACGCCAAATGTTTCCGCCACCAACAACAACAGCAACCTCTACATCAAGTTCTGCAATTTCTTTCACTTGTTCCGCAACTGATTTAATAACAGACGGGTTAATTCCAAATCCTTGTTCGCCAGCTAACGCTTCTCCGCTTAGCTTTAATACGACACGATTATATTTCGGTTTACTCATAATGAACCTCCAATTGCTTACATCTTTATTTTAAAAAAGGGAACACAATGTGTTCCCTAATCTTTATTAGTTGCTACCTTTTACTTGGTTCATTACTTCTTCAGCAAAGTTGTCTTCGCGTTTTTCGATACCTTCACCAACAGCGTAGCGAACGAATCCTTTTAATGTTCCGCCTTTAGACTCAACGAACTGACGAACTTTCATATCAGGGTTTTTAACGAATGCTTGGTCAAGTAAGCAAATTTCTTCGAAGAATTTGCCTAGACGGCCTTCAACCATTTTTGCAACGATTTTTTCAGGCTTGCCTTCGTTTAAAGCTTGTTGTGTTAATACTTGACGCTCATGCTCAACTTCTTCAGCTGTTACAGCATCGCGGTCGATGTATTTAGGGTTAACTGCTGCAATATGCATTGCTACATCTTTAGCAGCTGCTTCATCAGTAGAACCTTCAAGAACTGTTAATACACCGATGCGTCCACCCATGTGTAGGTAAGCACCGAATGCATCTGCATCAGTTTTTGTTACGATTTCGAAACGACGAAGTGTAAGTTTTTCACCAATTTTAGCGATTGCTTCGTTGATGTGCTCTTCTACTGTTTTACCGCCTTCGATTGTTTGAGCCATAGCTTCTTCAACGTTAGCTGGTTTGTTAGCTAATAAGTGAGCAGCTAATTCTTTAATTAATGCTTGGAAACCTTCGTTTTTCGCAACGAAATCAGTTTCAGAGTTTAATTCTAAGATTAAACCTTCGTTACCGTTTGTTTCGATGAAAGTTAAACCTTCAGCAGCAATGCGGTCTGCTTTTTTAGCAGCTTTCGCAATACCTTTTTCACGTAAGAAGTCAATTGCCTTCTCCATGTCGCCATTAGTTTCTGTTAAAGCTTTTTTGCAGTCCATCATACCTGCGCCTGTTTTTTCACGAAGTTCTTTTACCATTTGTGCAGTGATTGCCATATTTTTCATCCTCCTAAAATATGTATTTATACCTTTTATAAAGGTGTTTATACCTTAAAAAAGGTGATAAAAGGCCGAACCCCTTATCACCTTTCCAAATTTGTTACGCAGTAACAGTTTCTTCACCTTGTTTTGCTTCAAGGATCGCGTCTGCCATTTTAGATGTAAGAAGTTTTACAGCACGAATTGCATCATCGTTTGCTGGGATAACGTGATCGATTTCGTCTGGATCACAGTTTGTATCAACGATACCGATGATTGGAATGTGTAATTTGCGCGCTTCAGCAACTGCAATACGCTCTTTACGAGGGTCTACTACGAATAATGCACTTGGAAGACCTTTCATATCTTTAATACCGCCTAAGAATTTCTCAAGACGCTCTAACTCTTTTTTAAGTTGAACAACTTCTTTCTTAGGAAGTACTTCGAAAGTACCATCTTCTTGCATTCTTTCGATGTCTTTAAGACGCTTGATACGCTTTTGGATTGTTTGGAAGTTTGTTAAAGTTCCACCTAACCAACGTTGGTTAACGAAGTACATACCAGCACGAGTTGCTTCTTCTTTAATAGCTTCTTGTGCTTGTTTTTTAGTACCTACAAATAAAATGTCTCCACCTTCAGCAGCGATGTCACGCATCGTTCTGTAAGCTTCCTCAACTTTTTTCACAGTTTTTTGTAAGTCGATGATGTAGATACCGTTACGCTCTGTGAAAATGTAACGCTTCATTTTTGGGTTCCAACGACGAGTTTGATGTCCGAAATGAACACCAGCTTCAAGCAATTGCTTCATAGAAATTACTGACATAATATAGTTCCTCCTAAATGGTTTTTGATATCCTCCGTTTACTTCATCTCTAAGCGAAACTACAAACGTAGCACCAACACTTAAATCAGTAAACGTGTGTACTTTGTACTGACACCACTGCTTACTATATCATACTGAAATATTACAATCAAGTCGAAAATGCGAACAATGTAAAACTTTCTTTGTTTATACTCGAATTCTAGTATTACCAACCTGCATTTCTTTTAAGCAAAAAAATGAAATGCAATTCATAGCTTTTCCAAAGAACACGATTATGACGCTTTTTACAAACACCATTAATCTTTTATACACAAAAAACTCTCCTCAAAAAACGAGGAGAGTTTTATAAATTAGTTTGTTTTTAATTTAGCAAGTTCCTGTAGAAACTTGTCGTTTAGCACTTTAATGTATGTTCCTTTCATACCTAAAGAGCGAGACTCAATAACACCAGCACTTTCTAATTTACGTAGTGCATTTACGATTACAGAACGAGTAATTCCTACGCGATCAGCAATTTTACTTGCAACAAGTAAACCTTCTGTTCCATTTAATTCTTCGAAGATATGCTCGATTGCTTCTAACTCACTGTAAGATAATGAGCTAATCGCCATTTGAACAACAGCTTTACTACGTGCTTCCTCTTCGATTTCTTCTGCTTTTTCACGTAAGATTTCCATACCTACTACAGTTGAACTGTATTCAGCAAGGATTAAATCATCGTCTAAGAACTCTTGACCAAGACGAGCTAACACTAATGTGCCTAAACGCTCACCGCCACCAACGATTGGTACGATTGTAGTTAAACCTTGACCGAATAATTCTCTATTTTCTACTGGGAATGCTGTGTAAGCACTGTTTACATCTAAGTTCGAAGATGTTTCTGTAATGTTGAATAAGCTTTGCGTGTATTCTTCCGGGAATTGACGCTCTGCAAGCATTTGTTTCATACGCTCATTCTCAATTTGTTGGTGAATTGCATAACCTAGTAATTTACCACGACGACTTACTACGAATACGTTCGCTTCGATTACTTCACACATTGTGTCAGACATTTCTCTAAAGTTTACAGGCTTTCCTGCTGCGCTCTGTAATAACGCATTTAATTTTCTTGTTTTTGCTAATAATTCCATTTCAAAAGTTCCTCCTACATGTTACTTACATATTTTTTCATCACTTGGAAACTAGGGCGAGTCACCTGATGACACTATTACAAAATAAACTGGCTCACATCTTTATTTTTAGCAATCGTTGCTAATTTCTCCTCAACGTATTGAGGTGTTATCGTTATTTTCTCTAACGTAATTTCAGATGCTTCAAACGATAAATCTTCAAGGAGTTTCTCCATAATCGTATGAAGTCTTCTTGCTCCAATATTATCTGTATCCTGATTAACTTGATAAGCAATCTCAGCAATCTTACGAATAGCTTCGTCTGAAAATTCAATTTCTATACCTTCAGTCGCTAATAAAGCCATATATTGTTTAATTAACGCATTGTCAGGCTCGATTAATATTTTAACAAAATCATCTGTCGATAATTTTGTTAACTCTACTCGAATCGGAAATCTCCCTTGCAGTTCCGGAATTAAATCCGATGGTTTAGACATATGAAACGCTCCAGCTGCAACGAATAAAATATAATCCGTTTTTACTGATCCGTATTTTGTCGCAACATTCGACCCTTCTACAATTGGCAAAATGTCACGTTGCACACCTTCACGTGATACATCTACGCTATTCGACTGCTTACCAGCAATTTTGTCAATTTCATCGATAAAAATAATCCCGAGCTGTTCAGCACGATAAACAGCCTCTTGTGTAACTTCATCCATATCAATTAAGCGCTGTGCTTCCTCATTTGTCAAGAGTTTTCTTGCTTCTTTTACAGAAAGTTTACGTTTTTTTGTTTTTTTCGGCATAAAACTTCCTAATGCATCTTGGAAATTCATCCCCATTTGTTCCATGCCAGTTCCTTGTAACATATCGAACATGGAAGACTGTTGCTCAGTCACTTCAATCGATACAATTTCATCTTCAAGAAGTCCTGCGGCAAGCTTTCTTTCCACATCTTGACGTTTCTTTTCAATTTCAACATCTTCCTGTGCATCAGATGTTTGATTCGAATTTTGAGCACCGCCAAATAGCATTTCTAATGGGTTTTTAAATCCAGATTGTTTCTCCGGACTCGGCACTAAAATTTCAACAAGACGTTGGTTCGCTTGTTCTTCTGCTTTATCTTGTACTTTAATTACCATTTCTTCTTTCACGATACGAACTGACGTTTCCACAAGGTCACGTACCATCGATTCTACATCTCTACCTACATATCCAACTTCTGTAAATTTGGTAGCTTCAACCTTAATAAAAGGTGCTCCAACGAGTTTCGCCATTCGTCGTGCTACCTCTGTTTTACCAACACCTGTCGGTCCAATCATTAAAATATTTTTAGGCGCAATTTCATCACGTAGATTTTCAGCTAATTTACTTCGACGATATCGATTTCTTAAAGCTACAGCAACCGCTTTCTTCGCATCTTTTTGACCGATAATGTATTGATCTAATTTTTCCACAATTTGACGCGGAGTAAAATGTAAATGCATATAAAATGCCTCCCTTACGATTCTACAATTCTTCCACAATTATATTGTGGTTTGTATAAACACAAATATCGCCAGCAATGTCTAAACTCGCTTTTGCAATTTGCTTCGCTGTTAAATGTTCACTTGCATATTGCTTTAAAGCACGACCTGCAGAAAGCGCATAATTCCCACCAGATCCAATCGCTAAAATACCATCATCCGGTTCAATCACTTCTCCTGTACCTGAAACAAGAAGCATAGTTGTTTTATCCATGACAATGAGCATCGCTTCTAGCTGACGTAACATTTTGTCGCCACGCCATTGTTTTGCCATCTCAACTGCAGCACGCTGCAAGTTCCCATTGTACTCTTCTAATTTCCCTTCAAACATTTCAAAAAGAGTAAATGCGTCAGCGACGGAACCTGCAAAGCCAGCTAAAACTTTCCCTTGGAAAAGTTTACGGACTTTACGAGCTGTATGTTTCATTACAACTGCATTTCCCATTGTCACCTGACCATCTCCAGCCATTGCACATTCTCCATTATGATGAACTGCAAATATCGTTGTAGCGTGGAAATTTCCCATAGAAAAAAACTCCTTTATATGTTTTTATAGCTTTAAAAGCAATTTATGCCCGTGGGTGATGCTTCATGTAGACCGAACGCAATCTTTCTTTAGAGACATGCGTATAAATTTGTGTCGTCGACAAATTCTCATGACCGAGTAGCTCCTGTACAGTACGTAAATCTGCCCCTTCATCTAACATGTGTGTAGCAAATGTATGCCTTAACATATGGGGACTTATCCGCATTGTCAGTGAAGCCTTCTTAATGAGTTCGTTTAATACATAGCGTACCCCTCGACTTGTTAGCGGCGTGCCTTTCGCATTTAAAAATACCATATGAGAGTGTTCTTCAGTTTTGTGAGCTAACTGTTTTCTCCCGTTCTCTATATAAGTAATTAAAGCATCTTGCGCATAGCTTCCGAACGGAATATACCTTTGTTTTTTTCCTTTTCCCATTACTAAAATTGTTCCCACCGCGAAGTCAATATCGGTAAGTTGTAAATTGACACATTCACTCACACGGATTCCAGTCGCATACATCAACTCTAATAAAGCTTGATTCCTTTGACCTAGCGGTGTTTCCGTATCAGCAACTTCAAATAATTCCTCTAATTCTTCAGCATATAAAAACTTTGGGATTGACAATTCTTTTTTGGGGAGTGACGCAAGTGCAAACGGATTATCTTTCCGATAACCTTCACGCATCAAAAAACGATATAAACTTCGTAAGCTTGATACTTTTCTTGCGACAGATTTACGGGCTAACTTTTCATCGTGCAACGTCGTTAAGTACAAACGAACATCCGCGTATGTAACATCTAAAAAAGAGGATATGCCTTCTCGCTCCATAAATTGCACAAAATGTTCTAAATCATTTTGATAACTTGCAATTGTATATTTTGAATAATTTCTTTCAATTTGTAAATATCCAACGAATAATTGTAACAATTTCTTCACATTCACACAATTCACCTCAATAAAGGCTACTAAATCGTATCACAACTTAGTAGCCTTTGCAAGAAATTTAACTAAATATTTACAAAATTTTGAATTGTTTCTAAAGCGCGTGTTGCATATGCTTCATTTCGTTCTGCTTTTCTCTTAATTTTCTTCTCTAACGGTGCAAACAAACCGAAGTTTGCATTCATTGGTTGGAAGTTTTTCGCGTTTGTCGCAGTAATATAATTCGCCATACTTCCCATTGCAGTTACAGGCGGTAATACAACTGGCTCTTCACCTTTCGCAAGTCGAGCAGCGTTAATACCTGCTAGTAATCCTGATGCCGCCGATTCAACATATCCCTCTACTCCAGTCATTTGGCCAGCGAAGAATAAATCATCACGTTGTTTATATTGATATGTTGGACGAAGCAAGTTAGGTGAATTAATAAACGTATTACGATGCATTACACCATAACGTACAATCTCTGCATTTTCCAGTCCCGGAATCAACTGTAACACTTCTTTTTGTGGCCCCCACTTTAAATGCGTTTGGAAACCTACGATATTGTATAATGTTCCTGCTGCATCATCTTGACGTAACTGAACAACAGCATATGGCGTTTTCCCTGTTTTCGGATCTTCTAATCCAACAGGTTTCATCGGTCCAAATACTAGCGTCTGTCTTCCTCTACTTGCCATAACTTCTACCGGCATACAACCTTCAAAGAAAATTTCTTTTTCAAATTCTTTTAAAGGTACTGTTTCAGCAGCAATTAAAGCCTCGTAAAAACGGTCAAATTCCTCTTCCGTCATTGGGCAGTTTAAATATGCAGCTTCACCTTTATCGTAACGAGACTTTAAATATACTTTATTCATATCAATGCTGTCTTTCTCAACAATCGGTGCTGCAGCATCATAGAAATAAAAATAATCTTCACCTGTTAATTCTTTTAATTGTGCAGCAAGATCAGGAGACGTAAGTGGACCTGTCGCGATAACAGTAGGCCCTTCTGGAATTTCAGTAATTTCTTCATTCATCACAGTTACGTTCGGATGGTTTTTCACATACTCCGTTACCTTTGCCGCAAATTCATGACGATCTACAGCTAAAGCTCCTCCTGCTGGTACAGAGCACTCATCAGCTGCACGAATAATAACAGAGTCCATTAGACGCATTTCTTCTTTAATAACACCAACAGCGTTTGTTAATGTGTTTGCTCGAAGCGAGTTACTGCATACTAACTCTGCAAATTTATCTGTGTGATGAGCTGGCGTTTGCCTTACTGGTCTCATTTCATATAATTTCACTTGGACACCACGTTTTGCAATTTGGTAAGCTGCTTCACTTCCTGCAAGACCTGCGCCAATGACGTTTACTACTTGTGTTGTCATATTTATCACCTTTCCTTTTCTTCCCGAAAAAAATGTGAGCAGTTACGCTCACATTTGTTGTTCTTCTTCATAATCACACGAAATACATTGTACTTGCACGCCTTTTTTCAACTTCTTCTCTACAAGCATACCTTCGCACTTCGGACATTTACGACCAATTGGTTTATCCCAAGATACAAAGTCACACTCTGGATACGTACCGCATCCATAGAAAAGACGTTTCTTTTTATTACTACGGCGTTCAATAATTTGACCTTTATCACACTTCGGACAAGTAACACCGATTTCTTTCACAATCGGTTTTGTATTACGACAATCTGGGAAATTCGAACAAGCCATAAATTTCCCGTATTTACCCATTTTAAAGACCATTGGGTGATCACACAATTCACAGTCTTCCCCAGCTGGTTCATCTTTAATTTCCACTTCACGCATTTCTTTTTCCGCTTTTTCTAAACGCGGTTCAAAGCCTACGTAGAAATCATCAACAATTTTTACCCAATTCGCATTTCCTTCTTCTACTTCATCAAGACTTTGCTCCATGTTAGCAGTAAATTCAATGTTAATAATTTCTGGGAAAAACTCTAAAATAAGTTCAATTACTATTTCACCAAGTTCAGTTGGAACGAAGCGTTTATTATCCAAACCTACGTATCCACGTTTTTGAATCGTTTCAAGTGTCGGTACGTAAGTCGACGGTCTTCCAATTCCAAGCTCTTCAAGCGTTCTTACTAGACGAGCCTCTGTATAGCGCGGCGGAGGTTGTGTAAAGTGTTGCTTCGGTTCTAAATCCTTTGAAAATACCGTTTCCCCTACTTCTAAAGGTGGCAACATTTTATCCTTTTCTTCAGCCCCATCATCTTTCGACTCTACATACACTTTCATAAATCCTGGAAACTTTACAACCGATCCACTTGCACGGAACTGAACATTGTTATTAATGAGTCTAGCTGTCACAGTATCCATTATAGCAGACGCCATTTGACTTGCAACAAATCGCTCCCAAATCAGTTTATACAACCGAAGTTGATCACGACTTAAGAAACTCTTTAGTTCCTCTGGCCTTCTCATTACCGAAGTAGGACGAATTGCCTCATGCGCATCTTGCGCGTTCGACTTTTTCGTTTCTTTCTTCTTTTCTGTCCCTATGTATTCCGCACCAAACGCCTCAGTAATGTAAGTACGCGCCTCTGTTTGAGCTGTTTCTGAGATACGTGTTGAGTCAGTTCTCATATACGTAATAAGACCTACCGTCCCTTGCTTTCCAAGATCTATACCTTCATACAATTGCTGCGCGAGCATCATTGTTTTCTTTGCTCGCATGTTTAACTTACGCGCTGCCTCTTGTTGCAAGGAAGATGTTGTAAACGGTAATGCAGGATTACGTTTTCGCTCTTTTCGCGTTACATTTTCAACTGAAAACGCATTATCTTTCATCTGTTCAATTATTTCATTCACTTGCGTTTCATTCGTTAATTGAACTTTTTCACCATCTACACCGTAAAAGCTTGCTTCAAATGTGTCTTTCCCCTTTACAAATTCTGTCTTAATTGTCCAGAATTCTTCAGGCTCAAAGATTTGAATTTCTTTTTCACGTTCGATAATTAAACGAACTGCTACAGATTGTACGCGTCCTGCACTTAATCCTTTTTTTACTTTCTTCCATAATAAAGGACTAATATTGTAACCAACAAGACGATCTAGTATACGCCTTGCTTGTTGTGCATCTACTAAATCCATATTAATCGCACGAGGGTGTTTAAATGATTCTTTTATTGCATCTTTTGTAATCTCATTAAACACAACTCGACAATCTGATTCAACGTCCACATTTAACGTATTGGCTAAATGCCAAGCAATTGCTTCCCCTTCGCGGTCTGGATCGGCCGCGAGATAGACTTTCTTTGCTTTTTTGGCCGCTGATTTTAAATCTTTTAAGACGGGACCTTTACCACGAATGGTAATATACTTCGGGGTGAAGTTGTTCTTTACTTCTATCCCCATTTGGCTTTTAGGTAAATCGCGAACGTGTCCCATAGACGCGACAACTTTGTATTTTTTCCCTAAATATTTCTCAATGGTCTTCGCCTTAGAAGGCGACTCCACGATTACGAGGTAATCTGACATGCTAGTGCCTCCTTAAGAGGTGGATTCAAGTCTTCATCAATCTTATTGATTTCTCTTGTTTTTGTCAATCAAGAATGAATATACCATACAGCGCCTATCTACCATTTGTCAATAATTGTTTAATAAAAACATAAAAATATAAGGTTAATTTAAAACCTCTTCCAAGATATCTTCTGCATTTCTTACTAGTTTTGCTCCTTGTTGAATCAAATGATTCGTTCCTGATGCACTATCTATAAATATAGGTCCAGGAAGTGCAAATACCTCTCTATTTTGCTCTAAAGCAAGGTCCGCAGTAATAAGTGTTCCACTTCTTGATTTCGCTTCTACAACTAAAACACCCTTACTTATACCACTAATAATCCGGTTCCTTTTTGGAAAATACCATTTTTTCGGTGCATAGTGCGGCGGATACTCTGTTAATAACAATATATATTCATTCCACGTTTCATATAAATGTCTATTTTCTTTTGGATACATATACGATAATCCATGTCCTAGTATTGCAATAGTCGGGCAATGCCGTCTTACTGTAATTTCATGAGACATTGTATCTATCCCTCTTGCAAACCCACTGACAATAAGCCATTCCCTTTCTAATAATGGGTGTAAAATAAATTTTAAACTCTCATGTCCATATAAAGTCGGTTCTCTCGTTCCAATAACCGCTAATTTATTCGCTTTATTGAGAAAACCCTTCTCTCCTTTTCCATATAACACAAAGGGGGGATCTTGTATTTCACGTAATAATTGTGGATAATCTTCATCCCATATAGTCATATAAAAGATTCGATTTTTTTCTAAATAAGATATATATTGCGGGAGATTTGAACTTTGAAGAAAATTTACTAATTCTGAAGATTTTTTCGAGGATATTCCAGTGTAGTATTCCATTTGTTTTGTATTAAACGTGTATATTCCCTTCAATTCAGGATCGACATATAGTAGTCTTTCCATCGCCTTCCAATGATCTGCTAAAAAATAATGAAGATGTAACAATCGTTCTCTTTTCATCTTAATTCTCCTTACCCATAATTTTTATTATGTAAACAAGAATTACGTAAAAAGACACCTTCAAGCAAGAAGGTGTCTTTCAACAGATTAGTAGTTTTTACAAGTTTCAAATAGACCTTTTTCTTTTAAGACAGAGATTAGCGTTTCGCCCATAACCGCTGGAGTTTCCGCTACTTTAATACCACAAGCTTCCATCGTTTTAATCTTTTCTGCAGCAGTTCCTTTACCGCCAGAAATGATTGCACCAGCATGGCCCATACGTTTGCCAGCAGGCGCTGTTTGGCCACCAATGAAGCCTACAACAGGTTTTGTCATATTAGCTTTCACCCATTCAGCTGCCTCTTCTTCTGCTGTACCACCGATTTCACCAATCATAATTACAGCATGCGTTTCTTCATCTTCATTAAATGCTTTTAACGCATCTATAAAGTCCGTACCGTTAACTGGGTCCCCACCGATACCTACAGCAGTAGATTGACCAATACCTTCTTGTGTTAACTGATGTACAGCCTCATACGTTAATGTACCAGAACGAGATACGATACCTACATGGCCTTTTTTATGAATGTACCCTGGCATAATACCAATTTTACATTCATCAGGCGTAATAACACCAGGACAGTTCGGTCCAAGTAAACGTGTATGTTTACCCGCCATATATCTCTTTACGTTTACCATATCTAATACAGGAATTCCTTCGGTAATACATACTACTAAATCGATTTCTGCATCAACTGCTTCCATAATTGCATCAGCCGCAAAAGCGGGTGGAACGTATACAACTGAAGCGTTTGCGCCTGTTGCTTTCACTGCATCTTCTACAGTATCAAATACTGGTACACCTTCAATATCAGTGCCACCTTTACCTGGCGTTACACCACCGACAATTTTCGTACCGTATTCAATCATTTGTTTTGTGTGGAATAAACCTTGAGAACCTGTAATACCTTGAACAATAACTTTTGTATCTTTATTAACTAATACGCTCATTTTTCTCCCCCGCTTTCTATTAGCCCACTAGTGAAACAATTTTTTGTGCACCGTCTGCCATAGATTCTGCTGCAACAATATTTAAGCCAGACTCATTTAAAATTTTCTTACCTAACTCTACGTTTGTACCTTCAAGACGTACAACTAAAGGTAATTCAAGACCTACTTGTTTCGTCGCTTCAATAACACCTTCTGCGATAACATCACACTTCATAATGCCACCAAAAATGTTAACGAAGATACCTTTTACATTTTTGTCAGAAAGGATAATTTTGAATGCTTCTGTAACTTTTTCAGCTGTTGCACCGCCACCAACATCTAAGAAGTTAGCTGGATCGCCATGGTAATGTTTAATGATATCCATTGTAGCCATCGCTAAACCTGCACCATTAACCATACAACCGATATTTCCATCTAAAGGAATGTAGTTTAAGTCATATTTAGAAGCTTCAATTTCTTTTGAATCTTCTTCATCAAGATCACGAAGTTCTAAAATGTCTTTATTGCGATATAAAGCATTAGAATCAAAGTTTAATTTCGCATCTAATGCCATAACTTTACCGTCACCTGTTGTAACAAGTGGATTGATCTCCGCGATAGAGCAATCTTTTTCGATAAACGCACGGTATAAGCCCATCATAAACTTCACAGCTTGTCCTACAAGCTCTTTTGGAATATTGATGTTAAACGCGATTCGGCGCGCTTGGAAGCCTTGTAAGCCTACTGCTGGATCAATATATTCTTTAAAAATCTTTTCAGGTGTTTGCTCTGCTACTTCTTCAATTTCTGTTCCACCTTCTTCAGATGCCATTAAAACAACTTGAGAAGTTGCACGATCTAAAACTAGACCAACATAATATTCTTTTTTAATATCGCAACCTTCTTCGATAAGTAAGCGTTTTACTTCCTTACCTTCAGGACCTGTTTGATGTGTCACAAGTGTAGTTCCTAAAATGCTCTCTGCATATGTACGAACTTCATCTAAATTTTTTGCAACTTTTACTCCGCCAGCTTTGCCGCGTCCACCAGCGTGAATTTGTGCTTTTACTACACATACATCCGTTCCTAATTCTTTCGCTGCTTCTACAGCTTCTTCTACTGTAAATGCAACCTTCCCGTTCGGAACGCTAACCCCATAGCTTTTAAGGACTGCCTTACCTTGGTACTCATGGATATTCATGGTCCCATCCTCCCCTGTTTTCCTGTTTTACTCGAAAAGTTTTTTAATGTTTAAAAAACATTACATTGCCATTGTATAAGATGATTGGCACGCTGTCTACAATAAAGTGTCAGAAAACTGAAATCGCTTTATTCTTTTTTGGAAATAATAATGTTCATATACCAAAATAAAAAAATAAGCTGCATATTCGCAGCTTATTTTTGAATCGTATCTTTAATTGGTGCAAACGATTTGCGATGTTCTTCTAATACTCCATGCGCTTCAATCGCTTCTAAATGTTTTTTTGTGCCATATCCCATATGTTGTTCAAATCCATATGCAGGATACTTTTCTCCAAGCTCTTTCATCATACGATCTCTCGTTACTTTCGCAATAATGGATGCAGCTGAAATAGAAATACTTTTCGCATCACCTTTAATAATGGATGTTTGCGGAATTGGTGTAGGAAGTTTCATCGCATCAATTAATAAATGTTCTGGTGCACAAGATAAATTCGCAACAGCATCTAACATCGCTTGTTTCGTCGCTTGATAAATATTTATCTCATCAATAACTTGTGGTGATACAATTCCAACTCCAATTGCAATTGCTTGTGTTTTAATTTCATCATAAAAACGCTCTCGCTTCGCCTCACTCAGCTTTTTCGAGTCATTCAACCCTGGAATATAAAAATCTTCCGGAAGGACAACAGCTGCCGTCACGACAGGCCCAGCTAGCGGCCCACGCCCTACTTCATCTATACCTGCAATAAATGTGAGCCCTTTTTCACGTAATGCAATCTCATACTTAGACATTTCGAAAAACTTTTCTTTTTCTTTCTGCGCTAACTCTTTTTGTTTATGCCACTTCAAAATGAGCTTTTGTACCCCTTTTCGCTCATCTTTCATTAATATTTGAAAGCGGTCGTCTTCTTCACTTATAATTTCTTGCAGTAGATGTTCCGCTTCTTGAATAGTCACTTTTTGCATTCACGCACACTCCCTTTATATACAAAAAAGAAAAGACGTACAAACGCACGTCTTATACTTCTTCTACTTTTTCAACACCTTCTACTTGCTCCGCGAACTCTTCTGGTGTTTCAAACGTCATTTTCCCAAGTTTTCCACCACGAAGCTCACGAAGTATAAGCTCAGATGTTTTATCATAATCAATCATTCCGCCGCCCATTAAACAGCCTCTATTTTTTCCAATTGCATCGAATAACTCCACAATATCTTCTGGAATTTCATTTAAATTATATCGATCTTTCAATCGTTCTGGATAATGTTTTTCCATAAAACGTAAAGCGTAAACAGCAACATCTTGTAAATTTAAAATTGAATCTTTAATTGCGCCCGTTGTCGCTAAACGAAGACCCACTAATTGATCTTCAAATTTAGGCCATAAAATACCCGGTGTATCTAACAGTTCCATTTCCTTCCCAACTTTAATCCATTGTTGAGCTGTTGTCACACCAGGACGATCTCCTGTTTTAGCGATATTTTTCTTCGCCAACTTATTAATTAACGTAGATTTACCAACATTCGGTATACCTACAATTAATGCCCGAATTGCTCTTGGTCTAATACCTTTTGCAACCATTTTATCAAATTTTTCTTTCACCAACACTTTACAAGCCGCTGCAATTTCCTTCATACCTTGTCCAGCTTGTGCGTTAATTGAAATTGCCATCTGGCCTTTTTCTTTAAAATATGCGATCCATTGCTTTGTTAAACGATCATCTGCCATATCCGCTTTATTTAAAACAACAAGCCTCGGCTTATGTGTAATAATCTCATCGATCATTGGATTTCGAGAAGATAAAGGTAATCGAGCATCTACAAGCTCAATTACAACATCAATTAACTTTAATTTTTCTGTTACTTGGCGTCTAGCCTTTGCCATATGTCCCGGGAACCATTGAATTACCATGTTGCCACCTTCTTTTTCTTTTATTTCACAATACGAGCATCTTTTAACGGCCAATATAGTATATTTGCTTTTCCAATCACTTGGTCCATTGAAATTGTACCAATCGAACGGCTATCTTTACTAAAACGACGATTATCGCCTAAAACAAATAATTGACCTTCTGGAACAGTTTTCTTCCCTGTCATTTCTTCAAGAGTAAAATCATATGTAAGCGGTCCGTCAGCAATTTGTTTTTTTTGCTTGTCTAAATACGGCTCCTCATAAGCCTTTCCGTTAACATATAGTTTATCATTACGATACTCTATTTCATCGCCTGGCAGGCCGATAATGCGCTTAATATAATCTTTATCTTCCGTCGCTCGGAATACGATAATATCAAATCTTTTCGGATCTCCTATGTGATAACCAATTTTATTGACAATCATTCGATCGCGATCATGTAAAGTAGACGCCATCGATACTCCATCTACGAGAATTGGCGCAAAGAAAAACTGTCTAATAACACCTGCTAATACAACAGCAATCAAAATTGCTTTGATCCATTCCCAAAGTGAACTCTTTTCTTTCTTCATGCATTTCCCCTCCACGATTATGTAAGCTGCTCGTATTATATCAAAATTTTATATAGATTGGAAAAAGGGAGCTTGTGTATTTACAAGCTCCCATACATGTCTTATCGAATTTCTTTAATACGTGCTTTTTTACCGCGAAGGTTACGTAAGTAGTATAACTTAGCACGACGTACTTTACCACGGCGAAGTACTTCAAGTTTCGCGATTCTTGGCGTGTGAACTGGGAATGTACGCTCAACACCTACACCGTAAGAAATCTTACGAACTGTGAATGTTTCACTGATTCCGCCACCACGACGTTTAATTACAACACCTTCGAAAAGCTGAATTCTTTCACGAGTTCCCTCAACTACTTTTACGTGTACACGTAAAGTGTCTCCAGGACGGAATGAAGGAAGGTCAGTTTTTAATTGGCCTTGAGTAATTTCTGCGATTAATTGTTGCATATTAAATTCTCTCCTTTAAACAGATGCTCTTATAAAGTCTTAATAAATTACAGCGGAACATCGTTAATACGGCCACTGTTTTCAGTAGCACAAGTGTTATAATAGCATATTGCTAGGACTGTTGCAATAGAAAATATATCAAGCCCTTACTTGTCTTCTTTAATCTGTTCTAGCCATTTCGCTTCTTGCTTAGATAATTCTCGTTCTTCCAGTAAATCCGGTCTACGCGTGTACGTACGACGTAGTGATTCTTTGTGTCGCCATTCATCAATATTTTTATGATTTCCTGACATCAGTACATTCGGTACCTTCATACCACGAAAATCAGCTGGACGTGTATAATGAGGATGTTCTAATAAACCTGTACTAAACGAATCCTCGACTTGTGAAGCATGATTTCCTAGCACTCCCGGGAGGAGACGCACGACACTATCCGTAATAACCATAGAGGCTAACTCTCCGCCGGTTAATACGTAGTCACCGATAGAAATCTCATCCGTTACGAGATGCTCACGAATTCGTTCATCGTACCCTTCATAATGACCACACACAAAAATAACATGCTCTTCTTCAGCAAGTTCTTCTGCCTTCTTCTGCGTAAAACGCTCTCCTTGTGGACACATTAGGACAACTCTCGGTTTACGGTCTGTTTCCTTCGTTAACTCTTCCACTGCATCAAAGATAGGCTGGGGGGTTAATACCATCCCAGCGCCACCACCATACGGATAATCATCTACGCTATTATGCTTACTCGTTGTATAATCGCGAAAATTGACAACACGAAGCTCTACTGCTTCTTTTTCTTGTGCTTTCTTTAAAATTGAAGATCCAAACACACCCGTAAACATATCTGGAAACAATGTTAAAATGTCAATTTTCATTATAATAGCCCTTCCATTACATGAATGGTTACTAATTTATTCTCAATGTTAACTTGAAGTACAACATCATCAATATAAGGAATTAATAGATCTTGACCTTTTGGACGTTTAATTACCCAAACATCATTTGCACCAGGAGATAAAATTTCTTTTATTGTTCCTAACGCTTCTCCTTCTTCCGTTACAACACTGCAACCAATAATTTCATGGTAGTAGTATTCACCTTCAGCTAATTCACCTAACTGCTCTTCTGGTACTTTTATTAAAGAACCTTTAAACTTCTCTGCTTCATCAACATTGTTGTATCCTTCAAATGTTAATAGATCAAATGTCTTATGTTGACGATGAGAAGTTACTTTCACTGGAAGGTAGTCTGTACTTTTCTCATTACTTATGTATAACGTGTTTCCTACTTTATATCGCTCTTCTGGAAAATCAGTACGAGAAATAACACGAATTTCTCCTCTTACGCCATGAGTATTTACAATTTTCCCTACGTTAAACCATTTTGTCATAAATAGTATGTCACCCCTGGTTTCTATATAAATTAAGCATCTCCATTTCACATATGGAACATGCAACTTCTCTTTAAATGTTAAAAAAGGGAGAGGAAATAACTCCTCGCCCTTTTTACGTTTATTGAATTTCCAGTGTTACTTTTTCATCATTATGATGTCCCACTGAATACAAGAGCATTCGAATTGCTTTCGCAACTTTCCCTTGCTTTCCAATGACTTTTCCAACATCCTCAGGATGTACAGTTAATCGATACTTTATCTCTCCGTTGTAAAGTTCCTGTGTAACTTTTACATCTTCAGGATGATCGACAAGAGGCTTGACAATCGTCTCGACTAACTTCTTCATAGTCATTGCCTCAATTACTTACCTTGTTTAGATAAGTGGAATTTCTCCATGATACCTTGGTTAGAGAATAAGTTACGAACTGTATCAGATGGTTTAGCACCATTTCCTAACCATTTTAATGCTGCTTCTTCGTTGATCTTAACTTCAGCTGGTTGAGCAACCGGATTGTAAGTACCGATTTCCTCAATGAAACGTCCGTCACGAGGAGAACGAGAATCTGCAACAACTACACGATAGAAAGGAGTTTTTTTAGCTCCCATACGTTTTAAACGAATTTTAACTGCCATTTATAAAGCACCTCCGAATTTATTTCACACAGATAATTATATTAGCAAAAAGACTATTGCTTTGTAAAGTATTTTTTCTTAACAGAGCCATCTTTTTTCCTTACATGAATGGAAACTTCAATCCACCTAGTCCTTTTTTCTTACCTTTTTGCATTCCCGTCATCGTTTTCATCATCTTTTTCATATCATCAAATTGCTTGATTAAACGATTGATCTCTTGTACTGTTGTACCGCTACCTTTGGCAATGCGCTTTTTGCGACTAGCATTGATTATTTCCGGTTGTTCTCGCTCTAATTTAGTCATAGAACGAATAATTGCCTCAATATGCCCAATTTGTTTTTCATCAACTTGCGCATTTTTCAGCCCTTTAATTTTATTTGCACCAGGAAGCATTCCTAACAATTCATCAAGCGGTCCAAGTTGACGCACTTGTCCAAGTTGTTCTAGGAAATCGTCAAGCGTAAACGAAAGCGTACGCATTTTTTGCTCAAGTTCTTTTGCTTTCTCTTCATCAACTGTAGCTTGCGCTTTTTCAATTAATGTTAAGACGTCTCCCATCCCTAAAATACGGGATGCCATACGCTCTGGATGGAACGCTTCAATCGCATCTAGTTTTTCACCCATACCAACAAATTTAATCGGTGTATTTGTTACCGCCTTAATAGATAATGCTGCACCACCGCGCGTATCACCATCTAATTTCGTTAATACAACACCTGTTAAACCTAACTGTTCATGGAAACTTTGTGCAACATTTACCGCGTCTTGTCCCGTCATCGCATCGACAACAAGGAAAATTTCATCCGGTTTCGCAACTTCTTTCACTTTCGCTAATTCATCCATTAGTTCTTCATCAATATGCAGGCGACCTGCTGTATCAATTAAAACATAATCGTGATGATCTTCTTTTGCTTTTGCAATCGCTTGTTTCGCAATTTCAACAGGACTTACTTGATCTCCTAAAGAGAATACAGGCATGTCCAATTGCTTCCCTAATGTTTCAAGCTGTTTAATCGCTGCTGGACGGTAAATATCCGCTGCAACAAGCATTGGTTTACGATTATGCTTTTTACGAAGCAAATTCGCAAGCTTACCTGTCGTCGTTGTTTTACCCGCACCTTGCAGACCAACCATCATTATAACAGTCGGTGGCCTATTAGCAACAGCAATTTTGCTTTGCTCTCCGCCCATAAGTTCTGTAAGTTCTTCCTGTACGACTTTAATTACTTGTTGTCCAGGTGTCAAACTTGTCATTACATCTTGTCCGACAGCACGTTCAGACACACGCTTTACAAAATCTTTTACTACTTTAAAGTTAACGTCCGCTTCTAAAAGAGCTAGACGAACTTCTCTCATCATTTCTTTCACATCGGCTTCAGAAACTTTTCCTTTGCCGCGGATTTTTTGCATTGTCTGTTGAAGTCGGTCGGCTAATCCTTCAAATGCCATATTGCCGCCCTCCTAATCTAATTTTTCGATAGCTTCAACAACTTGTTTCATTTCTTCATTCACATGCTCTTCTTCGCTGATTAGCTGTTTTAGCTTTGCAACAAGTCGCTGTCGCTCTTGAAACTTTTGAAGTAATACTAATTTATCTTCATATTCTTCAAGCATCGCTTCAGTCCGTTTAATGTTATCATACACGGCTTGGCGACTTACATCAAATTCTTCCGCAATTTCACCAAGAGATAAATCATCTAGATAATAAAGCGACATATAACTTCTTTGTTTTTGCGTTAACAACGATTGATAAAAATCAAATAAATAGTTCATTCTCGTTGTTTTCTCGAGCATGTTGGATCATCCTTTGTTAAGTGATTTCCCTTTACATCAATTAGTTTACATGGAGTACAAAAGAGTGTCAAGTTTTTTTCTTAACATCACATATTTTTATAGAAAAAGAAGCGGAAAATACCGCTTCTTTCACTTACACTTCTTCAGTTTCTACTAAGTTCGCAAATAAACCGTACACATATTGTTCTGGATCAAACTGCTGTAAGTCATCCATTTGCTCTCCTAATCCAACGAATTTCACCGGTACATCCATTTCGTTACGAATCGCTAATACAATACCACCTTTAGCAGTTCCATCTAACTTCGTTAAAACAATACCAGTAACATTCGTTGCTTCACGGAATGTTTTCGCTTGACTTAAACCGTTTTGTCCTGTTGTTGCATCAATAACAAGTAATACTTCGTGAGGAGCCCCCGGTACTTCACGCTCAATTACACGCTTCACTTTCTCTAACTCTTTCATTAAGTTTACTTTATTTTGTAAGCGTCCTGCTGTGTCACATAGTAATACGTCTACTTTACGTGCTTTCGCGGCTTGTACAGCGTCATACATAACCGCCGCTGGATCAGATCCTGACCCTTGTTTAATCACTTCTACACCAACGCGATCGCCCCATACTTCTAATTGTTCAATCGCTCCCGCGCGGAATGTATCTCCTGCCGCCAATAGGACAGACTTACCTTCTGATTTGAATTTATGTGCTAGTTTACCAATCGTCGTCGTTTTCCCTACGCCGTTAACACCGACAAATAAAACAACTGTTAATTGATCCTCTTGCATATTAATTTCATTACTAAACTCACTGTCGCCTTTGTAAATTCCTACTAACTTTTCTGAAATAACAGCTTGTACTTCTTTTGGATCTTGGATGTTACGACGTTGCACTTCTTCTTTCAATTGATCAATTAATTCCATTACCGTCGAAACTCCGACATCTGCACCAATTAAAATTTCTTCTAATTCCTCAAAGAAATCTTCATCTACTTTACGATAACGATAAACTAAATCATTTACTTTATCTGCAAACGAATTTCTCGTTTTTTCTAATCCATGTTTAAATTTCTCTGTTACCGTATCTGTTTGTTTTGAAATTTTTTCTTTTAATTTTTTAAAAAAACTCATACTGTCCCATCCTTCCTAATTACTTGCAACTAGTTCTTCTCCATCATCTAAACGAACCGAAACAAGTTTAGATACCCCTGACTCTTGCATTGTTACACCGTACAATACGTCAGACTCTTCCATTGTACCTTTTCTATGTGTAATGACAATAAACTGTGTCTCATCACTAAATCTCTTTAAATACTGCGCAAAACGGGCAACATTCGCCTCATCAAGAGCCGCCTCTACCTCATCTAGTACACAGAATGGGACTGGGCGCACTTTTAAAATACCGAATAACAGCGCAATTGCTGTTAAAGCACGCTCCCCACCAGAAAGTAAACCTAAGTTTTGCAGTTTCTTCCCTGGCGGTTGCGCTACAATATCAATACCAGTATTTAATAAGTCCTCTGGATTCGTCATGACTAAATCCGCTCTACCGCCTCCAAATAATTCAGAGAATACCGATTGAAACTCCATTCGAATTCCTTCAAACGTAGTAGAAAAACGTTTTTTCATTTCTTCATCCATCTCAGTAATAAGTTGGTGCAATGTCGCTTTCGCTTCTTCTAGGTCATCTTTTTGCTCTAGTAAGAATGTATGACGCTCTGCTACACGCTCATACTCTTCAATTGCACCTAAGTTCACTGTGCCTAGCTCTTCGATGGATAATTTAATTAGTTTCACCTTTTTACGTGCATCCTCTGCAGGCATCATCATTGTATACTTCAGTTTTGCTGCTTCAAATGAAATCGTATATGTTTCACGTAAATGTTGTAATCTATTTTCTAACTCTACATCAAGTCGGTTTATTTTTACTTCTTGATTTTTCAGCATCTCAAGAATGTACTTATGTTTACCTGTTGTTTCTTTCAGATTACGCTCTAAATGTTCTACTCTCTCTTGTAACGATACGCGTTGTTCACGACGAGAGCGAATTAACTCTGAAGTTTGATTACGATCATATGCTTTCTTCTCAATCATATTCGTAATTTGCTCTTCACCACTTGAATTCGATGTCATTTCTTGTTTTAAGAATGCTAAATCCTCTTTCGTTTTGACAAGCGTTGCATCCGTTTCTTCTTTTTCCTTCGTCAATCGTTCAACTTTTTCTTTTTGATTAGATAAGCGTTGTTGCTTTTCAGCCGCCAACACTTTTAACTCAGTCATTTCTTTTTGCACTTTTTCTTTCGAAGAATGCTGCTCACTTTTTTGTTTTGTTAAAGCGACAATTTTGCTATCTAATCCCGTAATCTCTGCTTGAAGAGTCGCTAAAATCTGTTCTAGCTCTTCTTTACGCCCTTGTATCTTCACTTGATCTTGTAAGAATCCTTCAATCTCTAAATCGTAAATAGATAAACGATCATTAATACGATGTTCTTCTAATTCTAAGCGATTAATTTCTTCTCTTAATTTCTGTTCATCTACACGCTCTGCTTCTACACTTTGCCTTAGTTCCCGTATTTGCACTTCTCTTTCTTGAATCTCTTGCTTTACTGCTTTAACAAAGTTTTCTAACTTCGTTGTTTTTTCTTCCATATCAGTTAACTTGCCCGTCCACTCTTCTAGTTCACGTTGACGTCCTAATAAAGAAGATTTCGCCTGTTTTACCGCTCCACCGGTCATAGAACCGCCAGGGTTCACTACGTCACCTTCGATTGTTACAATACGATAACGGTATTGCAGTTGTTTCGCTAACTCATTTGCCCCGCGTAAATCTTTCGCAACAATAACAGTACCTAATAAATTCGAAACTACATTTTCATACTTATTGTTATACTGCACAAGTTCTGCCGCCACACCTACAAACGATGGGTGTTGATTTACAATACGTAATTGTTCAAATGATAACGATCTACTTTTAATAACAGCTTGCGGTAAAAACGTTGCTCGTCCATGTTTATTTTGTTTTAAAAACGTAATTGCATTACGAGCATGTTCTTCTTTTTGTACAACAATATGCTGCATCGCTGCACCTAGAGCAATTTCCATTGCAATTTCATATTCTTTCGGTACCGTTAGCAATTCTGCAACAGCACCCTCGATACCTTGCAACCTATCTTCTCTAGCTTTTAATACTTCACGTACCCCTTGATAGAAACCAGAGTAATCCTCTTGCATCTCTTCTAGCATTTCTTTTCGAGAACGTGCCTGTTGTACAAATTGATACGCTTGATACAGTTTTGTTTCATTTTCACTATACTGCGTCTTGCATTTCCCAAGTGCTGCTTCTGTCTTTTGTATATTCGAAAGGATACCAGCTACTTTTTCTTTCACTTGTTCATAACTTTCCACAAGTTTCGTCTTTTTCGCTGTAATTTCCATGCGTATTTCTACATATTTCGCATTTTCTTCATCGAGGCGTTCATTTTTTGAGTTTTGTTGTTTAGATTGTTCTTCAATCATAGATAACTCATTACGATGACTAGCTTGTTGATTTAAAAGTTCAATATAGTCACCTTTTAAATTCTCAATTTGTTCCTCTAAATTGTCAGCAAAAGTTGCCAGCAGTAGCTCATTATCATGCAATTTTGTCTCCAACTCTTTTACTTGATTTACAAATTGCATCAACACTTCAGTACTGGATTCAATTTCACCATCATAACTTGTAGCTTTCTCTGTTAATTCAACAATTAACTGTTCGAGTTGTGCACAATGCGTCGTTGCATTTTGTTTTCTCTCTTTTAATAACTCACGCTGTCCGTCTAACTTTTCTAGCTCTTTACTAGAAAGAAGAAGTACTTCTTGTAAGGAATCTACAGACTCGTCTACTGCTTGTAATTGTCCTCGTAATTCCTCAAGCTCTTCTTCACCTTTTTGTAAATGCGTTGACATTTTAGCTTCTTCGTTTTTATTATGCCCAAACTGATTTCGAAGCGCTTCCCATTTCTCATGCAATTCTTCAATTTCATGTACAATAAGCGCCGCTTCTACTTTCTCTAATTCTTCTTTTTTCTCAAGATAATCTTTCGCAATAGAAGCTTGTCTTTCTAAAGGTTCTACTTGACTACTTAATTCGTGAATGATATCTTGTACACGATTTAAGTTTTCTTGTGTGTCTGCTAATTTTACTTCAGCTTTCTTTTTACGAAGTTTGTATTTCAGTACTCCCGCAGCTTCTTCAAATACACCACGACGTTCTTCTGATTTACTACTTAATATCTCTTCAACTTTCCCCTGGCTAATAATCGAAAAAGCTTCTCTTCCCATACCAGAGTCCATAAATAAATCGATAATATCTTTCAATCTACATGATTGTTTATTAATATAAAAATCACTATCACCAGAACGAGATACACGACGCGTTACACACACCTCATTATATTCAATCGGTAAACGTTGATCTTCATTATTTAAAGTTATTGTTACTTCAGCAACATTAACTGCTCTTCTCGTATCACTGCCTGCAAAAATAATATCCTCCATCTTTGCACCACGTAATGATTTTGCAGATTGTTCACCAAGTACCCAGCGAATCGCATCAGTAATATTACTTTTCCCACTTCCATTAGGTCCTACTACAGAAGTTACACCTGGGACAAAATCAACAGATACACGCTCAGCAAAAGACTTAAACCCTGCTATTTCTAATCTTTTTAAAAACACGAAAGGCCTTCCTCCTATTCTCCGTTGTTATAACTGTTGTCTATACAAAAACAAGCTATTATACGGATTTCCCTTCCCTTTATTCACAAACAAAAAGAAAGTTTCATTCTATGCATAAGGAATCCCCCTCATTCAAAGGGGGATTCCTTATAGTTGTTCTTTTAATTTTTTCAATGCCTCTGCAGCAGCTTGTTGCTCTGCTTCTTTTTTCGACTTGCCACTACCAAGACCTAAAGCCACGTTATTTAACGTAACACGTGACACAAATTCTCGATTGTGGGCCGGTCCTTTTTCCTGCAAAATTTGATACTCAATATTGCCACTACCATCACGCTGAATCAACTCTTGTAATTGACTCTTATAATCCATCACATGAGAAAAAGCACCTTCATTAATTTTAGGGTATACAATTTCTTTTAAGAATCCCCATACTGTTTCTAACCCTTGATCAAGATAAAGGGCACCAATAAACGCTTCAAAGACATCCGCTAATAAAGCTGGTCGTTCACGTCCACCTGTCATTTCTTCACCTTTTCCTAATAAAACAAGGCTACCAAATGACAACTCGTTTGCAAAACGAACAAGAGATGGTTCACATACAATAGCTGCACGTAGTTTTGTTAACTCTCCTTCGCTCATTGTCGGATATTTTTGAAACAGATACTGCGACACAGTAAGTTCCAATACTGCATCTCCAAGGAATTCGAGACGCTCATTGTCTTCATGCGGTTTTTTTCGATGCTCATTCACATACGATGAATGCGTAAATGCTTGAATCAATAATTTTTCATCTGAAAACGTAATACCTATCTCTTCTTGAAATACTTTAAACGCTTCACGATATTTTGTTTCGTATTTTTTTTCTCTATGTTTTCGGTACGGCATAAGTCCCTCCAGATATAAGCCGAGAAGCCCCGCTAAAAAACGGGACTTCACTTAAGCATTATAGATGACTCTCTATGTAAGTCACAGCATCGCCAACAGTAGCAATCTTTTCAGCATCTTCATCAGAAATTTCCATTTCGAATTCATCTTCCAATTGCATTACAAGTTCTACTACATCTAGGGAGTCTGCGCCTAAATCTTCTTTAAAGCTCGCAGCTGGTACTACTTCAGTTTCTTCTACACCTAAACGATCAACGATGATTTTTGTTACACGCTCTAAAACATCTGCCATTCCATTCACCTCCCCTCAAATATTATATTAAATATTGGACAAAAAAACTAGTTGAAATCGATTCTTTTATTACATTACCATTCCGCCATCAACATTTAACGTTTGCCCTGTAATATATTTGCTTTGATCAGAAGCAAAAAACGTTACAGTATTTGCGATATCTTCCGCTTCACCAAACTGAGCTGCAGGAATTAACTTTAACATTTCGGCTTTTATATTTTCATCTAATACATCCGTCATATCAGTCGCAATAAACCCAGGAGCAATTGCATTTACAGTAATATTACGGCTCGCTAACTCTTTTGCTGATGTTTTTGTTAATCCAATTACACCCGCTTTAGCAGCAACATAGTTTGCTTGTCCTGGATTACCTGTCACTCCAACAACAGAAGCGATATTAATAATACGTCCATGACGCTGGCGCATCATGTATCGAGATACTGCCTTCGTACATAAGAATACACCTTTTAGGTTTGTATTAATAACTGTATCCCATTCTTCTTCTTTCATACGCATTAATAAATTATCTTTTGTTACACCTGCATTATTTACAAGAATATCAACTTGTCCAAATGTATCTACAGTTTGTTTCACCATATTTGTAACATCTTCAGCATTTGCAACATCTGCCCTTACTGCAATTGCATCCGAACCTAATTTCTTTATTTCATCAACTACTTCATTTGCCTTTTGCTCATTACCAGCATAATTTACTACAACATTTGCCCCTTGTTTCGCTAAATCAATCGCAATCGCACGACCAATTCCACGTGAAGCGCCAGTTACTAATGCCACTTTCCCTTTTAACATCAGTTTTCTCCTCTCAAATTTGAAATGGTATCTTTTAATGTCTCTTCATCATATATCGCATATGCTTTTACTGATGGATCAATTGACTTCATAAGTCCAGCAAGTACTTTCCCAGGTCCAATCTCAATAAATGTATCTACCCCTTGACTCACCATGTTTTCAATGGACGGGTACCATAAGACAGGCGAATAGAGCTGTTCAATTAGCTTTTCTTGAATATGTGCACCACTTGTAATAACGTCTGCTGTTACATTTGCGATAACAGGAATATTCGTATCTTGAATTGTAATTTCATTTAAGACACTTTGGAACTTCTCCGCTGCTGGCTTCATAAGCGAAGAGTGGAACGGTCCACTTACCTTAAGCGGAATTGCTCTCTTTGCACCATTTTCTTTCGCTCTTTGAGAAGCAATCTCGACTCCTTGCTTTGTTCCAGAAATCACAATTTGCTTCGTACTATTCATATTAGCGATTTGCACTGCATATCCTTCACTTGTTACTTCTTCTGTAACTTGTTTCAGCATATGTGGATCAGCACCTAAAATAGCCGCCATTGCACCTTCTCCGCCAGGAACAGCTTCTTCCATATATTCCCCACGTTTCCTTACAGCATATACAGCGTCTTCAAAAGTTATTGCACCCGCTGCTACAAGAGCGCTATATTCACCTAAACTATGTCCTGCAACAAAGTCTGGTGTAATATCATACTCTTTCAAAGCTGTCAAAATAGCAAAACTCGTTGTTAATAAGGCAGGCTGTGCATTTGTCGTTAACGTAAGCTTTTCTTGCGGCCCTTCAAAAATCACTTCTGAAAGTGAATCTTGCAACACCTCATCTGCTTTTGCAAACACATTTGCAACCTCTTTATTATTCTCCGCTAACTGTTTACCCATTCCAACTGCCTGTGAACCTTGGCCCGGAAAAAGAAATGCTAGTTTTCCCATTTCAAATCCTCCTCTTATTGGAGTGGCTCTTTCTCCATTACGCTTGAAATAGTAGGAATAACTTCTTTCGCTACCATTTCTCTCGTTTGACGAATCGCACTAAATATTGATTGGTCATTAGAAGAACCGTGAGCCTTAATGACAGGAGCTTTCAATCCAAATAATGCCGCTCCTCCATACTCCGAATAATCCATTTTATCTTTTAATACCATAAGTTTTGGCTTTAATACCGCTGCTGCTAATTTGCTCGTAAATGAACTCATTAACTGCTCTTTTAACATAGAAAATAACGCAAGTGCTGTTCCTTCTAATGATTTCAGCGCTACATTCCCTGTAAAACCATCACACACAACAACATCTGCTACACCTTGCAATAAATCTCTTGATTCAACGTTCCCAACGAAATGAATTGGGGCATCCTTAAGCATTGCAAAGACTTGTTTTGAAAGTTCGTTCCCTTTGCCATCCTCTGTTCCAACATTCAAAAGTCCAACGCGAGGATTTTTAATTCCTCTTACTTTCTCAGCGTATACAGATCCCATTACTGCATATTGATATAAATGAATTGGTTTTGCATCAACGTTCGCTCCAACATCTAACATAACAAAACCTTCTCCATCAACAGTTGGCATTGTAGGGGATAAAGCTGGTCGCTCAATTCCTTCCATACGACCTACAACAAACAATCCAGCCGCCATTAAAGCTCCTGTACTACCAGCTGATATACAAGCATCGGCTACGCCGTCTTTCACTTGCTGCGCTGCTAGTACCATTGAAGCTTGTTTTTTTCGACGAACCGCTCTTACTGGTTCATCTGTCGATTCGATTTTTTCATCTGTATGAAGTATAGTAATTCGCTCTTCACTCGTTAAGTATTGACGAATTTCCTCTTCTTTCCCTACTAACATAATATGTAAATCAGAATATTCTTTAATAGCTTTCATTGCTCCTAATACGACAGCCTTTGGAGCATGATCGCCGCCCATTGCATCTATTGCGATTTTCATAAGTTGTTACCTTCCTCACTATAATTACTAGATCGATACATTTCAAAAGTGCCTGTAAAAACAAGTTCTTCTCCAACAAAGCTACGCACTTTGACAACGGTCCGTCCTTTATCATTCTCTACATCTTCAACGCGCACTTTTGCAACAACACGCTCTCCTAATTTTACAGGACGAATGTATCGAATGGTAGACTTTGCAGTTAAAGCTAATTCTTCATCAATAACTGCAACAGCTAGTGAGTTTGCTTGTGCAAACAAATGATGCCCACGGGCAATCTGATTTCTTTTAAATACGTGTTCTACCTTCACTTCAAAGATAGAAATCGCATGTCTATCTAATTCTATATCGATAATTTCTCCGACAACCTCTTCTAACGGTAAAGATTTTACATCTTCTTCATGTTGCTTTGTAGCTACATGTTTAATTCTTTCTCTTAATTCAGGAATAGATAATTCCATACGGTCAAGACGTACGGTTTGTATACTCACTTGAAATTTTTCTGCTAAATCTTCATCCGTAATAAAAGGATTCGTTTCTATTGTTTGTTGTAATAATTCTTGTCTTTCTTTTTTACTTCTTCTTTTTTTCATACCGCACCATCCATTTTTATGACTAGGTACTAACAGTAGTATATAATCATTAAAAGTAGAATGCAACAAAAACTTTCGTTGCCTCCCTTTAATCGAGCTTCTCTCCTTGGAACACACCTGTCCCGTCAAGATAAGTACGCAGCGAAGCATACTGATCATTATGCCAAAACGCTTCTGACTCTACTAGTAACGCCGCATCTTGTCTAGCTGTTTCTAACGCTCGATAATCATGTACCATATCAGCAACCTTGAATTCTGGTAAACCACTTTGCTTACTTCCAAAGAAATCTCCAGGACCTCTTAACTCTAAATCTTTTTCTGACAATACAAATCCATCATTCGTTTCGGTCATAATACGCATTCGCTCTTTTCCCGTTTCCGATTTTGGATCCGCGATTAATAAACAATATGATTGTTCACTACCACGCCCAACACGTCCCCTGAGCTGATGGAGCTGCGATAAACCGAAACGCTCTGCATCATAAATAACCATTACAGTCGCATTCGGTACGTTCACACCTACTTCAACAACTGTTGTCGACACAAGAATTTGCACTTTATTTTCACTAAATCGTCCCATTATCTCTTCTTTTTCTTGAGATGAGAGTCTGCCATGCATTAATCCGACTTGACATTTCCCATGATAATGATGAGTCAGCATACTATGTAAGTCAATCGCATTTTGCACATCAAGTTTCTCAGATTCTTCAATAAGGGGACAAATAACATATGCTTGTCTTCCTTTTTTTATCTCCTTCTCCACAAAACCGAGAACTCGATCTAACATATCATGTTTTGCCCAGTATGTTTCAATTACCTTTCTACCAGCTGGCATCTCATCGATTATAGAAACATCCATCTCTCCAAATGCAGTAATTGCTAACGTACGCGGAATTGGCGTCGCCGTCATAAATAAAACATCCGGACTTTCACCTTTCTCCCTTAAAACTCGTCGCTGCGCTACACCAAATCGATGTTGTTCATCAGTAATAACAAGACCTAACCTATGAAAGATAACTTCATCTTGAATTAAAGCATGTGTTCCAACAAGGATATCTATTTCTCCTTGTTCTAATTTTGCCAAAATCTCTCGACGCCTTACACCTTTAACAGAACTGGTTAACAATTCAACATTCATACCAAAGTGCGAGAACGTCTCTGCGAGCGATTGATAATGTTGCTCTGCTAAAATTTCTGTAGGAACCATTAAAGCACCTTGATAATGTGCTAACTTCGCTGCATAAAGGCCAATTGCTGCAACGACTGTTTTCCCAGAACCTACATCACCTTGCAACAGACGATTCATCCGATAAGGAGATGTCATATCTTTCATAATTTCATCTACTACCCGACGCTGTGCACCAGTTAATGGAAACGGAAGTGCATCGATAAACTCTTGCAATTCTGCTGAAGGAATTTCTTTTTTCGTCCCTTTCGAATTTTCCCTCTCCATTTTCCGTAATGTTTGCATTTTCAGCTGAAATAAGAAAAACTCCTCATATACAAAACGGCGACGTGCTTGTTTTAAATCTTCCTGTCCTGCTGGAAAATGCAACGCCCGAATCGCTTCATAACGCGGCAATAATTTATATCGACTTAGCAATCCATCAGGTAACACTTCAACTATAGATTCTCCATACTCCTTGAACGCTTGGGCGATAAAACGGCGCATCTGTTTTACTGTAAGTTTCCCTTTCACTGAGTATACAGGCTCTACTTCTTGTTGACGTACAACTGGTCCAAAATGAAGCTCTGATACCGCAATCGTTTGACGGTGCTGATCCCATTTACCAGTAATCGTTACTGTTTCATTTAAATTTAACTTCTGCTTATAGTACGGCCTATTAAAGCATACAGCTGTAATTAAATAACGACCGACGAGGACACGAACCGTAAGACGCGACTTCTTCTTCCCATAATATTGCAGTAAAGGAGCACTATGAACCTTTCCCTCAACTGTTACACGTTCATCATGCTTTACTTCAGCAAGATCTTTCATCGCATAATCTTCATAACGGTACGGAAAATGTTCTAATAGATGAGAAACTGTATAAATTCCCATCTCGTGTAGTAATTCAGATGTTTCTCCTCCGATTCCCTTTACATCCGTAACAGGAACTTGTACAACTTCATTCAAGATTCTCACGCTCCGTCACATTATTTTCTTTGATTCATTCATACTATTGACATCTGTAATCGCTCTCTTTCACCCTATATATTCTATCATAGGCATTCTTAGAGAAACTACTCAAATCCCTCATAAGCAATACGAAAGAAAAGAGCCTCACTATTAGCAGCAAGGCTCTTTTTTATCTTCAATATGCTAGCCTTTTGAATAAGAACTAGTAATGAACTTCATATTACTACTTCTTATCCATTAGCAAGTAAGTAATCCATTTATTTTCAAAACGAATTTTTTCTTATTCTACAGAGAAGATAAACGAATACACCGGTTGGTTTCCAGCATGTACTTCTACTTCTGCATCTTCAAAATTCTCTTCTACAAATGCAACTAACTCAGCTACTTCTTCGTCAGTTGCATCTTCACCTTGTAGAATCGTTACAATTTCAGAATCTTCATCAATAAGTGCTTCTAGTAATTGCTTTGCAGCTCCTACTTTTGCAGCATTTGTTGATACGATTTTCCCATCTGCAATACACATGAAATCATCTTTTTGAATTGCTACACCATCAATTTCCGTATCACGTACAGCATACGTAATTTGACCGGTTTTCACATGAGATAAAGCTTCTTTCATGTTTTCTTCGTTCTCTTCTAACGTTCCAACTGGATTAAATGCTAACATTGCAGCCATACCTTGAGGAACTGTTTTTGAACGAATTACAATCACTTCTTGATCCACAACTGACGCTGCTTGTTCTGCTGCCATCACGATATTTCCGTTGTTCGGTAAAATAATGATTTTTTCAGCATTCGCTTCTTCAATCGCCTTCACAATATCCTCCGTACTTGGATTCATCGTTTGGCCACCTTCGATAACTTTCGTCGCGCCAATGCTCTCAAATAAAGTTTTGATACCAGATCCCATAGCAACAGTTACGATACCGTACTGTTGTTTCTCTTTAGACTGGCTAGTTGGCTCAGGCATCATAGTAGGCTCATCTAATAAAGCCGTATGCTGTTCACGCATATTTTCTACTTTAATCTTAATTAAACTACCATAGCGTTGTCCATAATTCATAGGATCTCCAGGATGTTCCGCATGAATATGAACCTTAACAACCTCATCATCTGATACAACAAGTAGTGAATCTCCGTACACACTAATATCTTCACGGAACTTTTGTTCAGAGAAATTATGTTCTTTCATTTTTTCAGGCTCTAATTTCACCATGAATTCCGTACAATATCCATACTTAATATCTTCTGTACTCAATTGGCTTTGTACACTACGGTGATGTTCTGCGCGTACCATGTCATTCATAGATGGTTGGGCAGACACATTAGAAGAAATCGTTTCTCCTTTTAAGTCAGCTAAAAATCCTTCGTATACAACAACAAGACCTTTACCACCGCTATCTACAACGCCAACTTGTTTTAATACAGGTAATAAATCTGGCGTACGATTTAACGATGCATTCGCTTCTTTCACAACGTCTTCCATAAACAAAACAAAGTCGCGCTGTTTTTTCGCAACTGTCACTGCATATTTACCCGTTTCTCTTGCAACCGTTAAAATCGTTCCTTCAATCGGTTTCATAACCGCTTTGTAAGCCGCTTCTACCCCAGCATCTAAAGCTGCAGCAAAATCAACTGTTGTTAATTCTTCTTTTTGTTCAATGGATTTAGAGAAACCACGGAATAACTGAGATAAAATAACTCCAGAGTTACCACGAGCTCCCATTAATAATCCTTTGGCTAAACTTACGCCGACTTTACCAGCATGCTGTGAAGGATTTGCTTTCACTTCACGTGCGCCTGAAGTCATTGATAAGTTCATGTTTGTACCGGTATCGCCATCTGGAACTGGAAATACGTTTAATGCATCAACAAGCTGAACATTATTTGTTAAATTATTCGCTCCTTGCATGATCATTTGTGATAAACGTTTCCCATCAATTTTTTGAATTGACACAGATTTTCCTCCTTAATGCACATTACAAGTTTATTACTTTAACTCCTTGTACGTAGATGTTTACAGAATCTACTGCTAGTCCTACAGTTTGATCTAATGTATATTTCACTTTCGTCTGCACGTTATGTGCTACTTCTGAAATTTTCGTACCATAGCTCACAATAATATACATATCAATATGTACTTCATCTTCATCTTTACGAACAATAACACCTCTAGTGAAGTTTTCTTTTCGTAAAATGTCTGTTAAACCATCTTTTAACTGATTTTTTGATGCCATACCTACGATACCGTAGCAATCTACTGCGGCACCTCCAGCAATTGTTGCAATTACATCTGTACTAATATCAATTTGACCATACTTCGTTTTAATTTCAATTGACATCTCGTTTCCCCCTTCATAAATGGTGAAAGTGAGCTAGACTACTTTAGTTACTATCATATAATCTTTTTAAAGAAAATTCCATCGTTCTTTCTTTTCACTCTCATATTTTATGTTTTAAATCACATTTTTTATGATGAGCAAAATAGTCCATTGTTATTATACAACATGTACCACTATAATATGTCAAGCAATTTTTCTTGATTTCAACTTTTCATCATCGACATATGGTGTCAAGTAATTTTTCTTGATTTCTTTTTTCTACGGTGTTGCATTCTCTTTTTAGTTGTGTTAAATTATAGTAGTGTTTTTAGCATCGCAAAAAAGACTAACATTGAAAAATTACGTATGGTAAGGTATCAAGGGAGGGAAATATAAATGGCTCGTGTTTGTGCTATCACTGGAAGAAAAGCTCGTTCTGGTAACTCTCGTTCTCACGCAATGAACGCTACAAAACGTAAATGGGGCGCTAACCTTCAAAAAGTTCGCGTACGCATCGACGGAAAAGTTCAACGTGTTTACGTTTCTGCTAGAGCATTAAAATCTGGCAAAATCGAACGTGTTTAATAATAAAAAAAAGAGCCGCTAGGCTCTTTTTTTACTATGACAATGGAAAAAGCACCGGTAATAGGTGCTTTTTTTAATCTTTTTTGAAGGTATTTAGCATGGCACGAACAATTCCACCAAGAAATTTAGGTAACTTAATTGTATAAAATCTCATGGTTTCCCTCCTAATCCCCATTACTCCACTTGTTCACTATATGATGTAAGGAGCAAAATTGTTTCTTTAATCAGTGCTTCTTATCACCATTAATATGCCAGAAGTAAATGAAAAAGTACCTTTTTCCTCAACGAGTTCATTACTAATACAAAGTGTTGATCCCCATTCTATTGTTTTATTAGTTAGAGGATACTTAAAACCAAGTAATGTAATCCCTTCTACTATTTCAGTAACCGGTACAAAAGATACATAAGGGAAATTTTTATTGTCTTCAATTATATGTGTACCCACTTTTTTCACGCTTATTTCATTTTTATTATCTACAATACACATTTCTACCCCTACTTCTAACCCTCTTAAAAGCATCTGTATATTTGCTAAACCGTGATCCAGCCTTCCACCAGTGGCACCAAAAATACGAATCAATGTGGGATTTTGTTCTAACGCCCAGTTAATCGCAATTTCTAAATCTGTTTGATCTTTTTCACGAGGAACAATATGTAAGTCATTTGTTTGCTGGCCCATCCATACTAATTCCTCTTCAGTAACTGAATCGTAATCTCCAAACGCAACAGTTGGAGTAATTCCTCCCTTTAATAGACGATATACTCCTCTATCAACTGCTGCCCATACTACTTTCTCATTTTCATATCGAGAAAAATCTGCACAATATTCCGCAGGTCCACCCGCTAAAATATGAATAATCATGTTTCCTTCCCCTTCTATTGTAAAAAGGCAATCTGCCATTCGGTAGATTGCCTTTTTACATGTTTTTTCTCTATCCTTTATAAATAGTGAACACTTACTACACTAGAAGTTTCACTGGGATAAAGACTCGTTCATTCATTATCCACGAATGACACGAATTGCTTCACCGCGGTCTTTTTGATTGTATACTGCTGATCCAGCTACAAGTACATTTGCTCCTGCTTCAACACAAAGTCGTGCTGTTTCAGCGTTTACACCACCATCAACTTCAATTTCTACTTCTAGATTGCGCTCTTTAACCATTTCTGCCACTTGTTTAATTTTCGGTAATACAGAATGGATAAATTTCTGTCCACCAAATCCAGGGTTTACTGTCATAAGTAATACCATATCGATATCTTCTAATACATGCTCAATCGTCGAAACTGGCGTATGCGGATTTAATACAACTCCCGCTTTAATGCCATGAGATTTAATTAGCTGAATTGTACGATGCAAATGAGGGCACGCCTCTACATGAACAGTAATAATATCCGCTCCCGCTTTTGCGAAAGTCGGGATATAGTTATCAGGATTTTCAATCATTAAATGTACATCTAATGGTAAAGATGTAATTGGGCGGATAGCTTCTACAATTAATGGTCCAATCGTAATATTTGGTACGAAATGTCCATCCATTACATCGACGTGAATGTAATCCGCTCCGCCTTTTTCTACATCTTTAATCTCTTCCCCTAATTTTGAAAAATCTGCTGATAAGATCGATGGTGCAATTTTAATCATAACTAATACCTCGGCTTTCTCTCTCTAATTTCTTCTACGAATTGTTTGTAATTTTTATAACGATATTCTGTAATCTTCCCTTCTTCAACCGCTGTCTTCACAGCACATTTCGGTTCAGCAAGATGTGTACACCCTCTAAATTTACAGTATTGGCTCGCTTCTTTCAACTCTGGAAAACAATATGTAAGATCTTCTACCTCTATATCTATGAAATCAAGTGAACTAAAACCAGGTGTATCTGCAACTAGTCCGCTTCCAACCGCAATTAATTCCACGTGTCTTGTCGTATGTTTCCCGCGTCCTAAATGCGAGGAAATATCATTCGTTTTCAGTTCTAACTCTGGACGTAAAACGTTAAGCATAGAAGATTTTCCAACACCAGATTGCCCTGCAACAACAGAAATGCAACCTTCTAAGAATGGTTTTAAAATATCAATACTTTCCGATGTGTTTATAGAAGTAAATAACACATCATATCCCATCTCACGATAGTCATTTGCATAAGATTCAACAGTCTCTCTCATTTTTTCATCCACTAAATCCATCTTACTAATGCAAATAATCGGCTTAATGTTATGATATTCAATCAGCACTAAAAATCGATCTAATAGTCCCGGGTTAAAATCTGGTTCTACTGCAGAGAAAACGAGAATTGCTTGATCAACATTAGCAATAGGAGGCCTAACAAGTTCATTTTTTCGATCAAATACTTCAAGTACATATCCTTCAGTTGGATTATCTGCTTGAAAAACAACTTGGTCTCCTACCAGTGGTGTAATTTTATTTTTTCTGAACACACCACGCCCGCGACATTGTGTAATCCCTTCTTCATGCTGCACATAATAAAATCCACTTAGAGCTTTTACAATTTTTCCTTCTGGCATATAATTCTCCTTTATTTTGTATAAAGTGAAGCTGTCATTAATATTGAATGGTTTAAAATTCTTTAAATACTTATTTCAAAACCCGTCATATATACAAGTTAATATATTTAATCTACCATCAAATTTAAAATATTATTTATAACAGTATCACTTTTATAGCTTTTTGAATCATATATTTTTGCCTGTTATACAGTCCACTATATGTAGACAGCATAACAGGCAAGAGTAATACATTCCATCCCCTCTAGAAAGAAAATGGAAGTCATTATTATTGAGTTGGGTATGGTACTTCTTTGTCGATAATCGTTACACCATCTCGTACAATTTTATAGTGTCCTTTTGTACCTTCTTGAATTACAAATTCTAAAGAAATAGTTGCCGACTCTGAAATTGTTCTAGTTTCAATTGGTCTATCCATTTTTTGTTGCATATCTTCTTTATAAATTTCTATTGTTTGCGGTTTTTTCTCACCAATTATAGAAGACTCATACGGAATAGAAATATTATCCACTTTCACTGTTTTCGTTACTTTCGGCTTAGGCCCCTCTGAAATGATAATCGTCACTTTATCTCCTTCTTTTAACGGCGTTCCTGGTTTTGGAGATTGCGAAATTACAAGTCCTTTATCAACAGTATCGGAATACTCTCGTTTTATATCTGGAGTTAGTTTTCTCTCATTCAAATAACCATTTACGCTATTTTCAGTCCATCCTGAAAAATCACCTGGTCTAATTTGATAAGGACCTTTACTTACCCAAATTTTTAGTTCTTGTTCCGCCTCTACTACCATTTGATCAGGCGTCGGAATTTGCTCTACGATTTCACCTTTTGGCCTATCATTTTCAATAAAATTTATTGTAACTTGCTTATATTTTTCTTCTAATTCATTCCTTATACTCTCAAAATCTTTTCCTGTGAGATCACTCATCTTACTTTTCTTTTTTCCACCTGATTGATAGATAGTAATTTTAGAGTTTTCTTTCACGACTCTTCCTGCTACGGGGTCTGTTTTTATCACATCACCGGTTTCAACATCATCTGTATATACAATATTAGGTTCCGTAATCTCAAAACCCTTTTCAACTAATGTATTTACTGCTGTCGTATATTTCATACCAGCCACATCAGGGACTTTTACATCTTTTGGAATAAAGAATCCTGGAACAACAGTAAGCGCTAACGTTATTCCAATCGCTAAAAGTAAAAATGTTGTAATTAAAATTTTGAGCCATTTATTACTTCGTTTTTTCTTCTTATTTAAATCCGTTTCTTCTTTTCTTGTCTGCTCATCCACTTTACTTCCTTTTAAAACAATTGTTTCATCAGTTACATTTTGGAATAATTGTTCTTGTTGAATAATTGGAATCGCTTTTGTCGCTTCCATATCTTCCGGTATGTAAAATGGCTGCTCATTTACCCTCTCTGGATATAACGCAGTTTCAATATCTCGTTTCATCGCATTGGCAGATTGATATCGGTGAAACGGATCTTTCGCAGTTGCCTTTAATATAATATTTTCGACACTTTGCGGAATATTTTCATTCCATCTTTTTGGAGACGGAATTTCACTTTGTAAATGTTTTAAAGCTATAGCAACAGCAGATTCGCCAGAAAACGGTTGTCTTCCTGTTAACAACTCAAACATAACGATTCCTAGGGAATAAATATCTGATTGTTTATTTGCTATCCCGCCGCGTGCTTGTTCTGGTGATAAGTAATGCACCGAACCGAGTACCGAATTTGTATGTGTAATTGTTGTTGCACTTGTAGCTGTCGCAATTCCAAAATCTGTTACTTTTATTACTCCATCAGCTCGAATTAAAATATTGTGCGGTTTAATATCACGGTGCACAATTTCAAAATGATGGGCGTGTGCCATGGCGGATGTTAACTGCTCCATAATATCAAGAGCTTCTCCTATAGGTAACATCCCTCGCTCAATTATGTATTGCTTCAATGTTTGTCCTGGTACATACTCCATTACAAGATAATATATACCATCTTCTTCTCCGACATCATACATATTCACAATATTTGGATGCGACAACGTTGTAACAGACTGCGCTTCTCGATGGAAACGTTTAATAAACTCTTCGTTATTTGAATAGTCGAGTCTTAATATTTTTACCGCTACATCTCGGCCAAGTATATCATCATGAGCTAAATACACATTGGCCATTCCACCACCACCAATCATTTTCAGCAGCTTATAACGGTCATTTAAGCGTTTTCCAATCAGCACGTTGCACTTCACCTACTTTCGTTTGTCGAACCCGCATAATCAATAAGAACAAGGGTGATATTATCTTCCCCGCCACGATCATTCGCCAATTGAATGAGACGTTGTCCCTTAGTTTCAAGCTGTTCATTTAACTGTAAAATTTGTTGCATATCAGCAATAGAAACTTTGTTAGATAACCCATCAGAGCAAAGAAGTAACTGATCATCTTCC
Organism: Bacillus sp. BPN334; assembly: GCF_008368885.1. Classification (NCBI taxonomy): domain Bacteria; kingdom Bacillati; phylum Bacillota; class Bacilli; order Caryophanales; family Bacillaceae; genus Bacillus; species Bacillus sp. BPN334. Next base: position 556,412 of record NZ_QOZW01000006.1, on the reverse strand, counting down.
TCAAGCACCAATGTTTTAACATCTAATCCGACTTTTTCTTCTGTTCCTAATGCCCTTAACAAAACATTCTTTTTCGGGTGATATTCTGCGTCTTCTTTTGAAATTTCACCATGTCTCACAAGTTCATTTACAAGTGAGTGATCTTCCGTTACAAGCGAGATTTCTCCCTCTGATACCATATAACAACGACTATCTCCTATATGACCTATTGTCACAAAGTTTGGCGTACAAATCGCTATTATAAGTGTTGTTCCCATACCATTACATTCTACATGTTGCTTAGAGTACTCATATATACGCTCATTAATAATCCCAACACTCGTATGTAACCACTCTTCTACTTTTTTTGGTTCATTCATATTATGCGTTTGCTTCCAATAATCATGGAATAATTGAATGGTCATCGAGCTAGCTACATCACCAGCTCGATGACCTCCCATTCCATCTGCTACTACCGCTAAAATATTTCCATCTAAATTGTGAAAAACTCCTGCACTATCTTCATTATGTTGACGAACTTTTCCTTTATCTGATAGAAACACGGCTTTCATCTCGTCACCTCGTCTCTTCTTTACGCTCCTTCGCACGTAACTGACCGCAGGCTGCATCAATATCATGACCTTGTTCACGGCGAATTGTTACATTCACTCCACGATCTTTTAACGTTTTTTCAAATAAGAAAATTTGTTCACGTGGCGTACGTACATAATCACGTTCAGGTACGTAGTTTACCGGAATTAAGTTTACATGACATTTTACACCTTTTAAAAGCGCAGCAAGTTCTTCAGCTTGCTCAACTTGGTCATTTTCTCCTCCAAATAAGCCATATTCAAACGTAATACGACGCCCTGTTCTATTTACATAGTATTTAACAGCTTCCATTAAGTCTGGTAGCTTATAAGCACGGTTAATCGGCATTAATTTTGAACGTAACTCTGTATTTGCAGAATGCAATGAAATCGCAAAATTAATTTGCATATCTTCTTCAGCGAACTTATAAATTTTTGGAACAATTCCACTTGTTGAAACTGTCATATGTCTTGCACCAATATGAATTCCTTTTTCATGGTTTACAATGCGTAAGAATGACATTAAGTTGTCGTAATTATCAAACGGCTCTCCAATTCCCATAACAACAAGCGAACTTACACGTTCTTCTGTTTCATCAAGTGCACGTTGCACTTCTACTACTTGCGCTACAATCTCTCCAGCCTCTAAGTTTCGTTTTAACCCACCAAGTGTAGATGCACAGAACGTACAACCGATACGGCATCCAACCTGTGTTGTTACACAAATAGAATTTCCATATTCGTGTCGCATTAACACTGTTTCAATAGAATAACCATCATATAATTGGAATAAGAATTTAATTGTTCCATCAGAAGATGTTTGTTTTACCAATGTATTTAAAGTAGTAATATCAAAGGAATTCGACAATTTATCGCGTAATCCTTTAGAAAGATTCGACATGTCGTCATAATTTTTTACACGTTTTTTATATAGCCAATCAAAGATTTGTCCTGCACGGAATTTAGGTTCTCCTTGTTCCTTTAACCAATCTTGCATTTCATGAAGTTGTAAAGAATAAATTGATGGTTTCTTCGTTTCTAGATTTTTCTTTTGTTTTCTCACAGTCGTTTCCACGATGCTACACCTTCTTCCTTAAACAAGCAATATAAAAGCCATCTGTTGCAAAATAATGCGGTAAAATTCGCACTTGACCTTCATCAATATGCGGATTTAACTTTTCTGGCATGCGATCTTTTATCGTAGTATCCCATTCAAATTCAGGATGCTCTTGTAAAAATTGCTTTATTACTTGTTCATTTTCTATTTTTTCTATTGTGCACGTACTATAAACAAGGCGACCACCTTGTTTTAATAACGGTGCTATTTTTTCTAGTATTGCAAGTTGAATCGTCGATAATCTTTCACTATCGCCTTTATTTTTACCTAACTTAATATCAGGTTTACGTCTAATCACACCAAATCCAGAACATGGTGCATCTACTAATATTTTATCAAATGTTTCATTCGCAAAGTGTTCTTGCACTTTTCTAGCATCTAGTGCTTTTGTTTCGACATTTTCTAGACCAAGTCTCTCTGCTTGTTGTTTAATTAAACGTACTTTGTGTGCATGTAAATCAAGAGACATAACTTGACCTGTTCCTTTTAATCGCTCTGCAATGTGCGTTGTCTTTCCGCCCGGAGCAGCACAACTATCAAGAACTACATCTCCCTCATTCGGTTCTAAAGCGCGTGCTACAAGCATAGAACTTTCATCTTGAATAGAAAGAAAACCTTTTTTGAACGCATCTGTATGCGCTACATTCCCTCTTTCAATTTGAATTGCATCCTCTGATAAATCGCCGCGCTTCGCTTCTATACCTTCACCAGCCAACAACTCAATTGCTTCTTCTACTGTTATTTTATCAACATTTACACGCGCTGTTGGTACCGGAGGTAACATGTTCACTTCACACATTTTCTCTGCTGTCTCTAAACCATATTCAGAAGCCCAGTCTTGCACAAGCCACATTGGATGACTTGTTGCAATTGCCAAACGTTCTATTGGATCCTTGATTTCATCTACAGAAGGTACCCCTTCTCTCTGAATCGAACGTAATACCCCGTTTACCATACCAGCAATCCCTTTATGCCCGCGACGCTTTGCAATTTCAACTGCTTCATGAATAGCCGCTCTTTCTGGCACTCGGTCTAAATAAATCATTTGATATAAAGATAAGCGAAGTAATACTCTTACCCACGCCTCAACCTTCTTTTTTAAAAAAGGCTGTAAATAATAATCTAATGTGTCACGACGTTGAATCGTTCCATATACAATTTCAGTTAACAAACCAATATCTTTTCTATCAATTGCATTTTTTTCAATTAGATTATTTAAAAGTAAGTTACTGTATGCACCACTTTTTTCTACTTGAATTAAGCCATCAAGAGCTAACTCACGAACATTTTGTCTCATGCATTTTCTCCTAACTTCGTTCCAATTTCAGGTTTTGTGCCACGTAAAAATTGCGAACAACTCATACGTTTTTTACCAGAAGGTTGCAATTCAGTGATTTTAACACCTGTCTCATTCCCTGTTGCAACAACAAATCCATCTTCTTCAAGAGCTACTATTGTACCTGGTTCAGCTTTCTCTGTAATAGAGACCTTTTCTCCCCACCATACTTTAATAACTTGTCCTGCCAAAGTCGTATAAGCGACTGGCCATGGATTCAATCCGCGAATGTGATTGTATACTTCTTCACCTGTTTTTGTCCAATCAATTTTCTCTTGCTCACGTTTTATATTATATGCAAACGTTACTTCTTCTTCGTTTTGTTTAATTGGTTCTAACTTACCTTGAATTAATAAAGGTACTGTTTTAGATAGAAGGTGTGCCCCTGCTTCACTTAACTTATCGAATAAAGAGCCTGTCGTTTCACGCTCTTCAATCTCGACTTCTACTTGCGTTAAGATATCACCAGCATCCAATTTCTCTACCATATACATAATTGTAATACCCGTTTTTTCTTTACCTTCCATAATTGCATAATGGATTGGTGCACCACCACGAAGTTCAGGTAGTAAAGACGCATGGACGTTAATACATCCATACTTCGGTGCTTCTAAAATTTCATTTGGTACAATCTGACCGAAAGCAGCTGTTACAATTAAATCTGGCTCTAATGCCAAGACTTGTTCATATTCGTCTTTTTCACGAATTCTTAACGGTTGTAACACCGGAATACCATGTTTTTCTGCTTCAACTTTAACAGGTGTAGGTGTTAATACTTTTTTTCTACCTACCGGACGATCGGGCTGCGTCACAACACCTATTACATCATAGCCATCTTCGATAAGACGACGAAGCACCGGCACTGAAAAGTCCGGTGTTCCCATAAATACTACTTTTATCATTTAAAAACCGCTCCTTTTAATACCTATTCTAATTCGTTTTCCTCATAATATCTTGTCACTTTTGATGTAAATAACACACCGTGTAAATGATCGATTTCATGTTGAATTGCACGTGCTAAAAATCCTTCTGCTTCTAGTAAAAATACTTTACCTCGGCGATTTTGCGCACGTACTTTAATATAATCCGCACGTTCCACTTCACCATAAAGTCCCGGGAAGCTTAGACAGCCTTCGGGACCTACTTGTTCACCACGTTTTTCTAGTATCGATGGATTGATTAACTCGATTTTCCCCGTATCATCACCGATATCAACTACCGCAACTTGCAAGCTTACACCTACTTGAGGCGCAGCTAAACCGACCCCGTCCGCAATTAACATTGTTTCATGCATATCTTTCAACAATTTCACTAACTTTTTATCAAAGTTAATTACTCTTTCGCATGGTGTTTCTAACACTTCATTTGGATGCTTTACTATTTCTAAAACTGCCATATTTCCCTCCGCTACATTAACATTGTTGGATTAAAATCAATTGAGATTTGTAGCTCTTTTTGCATTTCTGCTTGATAATGTTCATTTACCATTTTGAGCACGTTCTTTAAGTTTGGTTCCCGTTTGTATTTTATCATGCATTGATAACGATATCTATCTTTTATCCTTGGAATTGCTGAAGCAACCGGTCCTAACACCATTGTTTGCTGCGTGCAGTGTGCCCGTAAATGACCGACAATTTTTTCCGTCACTTGCACTGCCTTTAATAATTCTGGATGCGATACTGTTACAAGTACAACATAGTAATAAGGTGGATATTGTCTTGTTCGTCTCATTTGCATTTCTTGGTCAAAAAACACATCATATTGTTGGTTCTTTGCTAACTCTATACTGTAATGTTCTGGTGTATACGTTTGAATTATAACTTCCCCTGGCAATTCATGTCTGCCTGCTCGTCCACTTACTTGCGTCAATAACTGATACGTCTTTTCACTCGCTCGAAAATCAGGTAAGTGAAGCATCGTATCTGCAGTTAAAACCCCGACAAGCGTTACTTTAGGAAAATCTAACCCTTTCGCAATCATTTGTGTTCCAAGTAGTATATCTGCTTTTTCTTCCCCGAACGCCTTTAATAATTTTTCATGCATTCCTTTGCGACTTGTCGTATCTACATCCATTCGAATGACTCGTGCCTCTGGAAATAGTTTTGTAATTTCTTCTTCTACCTTTTGTGTACCTGTACCAAAGAAACGAATATATGTACTTTGACAAGCAGGACACTCAGTCGGCATATTCTCTTCGTGACTGCAGTAATGACATTTTAAACGATGGTTCATTTTATGATATGTCAGCGAGATATCACAGTGCGGACATTGTACAACATACCCACAATCACGGCACATAACAAATGTAGAATGACCTCTTCTATTTAAAAAGAGCACCATCTGTTCTTTCTTTTCTAATCGATCTGCTATTTTTTCATGCAATGCCTTCGAAAACATGGAACGATTCCCGTCACGAAGTTCCTCACGCATATCAACAATCTCTACTGTTGGTAAAGCTTGTTTATTCATACGTTTTTCCATCGTTAGTAATTCATACACACCTTTTTTCGCTCTTGCAAACGATTCAAGTGTCGGTGTTGCACTACCAAGAACGATAGGACATTTATGATATTGCCCCCTCCACACAGCTACATCCCTTGCATGATACCTCGGATTATCTTCTTGCTTATAGCTCGATTCATGTTCCTCATCAATAATAATAATCCCTAAATTTTCAAAAGGAGCAAATACAGCTGAACGTGCACCAACTACAACTTTCACTTCTTTTCTTAAAATCTTACGCCATTCATCATATTTTTCTCCAACAGACAGCGCACTATGAAGAACCGCAACTTGCGAGCCAAATCTGCCTTTAAAACGATCTACCATTTGAGGCGTTAGTGCAATTTCAGGAACAAGCACAATAGCTTCTTTCCCTTTCGCGAGCACCGCTGCTATAGATTGTAAATATACTTCTGTTTTTCCGCTTCCTGTAACACCATATAGTAAAAATGGATTGTAAGTTTCATTTGTAATTGATGATAAAATCGGTGCAATAACTTGCTGTTGTTCCTCCGTAAGTGGGAATGGTTTCGTTTGTTCAAAATCATCATCGTCATACGGATTTCGGTACACTTCCACATATTTTTCTGAAATTAGCCCCTTTTTAACAAGTGCCTTAATCGGAGCGTCTGTTATTTGCAACTCTTCTGTTATCACTTTCAACGGCACACTTTTATAATTTTCCACAAAATAATAGAGTACATCTTGTTGTTTTTTACTTTTCAGTTCAAATGCTGCTAATTCCAATCGATCTTCTGACAACTCAGGTTGAACGACTCTTTGTTTCTTCTTTTGCACTTTATCTTTTACCTGATAAACAACTTCAATCGTGCCATTTTTAATTTCTTGTTGAATCGTTCGGTATAGATGCGGCTGCGTCTCAATAGCTTCCCAATCTATCGCTTCTTTGTCTTGAAATAAAAACAGTAGTTCAGGTGCTACTTCTTCTTGTTTACGAAGTTGTAGACGCTTTTTATACGTAGCTTTTATCGCCGTTGGAAGCATGACTTGAAAGGCTGAAATCATATAACATAACGTTTCGCTTGTAAGCCAATATCCAAGCTTTAATAATTCCTCGTTTAAAACTTGTGTTACATCTAATATTTCATGGATTGTCTTTAGCTTCTTACTTTCTACTTCAGCCGAATCTTTGATCCCAATAATAAAGCCTTGCAATTTCCTTGGGCCAAATGGAACTACTACACGCATGCCTGTCTGGACAATATCTTCCCACTTTTTAGGGATAATATAATCAAATGGTCGATCTGTCTGACGTGCAGGTACATCAACAATTACACTTGCAAATTTCATAGACGATCATCTTCTAACATCATTTCAATTTGCTTTAATATTTCACGAGCAACCTCTTTCTTCGTTAAAAGTGGTAACTCGATAACTTCTCCATCTTTTCTATACATTGTTACAATGTTTGTATCTGTACCAAATCCAGCTCCTTGTGCCTTTACATCGTTCGCAACAATCATATTCGCATTTTTCTCACGTAATTTTTTTGTCGCGTATTCCTCTACCTTTGTCGTTTCAGCCGCAAAACCGATAAGTAACTGTTTATCCTTCATCTCACCTAACGTTTTTAAAATATCTACTGTTCTCTCGAGTTCGATTACAGCATCACCATTTTTCTTTTTCATTTTATTATCATGAACATATTTCGGGCGATAATCTGCAACTGCTGCTGTTTTAATGACAACATCTACGTTTTGATACTGTTGCAGAACTACTTCTAACATATCTTGTGCAGATTCCACTTGTACCGTATTTACATGTACTGGTGGGTTTAATGCTGTCGGTCCCGAAACAAGTATGACATCAGCACCTAAGTTCGCTGCCACTTCCGCAATTGCATATCCCATTTTCCCAGAAGAAAAATTGGTCATAAAACGCACTGGATCAATCTTTTCACGAGTTGGGCCGGCAGTTATTAATATTTTTTTTCCTTGCAATGGTTTTTGTTCTGAAAAAGCCTCTTCTAACCGTGCAATAATTGCTTCTGGTTCTTCTAGTCTTCCCTTCGCAACATAACCACACGCTAAAAAACCTTCTCCAGGCTCAATAAATGTATATCCTAACGTTTTTAACGTCATCATATTTTTTTGTACAATTTTATTTTCATACATATGCACATTCATAGCAGGTGCAATCCACACTGGGGCTGTAGTAGCTAACAAAGTAGTTGTAATCATATCGTCTGCAATACCACCAGCTAACTTTCCAATACAATTGGCAGTAGCAGGTGCAACAAGTACTACATCTGCCCAATCTGCTAAATCGATATGTGCAATAACAGCCGAGTCTTTCTCATCGAATGTATCTGTATATACGTCATGGCGAGAAAGTGCTTGAAATGTAAGAGGCGTAACAAACTTCATTGCAGACTCACTCATCATTACTTTTACAATAGCACCAGCTTGTGTCAATTTACTAGTTAACGCAGCCGCTTTAAAGACCGCAATGCCTCCTGTTACACATAGAAGTATCTTTTTCCCTTTTAGCATATGGCTCGTCCTCTTTCTTTTTCAAACTTATAATACTGAAACAGAATTCCCAGCTCGTCAGTACCAATATTTCTTCCCTATCGTAAAAAAATAACAACCTACTTGTAAATAGGTTGTTACCGTTACATAGAAAATTATAAAGTCTATGTTTTAATTTGTCGAAAAGAATGCCTTAATCGATGATTTTGTCTTCGCTTGGTACATATTTTAATACTTCTGCATCGATTTCTTCTAATGATTTACCTACACATTTATGAGAAACAGGTTGCTCGATAACACAGTTATCAGCAAGTTGCATTTCACGCGCACGTTTTGCAGCTACTGTTACAAGTGTATATTTAGAATCGATTTTTGTTAATAATGAATCAATTGATGGATTTAACATAATTATAGACCCTCCGTCATTTCTTTATAATATTTTGCTACTCTTTCGCGGCGGCAATGTTCACCAACCACAATTGCTTTAATTCTTTCACAAGCTAATTCAACTTGATCGTTTTCTACAACATAGTCGTAAGCGTCCATCATTTCGATTTCTTCTTTCGCTACCGTTAAACGATTTTCAATAACATCTTCAGTTTCTGTACCACGGCCGACAATACGGTTCTTTAGTTCAGATAAACTTGGAGGTGCTAAGAAAATAAATACACCTTCTGGGAAAGCTTTCTTAACTTGAATTGCTCCTTGCACTTCAATTTCTAAGAATACATCTTTTCCTTCTTGTAATGTTTTTTCAACATAGTCGATTGGTGTTCCGTAATAATTACCTACGAACTCAGCCCACTCAAGTAATTTTTCATTACGAATCATTTCCTCAAATTCTTCTCTCTCTTTAAAGAAATAATCCACACCATCAACTTCACCTTCACGTGGCTTACGTGTCGTTACTGAAATGGAGTACTGAAAACGTGTATCCTCATGACTAAATAGCTCTTTTCGAACCGTTCCTTTACCAACCCCAGAAGGTCCTGAAAGAACGATGAGCAATCCTCTTCTACTTCTCATAAATATGTAAAACCTACCCTTCCTCACTTAAATCTTCTTTATTATTCAAACGATGTGCAATCGTCTCTGGCTGAATTGGACTTAATACCACATGCCCATCATCCATAACAATAACCGCCCTTGTTTTTCTCCCATACGTAGCATCAAGCAAAGCATTATGTTCGCGTGCTTCCTGTACTGTTCGTTTAATAGGAGCTGACTCCGGACTTACAATAGCAATAATTCGATGAGCAGATACAATATTTCCGTATCCAATATTTAAAAACCGCATGGCCATAGTTTGCGCCTCCTAGTAAGTCTATCCGATTTCTCCACCACGTATAACTTTATATATTTTTTGAAAGCTACTCAATATTTTGTACTTGTTCACGAATTTTTTCAAGGTTATTTTTCATTTCTACAACATATTTTGAAATTGTTAAGTCATTTGCCTTAGAACCAATCGTATTAATTTCTCTATGCATCTCTTGCACGATGAAATCCATTTTCCTTCCAACAGGCTCTTCAATCTGCAGTGTTTCACGAAATTGCTCTAAATGACTTTGCAAACGAACTAACTCTTCGTGAATATCACAACGCTCTGCAAAGATTGCGACTTCTGTTAACAATCTTTGTTCATCTAGATCTTGATTATGTAATTCTTTTAAGCGATTTTCTAATCGTTCACGATATTTTTGTGTAACAATCGGTACATGCGGAATAATTGCATTTACACAATTGTGAATCTCTTGTAAACGATACGCTATATCTTTATGTAATCGTTCTCCTTCGCCATCTCTCATCGTTTTTAACATATGAGCAGCTTGGCGAACAGCCTCATATAAACCGTTCTCAAATTGTTCATTTACATTTTCTACTTCTTCAATCGCTGTTACTTCTGGCATTTCCATTAATTGCTGAAGTGTAATAGAATCTTGTAATTGAAATTTTCCTTTTATATCTTCCATAATCAATTGGTACTGCTCAAGAAGCGACCAATTCACACTTAATTTTCTTTCAACAAGTCCTTCACCCGTTATACTAATAGACACTTCAATGCGTCCACGCCGAACTTGTTCTGCAATTATTTTACGAATTTTGTCCTCAAATATCATCATTTGCTTCGGAAGTCGAATACTCATCTCTAGAAAACGGTGGTTCACCGATTTCATTTCTACTGTAATTTGAAAAGTATCATTTTCTACTTTCGATCTTCCAAATCCTGTCATACTACAAATCATTTTTATCACATCCAAGCCATGAAATAACTCAATGAAAAAGGTAATAGAGACAAGGCTCTACTACCTTCTGTAAATTATATCACATTTTCATATCATTGACTATTTCAAGTTTAATCCCTTCTTATATAATATTGGCTTTTCCTTCTTCCCCTTTTTCCCTGTTAATAAAGAACCTACTAATAAGAAGGTCGGAATTGATGACAAACCTCCAATTAACAACCAATCTCTCGCTTGTATTGGCATTGTACTAAAGATCGGTTGTAGCGGTGGGTAATATATAACCACTAACATTAACAGTAAAGAAATGATAACCGCTCCTACTAAATACACGTTCCCAAACGGATTACGGTGGAAGATAGAATGTTCACTTCGGCAGTCAAATACATGAATAAGTTGTGCAAGTACCAACGTCGCAAACGCCACAGTTTGTGCATATTTCAATTCATTTGGATGTTGATTATATGCAATAATAAACGCCACTAACGTCACTGCTCCAATTAGAAAGCCACGACTTATAATTTTCCAGGCAAGCCCTCTAGCAAATACCCCTTCTTTCGGATGACGCGGCGTTCTCTTCATCACGTCTCCTTCCGCCTTATCCAATCCTAATGCCATCGCCGGTAATCCGTCAGTAACTAAGTTCACCCATAAAATTTGAATGGGAACCATCGGCAGCGGTAATGCAAGTAACATTGCAAATAACATGACTAAAATTTCTCCTACGTTCGATGCTAATAAATAACGGATAAACTTACGTATATTCTCGTATATATTTCTACCTTCTTTAATTGCTGATTTAATCGTAGCAAAGTTATCATCTAGCAAAACAAGAGAAGACGCTTCTTTCGCAACGTCTGTCCCTGTAATTCCCATCGCTATCCCAATATCCGCTGTTTTTATAGCCGGAGCATCGTTTACTCCATCACCTGTCATCGCTACTATATGCCCTTTATTTTGCAACGCCTTAACAATTTTCAATTTATGTTCAGGTGATACTCGAGCAAATACATACGTGTCTTCTACAACACTTTCTAGTTCCTCTACATCCATATTCGCGAGTTCTACTCCTTCAACAACACGTCCACCAGGTGGTAAAACCCCTAATTGTTCCGCAATTGCCATTGCTGTCACTTTATGATCTCCTGTTATCATCACTGTTCGAATACCAGCTTCTCTGCACTCTTTTACAGCCTGTTCTACCTCTGGTCTTGGCGGATCAATCATTCCCTGTATCCCGACCAACATAAAATCTTTTTCAACGTCTCTTTCATGTTCAATAGAATCTGTTACTTTTAATGGCTTAAATGCAACTGCAATTGTTCGAAGCGCTTGACTACCTAAACTATGAATAGCCGCCTGTACTTCTTTTCTATACAACTCACTTATCGGTTGTTGCTTATCCCCCCATAAAATCGTTTGACTCATTTGCAGGAGGACATCTGGTGCTCCCTTCGTAACAAGAAACTTTTTCCCCTCTCTATCTCGCACAATAACACTCATCATTTTTCGAGTTGAATCGAATGGAAATTCACGAATGATTTCAAATTTCCCTTTCAGTGCCTCACGCGTTATCCCCGCCTTCATTGCTGCAGCTACTAGTGCTCCCTCAGTTGGATCTCCATCTAATACATACGCCTTTTTCTTTTGAATAATATTTGCGTTATTACATAGTGAACCAAATGTGAGTAGTTGATACAATGCTTTTGTTTTAGCTGGATCACATTCTTTTTCACCTTTCAAAAAAGAGCCATTAGGTTCATACCCTTGACCCGTCACTTTCCATAACTCTCCACCTGACCACATATGTGTTACCATCATTTTGTTTTGCGTCATTGTTCCTGTTTTATCAGAGCATATAACAGAAGCGCACCCTAACGTTTCTACCGCTGGTAACTTCCTTACAATTGCTCTCTTTTTAATCATACGCTGTACACCAAGCGATAAAGCTACTGTAACGATTGCTGGTAATCCTTCAGGAATAGCAGCAACAGCTAGCGACACGCCTGCTAAAAACATATGGTACACTTCATTCCCTTGATACACACCGGCTAATACGACAAGCGCTGTCAAAATAAGAGCCACAATAATTAATATTTTCCCGAGTTGCTCTAATCTTCTTTGCAGTGGTGTTTCCATTTGCTCTGCATTTTGTAACATATTTGCAATTTGGCCCATCGCTGTATTCATACCAGTTGCTACAACGACCCCTGTTCCAGCTCCTCGTGTAATCATCGTACCCATAAAAGCCATATTTTTTTGATCACCAATTGAAACATCTTGCCCCTGCAGAGCTTCTACCTTCTTCTGCACCGGTACTGACTCTCCTGTCAAAGCTGATTCTTCGATATATAAACTTGATGCCTCAACAAGACGTACATCCGCCCCAATACGATCACCACTAGAAAATTTAATGATATCACCTAAAACAAGTGCTTTAGACGGTGCTTTTACCCACTTTCCATTCCGCATTACAGTAACTTGCGGGGCGGCTAGCTCTTTTAAAGCTTCCAGTGATTTTTCAGCCTTTCTTTCTTGAAAAAAGCCAAGAATACCATTGATAATAACAATCGCAACAATCGCAATAGAATCAATGTATTCCCCTAAAAAAGCCGAAACTACTGTTGCACCAAATAAAACAAGTACCATAAAATCTTTAAACTGCGCCAAAAATACCATCAGTGCAGAAGGCCTTTTGGCTTCATCTAATTCATTTGTACCAAATTTTTTTATTCGCCCTTCTGCTTCCTTCTCTGTAAGTCCAACCTTCACATTCGTATTCGTTCTTTCTTCCACTTCGTGTGCGCGCATTCCATACCAGTTCATCCCGCTATCGACCTCCTGATTCCAGACATACTCTATTGAAAGCTTATTCAGCCTCGTCCAAAAAAATGCTATAATTAACTTTTAGTTAGAAAGGAGTGTTCATTTATGGCATTCGATGGATTATTTACAAGAGCAATTACACATGAAATTGCAAATTCTCTTTACACAGGAAGAATTTCCAAAATATATCAACCTTCAAAATACGAGATTTTATTACATATTCGAGCAAACGGAAAAAATCAAAAACTAATTCTTTCCGCTCATCCGACATATGCACGTTTACACTTAACAAATCAAAATTACGATTCACCTGCACTTCCGCCAATGTTTTGTATGCTTCTCCGCAAGCATCTAGAAGGTGGTTTCATTGAAAAAATTGAACAAATTGATTTAGAGCGCATTATTCAAATCACCGTTCGTAGCAGAAATGAAATTGGTGATGAATCGCTAAAAACATTAGTAATTGAAATAATGGGACGACATAGTAACATCATTTTGGTAGACACAAAAACAAACAATATTTTAGATAGCTTAAAACACGTTTCTTTAGCAGTAAACCGCCATCGAACTGTATACGCTGGAGCTGAATATATTGCACCACCAGCACAACATAAAATTAACCCACTTCAGATTGAAACAAATGATGAATTTATTAGACCGCTAGACTTTCTATCTGGAAACATGGATAAACAGCTTGTCGGCACCTTTACGGGAATATCGCCGTTATTCGCAAAAGAAGTAGTGAAAAAAGCAGGTATGGTAAATGAAAAAGCATTAGCGGACGCATTTTTCTCCATACAAAAACCATTACTAACTCATACATATTCACCAACAATGACTACTTCAAATGGGAAAGAATTCTTTTATCTTTTCCCTCTTGCACACTTGCAAGGAGAAGGTAAGATATTTTCATCTGTTAGTGAATTGCTAGACCGTTTCTTTTTCGGAAAAGCAGAGCGCGACCGTGTAAAACAACAAGCTTATGATTTAGAGCGCTTTATGCAAAACGAAAAAAATAAAAATGTGAAGAAACTCATTAAACTAGAAAAAACATTACAGGATGCCGGAAAAGCAGATAAATATCAACTATTTGGAGAACTACTTACAGCCAATATGTACGCTTTGAAAAAAGGTGATAAAGATATTGAAGTCGTTAACTATTACGACGAAAATGGCGGAACTGTAAAAATTACATTAGATCCTTTAAAAACACCATCTGACAATGCGCAACGCTATTTCCAAAAGTACCAAAAAGCGAAAAATTCAGTTGTTGTTGTAGAAGAACAAATTGAAAAAACAAATGAAGAAATTCTTTATTTTGATAGCTTACTTCAACAAATGGAAGCTGCTTCTTCAAAAGATATTGAAGAAATTCGTGAGGAATTAGCTGAAGAAGGTTATATGCGTAATCGTAAAACGAAAAACGCAAAGAAAAAGCCTACTAAACCAGTATTGGACAAATATTTAGCAAGTGATGGCACAGAAATTTTCGTCGGTAAAAACAACAAGCAAAATGATTATTTAACAACGAAGTTTGCCCGTCGTGATGAAATTTGGTTACATACGAAAGATATCCCTGGGTCTCATGTTGTCATTCGTTCTCTTGAACCTACCGAAGAAACTGTGTTAGAAGCTGCTAAAATCGCTGCCTATTTCAGTAAAGCAAAAGATTCTAGTTCTGTTCCTGTAGATTTCACCAAAATACGCCATGTCAAAAAACCGAGTGGTGCAAAACTTGGTTTTGTTACGTACGACAATCAGCAAACCGTATATGTAACACCTGATGCTGATACTGTAATGAAATTAAAAGCGTAAATAAAAAAATGCGTTGCTTATAAGCAACGCATTTTTTATTTATTTTCAATTTAGTTGCTATATCCATTCAATATTGTCAAAAAAATTGACAGTGTCATTTCACATTTGTATAAAATTTTTTACAGCATGTAAATAAAGTACAAGTGTAACTCCAATCAATATTTTTTCATCCCCCTGCTATTTATTGAAGCAATCTGAATTTTATAAACAAACCGTCTCCCACAAATGGCGGGCTATTTTCTTATCTCCCCTAAAATATATGTTTTCCCTACTATCCTTTCTTCAAATATACATTTTGGCACACTATTTGCTTTATTAAATACTGTGAATAGGGGGAATTAACATGACTTTAAAAATTAATAAAATCCAAAATCAACTACAAAACTATGAAATTGACGGGTTACTCATTACAAAAAAAGAAAATCGCCAATATGCAACAGGCTTTACAGGTAGTGCTGGCGTCGTCTTAATCTCTGCGGATAAAGCTGTTTTTATAACTGATTTTCGCTATGTAGATCAAGCGAAATCACAAATAAAAGATGCTGAAATTATTATGCATACAGGAAATTTAGAAATAGAAATTGCAAATCAAGTATCAAAATTAAACATTCAAAAACTCGGAATTGAAGAGAACAACATGACATTGCAACAATATAAAAACTTACAAAAATGTGTACATGTGGAAATGGTTCAAGTGTGCGAAATCATCGAAAATATTCGTATTATTAAAGACATGCCGGAAATAGAAACAATGAAAATCGCAGCTAATATTGCTGACGAAGCATTTCACCACATCATTACGTTTCTAAAACCAGGAATAAGTGAAAATGATGTACGAGATGAGTTAGAATTTTTCATGCGAAAAAAAGGGGCTACATCCTCTTCATTCCAAATCATTGTAGCTTCTGGCGTTCGTTCTTCACTTCCTCATGGAGTTGCATCAAATAAAATAATCGAGCGAGGCGACATCGTTACATTAGATTTCGGTGCACTTTACGATGGATATTGTTCCGATATAACTCGTACTGTAGCAATCGGAGAACCATCAGAAGAATTCAAAAAGATATACAATGTTGTACGAGAAGCGTTAAAGCGTGGAACTAAAGCAATTAAGCCTGGAGAAACTGCGAAAAGTATCGATGATATAACGAGAGATTACATTACAGAACATGGATACGGTCAATACTTTGGACACTCTACTGGTCATGGTCTTGGGTTAGAAATACATGAACCTCTTCGCCTATCCCAAGAAAGTAAGGCTACTTTAGAAGAAGGTATGGTTGTTACAGTTGAACCTGGTATTTACATACCAAACTGGGGCGGTTGTAGAATTGAAGATGATATTGTCATCACAAAAGACGGATATGAAGTTATTACAAAATCAAATCGGGAACTAATTGTGATTCCTTGTTAAAATCATGACCTTTTTAAAAGGAGTTTTTCTCTGCACATAGAATTCTTTCTCTGGAGTCATCGTTTAAAGAGGGGGAATTTTAATTGAATTTTGTAATCGACAAGATAGATGGTTTGCATCCTGAATTTTCCAAAATTGTTTCCATGATGAATTACGCTCGCTATACAACAATGCAAGCAGTGGAAGGTTTAACAATTGAAGAACTTGATTATTTATATGATGAGGAAGCAAACTCAATTGGTATGCTTTTGTACCATATGGCTGCTATTGAATTTTACTACCAAATTCATACTTTTGAAGACCGTGAACCAACGGAAGCTGAATTAGAACGGTGGTTACCTGCTATTGAATTAGGGAATCTTGGACGCGAGAAAATCAAAGGCAACTCTATAGAATTTTACATACATACATTGCAAGAAGTACGTTCCAAAACGATCGAGACTTTTCAATCGTTACCTGATGAATGGCTATTTAAAACGACAGATTTCTGGTATGACAAACCCGCAAATAACTACTTTAAATGGTTTCACGTTTTTGAAGATGAAATCAATCATCGCGGACAAATTCGTTTAATTAAAAAGATGCAAAAAGCTCATTCAGTAAAGTAAGAAAGTGCCACCAGATAAGGTGGCACTTTCTTTTATTCATTAACGAATAACTTTTCGTTTACTTTTTTAGCGATTATCGCTACCGACATTAATATACATATTAAATATAGCAATTTCACAATAAATAACCACCCTTGAAACATTACAATTGCATCTATTATCTCATTTCCTTTCAATAACAAAAAAGGAATCGTGCTAATTATAATGACAAACTCGATGCTGAAAACAATTTTCTTTTTTCTGCTATATGCTTTCCATTCATCCCAGCGATACATGGGAGCAAATATCAATACTCCTATACACCATATAATTGGTACCCATTCACTTTTAAGAAATTGCCCTGAAATAACTGATAATAGTAAACAAACGAGCACACCATAATACCCTATTTTCCCTCTCATTCGTACTCCCCCATTCTACTTCTCCTTTAATATGTAACTTACTATGCTTATAACAAGTCTTAGTAAAATAACAAATACAATTACAATATAAAAACCCTTCGCAGATGACATCCATTGTTGAAAAATAGACATTTTCTCCATTTGCTTCTGCCCTTCTATTAAAATAAACCCTACGAAAAATGAGCAAACAACAATGATACCTATTATAATTCCGATACTTTTCTTACTATATTGTTTTATATCATCCCAGTTATATAAAAGTATAAATACAAACCCGAAAACAGGTATGATACTGATCCATTCATTGCTTGTAAACAGATTCAAAATGATTAATAGACTACAAGATATAATGAATCCCCAAAACCCGATTTTTTTGCGCATAAGCCCTCTTTAAATTCCATTTTTAGGATTAATTGTATTGTAACATCCATTTCTACTTCTTACCATTACAGTACATGAAATTTCACTTTTTTTCTTTTTCCTATACTCACATACTTTTACTGCTTTCATACAATAAACTACACGAATGCCTAAAGGATGTGAATGTTATGGGAGTTGAATTAACGCTGTTGCATGCTCTCTATATTCTTTGTTTACTCACTATTATTACTTTTTTTATTCTCCGGAAAGATACGACGATTATTTGTATCGTTTTTATCTTTTTATTAGCATTAACCGCTACAAGTTCTATCCCTCTTGCCGTTAGCGATATTTTTCAAAGTTTCATTTACGCTATTACTGAACTTTTACCAACTATATTAATCATCTCTATTATCGTATCAATGAGCAATCTACTCGTTCATACTGGCATAAATGATACGATGATTTCACCATTTACAAAGATGATTCGTACCCCTACCCTCGCCTACTGGATTATCGGCCTTTTAATGATGACAATTTCTTTCTTCTTTTGGCCTTCCCCAGCTGTCGCTTTAATGGGAGCTATTTTATTACCTGTGGCTGTACGCGTCGGTCTTCCGCCAATTGGAGTTGCCATCGCTATGAACTTATTCGGACACGGCATCGCCTTATCTGGTGACTTCGTTATTCAAGGTGCACCGAAATTAACAGCGGATGCTGCTGGTCTTCCTGTTTCCAGCGTTGTTTCTGCCAGTGTTCCCCTCGTTATCGTTATGGGTATTGTGACAACTTCCGTCGCATTTTTCTTCTTACGAAAAGAATTCCATACAGGCTTATCTATACAAGAATCTATCCCATCAACTGAATCTTCTAAAACGCTTACTTCATTATCTCCTCGGACAAAAAAATGGCTCGCTATTTGTATTCCGATCGTATATGCCATCGATATCCTTTGCATGATTCAATTTAAACTACAAGGAAGCGACGCAACTGCACTTATCGGCGGGACGACTGTTATTATGATTATCATTATTTCGCTCATCGCTTACAAAGGAAATGGACTGAATAAAACGACCGATTACTTTATAGAAGGGCTCCAATTTGGATTTAAAATTTTCGGCCCAGTTATTCCAATTGCTGCACTCTTTTATTTAGGAGATAGCGGCTTTGTAAAAATTATCGGGGACTATTTACCGAAAGGTTCACACGGAATCATTAACGACTTAGGAATCGCCTTATCTCAAACTGTTCCTTTAAACCAATATGTATCAGCAGGAACATTAACTATCGTTGGTGTCATAACAGGGTTAGATGGATCTGGCTTTTCCGGTATATCACTTGCTGGTTCGATTGCCAATCTTTTCGGCACAGCACTGGGGCACGGAACGGCCACATTAACAGCACTCGGGCAAATTGCAGCAATCTGGACCGGAGGCGGGACTTTAATTCCTTGGGCCCTTATTCCTGCCGCTGCCATTTGTAAAGTAGATCCATTTGAACTCGCACGCCGAAACTTTTTACCGGTTGTGATTGGCTTAATTGTCACCACGATCGTTGCGATGTTTATTCTATAAAGTAAGCAAGTGTTCTCTTGCTTACTTTTCTTATTGTGAAATCCATCATTTATTACTGACTTTCAAAAGGGATTATATATATATTAGCGAAATTATATTAAGAGAGTATTTATTTTAAAACGTTTACGAGAAACAGATTACTTCCATTAGAAAAGGGGACATAACTATGAATGAATTGATTTTCGTCTTATTAATTTGTCCATTACTTATCTTTATCGTTTCTGTTATTGGAACGCGCAAGACGAAAACGTATTACGTAATGCCGATTGTAACGTTTGCTAGTTTTTTAATAATAGGTGTTATCGCCTTTACTCCAAAATTTTTCTTTTGGGTTGGCATGTACAGCATCTTCTCATTTATTGTTTCTTATATGACTCTATTGTTTGTGAGAGGATATGAGATTGCAGAAAGCACTAAGTAGTATTTAGTAAAGAGATTATAATATGATTTTTTTGATATCGATAGGACTTTACATGAAGTTTTAACAATAATATAAAAAACGACCGCGTTCCCCCGCGGTCGTTTTTTTTCGTGTTACGCTGTAATCCAAGCTTCATTTGCTGGATTTTTACGCCACTCTTGTAATTTTTTCATTTCAGCTTGTCCAATCATACCTTTTTCTGCTGCTACTTCAGTTAATGCACTGTAGTCGCTTAAAGAGTATGATGCTACGTTAGCTGCTTCTAGTTTTTCTTTTCCTGCTTCTAGCTCGTATGTGAAGATTGATACGATTCCTAATACTTCACATCCAGCTTCGCGAAGTGCTTCTACACATGTAATTGCACTACCGCCAGTTGAAATTAAGTCTTCTACTACTACTACTTTTTGACCTTTTTCAGCTTTTCCTTCAATTTGGTTCCCTTTACCGTGACCTTTTGCTTTACTACGTACGTAGCACATTGGTAAATCCATACGATCACTTACCCATGCAGCGTGCGCAATACCAGCAGTTGCTGTTCCTGCAATAACTTCTACAGTTGGGAAGTGCTCTTTAATTAACTCTTCTAATCCAGCTGCAATCGCTTGACGTACTTTTGGATAAGATAAAGTTAAACGGTTATCACAATAAATTGGTGATTTCATACCTGAAGACCAAGTAAATGGATCATTCGGTTGTAAAAATACTGCTCCAATTTCTAATAAATGCGATGCGATTTCTTTTTTCATACTGTTACACCTTCCCACTGTTGTTTTACTGTTTTATACGCTTCAAGCGGATTTTCTGCTTTTGTAATACTACGTCCAACTACGATGTAGCTTGAGCCAAGTTCCCTCGCACGTTTCGGTGTTGCTACGCGCACCTGGTCATTTACATCATCGCTTGCAAGACGAATCCCCGGTGTTACTGTTACAAATTCATTTCCGCATACTTCACGTAATTTTGGAACTTCCAGTGTTGAACAAACAACGCCATCAAGTCCACTTTCTTTCGTTAGTTTTGCATAATGAGCAACCGCTTCTTCTAACGTTTTCTCAATGCCGATCTCTTTTTTCATCATAGCTTCCGAAGTGCTTGTTAGTTGTGTAACTGCAATGCAAATCGGTCTCTCTTTTCCTTCTTGCTTACCTTCCTCTAATCCCTCAATCGCGGCTTTCATCATACTGCTTCCCCCAGCAGCATGAACATTTACCATATCTACATCTAGACTAGCTAGGCTACGCATAGCGCTTTTTACTGTATTCGGAATATCATGAAGTTTTAAATCTAGAAAGATCTTATGTCCTTTTTCTTTTAAGTACGTAATAATCGCAGGGCCTTCTTTGTAAAATAACTCCATACCTACTTTGACAAATAACTCTTCCCCTTCAAAGTGGCGCAGGAATTGTTCTACATCTTGTTTCCCTGGAAAATCTAATGCAACGATTAACGTCTGTGACATACTTACTTCCAACTCCTTCCTTGACATTCCGAAATGTGATCAAATCCTAATTCATCTAGTAATGCTGGTAATTCTTCAATAATTGTCGGACATACGAACGGATCGATAAAGTTCGCTGTTCCAACTGCAACTGCGCTTGCGCCAGCGTAGAAGAATTCAATTACATCTTCCGCTGTTTCGATACCACCCATTCCGATAATCGGAATGTTAACCGCTTGGCTTACTTCATGTACCATACGAATCGCTACTGGCTTAATCGCAGGACCTGATAATCCGCCTGTACGGTTTGCTAAAATTGGTTTTGCAGTTTTTAAATCTAGACGCATACCAAGCAATGTATTAATCATCGTTAAACCGTCCGCACCCGCATTTTCAATTGCTTTTGCAATCTCCACAATGTTTGCCACGTTCGGTGACAATTTTACGTATACAGGTACTTCAGAAACCTCTTTTACTCGCTTCGTTAAATCAGCAGCAATTTCAGGATTCGTACCAAAAGCGATACCACCCGTTTTTACGTTTGGACAAGAAATATTTAATTCTAGCGCATGAACATTAGGTGCCTTTGAAATTTCCTTCGCAACTGCTACATAATCCTCAGCTTGTGAGCCAGCAACATTTGCAATAATCGGAAGATCAAATTGCTCGAGAAAAGGTAATTCAGAATTCATTACCTTTTCTAATCCAGGATTTTGAAGCCCGATTGCATTTAGCATTCCGCCTGGTGTTTCCGCAACACGAGGCGTTGGGTTTCCGTAACGAGGCTGTTCTGTTGTCGCTTTAATCATAATTGATCCAAGTACACTTAAATCATAGAACTGTGCATACTCACGACCAAATCCGAAGCAACCAGATGCTGGGATGATTGGATTTTTTAATGATAACCCTGGTAATTCAACTTGCAATCTGTTCATAGTACAACCTCCCCGATTGGAAATACTGGTCCGTCGCTACACACCTTCTTGTAAGAATGTCCACTCGGATCTGCTTGTAAATGGCATACACAGGCGAAACATGCTCCAATGCCACAGCCCATACGCTCTTCTAATGAAATGTAGGCTTTTCTCTCTTTATAGCGTCCTTCTAATGCACGAAGCATCGCTAAAGGTCCACATGAATATAGAATGTCAAAGTCAATTCCATAGCTATCAATTACATCTGTTACAAAGCCTTCTGTACCGTGCGTACCATCAACTGTTGCAACATACGTATCACCAAGCTCTGCGAATTTCTCTTCATAGAAGACAACATCTTTCGTTTGGAAACCTAAGATGTGAATAACGCGTACTCCCTTTGCTACAAGACGCTGTGACAATTCATATAGTGGTGGTACACCAATTCCCCCTCCAACTAATAGAGCCGTTTGTCCAGCTTCCGCTTCTTCTACAGGAAAACCATGTCCAAGTGGTCCTAACACATCTACAAGTTCACCTTGTTTTCTTTTCGCTAATGTTTTTGTTCCTTGTCCTTCCGCACGATATAGCATTGTAAATTCGTTTTTGTCTTGATCGACATTACAAATACTAATTGGGCGGCGCAGAAGGGGCGTAATGCCCTCTGCTACCTTAATGTGTACAAACTGCCCTGGATCGTTCATTTGCTGCACAAGATCCCCTTGAAGCACTAATTCGTAAATGTTTTTTGCGATTTCTTTTTGGTTAACGACGATCATATTTTGCTTTTGCATCATGCATGTACCACCTCGTGACGCTTCGTTTGCGTAATTTCTTTCATTGAATGAGCTGAGAATGTCATAGATTCTAGTACTCGTAAGATTGCTCTCGTTGTATCAAGTGATGTTAAGCAAGCCACACCATTTTCTACTGATTCACGGCGAATGCGGAAACCATCACGCGCTGGTTGTTTGCCTTTTGTTAATGTATTGATTACAAACTGTGCTTTTCCTTGACGGATAATATCAAGTAAGTTGTATTCTTCAGAATCAATTTTATTTACAACTTGCACTGGAATGTTTTGCTCTGCTAACGATTGTGCTGTTCCAGCTGTTGCTAATAAGTTATATCCGATTTCGTGGAAACGTTTTGCAATTTCCATTGCTTCTTCTTTATCTTTATCCGCTACAGTAATGATTACTGATCCGTGCGTTGGGATGTTAATTCCTGAAGCAACTAACCCTTTGTATAATGCTTTTTCAAGTGTTAAGTCTTTCCCCATTACTTCCCCTGTTGATTTCATTTCAGGTCCTAATGTTGTATCAACTGAACGTAGCTTCGCGAATGAGAATACCGGTGCTTTTACATACACTTCTTTCTCTTCTGGGTGATAACCAGTTCCATATCCTTGCTCTACAAGATCTTGACCTAAAATAACTTTCGTTGCAACATTCGCCATCGGTACGCCTGTAATTTTACTTAAGAATGGTACTGTACGGCTCGCACGTGGATTTACTTCAATTACATACACTTCATCTTTGAATACTACAAACTGAATGTTTAGTAATCCAACAATATTTAAACCTTTTCCAAGTGCAATTGTATGTTCAATAATTTGTTCTTTCAGTTTTTCAGATAAGCTTTGTGGTGGATATACTCCGATTGAGTCACCAGAGTGAACTCCAGCGCGTTCAATATGTTCCATAATACCTGGAATGAACACATTCTCACCATCTGAAATTGCATCTACTTCAATTTCTTTACCAACCATGTAACGGTCGATTAATACTGGGTGATCTGCGTGAACTTTAACCGCATTTTTCATGTAGTGCAGCAGTTCTTCTTGACGATATACGATTTCCATCGCGCGTCCACCTAGTACGTAAGATGGTCTTACTAATACTGGGTAACCAATTTTGTCAGCGATTGCTACCGCTTGCTCTACAGTCGTTGCTGTTTTACCAACTGGTTGCGGGATACCAAGCTGTGTTAGAGCTGCTTCAAACTTATCACGATCTTCTGCACGGTCTAAATCTTCAAGTGATGTTCCTAAGATTTTCACACCATGAGCCTCTAATTTAGCAGCTAAGTTAATTGCCGTTTGTCCACCGAATTGGACGATAACACCTTCTGGCTTTTCTAAATCGATAATGTGCATTACATCTTCAATTGTTAATGGTTCAAAGTATAATTTGTCAGAAATACTGAAGTCTGTTGAAACTGTTTCTGGATTGTTATTAACAATGATTGCCTCATATCCAGCTTCTTTAATTGCCCATACAGAGTGAACTGTTGCATAGTCAAACTCAACCCCTTGACCGATACGGATTGGACCAGACCCTAGTACGACAACACTCTTACGATCTGTTCTAACCGATTCATTCTCGTCACCATATGTGCTGTAGTAGTATGGTGTTGCAGATTCAAACTCTGCCGCACAAGTATCTACCATTTTATAAACAGGAGTTATATTGCTTTCTTTACGCATATCGTAAATTTCACGCTCTGTTTTGTTCCAAGCACTGGCGATGTAATGGTCACTGAAGCCCATTTCTTTTGCTGATTGTAATACTTCCATATTTCCTACACTTGCTTTTACTTCGCGTTCCATGTTTACGATATTTTCAACTTTTTGTAAGAAGAAGAAGTCCATTTCACACCAATCGTTGATTTCTTCTTTCGTTACACCTTGACGAATTGCTTCTGCTACAATAAACAGTCGCTCATCATCAGCTTTTATAATGCGTTTTTTCATTGTTGCTTTATTAAGCTCTTTTAAATGCTCTAACTCTAAGTGATAAACGCCAAGTTCTAAAGAACGGATCGCTTTTAATAATGATTGTTCTAAGTTACGTCCGATTGACATAACTTCACCAGTTGCCTTCATTTGTGTACCAAGTGTTCTGTTTGCTGATTCAAACTTATCAAATGGCCAACGTGGAATTTTTGAAACAACATAGTCTAATGCTGGCTCGAAGCAAGCGTATGTTTTTTGTGTTACTGGGTTTATAATTTCATCTAATGTTAAGCCAACTGCAATTTTCGCAGCTAATTTCGCAATTGGATATCCAGTTGCTTTAGATGCTAGTGCAGATGAACGACTTACACGCGGGTTTACTTCGATTACATAGTATTGGAAGCTATGTGGATCAAGTGCAAGCTGAACGTTACATCCACCTTCAATTCCTAATGCGCGAATAATTCTTAATGAAGTGTTTCGTAACATTTGATACTCACGGTCACTTAATGTTTGGCTCGGTGCTACAACGATAGAATCACCTGTGTGAACCCCAACTGGATCGATATTTTCCATGTTACATACTACAATCGCGTTATCATTCGAATCACGCATTACTTCATATTCAATTTCCTTACAACCAGCAATGCTCTTCTCTAATAAACATTGTGTTACTGGGCTATGTTTTAATCCACCTGATACGATTTCAATTAGTTCTTCTTCATTACTACAGATTCCGCCACCTGTTCCCCCCATTGTAAATGCTGGGCGAACAATAACTGGATAACCAATTTCTTTTACAAATTCATGTGCTTCTTCTAGCGTATGAATAATGGTACTAGATGGAATTGGTTCATTTAATTCTTGCATTAGTGTACGGAATAAATCACGATCTTCCGCTTGCTCGATTGCTGATAATTTTGTTCCTAAAATTTCAACTCCGCACTCTTCAAGTATGCCTGATTTCGCAAGTTCAACAGCCATATTTAGACCTGTTTGACCACCTAATGTTGGTAAGATTGCATCTGGACGTTCTTTACGAATGATACGGCTTACGAATTCTAATGTTAATGGTTCTATATATACTTTATCTGCTGTTGCAGTATCTGTCATAATTGTTGCTGGGTTAGAGTTAACAAGGATTACTTTGTAACCTTCTTCTCTAAGAGATTGACAAGCTTGTGTACCAGAGTAGTCAAACTCTGCTGCTTGCCCAATTACAATTGGTCCTGATCCGATTACTAAAATTGTGTTAATGTCTAGGCGTTTTGGCATAACTCTTCCCCTTCTTTCTTGAAGTTTTCAATCATTTCTAAGAAATCTTCGAATAAATCATTTGCATCTTCTGGTCCTGCTGAAGCTTCTGGATGGTATTGCACTGTAAATGCTGGGAACTTCGTATGACGAAGACCTTCTACTGTTCCATCATTTAAAGCAACATGTGTAATTTCAAGGTCTGTATTTTTAACTGATTCTTCTTCTACTGCGTAACCATGATTTTGAGATGTAATTGCTACTTTTCCAGTTGCAAGATGTTTTACTGGATGGTTTAAACCACGGTGACCGAATTTTAACTTACTTGTATTCGCACCAGATGCTAGAGCGAATAGTTGATGTCCTAAGCAAATTCCGAATAAAGGAACTTTACCGATAATGTCTTTTAACATTTCAATTGCTTCTGGTACATCTTTCGGATCTCCAGGTCCGTTACTTAACATAATTCCATCTGGGCTAAGGCGTAAAATTTCTTCTGCTGTTGTATTGTAAGGTACTACAATTACATCACAGTCACGTTTATTTAATTCTCGTAAAATACCATGTTTCATTCCGAAGTCTACAAGTACAACTCGGTGTCCACGGCCTGGGCTTGGGTATGGATCTTTCGTTGATACGCGTTTCACGTGATCTGTAAATACTGTCGCTTTTAATTGGCTTACGATGTATTCTACATCTGCATCCATGTTACATAGACGTCCACGTAATGTACCGTATTGACGAATTTTTCTCGTTAATTTTCTTGTATCAATTCCTGCTAACCCTGGGATATTTCTTTCTTTTAAGTAATCATTTAACGAAATTTCATTACGGAAGTTTGATGGATGATCACAAATTTCGTTTACGATTAAACCATTTACAGATGGGTGAATCGATTCAAAATCGTCACGGTTGATGCCGTAGTTTCCGATTAATGGGTACGTGAATGTTACGATTTGACCGCAATATGATGGATCAGATAATGTTTCTTGATATCCAGTCATTCCTGTTGTGAATACAACCTCACCTGACTTTTCAATTTCTCCTCCGAAACCTTTTCCAATTAATACTGTTCCATCTTCTAAGATAAGTTGTCTTTTCATACTAATGCACTCTCCTTTTGCCATGCGATCTTACCACCAACGATTGTCATTACCGGCCATCCTTGGCATTTCCAACCTGCGAATGGTGTATTTTTTCCTTTTGATAAGAATGTTGTTGGGTCAATCTCTTCTTCTTGTTCTAAGTCAATGATTGTAATATCAGCTGTTCTACCTTCTTTCAGGCGACCTGCTTCTAAGCTGAATGTATCAGCTGGCTTTTCTGTTAAGAATTGAATTAACTGCTCTAATGTAATAATTCCTTTTTTCACAAGGTGTGTGTATAGAAGTGGGAATGCTGTTTCAAAACCAGTAATTCCGAATGGTGCTCTTTCAATTCCTTGTGCTTTCTCTTCCGCTGTATGCGGTGCATGGTCAGTTGCGATCATATCGATCGTTCCATCTAGTAATCCTTCAATTAGTGCTGCGTGATCTTCTTTTCCACGAAGCGGTGGGTTCATTTTAAAGTTAGGATCAGCTGATGGGATATCATCTTCACATAACACTAAGTGATGAGGTGTTACTTCTGCTGTTACTTTAATTCCAGCGCGTTTCGCATCTCGAATTACGCGTACAGAACCTTTCGTACTTACGTGACATACGTGATAGTGACAATCGGCCGCTTCAGCAAGCAGTATATCCCTTGCAATATGTACAGATTCACATACTGATGGGATACCGTTTAATCCGTGTTTCTCAGAAAACTTCCCTTCATGTACACAACCTTTATTAATAAGAGTATTCTCTTCACAGTGTGCAACTACTGCCGTATTTAATTTCGCTGCACGCTTCATAGCAGCTAACATCATGCTAGCATCTTGTACGCCTACACCGTCATCAGTGAAAGCAAATGCTCCAAGTTCTTTTAATGTTTCGAAATCTGTCATTTCAGAACCAGCTTGGCGTACTGTAATTGCTCCGTATGGTAGTACGTTGACATGCGCTTTTTCTTTAATACGTTTTTGCAAGTCTTCCATATGTTCTCTGCAATCTGGTACTGGGCGTGTATTTGGCATTGCACAAATTGTAGTGAATCCACCTTTTGCCGCTGCTAGTGTACCTGTTTCAATTGTTTCTTTATGTTCACCACCTGGTTCACGAAGATGTACGTGTACATCTACTAATCCAGGTGCGATTAACTTTCCGTTCACATCGATTACTTCAGCATTATCTGCCGTAATATTTTCTGCTACCTTAGCGATTTTACCGTCTTGTACGAGAAGATCTGTTACTACGATTTTTCCTTCTTCATTCATATAACGACCATTTTTAAACAAGTAATTCATGTTTCAT
Source organism: Bacillus sp. BPN334 (assembly GCF_008368885.1). NCBI lineage: Bacteria > Bacillati > Bacillota > Bacilli > Caryophanales > Bacillaceae > Bacillus > Bacillus sp. BPN334. The sequence goes on along the minus strand of NZ_QOZW01000006.1, from coordinate 527,998 downwards.
TCCTCCTAATACATTTGGTAAGGCGCGTTTTAGTACAGCCATTCTTACGTAAACTCCATTTTCCATTTGTTTAAATATGCGTGAACGCTCACACTCAACAAGTTCACTTGCAATTTCAACATTACGGTTTACAGGAGCTGGATGCATAATAATGCTTCCTTCTTTCATACGCTTTTCTCTTTCCACTGTTAATCCGTGTTTCTCATGATACTCTTTCATAATGTCTGTTTCATAATGATCATGACGCTCATGTTGTACACGAAGTAACATCATTACATCCACTTCTGAAACAAGTTCATCTAATGGTTTGTATGTTCCAAATGTGCTGTCTTCATCTTTCCACTCTTCTGGACTTGCAAAGTAAATTGTTGCACCCAGTTTCGTTAATGCTTCTGCATTAGAACGTGCTACTCGGCTATGACGAACATCTCCTACTATCGCAATCTTTAATCCTTCAAATCTTCCAAACTCTTGTTTAATTGTAAGAAGATCGAGTAGGCACTGCGTTGGGTGGTTTCCACATCCATCTCCAGCGTTTAAGATTGGGATATTTACCTGATCTTTTAGTTCATCGAAGTAGCGATCTTGCTCATGGCGGACGATCACCGCTTTTGTTCCGATTGATTCTAGTGTTCTTATCGTATCGTATAAAGTTTCTCCTTTTTGTACGCTAGATGCATCCGCTGAAAAGTTTAAAACTTCAAGTCCTAATCTCTTCTCAGCAACTTCAAAGCTAAATCTCGTTCTCGTACTATTCTCAAAGAACAAGTTCGCAACAAAAGTTTGCTCTGTCGGTTTGCTCTCTTTTCCATTCGCGAAATCTTCTGCGTCTTTTAGGATTTCTGAAATTTCTACTTCCGATAATTCACTCATCGTTAACAAATGGCTCATCGTCATCCCTCATCTTTCTGATTTTTATGTTACCACTTTTGTATTTTTATAACAACATTTGCATAAAAATACCCTAGTCGTGTGAGACTAGGGTGCAAGAAAGAAGCCACCCTTTCCGGTCTCACAGGACTGAATTAAAAGGTTATTATTATGAAGCAATCTGCTTAGATTGTTTTATTTGTTTCGTTTCCGGTAGTAGTAGATTTAATAGTACACCTACAATTGCTGCTAGTGCCATTCCTTCTACTTGGAACGATTCTCCTACTTGCAGTACCGCTCCACCAATACCGATTACTAGTATTACTGATGCAATCATTAAGTTTCGTTTGTCACTTAGGTCCGTTTTCTCATCTACCATCATGCGTAATCCACTTGATGCGATTACACCGAATAGTAAGATTGATACTCCACCCATAACCGGTGTTGGGATCGAATGAATCAGTGCCGAAATCTTACCGATAAATCCGAACATGATTGCGAACACTGCTGAGCCGATGAATAAGTATACGCTGTATGCTCTCGTAATTGCTAGCACACCAATGTTTTCACCATACGTTGTATTCGGTGGTCCACCGATTAGTGATGCAATTAATGTTGCTATACCATCACCGAATATCGAGCGATGTAAGCCTGGTTTTTCAATTAAATCTCTTTTAATAACATTTCCAAGTACAATTTGATGTCCGATATGCTCTGAAATTGTTACTAGTGCAACTGGTACCATCAAGAGTACAATCTTCCACGAAAACTCCGGAGTATATGTTACAAATGGCACTGTGAAATCTGGTACAACAAACCATTTTGCCTCAGCCACCGGCTTTAAATTTACTAGCCCTTGGAAGTAAGCGAAGATATATCCGCCGATAATGCCCAGTAGCACTGGTATGATACTGAAAAATCCTCTTCCGAATATAGAGCAGATAATTGTAATTGCTAATGTTACTAATGCTACTGAAAAGTGTGTAAAGCTATATTTGCCATCCGCACCGTTCATCGCCATGTTAACTGCTGTATGTGCTAAAGCGAGACCGATTACCATTACGACTGGACCAACTACGATTGGCGGAAGTAATTTCATAATCCACTCTGATCCTGACTTCTTAATTCCGAGTGAGATTAAGATATACACAAGCCCTGCTAGCAAACCACCGAGCATTGCTGCTCCAGGTCCACCTGCTGTTTTCGCTGTTATAATCGGTGCGATAAAGGCGAATGATGATCCTAGATAGGCAGGTACTTGACCTTTCGTTATAAGAAGAAACGCTAGCGTTCCTAATCCACTTGATATTAATGCTACTGACGGATTCAATCCTGTTAAAAACGGAACAAGCACTGTTGATCCAAACATCGCGAACAAATGTTGTATACTTAAAAATAACCATTTTCCCGGTTTCGGTACTTCATTAACGTCTAATACTGGCTTTTGTTCCATTGTTACATCCTCCTTCAGTTTAAATCTTTGCAATAAAAAAACTCTTTGTGCCTGTGCACAAAGAGTCCTACACTTTCGTATGCCAAATTTGACATATGAAAGCCAAGACCCTTTGGCAGCCTCACAGGACTACATTTAAAAGGGCTTTACTTATCGTATATGCTTACTCGATCTTGTTGATCTGTCTCTTGCAAATCAACTTCGATACGCTCTTCACTTGATGTTGGAATGTTCTTTCCTACATAATCAGCGCGAATTGGTAGTTCACGATGACCTCTATCAACAAGAACCGCCAGTTGGATTTGTGATGGTCTACCTAAATCCATAAGAGCATCCATTGCTGCTCGAACTGTTCTTCCTGTATATAATACATCATCCACAAGGATAACTTTTTTCTTCGTAATATCTACAGGGATATCAGAACCTTTTACAAGTGGTTCTTCATTTTTCGATTGTAGTGTTAGATCATCACGATATAACGTAATATCTAGCTCTCCAACTTCCATTTCTTTTCCTTCAATTTGACCAATTCGTTCTGCCAAACGTTGTGCAATAAAAATTCCACGCGTTTTAATTCCGACAAGAACACAATTATCGACACCTTTATTTCGTTCCACGATTTCATGACTAATTCGTGTTAAAGCGCGGCGAATCATTTGGTCATCTAAAACGACAGCTTTCTCTTGCATGCTCTACACCTCCAAGCTTTTTTCTTGCGTGAGAGTAATGGTATAAAAAAAGTCCTCTCAGCGTGTGCGAGAGGACTTTTGAAAAAAGGGTACAACATACCCTATGCATTTCAAACCGTTACCTTCTCAACCTCACGGGGCTGTGTTAAAGGATCATTATTTAACTGTTGTCAGTATCTCAGTTTTCTTATGATTTGTCAATACTATTTCCGTAAAATATTTAATGCGTCTTCAAACACTTCTGGAATCGGTGCCTCAAACTGAATATATTCACCAGTACGGGGATGGTCAAACCCTAAAATACCTGCGTGAAGTGCTTGTCCATTCATGTCTAATGTTTTCTTCGGACCATACTTCGGATCTCCTGCAAGTGGATAGCCAATATATTTCATATGAACACGAATTTGGTGCGTACGTCCCGTTTCTAAGCGACATTCTACAAGTGTAAAATCTTTAAAGCGTTCTAACACTTGGAAGTGCGTAACAGCATTCTTACCATTTTCATCAACTGTCATGCTTTGACGTTCTTTCTTATCGCGACCAATTGGTGCATCGATCGTTCCTTTATCATGCGGAATCACACCGTGTACAATCGCTTTGTAACGTCTTGTTACTGTTTTTGCTACAAGTTGATTTACAAGTGACTCATGCGCCACATCATTTTTAGCAACCATTAATAGTCCAGATGTATCTTTATCAATACGATGCACAATACCAGGACGCATTACACCGTTAATACCTGACAGGTCTGTACAATGGTGCATAAGTCCGTTTACAAGCGTACCGCTTGTATGCCCTGGAGCTGGATGTACAACCATACCACGTGGCTTATTTACAACGAGTACATCTGCATCTTCATAATAAATTTCTAAGCCCATATCTTCTGCTTGGATATTTAACTCTTCTGGATCAGGAATCGTTACTGTAATTTCATCGTTTTCTTTAACTTTATAATTCACTTTTACCGATTTTCCATTAACTGTAACGACATCATCTTTAATCCATTGTTGTACTTGTGAACGTGACCATTCACTGTTTATTTCTGCAACGAATTTATCAATTCGCTCACTTTTTTGTTCTTCTGCAACTGTTACTTGTACTACTTCACTCATTCAATTACTCCTTCGTTTTCTTGCCTTCTAATAATGTTTGAATAATAATTAATACAACACCAATACATAATGCTGAATCAGCTATATTGAATACTGGATAGTTGTACGAGAAAATATACACGTGAATGAAATCCACTACTTCTTGTCTAAATACACGATCAATGAAATTACCAATTGCTCCGCCTAATATTAGACCTAATGAAATCCCTAGAAGTTTGTCTGTTTTCGCATATTTTTGCATATAAATTACGATAAATACTACAAAAACGACTGTAATAATGTAGAAAAACCACATTTTATTTTCTAAAATCCCCCAGGCAGCTCCTCTATTTCGATGTGATGTTATGTATAATACATTATCGATAATCGGAATGCTCGTACCCAATTCCATGTTCTTTACAATTAGCCATTTCGATATTTGATCGATGGCAATGACAAATAACGCTATTACATAATATATCATTTTCATTTCCCCCACAAAGACAGTGTACCTCAAAATTTTAGCATAGCTGCAACCTTTTCACAATGAACCTTTATAGAAGAATAAAATAAATTTAAAAAAGGTAATATAATATCGTTGTGCGCATTCATACATTTACTTTTTCATAGAAAAATTCATGAATGGTACGGGCAGTCGGCATCGTCTTCATTTGTTTTACCGAAATTGCTCTCCCCGTTTCTTCACAAATACCATACATATCTATCTCCATTTTAAATAATGCACGTTCTACATCTTTTAAGTCCTCTTTTATATCATGTAATAGGAGTTTTTTCTTTATCTCTTCCTTAATTTCATATCCAAGCTCTTCGCTAAACTCTGTATCATATTTGTGCATGACCTCTTTAGCTAGCCTCTCTTGTAACTCTTTTCGCATCAATTGCAATTCTTCTTTGATTTCCATATACATTTCATTCACGTGTACATTCCTCCCAGCTGCAATGTACGATTAGTGTGTCCGAAATTTCTATGCTTACCTCACACACATTTTTCCTTCATAGGAAAGAGAGTGAAAGTTATTTTAATATATCATCAATAAAAAAACTGACTGTACTTATGCACAGTCAGTTTTTTTATTATTTTACATAGTTTTCTTTAACAACTGTTGCACAACGCTCACATAATGTTGCATGTTCAGCATCTTTACCAATTGTTTCTGAAACTACCCAACAACGTTCACATGTTTCACCAGTTGCTTGAGCAACAACAACCGCTGTATGCTCATATTTTGGCGCATCTGCTGGCGCTTCTTCCATCATACCACCAAGTTTATACTCAGAAACGATGAATAATTGCTTCAAGTCTTCGCTAATAGACTCTAACATAGTTTTCATTTCTACAGTCGGATATAGCGTAATACTTGCATTTAATGACTTACCGATTACTTTCTCATTACGAGCTACTTCTAACGCTTTTAATACGTCATCACGCAGCGTCATAAATGCATCCCATTTTGTTTTTAATGCTTCCGCACCATCTAATTGTACAGCTTCTGGCATGTTAGTTAGTTGTACACTTTCTTCTGTTACACCTGGAATGTATGGCCATACTTCATCAGCTGTATGCGGTAAGATTGGTGTTACAAGTTTCGTCAATGCAACAAGAACATCATATAATACAGTTTGAATTGCACGACGATCTTCATGGTTTGCACCTTCAATGTATAAAATGTCTTTTGCAAAGTCTAAGTAGAATGAACTTAAATCAATTGTACAGAAGTTATGAATTGCATGATACACAGCAGCGAAGTCGTATGTTTCATATGCTTCTTTTACTTTTGTAATTAAGTCATTTAATTTCACTAACATGTAACGATCTACTTCACGAAGTTCAGCTACAGCTACTGTATTTTCACTTGGCTTAAAGTCATCTAAGTTTCCTAATAAGAAACGGAATGTGTTACGGATTTTACGATACACTTCTGCTACTTGTTTTAAAATATCATCTGAAATACGTACATCAGATTGATAGTCAACAGAAGATACCCATAAGCGTAAAATATCTCCACCTAATTGATCCATAATTTTCTTCGGTACGACGATGTTTCCAATCGACTTACTCATTTTACGTCCTTCACCATCTAATACGAAACCATGGCTTAGTACGCCTTTATATGGAGCTTTACCTGTTACAGCAACTGCTGTTGATAATGAAGAGTTAAACCAACCACGATACTGGTCAGATCCTTCTAAATATAAATCAGCTGGACGTTGTAAGTCTTCGCGCTCTTCTAATACTGCTTGGTGAGAAGAACCTGAATCGAACCATACATCCATGATGTCTGTTTCTTTACGGAATTCACCATTTGGGCTACCTATATGTGTAAATCCTTCTGGTAATAGATCTTTCGCTTCACGCTCAAACCATACGTTAGAACCGTGCTCACGGAATAAATCTGCTACATGGTTAATTGTTTCATCTGTAATAATTGGATCACCATTCTCTGCATAGAATACAGGGATTGGTACACCCCATGCACGCTGACGAGAAATACACCAGTCACCACGGTCACGAACCATATTATGAAGACGAGTTTCTCCCCATGCTGGTACCCATTTTGTTTCCGCAACAGCTTCTAATAATTCTTTACGGAACGCTTCAATAGATGCAAACCACTGTGCTGTCGCACGGAAAATAATTGGTTTTTTCGTTCTCCAATCATGTGGGTATGAATGCGTAATGAATGTTAGTTTCAGTAACGCGCCTACTTCTTCTAATTTTTCTGCAATTGGCTTGTTAGCTTTATCATAGAATAAGCCTTCAAATCCAGGTGCTTCATTTGTTAATACACCTTTATCATCAACTGGGCAAAGTACTTCTAATCCATACTTTTTACCAACAACGAAGTCATCTTCCCCGTGCCCTGGTGCTGTATGAACACAACCTGTACCTGCATCTGTTGTTACGTGATCTCCTAGCATAACTAATGAATCACGATCGTAGAATGGATGTTTTGCAACTGTATACTCAAGTTCGCTACCTTTTACCGTTTTCACAACTTCAGCATTTTCCCACTCTAACATTTTTGCAACTGTCTCAAATAGTTCAGAAGCAATAATATATTTTTCATCATTTACTTTTACAATAGCGTATTCAAGTTCTGGGTGAACAGAAATACCTAAGTTTGCAGGTAACGTCCAAGGTGTTGTTGTCCAGATAATGAATTTCTCATCACCTTCTAATACGTTCTTTCCATCTTTTACAGGGAATGCTACGTAAATAGATGCTGATTTTTTATCTTGGTATTCAATTTCAGCTTCTGCTAAAGCTGATTCACTCGTTGGAGACCAGTAAACTGGTTTTTGTCCTTTATAAATATAACCTTTTTTCGCCATATCACCGAACACTTTAATTTGTTGCGCTTCATAAGCCGGCTCTAAAGTAATATATGGGTTATCCCAATCTGCACGTACACCTAGACGCTTAAATTGTTCACGTTGACGTTCTACTTGTTCATATGCATACTCTGCACATAACTTACGGAACTCAGCAACTGTCATTTCTTTACGCTTTACACCTTTATTTGTTAAAGCTTGCTCAATTGGTAAACCGTGTGTATCCCAACCTGGTACATATGGTGCGCAGTAACCAGTCATTGATTTATAACGAACAATAAAGTCTTTTAACACTTTATTTAATGCATGTCCCATATGAATGTCACCATTCGCATATGGAGGTCCATCATGCAGTACAAATAAAGGACGACCTTTCGTATGTTCTTGTACCTTTTCATAAATATTCATTTCAGCCCACTGTTCTTGCATTGCAGGCTCACGTTTTGGTAAATTCCCACGCATTGGGAACTCTGTTTTTGGCATTAGTAATGTATTTTTGTACTCCATGCTCAATTCCTCCTTACATGTATAAAAGAAACACTTAAAAAACGGAATAAAAAAGAGACCTTCTCATCCCAAAAAGGGACGAGAAAGTCTCCCGCGGTACCACCCTAGTAGATCCTATACGTATGTATACAATCCTCTTTATATTCTTAACGCGAATATACGCCTACGCTTACTCTATTTGTTCAGCGCGGAACTCCAGGGTGATATTCCCATTATCTCCTTATCCTGAGCTTACACCATCCTCAGTTCGCTATATAAGGTTTGAAAAGGTACTTATCCCTATCTTCGTTTTTCTTAATAAATATGTTGTTTAAAATTATATGTAATAATGAGAAAAACGTCAAGCTTACACTGTTTCTTCTTTTTTCAACAGTTCATCTACTTCGTCTTCTAACTCAATTAGTTTATCCCAATCATCGTTGTTTAACATTTCAAGCTGTGTTTCTAATAACATACGGAAACGAGTGCGGAATACTTTCGCTTGTTTCTTTAGCTCTTCAATATCAAAAGCAACTTTTCTTGATTTTACTAACGCTTCGTTAATAATACGGTCTGCATTCTTTTCTGCTTCACGTACGATTAATTTTGCTTCTTTTTGCGCATTACGTTTTACTTCTTCCGCTGCTTCTTGTGCAACGATGATAGATTTGTTTAACGTATCTTCAATATTAGAGAAATGATCTAACTTCCCTTCTAATTGCGCAACTTTTTCTTCTAAAGCTTTTTTCTCACGAATGACTAATTCATAATCTTTGATAATTTGATCAAGAAACTCATTTACTTGATCTTCATCATAGCCACGGAATCCGCGACCAAATTCTTTGTTATGAATATCTAATGGTGTTAACGGCACAACGCCACCTCCAAGTAGTTATCTAAATTTCCTCTTTCAATTATATCTTTTCTTCGACAAAATAGGAGGATTTCCTTCTAAAAAACCAATCATTTTAGTATACCATACAAAATTCTCCATTTGTCGCGCTTTGTTCTACCTTCTACAGAAAACAATTTACTTCGTCCATATCCTCTTACTGAAAAAACATCTCCTGGATAACATTCATAAGAAGTTTGCTCCACTGTTTTCCAATTAACTTTTACTAAACCATTTTTTATGAAAGGTTGTACTTTTTGTCTGGATATATGTAACATTTCAGCTAACATAACATCTAAACGAAGTGAAGAAACCGTTCCAGATTTCTCTCCCCACGTTTCTTGCATCTGTAGAATTTTTTCTCCTTGCACTGGTGATAAGGAGACTTTCACTTTTGCTATAGATTGTAAGTTCATCTCAATATAAGATACAACTTCTTTCGCGACTACAATTTGGGCACGATCTTCTTGAAGCAAAATATCACCACATTTTTCTCTCGTTAAACCGAGAGACATAAATGTACCTAATATTTGCCTATGTTCTAGCGTATAAAACTTGGAAGGATAGTCAATTTCCAATACTTCTACTTGAAATTCCTCTTCATTCACTACTAGATAGTCCGGATAAATGAGTGCTCTCTTACGCTCTGCATGAGGCGTTGCACCATCAAACTGTACAGCAACATCCCCTTGTCCTATTACCATAGTGACAATTTGTTGTTGTCTTGGATCAAGGAAGTCTGTTAACTTCACTTGATGGTACTCCGCTGCTCGCTTCCACTCTAACACCTTATCCACAAAGACCTCTTCATCGGGTCTGAAATGTTCATAGATGCTCATTTATTTAACCTCTTACTATAAGAAATAGTTGAATATACTTATTAAACCATTCGTAGCAAGCTTTAACGTGAAAATCGCAACGAGTGGAGAGATATCAATCATACCAAGCGGCGGAATAAATCTGCGAAATGGTTCTAAATACGGTTCACAAATACGCGCAAGAATATCTCCGAAAGTTGATTCCTTTGCACCCGGGAACCATGATAGGAGAATGTAAATAATAAGTGCCCACGAGTAAATCTCGATAGCATAAACTAAAAGCCTTAAAACTGTTTCCATGGCGTATTACCACCTCTTTATATTTGTGTCTTCTTCTTCACCGAATAACTCTGAAATTGCACCAACAATATCTACATTTTCAGGTGTACACATAAATGTTTTCGGTCCTATTTTTTGAATATCCCCGCCTATAGCGTATACAGTACCACTTAAAAAGTCAACGATACGTACAGCTTGATCAGTAGACATTCGTTGTAAATTAATCACAACAGCTCGTCTACCTTTTAAATGGTCCGAAATCCCTTGCGCTTCCGAATATGTGCGTGGTTCTAATAAAACAACTTTTGAAGATTGCTTTGCCGTTTCAATGCTCACAACATTTTGTTTCGGTTGCGCTTTTGGAAACGTAACATCTTGTTGTTCTGGCGGATCTTGCTGCTTCTTCATGTCTGTTTGCTCCTTTTCATAACTATATTGAGCTGCTTCTTTTTCTTCCGGTGTATCAAAAAAGAAGTATTTTACTTTTGACCAACTCATAATAAGATTCTCCTTCCTTTTACGCTTTTCCTACTAAAATCGTCCCCAAACGAATATATGTAGCACCTTCTTCAATTGCAATCGTGTAATCATTAGACATTCCCATTGATAATTCTTTACATGGCGCATGTAATAATTCTAGCTCCTGCACCTCTGTTTGTAGCATACGTAACTCCTTAAAACAGCGTCTGATTTCGTCCTCTTCTTCTGTAAACGGAGCCATTGTCATTAGTCCAACCACTTCAATCTTATCCAATTCTTGCAAACTTTGAATGAAAGAAACGGTTTCTTCTATTGCCAATCCTTGCTTTGATTCTTCAGATGATGTTTTCACTTGAATAAAACATTTCACTTTCTTATCAGCACGTTTTTGAATTTCTTTTGCAAGTGAAAGTCGATCTAACGAATGTAAATAATCAATTTCATTAATGATTTCTTTTACTTTTCTCGTTTGTAATGATCCAATAAAATGCCAATTCACTTTTGAACCGAAATGTTCGTACTTCTGTAAGAAACCTTCATTTCTATTTTCACCTAAATCGCTAATTCCAGCTTCAATTACTTCGTTTGTCTTTTCAATTCCTACCGTTTTTGTAACTGCAACGAGTTTAATATCTTGCAAAGAACGTCCCGCTCGTGCGCAAGATTGTTTAATTTCTTCGTTTACAGTTGTTAAATTTTTTTGTACTGTCACTTGCTTTCTTCCTCCTTAAAACCTATGAAACTCAACATTCTCCCCGTCTTACCTTGATCACGACGATGAGAGAAAAATAGTTGTTTTTCACAGCTTGTACAAAGAGATGACATTACAATATTCTCTTCTTTTATGCCTGCTTGTACACATAATATACGATTAATTTCTTTTAAATTAATTGCGTACTGCCCATCAGAAATTTTTTTATAAGGGACAGAACCGTTTACTACTTGCTCTGCTGCTGTTAACACTCTATCATCAACAACGTAACAACAAGACCCAATTGCTGGTCCAATTGCAACATGAATTTCATCGCTTGAAACCCCTTCTGCATTCCATTTTTGAATCATTTCCTTTGCAATCTCTTTTACAGTCCCTTTCCATCCAGCATGCGCAAGTCCTATCATACCATGTGATGGCGCATAAAAATAGAGTGGAACACAATCCGCGTAACATGATGTTAGAAGAACATCATTATTAGTCGTATAAATGCCATCTGTTTTTGAAATGCCGTCTTCATATGAATAGACGCCACTTCCTTTTTCCTGTTGTCCTACTTTTTCAACATGATGATCATGAACTTGTTCAGAGCAAATCCAGTTTTCTAATGGTTTTTGTAACTTATTTGCTAAAATGCGTCTGTTTTCATGAACATTCTCCACGATATCATTCACATGTAATCCTAAATTCATCGCATGAAAGGAGCCCGTACTTACCCCATCATCTTTTGTCGTAAATCCAGCAGTAATGTTTCCAAGTTCTTTCCACGCTTGTAAATACAATATACCGTCCACATATTTAAATGGTTCTCTCATAACAAAGCGGCTCCTTTTAATTAAAATAACATAAAAAAGCATGGTACTTCCTGTCTATTTTACCATACTTTTATTTTTTCATAATGCCAACAGAAAAAAAAGAGGAATTTGTAATATTCTTTATGAAATTGTCGGTGTTTGTATTGATTCTGTTACAGAATTAACAGGATTTACTCTTACAAGTATGACATCTTCCCCAATTTTCATAATTTCCTCCCAAGGAATTACAATTTCTACATCCTTTCCAAAGATCCCCAACATACGTGCCTGTTTGGAAATAATAATAGACCCGATCTTCCCTGTGTTCATATCAATTTCAATATCTCCAATATTCCCAAGCCTTTTTCCATCTGAAACATTTATTATCTCTTTCATCTGTAACTCTGAAATTCTTTTCATTTTCATCCTCTCCCTTATATATGACGAATTGAAAAAACACTGTTTCTCAAATTAACAGGAAGCACCCTCTACTAATTCCATATTATTTTCATTATATGAACACAGCTTCCCTACTATGAGCGAAGACAAACTATATTACATATAAAAAGGTTTCACCATAAATGGTGAAACCTTATCCTTGAATCGTTTTATTCATTTGTTTAATAGCTGATTTCTCTAAACGTGACACTTGTGCTTGAGAAATCCCAATTTCTTCTGCAACTTCCATTTGTGTCTTTCCTTGAAAGAAACGTTTTCGAATAATCATTTTCTCACGATCATTTAAACGCTTCATCCCTTCTTTCAGTGCTAACTCTTCAACCCACTGCTCGTCCTTTTGTTTTTCATCACTTAACTGATCCATTACAAAGATAGGATCTCCCCCATCGTTATAAATCGGTTCAAATAATGAAACTGGATCTTGAATCGCATCTAATGCAAAAACAATTTCTTCATGAGTCACTTCAAGCACTTTTGCAATATCCATTGCTGTTGGTTCTTTTGAATTTTCTGCAATCAATTTCTCTCTTACTTGTAACGCTTTATACGCAATATCTCGTAATGATCGAGATACACGAATCGGATTATTATCACGCAAATATCTGCGTATTTCCCCAATAATCATCGGCACAGCATACGTTGAAAATTTTACATTTTGGCCTAAATCAAAGTTATCAATGGATTTCATAAGTCCGATGCAACCAACTTGAAATAAATCGTCAACATATTCTCCTCTGTTATTAAATCTTTGGATGACGCTCAGTACAAGACGTAAGTTTCCATTCACTAATTTCTCTCTTGCGCTTATCTCTCCACTTTGCATTTCACGAAATAATTTACGCATTTCATCATTTTTTAGTACGGGAAGTTTAGCTGTATCAACACCGCAAATTTCTACTTTGTTTCTCGTCAAAGTGTTCCCTCCTATCGGGAGTTGCTGTACAGTGTAAAGTATTTCCTTTGAAGGGGATTTTATGCATGCGGTTTTCTCTTCATTTTTCATTTTCGTTGTCTCTTCTCATACAACGAAAGAGAATAAGACCAGCCTAGATAACGGCTGGTCTTATTCTTTACACCATTTTATTAAATTCTTTTCGTAATCTTTTTATGATTCTTTTTTCTAAACGCGAAATGTATGACTGTGAAATCCCAAGCATATCCGCCACATCTTTTTGCGTCTTTTCTTCTTCTCCAGCAAGCCCAAACCGAAGTTCCATAATTTGTTTTTCACGATCATTTAATTGATGCAATGCTTTCATTAGAAGATGACGATCTACAGTAGCTTCTAAATCTTTTGTAATAATATCATCATCTGTACCTAATACATCTGATAACAAAAGTTCATTCCCATCCCAATCGATGTTAAGCGGTTCGTCAAAAGAAACTTCTGAACGATTTTTATTATTCCGACGCAAATGCATTAAAATTTCATTTTCTATACAACGTGAGGCATATGTTGCTAATTTTATCTTCTTTTCTGGATTAAATGTATTCACTGCTTTAATAAGGCCGATTGTTCCTATACTAATCAAATCTTCAATGTTTATCCCTGTATTTTCAAACTTTCTTGCTATATATACAACTAACCGTAAGTTGCGTTCAATCAGTAACGATCTTGCTGCCTGATCTCCTTTTGGCAATTTATTCAAAAGAACTTCCTCTTCTTCTTTCGTTAACGGTGGTGGCAACGCTTCACTTCCACCAATGTAATAAATTTCATCGGTCTTAATTCCTAATTTCAGCAATACTTTATACCAAAGGTATACTAAATAAAATTTTAATTTCATCATATTATCCCGCCTCTCATTATTAAGCAATGACCATTTTTTGCGAAATTAACATTTTCGGATGCACAATACATTGATACTCTCCATTGGTTGACAGCTGTTGTGTATTTAATCCAATCAATACTTTGCTAACTACAATAGAACTACCTTCATGATAAATTTGCACACTGTCTGGCTTAATTGCCCATAAAAATTGATTCTCTACTCCTACTGCTCTGAAAGGAATTAAGCGTAATTTTGTCGCCCACCCAGAATCATTTTCTGGTATTTGAGGAATCTCTGTTTTGGAATAAATTTGTTCTGTTAACCAAGTTGGCAAGCAATGCTCTAATGATGAGATATGCATAATCATAACGGGTGTTTTTGTTAACGGGTCGTAAAGTTGGTTCCCACTATCAATTAAACCTGCGAGTTCTAGTTCCTCTTCGGCTAATTGAATTTTCAATTTCACAATTTGATCATAGTGTATTTTTGTAACCTCTACGCTTTCAATACGCTTTTTAGAAAAATAATAAATTACTGGAAAACCAAAAACAACAAACAACCAGCTAATTGGATCACCGTAAGAAATTGATTGAGATTGAACCAATCCATTTACCATTTCATTCGTTTGCAAAAAGAAATGAGTCCCAATTAACCCTCCGCCAACCATAAAGGTTACAAAGTAAAAAGTAAAAACAGTTTGTGTATAGTTTCTAAACGTTGTAAACCCAAATGCTGTATACACAATAAGTAACGAGTACAGTAGTTTCATAATTGGATGTGTCATCATAGAAGCAAAAGGAGTAAAGGCAAAAATAACAATGGTTGAACCTATAAATGCCCCTAACACAAGCCTCCATCTTTTGATCTTCTTTTTTAACACGGTTGCTGTTAATAAAAGTAAAAGAAAATCAATGCAGGCGTTTAACAACCAAACAACGTCGGCGTAAACAACCAAACAATTCACCTCTTTTTTTAAGTTGAGACTAGTATAATGCATATCCAATAGGAAAGTGTGTCAATTTGCGGAGGTGTTTTTTTGTTATTTTGTGTTTTCTAGACAAAATCTGTCGGTAAAAAATAAAAGTATAAGTTTCATAGAATACTATATTTTTTATTTTCATATAAATCGAAATATATAAAATAAAAAAAGACCTGCTTAGCAGATCTTTTCCCTGTATAAAACAAAAAAGGAGCATGAAAGCTCCTTTTCTTTTATCGTCTACGACGGTTACGTAAGAATGCTGGAATATCGATGTCATCTGAATCTGTATGACGCTCATGCACAACCGGCTCTTCACGTTTCATTTCACGCTTAACTTCACGTTGTTTTGAAGGTTGAGCTACTTGCTGTTGCTGTTGTTGCGTGTGATTCGCAGTCGGACGGATAATTGGTTTTGGTGGCTGCGTCGAAGCACTATCATCAAAACCAGTTGCAATTACAGTTACAACGATATCATCTTTTAATCCTTCATTAATAACAGAACCGAAGATCATATTTACTTCTGGATCTGAAGCTGAAGCTACAATGTCTGCCGCTTCTTGTACTTCATATAAGCTTAGGTTAGCTCCACCCGTAATGTTCATGATAACACCTTGAGCTCCATCAATAGATGTTTCTAATAACGGACTAGAAATCGCTTTTTTCGCAGCTTCAGCAGCACGATTTTCTCCATTACCAGAACCAATACCCATTAAAGCAGAACCTCTATTAGACATAATTGTCTTTACGTCTGCGAAGTCTAAGTTAATTAAACCTGGTGTTGCAATTAAATCAGAAATACCTTGAACACCTTGACGTAATACGTTATCTGCTTCACGGAATGCTTCTAACATCGGCGTATTTTTATCAACAATCTCTAATAAGCGATCGTTTGGAATTACAATAAGTGTATCTACATTTTCTTTAAATGCCGCAATACCAGATGCTGCTTGTGTTGCACGCTTACGTCCTTCAAATGTAAATGGACGTGTCACAACACCAACTGTTAATGCACCTAATTCTTTTGCAACTTGAGCAACAACTGGAGCTGCACCAGTTCCAGTTCCGCCGCCCATACCAGCAGTTACGAAGACCATATCTGCACCACGAAGTGCTTCTTGGATCTGTTCTTTACTTTCTTCTGCAGCTTTTTTCCCTACTTCAGGGTTTGCACCTGCACCAAGTCCACGTGTTAATTTTCCACCAATTTGCATTTTTGTTTCAGCTTTTGATAGATTTAATGCTTGTGCATCAGTATTCACAGCGATAAAGTCTACACCTTGTACACCGTGTTCAATCATACGGTTTACAGCATTGTTTCCGCCACCGCCGACACCGATAACTTTTATATTCGCTAATTGATCTTGAGTAGTATCAAACTCTAACATGTCGAAATCCCCCTAGAACCTCATTTTTCGTGTCCAATTTTAATCCCATAAATAACGGAATACACGTTTTACTTTTGACATCATACGGTCATCATTTTGATTATTATTGTTTTGATTACGAGTTTTTTGTTTCGCAGGTTGCTGTTGTACCGGCGTTGGTGCTGGTGCTGGTACTGGTTCAAAATGTTCTTGCTTTTCCTGCACATTTTTCCCACGTAATTTAGCTTTTTGATAAGAATGTTTAATTAATCCTACTCCACTTGTATATTGGGGCTCACGCACACCAATATAATCAGGAGTCGCTATACGAACATTTTCATGTAAAATATCATATGCAAGATCAAGAACACCCGGCATAGAAGCAATTCCACCAGTTAGTACATAGCCAGAAGCTACTTGCTTTACTCCTAATTTACGCACTTCATCTTGAACAAACATTAAAATTTCCTCTACACGAGCCTCTATTATATCCGATAATTCCAACTGAGAATATTGTTCTGTTTGATCGCTTCCCATAATAGGAACCGTAAACATCTCTTCTTCAGATGCTGTATCATAAAAAGCATGTCCATATTTCAACTTAATTTGATCTGCATTTTCTGTTGAAGTTTTCAACCCAATCGCAATATCCTTCGTTATATGGTCTCCACCTAACGGTAATACGCTCGTTGCTTGTAACTCTCCATCTTTAAAAATAGATAAGGTTGTAGATCCTCCCCCCATATCAACAAGGGCTACTCCTCTATGTTTTTCATCTGAAGATATAGCAACTGTTGCAGCCGCTAAAGGTTGAAGACAAATATCAACTATTTCAAGACCTGCTTTTTCTACACAACGAAGTAGGTTATGTAGTAAAGTTCTCGAGCCTGTTATAAGTGTACCTTCCATTTCTAATCTTACACCGATCATCCCGCGTGGATCGTTAATCTCGTCAAGACCGTCTACGATGAACTGTCGAGGTACCACATCAATAAACTCACGTTCTGGAGCAATTGACACAACTTGTGCTGCATCTAGAACGCGTAAGACATCTTCATTCCCGATTTCACGATCTTCATTTGAAACAGCGACTACTCCGTGACAAGGAAGTAGTTGTACCTGGTTTGCATTGACGCCTACTACAACTTGCTCAATGTGGATTCCCACCATGCGCTCAGCTTGTTCAATTGCTTTTTTAATTGATCGAACAGTCTCGTCTATATCAACTATCGATCCCTTCTTTAAACCATTTGATTTTACATTTCCAACACCAATAATGTTTAAGCTGTCATTAACCATTTCACCAATGATGACTTTAACATTGGATGTACCGATGTCAAGACTAACATATATTTCATTGCTGTTCATTCTTTGGCACCTCCTTCTTTATTTATACCATACAACTCAATATATGGAACAACAATCGCAACTTTACTATTTATAAGAAAAATATTCAACGTCTTTATACGTTTCCCTTTTTTAACCCTATATTTTTCTTATTTTTATTTAACATTCATTTAAGAATATCGCAGTAAACTGTGAATAACTGCTTATCTTGAAATAATTCTATTTCAAGTGTAAAGATTACCGCCAAGTATAAGTCTACACTAAGATGTACTCATAGAAAAGTGAAACTTGTACCAATCCTAGTATGAATCTAAGAATTTTTACATCTTTTTCATCAAATGAACCATTCTTGTAAATTCAGATGCATTCAACAGAACATTCGTTTTGTTTTTTCTATAGGAACGTAGTAAAAACTATCGTTCTATTCTTTTTTTTCTTCCGCTCCTAATTCTTTCGTATATGCCCCTACTTCTAAATCAATTAATACCTTTTTACCCGGCTCAATTGTTTTTAAGATAAGCGGATAAGCTTCCATACGCTTTGCGAAATTTTGAATCGTAGTGCTCACTTCGTACCCTTCGTTCATATATAAAGTAAGGTGATCTTCATTCGCATTCGTCGGTGAATAACGGATTTCAGAAATAGACCTTAAAATCGTTGGTGTTAATTTTTCAAGCTCAGCAATTAACTCCTTCATTTTCTCCTCTTTAAAAGGTTCAAAAATTGGCGCTGCAACAGGAAGTTTTCCGTTCGGAAGTACATCAAGTGTTTTCCCGTTCTCTAGTAACGGTTGTAATTTCCCATCTTTGTTTATATAACCAATCGTTAAATATTCTTCAATATGAACATCAATTTTATTTGGAAAACGTTTTTTTACATTTACCGCTTTAATTTCTTTTCGTTTCGTTAGGTTTTCTTCTGCTTTATGTGCTGTCACTCGGAAATAACTTGTATCATACGTCACACCTGATTCCTTCATCACTTGTTCATCTGTCATATAATGATTTCCAAACACACTTATCTTTTTGATATTGCTTAGCGGAGACCGAAAATAAATTAAAAAGAGCACTAATAAAAATAAAATTGATATGTATAGAATCAACCGATGATTAACATTTTTCTTGTTTTTCTTCTGTTGATTTTTTAACTTTGGTACACGATCCTGTAGTTTAATCACTTTACTATTTTTCATGTACGATCCCCCTACGTAACATAAAAAACGGCATGTTCCTCATGCCGTTCTTATCTTCTTATTATAACATAAATGATAATGAGCGGAACGAATAACCGTTATCTTCCAATGATTTCTACTTCTGTATGCATTTCTACGCCAAATTTATCCTTGATTGTTTGTTTTATTAATGCAATTAAAGATAAGACATCTTGCGCACTGGCTCCCCCAGTATTAATAATAAAATTCCCATGCATTTCAGAAATTTGAGCTCCGCCTATTTGATAACCACGAAGCCCCGCCTTTTCTATTAAGTCTCCTGCAAAGTATGGGATTGGATTCCGAAATATGCTTCCTGCACAAGGATGATTCCACGGCTGTGTTTCACGGCGGTAGTCTTTATTCTTTTGCATGACGCTTACGATTCCCTCACGCTCTCCTACCTGCAATTGAAACTCAGCTTCCAAAACAATACCAGGACGTTTCGTTTGCAATACAGAAGTACGATAGGAAAACTCCATTTCTTCATGTGTTAACCAATCAATTGTTCCGTTTTCAAACAAAATAAGAGCTTTTGATAATATGTTTGATATATCCGATTTATGTGCTCCTGCATTCATATACACTGCACCACCAACACTTCCTGGAATACCACTGGCAAATTCCAGGCCGGATAACCCTTGACGACTAAGTAAAGTTGATAATTTAATAAGGGGATACCCACCACCAACTCTTACTCTATGTTTTTCGACTTCTAAGTGGTCTAATCCTTCTCCTAAACGAATAACGACACCTTCTATACCTAGATCAGATACAAGAAGGTTCGAACCCCGACCAATTACAGTCCACTTGGTTTTATATTTTTTTACTAACTGCAACGTTTTTTCAATACTGGCAACATGCTTTGGCACAATTAAAATATCAGCTGGTCCACCTATTTTCATAGTGGTATAACGCGCTAACGCTTCATTCACTAACACGCGACCAACATTTGCTTCTATAAGCTCATTTACTAATTGCTCCATAAACAATCTCCCCCATACTAAGTATCCTTATTACAGTAGTATGCAGGGCGTTCACCTAACGTTATTTTTTTACAAGCTTATTCATTACTTCATACAGCTTATTTGCTGCATCTGGAATACCTAATTGCCCCGCAGCCAGCTTCATATTTTGTAATGTTTGTGCATCTAATAAAATCTCATCAATATCACGAATAAGCGTTTCTGCTGTTAAATCTTTTTCAAGCAACATTTTTGCTGCTCCTTTATCGACAACAGAACGTGCATTCTTTTCCTGATGGTTATTTGTTACGTAAGGACTCGGTATTAACACACTTGGCTTACCTAACGCGGTTAATTCTGCAAGTGTTGTTGCCCCCGCTCTTGAAACAACAAGATCTACACCTGTAAGTACCTCTGGCATATTATGAATGAAAGGTTTAATAATAACATTATTCGGATTCCCTTTTTGCTTCACTGCTTCCATCACTTTATCATAATGAACTTCACCTGTTACATACAATATTTCGTAACTTTTATTTCCAAACTGTTCAATTGCCTCTACGAAAGCATCATTAATCGGTCTAGCCCCACGACTTCCACCAAAAATAAGTACCGATTTTTTAGGAAGAGATAAACCTACTGAACGTTTTCCTTTCATTCCATTCTGATCCATTACTTCTGATGCTCTTGGATTTCCTGTCATCACCACTTTTGACTGTGGAAAATGTTCTATAGCCGCTTCAAAACAAACCGCAACTTTATCAACATAGCGGCTTAAAAATTTATTCGTTACACCAGGTACACTATTTTGTTCATGTACAATGGTTGGAATACCTAATTTTGCTGCAGCATATACAACTGGTCCACATACATATCCACCCGTTCCAATTACAATATCCGGATTAAAACGACGAATATATCGTTTACTATCTTGTACACCCTTTAGGAAACGCATCACCGTTTTCACGTTATCTAACGATATTTTACGCTTAAATCCACTTATAACAATAGATTGAAACGGTATGCCTGCTTTTGGAACGATTGTGCTCTCTAATCCACTCTCCGTACCAATATATAAAAACCTTGCTTCCGGATTTAATTTTTTTATTTCTCTTATTAGAGCAAGAGCCGGATAAATATGACCTCCAGTGCCCCCACCACTTACTAATACACGCACTACTAACTCCTCCGCTTCTCTTTTCTTATTTCAGTCGTATTTATTTCTATATACATCATGTTTCTTCGCGCACATACGAAAAACCCTGTCTTATAAAACAGGGTTTAGTAGCGAGAATGGCGACTTATATTTAATAATACACCTACTGCCATTAACATTAATGTCAAACTTGATCCACCATAACTTAAAAACGGCAAAGTAATACCTGTTACAGGCATCAATCCTGTTACAACACCAACATTAATCATTACTTGAATCGCAATCATCGCCACAATACCTACTGCTAAAAACGTACCATATAAATCTGGCGCTCCTAAAGCTATACGAATCCCACGCCATAATAATAGACTAAATAATAATAACACAAATGAACCACCAATAAAACCTAATTCCTCGGATAAGATCGCAAATATAAAGTCTGTTTGCGGTTCAGGTAAATAAAGAAACTTTTGTCTACTTTGTCCAAGTCCAAGCCCGAATAATCCACCTGGTCCAATTGCGAGTAACGATTGAATAATTTGAAATCCACTTCCAAGCGGATCTGACCACGGATCTAAATATGATGTAATACGTTTCATTCGATACGGTGCTGATGCAATTAGCCCTACAAATCCTGCTACACCAAGCAAACCAAACATTGCAAAGTGAAAGACCCTTGCTCCCGAGATAAATATCATAATAATACATGTCCCAACCATTACCGTTCCTGTGCCAAGATCTGGCTGTAACATAATCATCCCAAAAGCAAGAAATACAAAACTAAGAGCTGGTAGTAAACCACGTTTAAAAGAGGTAATTAATTTTTGTCGTTCCGCTAAAAATTTTGCTAAGAAAATAATCATCGCAAACTTCATAAATTCTGACGGTTGAATGGAAAATGCCCCGATTCCAATCCAACTTCGCGCTCCTCCTCGAACAAGTCCTACCCCAGGAACAAGAACAAGAATAAGAAGAATGAAGCAAACTAGCAAAATTACTTTTGAATACGTACGCCACACCCAATAATCAATTTTCATAATTAAAAACATAGCCACTACACCGATACTTGCAAATAGCAATTGCCTTTTTGCAAAAAAGAATGAGTCCCCCATTTTATAAGAGGCCCAAACCGCACTCGCACTATACACCATAACCATTCCGATTGTTAACAACGCAAGTGTAACGATGATGAGAATAAAATCAGGCGTTTTCTTCATTACCCATAAACACCACCTCTTTAGGCAGAAACTTTTGCCCTATGTAACAAAACATCAGTAGGTGTTAGCCTACTGATGTTTTGATTTACTTTATATAAGTTTATGCACAGCTTGTATAAAAATGTCTCCTCTTTCTTCAAATGTTTTAAATTGATCCCAGCTTGCACATGCTGGAGAAAGAAGAATTACATCACCATCTGTAGAATGAGCATAAGCTTTCACTACCGCTTCATCTAAAGTATCTACACTTTCAATTGCATCTAATCCCGCTTTTTCTGCAGCTCTTACTAATTTTTGAGCTGTTTGTCCAAATGTCACAATTGCTTTTACATTTTTGAAATACGGAATTAAATCATCGAATTCATTTCCACGATCAAGTCCACCTGCTAATAACACAATCGGTTGTGTAAACGCAGATAAAGCTTTCTCAGTCGCTAACATATTCGTTGCTTTTGAGTCATTATAAACCTTACGATTGTTAATAGTTGTTACATATTCTAAACGATGTTTTACACCTGTAAAACGTTTTAACACCGCCGTAATCGCTTCATTAGAAACACCCAATAATTTTGCGATACTCATCGCTGCTAAAATATTTTCTAAATTATGTTGACCAGGTAAAACGATATCGCCTATTTCAACAACTTTTTCACCTTTAAAACAAAGAGCATTCTCTTTTATACACGCACCATCTTCAATTTCTTTCGTTGTCGAGAATAGTACTTTTTGCCCTTTACTATAAGCAGATAAAGCCATCACATCCGCATCATCTGCATTTATTACACTATAATCATTTTCTGTTTGGTTTTTAAAAATATTTGCTTTTGCTAAACCATATTCCTTCTTCGTCCCGTGATAATCTAAGTGGGCCTCAAATAAATTTAAAAATGCAGCAATTTTAGGTTGGAACAATTCTACTCCCATCAGTTGGAACGATGAAAGTTCTGTAACTACAACTTCATTTTCTTTTGCATCCTGTGCTACTTCACACGCTACAGTTCCTATGTTCCCTGCAATTACAGGATGCTTTTGTCCTTCTTTTAGCATTTCAAATGTAATCATTGTCGTCGTCGTTTTACCGTTAGACCCTGTAATCCCAACAAATGGCGCTTCTGAAATACGATATGCTAATTCAACTTCCGTAACAATTGGAATTTGCTTTTCTTTCGCAGCAACTAATATTGGATTAGAATACGGGATTCCTGGATTTTTTACAACAAGAGAGATATTTCTCTCTAACAATTCTAAAGGATGACCACCGCATACAACGTCCATTCCTTTTGCTTGTAATTCTGCAGCAAGTACATTATCCGCTAAAGGCTTTCCTTCATTTACAATAACATTTGCCCCTAATTTTTGTAACAGCGTAGCTGCTGCATAACCACTTTTTGCAATGCCTAATACAAGAATATTTTTATTTTGAAATTCAGTTACAGTTTTCAATTACATCCACACCCCGATATAAATTCCTAACACAGCTAATAAAAATCCTACAGACCAAAATGTCACAACAACACGCCACTCTGACCAACCACATAATTCATAATGATGGTGTAATGGACTCATTTTAAAGACACGTTTTCCTGTTGTTTTAAAAGAAATGACCTGAATAATAACAGATAAAGTCTCCATTACGAATACTCCACCAATGATTACAAGTAGCAATTCTTGTTTTAATAAAATCGCTACAGCTGCAATCGCTCCACCTAAAGCTAAGGAACCTGTATCTCCCATAAACACTTTCGCTGGATTTGCATTGAATACTAAAAATCCAAGTACAGCTCCTACAACTGCCATACAGAATATCGCTACTCCAAATTGCTCTTGCGCTACTGCAATAATACCAAACGCTCCAAATGCAATAGCAGCTGTTCCTGATAATAAACCATCTAAACCGTCAGTTAAGTTAACTGCATTTGATCCACCAATAAGCATAAATAATACAAGTACAAAATATGCCCAACCTAATTCAAACTTAACATCTGTTCCCGGAATCATGATGTATGTGTGGAACGCTTGCCCTTTTCCAATTAAAAAGAACGCAATAGCAATAACAAGCTGACCTACTAATTTTTGTTTTGATGTTAAACCAAGATTTCTCTTCTTAACTACCTTTATGTAGTCATCTAAAAATCCAATCAATCCGTAACCAAATGTCACTAATAATAATAACGAAACCTCTGCACCTAAATGATTAAACTTAATCGCCATAATAAGTGAAGTTACCATCATCGATACATATATGACAATACCACCCATTGTAGGTGTCCCTGATTTTTTTTGATGTGACTTTGGTCCCTCATCACGAATACTCTGTCCGAACTTTAATTTCCTTAAAAATGGAATAAATAATGGCGAAAGGGCAACAGAAATTAAGAATGCTACCCCAGCCGTTACTAATAAACCTTGCTCAAGCACATGTAGTCCTCCTCTCACGTTGTTACTCTTCGTTGTTTAAACGCTCTGTAATTGCTTCTTTAGCGACTTCACGATCGTCAAAATGATGAACTTCTTTACCAATAATTTGATACGTTTCATGACCCTTACCAGCAATAATGATGATATCTTCAGCTTTCGCATTAGTAATTGCATGGTATATCGCTTCTTTTCTATCAATAATTACTTCATAATTATTCCCATTTGCACCTTGCACCATATCATCTAAAATAGCCCCTGGCTCTTCACTTCTTGGATTATCTGAAGTGTAAATTGCATGAGTTGCATATTTTGTTGCAACACTTGCCATGATTGGTCTCTTTGTTCGATCTCTATCTCCGCCACAACCGACGATACAATATACATCGCCTTTTGCAAACTGTTTTGCTGTTTTTAATACATTTTCTAAGCTATCTGGTGTATGTGCATAATCCACAATAACTGTATAATTTTGTCCACCATCAACTACTTCAAAACGTCCTGGAACTCCAGCTAGTTGCTTTATTACATCAATAACCGTTTCTAAACTTACACCAGAAACAAGTCCTGCCGCTGTTGCCGCTAGTACGTTATATACATTAAATTTCCCAATCAATTTCATCGTAACATTTACACTTTCATACGGTGTTACAAGCGTAAATGTAGTTCCGCCACTCGTCATAACGATATCTTTGGCCATAATATCACTTGTTGTATCAATTCCATACGTTACAACAGTTGCCGCAGTACTTCTCATATATTCCGCAGTTACAGCATCATCGTTATTCAGTACCGCGTACTTTTCACGATTATGATTATAACTATTGCCAAGTTGTGCAAATAGCAACCCTTTTGCATGTTTATATTCTTCCATCGTTTTATGATAGTCTAAATGATCTTGTGTTAAATTTGTAAACACTGCTACATCGTAATCACATCCGTGTACACGACCAAGATCTAAAGCATGTGACGAAACTTCCATTACTGTACTATCTACACCGTGCTCAACCATTTTTGAAAATGTGTGTTGAAGTGTTAGTGCATCTGGTGTTGTATTTTTCACCTCAAATGTTTCATCACCGATTTTCATATTAATCGTTCCAATTAGCCCTGTTTTATGACCATGTGCGCGCATAATCTCATCCATAATATGCGATGTTGTTGTCTTTCCATTTGTACCTGTAATTCCGATTAAATGTAACTTGTGTGTTGGTTGACCATAAAAATAATCAGCTAAAACCGCTAACGAACGAAAAGTGTTTTTCACAAGTACAACTGGAACGTCAACATCAATTGGTCTTTCCGCAACAATAGCAGCCGCTCCTTGTGCCGCTGCTTGCTTAGCAAAATCATGGCTATCAACCGTATATCCTTTCATACATACAAATAAGCTTCCCTCTTTCACTTTACGTGAATCAGCTTCTATAGATGTGATTTCTGGATTTTCTTTTGGAACAACTGGAAAATCATGCAAACATGATAAAAGTGTATGCAACTTCATTTCACTAAACCCTCTCTACATTGTGTATTTATCTCTTTTTTAATAAGCAACACGTTACCTCCTAATTATATAAAATAGGAGGTAAGTGCTACTGTGTCTAATAAATAGACCTATTTATAATTGAGGCTCTTACAGCCTCAAATTAAGTAACTCTTCTATAAAGAACTCACTTCCACCAATTGTACCATAAAACGTACTAGGTTACCTTTAATTCCCGAAGTAAATTCTAATTTTTGAGCCTTCTTTCACTTTAGCTCCTGCTTCTGGCGATTGTTTAATTACTTTCTCCCCGTCTCCACTTATATCAAGCTTCAAATCGACGAGTTGTGTCTGTAAGTCTTTCTTTTTCATACCAATTAAATTCGGAACTTCCACAGTTGGTGTATCGCCCCATTTATATTCTCTCTCAACTTGTTCTTGTCTCGGTTTCACTCCCATAACAGGAAGTGCATCCCGAAGAATATTCCCAACAATTGGAGCTGCTACTACTCCACCAAATTGCGTTACACCTTTCGGATTATCAACAGCAACATAGACAACAATTTCCGGATCATCTGCTGGAGCAAAACCGATAAAAGATACTATATAATTATTCTCTAAATATTTACCATCTTTCACCTTTTGAGCCGTACCTGTTTTTCCACCTACACGATACCCATCAATGAAAGCACCTTTACCAGATCCCTTTGCTACAACATTCTCTAATGCATACCGAACTTTTTCTGAAGTTTCCTTGGAAATAACTTTTCTTTTTTCCACAGGTGTCTTTTTACTTACAACTTGATTATTTTTCGGATCAATAAACTCCTTAGCTATATACGGTTGATACAATGTCCCACCATTTACAGCCGCTGCTACTGCTGCTACTTGTTGAATTGGTGTTACAGAAACTCCTTGACCAAATGAAGTAGTTGCTTGCTCGACTGGACCAACTTTATCTAAATTAAATAAAATCCCACTACCTTCACCTTGCAAATCAATTCCGGTTTTCTGTCCAAAGCCGAAATTACGAATATATTTAAACAATCGGTCTTTACCAAGACGATCACCAAGTTCGATAAATCCTGGGTTACAAGAGTTTTGAACTACTTCTAAAAACGTTTGGCTACCATGGCCTCCCGCTTTCCAGCATTTCAATCTAGCTCCACCCACTTCAGCTGCTCCATCATCATAAAACGTATCTTTCTCTAAGTCTACTAAATTTTCATTCAAGGCTGCGGCTAACGTAATGATCTTAAATGTTGAACCAGGCTCATACGTACTCCATACAGGTAAATTTCTATTATACACTTCTGGAGAAACACTTTGAAAATCTGCTGGATCAAAGCTCGGCCGACTCGACATACCTAAAATTTCACCATTTTTCGGATTCATTGCAATCGCAATCATACCATCTGGATTATATGTCGACTCCGCAATATTCATTTCTCTTTCCATAATTCTATTAATACGTGCGTCAATTGTTAAGCCTAAATTCAAACCAGCTTCTGGTTTTTTGAAATCATCGCCAACATTAGGCATCCTTTGTCCTTTTGCATCTGCAAAAAAACGCACATGTCCTTCATCACCATTTAGCTCTTTATCATAATATTTTTCTAGTCCCATAAGACCTTGGTTATCACTACCAGCAAACCCTAATACGTGTGATAAAAAGTTGCCAAATGGATAGTACCGGATAGAGTCCTCTGCGATATAAACACCTTTCAAACTTAATCCTCGTACCTCTTTCGCTTTATCATGTGATATTTTTCTTCCGCCTTTATCTAACCTTACAATCGATTCTTTTTTTGTAATTCTCTTATAAATCTCATCTTTTTCCACACCTAATACTGCAGCTAACTTCTCTGCAGTCTCTGCTGGTTTTTCAATTTGCCTCGGTACAACAAAGACAGTTGGAGCACTTTTATTCGTAGCAAGTTCCACACCATTTCGATCTAAAATCTTCCCACGTTCAGGTTCAAAAGTAATATTACGACTCCATGAATCCTTCGCACGATCCGTTAACATATTGCCAAGAAAAAATTGCACATATCCAAGACGAATATCGATGATAGTGAAAATAAGTATACCTGATATGAGTATAAAAATAAGTCGTTTTCTAACTGTTACATTTGATACACGCATATTGGAACAAGCCTCCCTTACGCCTAGCTTGTTCCAATATATGCTTGTACTTATTTAATTAGAACTTCTTCTCTTTTACCATTACGGTTTTTCTGCTTCTTGTTGTGGTTCAAGTGGCGGTACAAGTGTTACACCTAGCTCTGTACCAGGTTGCAACAATGTTCCTTCTGGCACACTTTGTTCGGTTACGTATCCCGTACCAGTAGGTTTTAGGTTAAGCTTTAATGTTTTTGCTAAATTCATAACATCACGCAGTGCCCAACCTTGTATATTTGGCATTGTAGGTTTATCTCCTACTAAGAAGACTCGGTCACCTTTTAATGTTTGCTCAGTTGCTTTTGGCACTTGCTGCTGCACTTTTCCTTCGCCTAATACGATTGGACGAAGTTTTGCTTTATCAATTGCTTTTTTCGCTTCTTCCATCGTTTTCCCTGTTACATCCGGAACGACAGTTTGTTGTTCTTTCACATATTTTTTCGGGTCTTTTATTTCATTTGGCTTAATCTTTAAATACTCTAAACTATTTTTGGTTACATATTTAAAAATATCAGCTAAAGGCTGTGCGCCATTCTCATCATCTTTCAATTTCGGCTGTTTTACAGCTACATATACAACAAGTTGCGGATCGTCCATAGGTGCCATCCCTAAGAATGAGAATATGTAATTCTCTCTTCCTGTCATATAGCCACCTTTTCCATCCGGAATTTGCGCTGTCCCTGTTTTACCACCAACTGAATACCCATCAACTTTATAAGCAGTTCCTGTTCCTTTCGGCGATGTAACAACGCGTTCTAATAACTGTCTTACTTGCGCTGCTGTTTCTTTCGTAACAGGTTTTCCCACTTCCTCTGGCTTATGTTCTAATTTTACTTCGCCTGTTATTGGATCTACAATTTTATCAATTGTATAAGGCTTCATCATTTTCCCATCATTTGCAATAGCAGTTGCAGCTTGTACAAGCTGTATTGGCGTTACAGTAGAACCTTGTCCAAAAGCTGTTGTTACTTGCTGTATTTGCTGATCGAATACAATGGTATTTGAACCTTCACCAGGTAAATCAATGTTCGTTTTTTCATCTAATCCAAAACTATGAATATATTTTCGGAATCGTTCTGGGCCAAGTTTTTGATCCCCTAAAATTGCAAACGCTACGTTGGAAGAGCGCTCTACCCCTTCATCAAATGTGATAGATCCCCATCCAGCACCGCCGTTATGATCTTTTATTTTTCGGTTTCCGACTTGATATGTACCAGACTGATAATAATCTTGTCCTTTATACACACCTTCATTAATCGCTGCCGCTAGCGTGAAAATTTTCATTGTTGATCCCGGTTCAAATGCATTTGCAATTGCATCATTGAAGAAATATTCAATTTGGCGATCATTTGGATCATAACTAGGTTTACTAGACATCGCTAATATTTTCCCTGTTTTTGGGTCCGCAACAATCCCTATTAAATTTTCTGGTTCATAATGCTTACTTGCAGCTTTCATCGCATCTTCTAAATAACTTTGAATACGTTGATCTATCGTTAAATACGCGTTATCTCCGTTTTTAGGTGCCTCTACGTTCACTTTCCCACCGTCAAGAGACACTCCTTTACGATCACCTGTATAAGATACTTTCCCGTTAGAAGCACTTAAATATTTATCTAAACTTTTTTCTATACCAAATTGCCCTACCGACGTTCCCTCTTCATTCGGTTTAGCATGCCCTATAACGTAAGATGCAAAATCACCGTTCGGATACACTCTTGCATTTTCAGTAATAAAAGATATGCCTGGCAATTTCAATGCTTCTATTTGTTCCTTCTGTTCTTTCGTCAAATCTTTACCTAGTGTTCCAAATTCGACTTGACTTTTATCTTTTTTATTTAACGTGGCTAAAATCTTCTCTTCATCTTTTCCGAGTACTCCCGCAATTTTCTTTGCAGTATCCTCTTTATTTTCAACATGATTCGCACCTTTTAGTTCCGCTACAAGTTTATAAGAGTTTGCATCTTGCGCTAACACATGACCGTTTTGATCATAAATCGTCCCGCGATTTGCTTCTAGAACTCCTTTTTTACTATGTTTTTGCTGAGCAAGTTTATCCAAATCCTGATTATGCACTGTTCCTGTCGCTTGTATGTAAAAAAATCGGGCTAACAATAGCAAAAAGAGCAGGAGGAATAAAATCATAAAATACCCTGCTCCCTTATTGGTATGAAATTTAGTCATATTTCTCTTCATTTTCCCTTCACACCTATTGCCTTATTTGAGGCCCTTCACATTATTCGCATTAATTTCTAGCCCGTGTTTTTTTGCAACTTCAGCGATTCGTTCATAGCGACTTAACTTCTCTACTTCAGCCTGTAACTCTTGATTTTCTTTTTGCTGCTGTACAATTTTTTGTTCTATCGTCGCTGCTTCTACATTAACTTGATAAAGGCCTGCTTTATTTCCAATAAACGCTACACAGGCATACAATAAAAAGCCAATAAATGCTACATACAACAGTTTTTCGATTCTTGTAATCTTCGCTTTAGCTTTTGGCTGAACCATCTGCTGTGGGGGCGTTTGAATCTGTACCTCTTCTTGCGCTTGTTGTTTGTACTTTACAGCTAAGTTACTCATACCTCTCTCCCCTTTTTATCGTTTTTCAGCGATTCTCAATTTCGCAGAACGCGCTCGATTATTTTCTTCTAACTCTATATCAGAAGGTAAAATCGGTTTTCTTGTAATAAGCTTTAATTTCGGCTTAAATTCATCAGGAATAATCGGTAATCCTGGTGGCAATTGTGGCGTTGTACTATTTCGCTTAAACGTCGTTTTACAAATACGGTCTTCTAAAGAATGGAATGTTATAACACTAACTCTTCCACCCGGCTTGACCATCTCAATTGCAGATTCCAACGCTTCTTCAAACACTTTCAATTCATCATTTACCGCAATACGGATTGCTTGGAACACTCGCTTCGCAGGATGTCCACCCGTTCTACGAGCAGGAGCTGGAATACCCTCTTTAATTAGTTCTACTAATTCTCCTGTCGTTTCAATAGCTTTATTCTCACGATACGCTTCAATTTTCCTTACTATTTGTTTTGAAAATTTCTCTTCACCATACTGGAAGAAAATTCTTACAAGTTGCTCATATGACCAGCTATTTACAACATCATATGCTGTTAATGGGGCATCTTGATCCATCCGCATATCTAACGGTGCATCATGATGATAACTAAAGCCACGCTCTGGTGTATCTAATTGTGGGGATGAAACACCTAAATCAAATAAAATACCATCTACTTCTGTTATACCTAATTCCTGTAGTTTTTCAGATAAATAACGGAAATTACTCTTTACTGTTATGAACTGCTCACCGTATGAAGAGAATCTTTCTTTCGCATTTTGAATCGCTATCTCATCTTGATCAAACGCGATTAATCTTCCACCTTCAGTTAATTGGGATAATAAATAAGAACTATGTCCTCCTCCCCCCAGTGTACAATCTACATATGTACCACCTGGCTTTATATCTAAGCCGTCTACTGTTTCCTTCAAAAGTACTGTTACGTGTTTAAACATTGTTGCACCTACTCTTTTTCCAATTAATTATGTTGAATGCATCTCCTCCTCCAAACGCATATTTCACGATTAGAGAACGAAATACTATGAAAGAACGACTCATTTAACTTGCCTACAAAGGCAGCATACTATACAAATCGCTATTTTCTTTTATTATATACTAAATTTTATCATCTTTTGCGGGAATTTAAATAAAAAACTGTCGAAAAAGATGATAATACGTTTACATTTTGTGCTATTTTGTCATATATTTAAGTATCCTGCATAATTACGATATTCACCGTTTTTAAAATTAATAATTCAGAAAAATTTCACTTCACAGTAAATTCAACAGAACAAAAATAAAATCCTGCTCCTAAGAGCAAGATTCTATAGTTTTATAACATGATGTTTTCCGTCCCAAGAAAACGTTTCTGCCATTACACGATCAACGAAATCCAAACCGAACTGATTTAAATAGTAACATACATTCCACACACGCTCTTGCGGCGCCCCTAATGGACGAAGTGCAAATTGTATGCGACGGAATTTATTTAGCTGTACTGCATGTTTTTTCTCAACATTTCTTTTCAACATTCTTTCCAACAGTTCAATTTGTTCATTAATTTTGAATTCATTTTTCCCTGCAAACGCACTTAATCCAGGATCTATTTTCTTCACAAACTGTTGTAATGACGTATGGATATCAATTATTTCTTTTTTCGCCTCTACAAATCGATCATCTATCGGTTCCTCTATTTGATTAGATAACCAGTTTTCACGCAACTTATCTACGTTATTTAAAAACGGATCACTGTCTTGCAATTGCAAATCGTATA
Organism: Bacillus sp. BPN334; assembly: GCF_008368885.1. Classification (NCBI taxonomy): domain Bacteria; kingdom Bacillati; phylum Bacillota; class Bacilli; order Caryophanales; family Bacillaceae; genus Bacillus; species Bacillus sp. BPN334. Next base: position 495,186 of record NZ_QOZW01000006.1, on the reverse strand, counting down.
AATCTGTCGCTATATCCCTCTCTACATAAGTGATTGTAATACGCGGAACGACAGGCGGCATTTGGAAACCAATCGTATGGAAAACTTGTTGCAATTCACTCCAGTAAGCTAATTCCCCTGGTCCTCCAATAAACGCGAGCGTAGGAAATAGATACTCTTGCATAAGAGGGCGCGTTACAACATTATTACTAAAGCGTTCCGGGCTTCTTTCCATCTCTTCCATCAATTCCTCATATGAAAAGGAATACGCTCCATCCTTCCCTACAAACTTCCCTTGATCGTTTTCAAGTAACACTCGCTCATTATCAATTTCCATAAATATATGTACTGCATTATACTTTGTTTCAATAATCGGTTTATATCCTAATTCTTTAATTATTTCCTGTTGGTTATGAAGCCCCTCTTGTACTTCTTTATACTTACCTATAATTTGCTTAAAAAACGGCACTTCTAATTTTCTTAATTCAGGATGATGTGAATCAACAAGAATTAAACCAGAATTCACGAACATTTTCATAATAAGATGGGCAAAGAAATCTACATACGTATTCGATTCCCCCAAAGAATCATCAATAAATTGCAGTACATCCTTTGTAAAATTCGTTTCAGGGTATGTTTTGAAAATTTCTTCAATCCACTTTCTACAGTCTTCCAAAGAAAGCTCGGACTCTGAAGCACTCGCCTTTTTCGGATTACGATCATGAAAAATAGTCTTTTTTATTTTTTTATTCTTCGTTACAAAAGTATGATTAATTTCATCCATATCATGGTCTTCACCAGCAATCCAGAAAACAGGAACAACTTTAACACCTAAACTTTCTTCCTTTTCCCTCGCAAGCTGTAAAACTGAAATGATTTTATGAATTGTATAAAGTGGTCCAGTTAATAATCCAGCTTGTTGTCCAGCTATAACAACATATGTATTTTCTTCTCCAAGCGCTTTTACATTTTGAATCGTAGCTTCTCCCGCTTGTAATTTTGTATTATATTCTAATAAATGCGCTACTAAATCTTGGCGGAAAAACTCCCTCTCACGCAAATCATGTACACGCTGTTTAAAAGCATCTTCTGTTAACATATAGTCAAAACACGACTGTATCTCTTTTTTACCGTTCATATAGTCCGCTACAACACCTTGTTGCGGAACAGAGATTTCTTTTATCTCCATATAATTCTTCCTTTCGTATCCTGTTCTCTCACCAATCCACATTGTAGTCAATGTTGCACGTAAAAGCAAAGAATTACACTTATTCTTTTACTTCTAATCCTTTTATTGCATCGAACAAAAATTGAAGTGTCGGAACGGATCGTTGCTGTTTCTTAGCTTCCTCTAATACATATCCAACAATCGCACCAATTTCCGTTTGTCTATTCGCCCTTACATCTGCCAGCATAGATGATGTATTATGAGACGTTTTTTCACATACGTGACGTACCATTTTCCATACCATTTCTTTTTCTTCTTTAACAAGAAAAACGACTTCCTGAAATACTTGCTCCATCAATCGATAAAAAAACGGGTTCGTAATCAACTCTCCGTTCTGGATTTGTAATAACGCTGTCAATGGATTGATACATACATTAACTACTAATTTTTTGTGCATGACATCCTTCCAATCATCTTCTATTTGAATCGGAAAATGAGGAAATGGAAAGCACTTAAATATTTTTTCAAAATGTATAGACTGGCCGTGCACGATTCCAAACTTCGTTACACCTATCCCCGTATGATAAACGGTATGTCTTTCTTCTTTTTTTGCACCATGCTCTACAATCCCAACTGCAATATTTTCATTCCCTATTTTCTGCATAGCATGAAGATGAGACATTCCGTTTTGCAAAAAGATTAATGAGGATTCCCCTCGCACAAAAGGCAGTATGTCAGTTATATGATATTGCTTAACAGCAATAAATATATAGTCTAGCTTCTTGTCTAGCATATTTTCTATTGGCAAAACAGGTGGGAATACGGTTTCACGTTTTTCCTCCCTCATACAAGTTACACCCGTTATATTCAATTCCTCAGCCTGTTTAGCTGTCCTTGTAAACAACGTAACATCTTGATTACTTTTTTGTAAATAAAATGCATATAACAGACCGATAGCTCCTGGTCCCACAACTCCAATTTTCATTTTCACACAAGGAACTCATATAAATACGATACACAAGTCCCTTTTCCCTCCCCCTTTTTATCCCGCAAACACCTGATTGGTGCGGAATCATAATTAACTAAAGGTGAACAAATCCCACCGATTACAGTTTCACTTTATCTTTCTCAATTCCATGAACACAGTTTACAATTTCATTGCTCTTTAACAAACAAATGCAACCTCTACTTTCAATATGTATATACTACCTATTAATATGCTTCTACTCTTAGTTTAGCAAATCCCCAAAAAAATAATAAAAGAAATATACTATCTTCTTCATAAAAATAAAAAAATGAGTTATAATATTATTATAAATATTTTTACTTTTCTGCATTCAACGAGACAAGAAGAGGATGTGATGTTATGGGATTCCCAAAAGTTGAGCGCTTGCTCATCAATTATAAAACATTAGACGAATTTAAAAAATTTAAAGGTTGCGGAGCTCAAGAATTATCCATGTTAGAAGAATTACAGGCAAACATTATTGAAAACGATAGTGAATCTCCATTTTACGGTATTTATTATGGTGGATCACTAATTGCACGTATGAGTCTATATATGAAAAGGCACGGCGGGGAACCATTCGAAATTACAGGTACTTACCTAGAACTCTATAAACTTGAAGTGTTACCAACTTTCCAAAAACAAGGATTCGGAGAAATGCTTGTAAATTATGCGAAGGGGCTACAGTTCCCAATTAAAACGATTGCACGTATCCATTCAGCTGGTTTTTGGGATAAATTAAATTTCCAGCCTGTATCAGTACCTGATGGTGATTTTTATGTTTGGAACCCCGAAACAAATTTGAATGCGGTTACAAACGAAGAGTCCGCATAAGAAATAAAAAAAACAGCTACATAGCAGCTGTTTTTTTATTTCTTTAACTTTTCTAATTTTCCATTCGAACGAGCGCTATTTCTTTCTGCTACCATTACACTTCTTTTTTGATCGATATAATCAAGCAATGTTCTATACTCTTCCTCATATACTGATAATCGCTCCAAAAGACTCTCTCTCTCTGTTTGTAACGATTCAATTTGCTGTTGCAACACCATTAAAGAGTTTTCATCTTTATAATTTTGCAAGAAATCAATAACATCATTCAATGTAATTGACGTAGGCTCTACTACCTTTGTCTCTTTTACTTCATAATTTTCTACTTTACGTAGTTGCTTCGCTTCTTCAATACGTTCTTTGTATTGTTTTCTAACGTAAGAATTCCATCTAAAGCCACATGCTGCTGGTGTACGAGATAAATGTCTTCCCACTTCTTTAAAGGCAGATAATTGCGTTCCACCTTCTTGAATATGCCGGAGTACTACTTCTGCCAGAAGCAAATCTTCATCATCAGTCCAAGCATCTTGTCTTGTTGTCGCCATCTCTCTAGTCCTCCCTATGCATTTTTTATTAAGCATATGCAGTTACTAGAAAAGATAGAATACAACAAATAAAGAATAAGACAAAAAAAATAAACGTAGAAGATATCTTCTACGTTTATTTTCCCGCAATTACTTGCTGATTACTTCTTTACCTTTGTAAGTACCGCATGCTTTACATACACGGTGAGCTAATTTCGCTTCACCACAGCTTGGGCACTCTACCATACCAGGTACTGATAATTTGAAATGCGTACGACGCTTTCTTTTTACTGTTTTAGAAGTTCTTCTAAAAGGTACAGCCATTCTTCCCACCTCCTTAAAAGAAATAGTTATTTTCATATGAAGGCCTAAACCAGTCTTCCGATTATTTGTCAAAAAACTTTGCAAGTCCTGCTAATCGTGGATCAACAGTCTTTTCTTTGTTTTCTTCCGAAATCACTTGCCAGTCTTGACCTTGCATCGGTGCTCCACCAGAAACATCATCACTGAAAATTTGCATTGGAATCTCCAAAAGTATATTTTCCTTGATTACGGGCAGTAAGTCAAGTACTTCTCCTTCTAAACAATGAATTTCAGCTTCAGTTTCAAATTCTTCTTGTGAAGTTTGGAACACCTCAGTTGTTTTAATGTCAAATGGTAATGTCACATCTACTAAAGAGCGAGAACATGGTAAAACCATGCTTCCAGTTATATGTAGATGGAACGTAAACTTACCGGAGCCAAAATCAACTCTTCCTGTTACATGAGCAGGATTAATTTCACGAATATCTTTCTCGACCTCTTGTAGCTCACTTACATCTACCATCTCATCCAATGTCAATCCTTTATTTCTCAATTTATTCAATTGATGGATGGACCATTTCATATCATATCACCTCAAGGCAACAAACAAAATTATAGCTAGCCATTTTATATTTGTCAATGTTTTTTCTTTACACTATAATGAAGTCATCATAGTAAATAATATATAGAGTATCACGTTTTTGAAAAAGATGCTACATCGAAAGGAGAGATTACCATAAAAGCCAGTGGTATTGTTGTTGAATATAACCCTTTTCATAACGGTCATGATTATCATGTGCAACAAACAAAAAAGTTAACACACGCTGATATTACAATCGCTGTTATGAGTGGCCCTTTTTTACAGCGTGGTGAGCCAGCACTCATATCCAAATGGTATCGTACCAAAATGGCCTTATCATGCGGTGTAGACCTTGTTGTAGAGCTTCCATACGCCTTCTCAACACAAAAGGCTGAAACCTTTGCAAATGGCGCTATTTCTATTTTAAACGCCCTGCGTGTTTCTGAAATTTGTTTCGGTAGTGAAGATGGGGAGATTGAAAATTTTCATAACACCATCTCTGTGCAAAAAAATGAAGAAGATACTTTTAATCGTCTTGTAAAGCAATTTATGAATGCAGGTAACAGTTACGCAAAAGCTACATCTGAAGCCTTCCTACACATTTTACCATCCGAAAAAAACATAGACATGTCACAACCGAATAACATATTAGGATTCCAATACATGAAATCAATTTTCTTACAAAATAGTTCTATGCAAGCACAAACGATAAAAAGATTCGCATCTCATTATCATGATGAAACATTTAGCGACCAACATATTGCAAGCGCAACTAGTATTCGTAAACAACTTTTTAGCGAAAATAGTTCTTTTACAGAAATTGAGCCTTTCATCCCAAAAGCGACTGCTTCTCTTTTAGCAAGTTACAAACAAAACTACGGGATATTACATAATTGGGAACAATACTTTTCATTTTTCAAATACAAACTCATGACGATGTCTCCAGAAGACTTACGACTTATATATGAAATAGAAGAAGGTTTAGAGCATCGTATTTTATCAAAAATCCAAAACAGTTCCTCCTTCCATTCATTCATGGAAGCATTAAAAACGAAGCGCTATACATGGACTAGATTACAAAGAGCTTGTACACACATTTTAACAAATACAACAAAAGAAGAAATACATAGCGCAAATATAGAGCAGCATGCACCGTACATTCGTCTACTAGGCATGTCACAAAAAGGACAAACTTACCTTTCAAAAAACAAGAAAAAAATAGAACTTCCCATCCTTACCCATACAAAAACATTTGACCATCCTACTTTACATATAGAGCGAAAAGCCAATTCTGTATATTTCTCCATCATGCAAGAACCATTACGAACACAACTACTAAAACAAGATGCAACACACCATCCAATTCGTTACGATGAAACAACTGCAAAATTCCTATAAAAAACCTCTCTTTTTCAGAGAGGTTTATTTTTTCTCGCCCATTTTTTCCAAATACAGCAATGCATCATCCAGCGTATCAACTGGTACAACTTTCATTTTTGTTTTAATATCTTTCGCAGCCGCAAGCGCATCTTTATAATTCGATTTCTCCGCACCTTTTTCATTTGGCGCAAAGAACACTTCAGCACCAGCATCACTTGCAGCGACCACTTTTTGCTGAATACCACCAATCGGGCCAATTTCTCCCTTTTCATTTATCGTCCCTGTTCCAGCTATTTCATGCCCTCTTGTTAAATCATCTTCCACAAGTTGATTATATATTTCTAATGTAAACATTAGGCCTGCCGATGGTCCGCCTATTTCATGAGAATCAATTTTCACTTTCGGATCTACCACTAATTCTCTTTCAGTAACGATAGAAACCCCTATACCAACACGCCCATTACCATTCGGAATGGTCTTTACATTTAAATTTTCTTTTAACTGTTTTCCATTCCTCTTGTACTCAATATTTACTGCTTCCCCTTCTTTTTTTCCTGTCATATATTCAATAAATTGCTCCGTCTTTTCAAATATTTTTCCGTCGACAGCTATGATGACATCTCCAAGCTTAAGCTTTCCTTCTGACGGCATCCCTTTCGCTACTCCTGCAACCAATACACCTTTATTTTCAAAAGAAACAGTACGATTTGCACGTTTATATGCATTATAGATTGCTGCATTTTGCGAATCTTTCATCGCATAATTTTGGCGAAATTGATATTCTTCATCACTCTCACCTTTTTGCAATATTTCTTCCGCTTTCGAAATATGTGTGTATTTATTAAACTGTGCCGCTATTAAATTCACCACATTTGCTGGTCCCATTGAAACCGTAACAAGCATAAAATCACCGGATTCTTTCGTTCCACCTTCAACTTGAACGTAAGGCTCTAATTTGGCCGCCATTCCTGGTTTTGTTACATAATACGGTAAACGTACGTAAACAAGTAACATCGCCAATATAACCCCTATTAAAATTGCATATATAAACCGAAAACGCTTAAACATTATGTTTCTCCTTCCACTGCTCAATTAATAAATAAATATTTGCAACATGTTTTTCCGCCTCTACTTCTCCAACTCGAATAATGTCTTCAATGTTTGTAAAAGCACGTGAACTAAATTGTTCTACAGCTGGTCGCATCATTAAATCCGATGCAATTTGTCGATTCATCACTAGCTCATGTTGCATAATTTCAATACTCTGCATAATTACATCATAAATAGATGTAACCTCTCCATTCACTTTAATCGGGGATACATCAACAGCAATAACAATATCAGCACCTAACTCTTTCACAACCGATACTGGAATGCGATCAATCACTCCGCCATCCACCAATAATCGTCCATCTATTTTTTCTGGTACAAACACTCCAGGTACAGATATGCTAGCTCTCACAGCCTCTGCAACAGGACCACTTGTAAAAACTACTTTTTCCCCCTTCAAGATGTCAGTAGCCACAACAGCCGTCGGGATATCTAACTCTTCTAAATTTTTATTATATGTAAACATTTTAATCATATCTTTGACACGTTTTCCAGCAATAAATCCCATTTTCGGAACTGTAAAATCTAAATAATATTTCCTCTTAAAAACATTTGCCAGTTTATACAACCTTTCAACGTTTGAGCTAGCTGCATAAAACGTACCTACTAAAGCCCCCATACTACTTCCTGCAATCATATGAATCGGTATACCATTTTCTCTTAAAACTTTTATAACACCAATATGTGCAAACCCTTTTGCGCCCCCAGATCCAAGAGCTAAACCAATTTTCGGTTCTTTCATTTTTCTCACCCTTTAATTTTTTTCATTCCTTTTTCATACTTATGGTCTAAATGCACTACGTATCCACGTATACTGAAATGAACGTTTTTTGGGACAAAGGGGGATTTACTTACATGTATGAAAAATGGAAAACGGCTTTTCTTACCATATCAACACTGTTTTTAACCTTTTCTCTTGTACTTCACCCCCAAGCTGCTTTGCAAGCTTCCATTCGAGGGTTAAATATATGGTGGGAAGTTGTATTCCCTTCACTTTTACCGTTTTTCATCATTGCAGAACTTCTAATTAGTATTGGTGTTGTAAAATTTATAGGTGTTATATTAGAACCACTCATGCGACCACTTTTTCGCGTTCCAGGGATAGGCGGATTTGTTTGGGCAATGGGAATGGCTTCAGGATTCCCTGCTGGCGCCAAATTAAGCGCTAGACTGCGTAAAAGTAATCAACTAACACAAATCGAAGCAGAACGCCTCGTATCTTTTACAAACTCATCTAATCCACTTTTTATTTTTGGAGCTGTTTCAATCGGTTTTTTCAATAATCCGAAATTAGGAATCGTATTAGCTGCTGCACATTATTTAAGTAACTTTGCCGTCGGGTTATTGATGCGTTTTTACGGCAATAACAATATTTCCACGAAGTATCAACATCCTACTAAAAAACGTCCTTTTCAAAACCCTTTTTCAGTCCTACACGAGACGCGCATGCAAGAAAAAAGACCATTAGGAAAATTACTTGGGGACGCTATCGTTTCTTCTATTCAAACGTTACTTATGATTGGTGGATTTATTATTTTATTCTCTGTTTTAAATAAAATGATTACTGTATTTCATATTACAGCAGCACTTTCTTTTATTATGCAACATATTTTATCATTCTTCCAACTAACTACAGAATTTAGTATTCCAATCTTATCAGGGATTTTTGAAATGACACTCGGTAGCCAAATGATTAGTCAAATAAATGAAACACCCCTCCTGCAGCAAGCTATGGTAACAAGCTTTATTTTAGCGTTTAGCGGCCTTTCTATTCAGGCACAAGTTGCTAGCATATTAGCTGAAACAGACATCCGATTTAAGCCCTATTTTTTCGCACGAATTATCCAAAGTATTCTGGCTCCTATTTTTACTTTTATATTTTGGAAACCATTTTATGAAAAAGTAAGCTCTTTTTCACCTATGCAAAAAGATATCCCCGTATTTTTATCGAATCATTCTTCTATACTGCAAGAAATTTGGACATCTTTTGTACACTATGGACCGATCTTTACTTTATTTTGTTTATATGTATATGTTATCTTATTATTTTTTCGTAGCAACAAAGAAAAACCCCGTTCACTTTAACGGGGTTTGAAACTTTTCTTTTAAAGCACGTTCTACAACAGGAGGTACAAGATCTACTACGCTTCCTCCATATCTCGCAACTTCTTTTACAATACTCGAGCTTAAAAATGAATATTGGTTATTTGTCATAATAAAAAAGGTTTCAATATTTTCATCTAATTTTCGATTCATAGAAGTAATTTGCATCTCATATTCAAAATCAGAAACCGCTCGTAACCCACGCAAAATCGCGTTTGCATTACGCATTTTCGCATACTCCACTAATAGTCCACTATGTGAATCTACTTTTACATTCGGGATATCCTTTGTTGCTTCTCGAATTAAATCTAAGCGCTCTTCAACTGAAAAGAACGGTTTTTTTGACGAGTTGTTTAAAACTACTACGTATACCTCATCAAATACTTTTGCTCCCCTTTTAATAATATCCAGATGCCCAAGGGTAATTGGATCAAAACTTCCCGAAGAAATAGCTATACTAGTCATTCCGTCCCCTCACCTTCATACTTATAAATCGATATTGCTGTAACCCCATAATTTTCAGCTCTTACTTTTACAAGACTCCCTATAGAATCAGGTAAAACCACATCATTACCATGCTCTGACATAATTAATCCATCTCTATGTAGCAATCCATGTTGATCCATCACACTAATTAAAGATACAATTTTTTGATCTTTATATGGAGGATCAATTAATATAAGATCGAATGATATTTCACGTTTTATAAGAGCCTTTACCGCACGTTCTGCATCATTTCGATATACTTCAGCTTGTTCCTGTATTCGACAACTTTCTAAATTTTGATGGATTACTTTTATCGCTTTATTATCTCGATCAACAAAAATTGCTTTATCAATCCCTCTACTTATAGCCTCGATTCCAAGACCACCACTACCGCCAAATAAATCAAGAGCGATACCACCATCAAAATAAGGACCTATCATATTAAATATTGATTCTTTTACTTTATCTGTCGTTGGACGTGTTGTATTACCTGGCACCGCTTTTAGTGGATGCCCTTTACATTTTCCTGAAACTACTCTCATCTGTTGTCACTACCTTTATTTCAATCTATCGAGCAATTATAGAAAACCTTTCTCCATTCGGTAACCGCTACCAAACTATACTATTCCATGAAATTTTCCATTCATTTCTCAATGAACAATAGGAGAACTTTGGCTTAAAATAACCGCTCTGCATTTTTATGTATTCATCTCACCATGCGCTAACACGAACCCATTATGTATATTCGTTTCACTTTATCTTTTTTATCCTATCATAAAATAAAAAAAAGAAAAATAAAAAGCCAAACATAAAATTTAATTTCATGATGTATATCTTCATTTAGATTGGACATAAATAATTATAACAACATCACCTTCGATGTTGTTGCCAACCGCGGAGAAGACTTACGTTTCCCCATAAGTTCTTCCTCCGGTTTCTCCTCTCCCTTTTCCTTCTTACTAGTACATGCTAGTATAAGAAGGGCCCTGCTTTGCAGGGTTTTTTTTCTTTGTCTACTTTTCATTTAAAAAGTGAGATGGTACAGTAAAAGAAAGAGGAGGAAAAAATATGATTCAACGCTTTATAGAACTCGGAGAAGGCTACTCTGATTTATATGAATTACTTGAAATTGCCAAAGCAAATCAAGAACGTATAACACATATGTTACAATTTGAAACGATTAAAAATGAAAAAAAAGTGTGCTCACTTGTTGTAATATTAAAACCAACTACTACTGGTGATTTCCAACCATTATACATATGTCGTGAAGGCATTCCTGTACTTGAAAATAAAAAAAGTAAACGCGTCATTTTATTTGAAGAAACGGCAGAACAACTAGGAAGAAAAGTGACTACCTTTACGGTAAAACCATCCACAACTTTCCCAGAAAAAGAACTGTTTTTCAATCATTTAATTGGTATTTTACGAATGAATAATTTCATTCCTCCAATGAAATAAATTGTTATTTCAAGTAAAAAAATCCCCTGCTAAAATTTGCAGGGGATTTTTTCTATTAGCTATAATCGTATTCTTTTGCCCGATCAGGACGTGAATTTTCAAATTCCGTTTTTAAATACGGGCGGTACGACTGTTCTATCTTCTTCACAAAAGGAAGCTTGTTCAACTTTTGCATCATATGCTCAATTTGTTCCATATCACAATATACTACTGCGTATTTTAAGCGTTTTGATATGTAATGTATGTTACCATATTTCCTTAAAATCTTGGCATGTTTCAATGAATGTAAATAAACAATCATACTTTGTCGTTGCCCGAACATAATCTTCTCCATCTTCTCCTTTTAAAAGCATATATTTTATATTTTATGAAAACCAATCAGAAATTTATGACATTACAGGACAAACTCTGTATACGTTTTCTTCTATCTTCTAAAAAACGGGGTAATTTACCCCGTTTTACAGCCACAACCTCCGCCGGTACCACAACCGCCACCACAGCCACCAGCATCAAAAAATGGATTTCCTGTTGGAACTTTGATGGAAGAAGACACCTCAGAACCGATTGCTACACTAACTTCATCTAACAACTTTTGCAAAGCTGTTTCTACTCGTTTAAAAGCTGCAACCTTATCATGTAAGTCTACAGAACGCTTTAACTCCCTCATCTTCGTCGAAACGAAAGTATAATCAGGATGGTATTTACCGAAACGTTGCACTTCTTCATATCGTTCTTTCATCGCTGTAAATTGCTGAATTAACGTCTGAACTTCCATATCTTCATGCAATTCTTTATAACACTTACGATAGTCTTCTGCTATATCTGAACAGATAATCGCTTTTGCAAGCTGCTCTGCCTTATCTAATATCAATACGCTTTCCAGCGTCGCTACAATCATGAGAGACACCTCCGAGTATTCATCATACCACATTTAGAATAGAACTACTAATTGAAGTGTCTCACTAAACAGAAAGATATCACTCTAACTATTTTCCATATAATTCTAGCACATACTTATACATTAATATGTTCCGCAATATTATATTTCAGAACATCCCATTTCCCACTATTTTCTTTCACATAACTAATACATGCATTTTTTAATGGTGTCTTAAACGAAATATCTTCCGGTGCAATTGCATGTAAAATTGCTTTTATCGCATGTGAATGAGCTACAATGATAATACGTTTGCCAGAATAAGTTTCTGCAACATCTTTTACAGCAGCAAAGCAACGAGTTACAATCTCTTCATCTTGCTCCATACCTTCTACTTTACCTTCTGCAATTAGCTCCCTAACAGTCGCAACCGGCTTCCCAGAAGCTTCACCAAAATTACGTTCAACAAATCGCTCATCTAATAAAATCGATTGCAATCCTGTAGCCCCTGCAATTTCCTTAGCTGTTTCGTGCGCTCTAATTAATGGGCTACTTATAATTACATCCCATGCTTCCGCTTGCAAAGCAACTGCACTTTGACTTGCTTGCTTCTTTCCCACTTCATTAAGTGGAATATCTTCACGTCCTTGAATAATCTCTTGAAAATTCCAATCAGTTTGTCCATGTCGTACTAAACAAATTTCCGTCATGCTCATGCTGCAACTCCTTTTTAAATAATCCGCTTCTATTGTATCAAAAGTTCTGCATGACGGACATAGTTTTCCCTTCCAATTATGTTGTATTTTGTTGCTTCATATACTGAAACATATCGATCATAATGGAGGCAACTGCCAATTGGTTTTGAAATTTCTCAACTTTATCTGGTATCGTTTTTTTGAAATGCTGCATAGCTGCTAACTCAAAAGCCTCTTTCTCTTCAGGATTTCGCGTTAGTTTTCTATACCAGTACGGTTGCTCCCTAATATAGCGAGATAAATCCTCATCAGCCCTTATAAACTCCATAATTTCTGCTCTCATCCTCTTTCCCCCTAATCCTTCTGAAAGAAAAATGGATTATTTTCGGAAGTACTCTCTTCTTGCCGCGCGGGCTTCCCTTGAAATTGTTGAAAAACTTGTTGCACACTACCAATGGCACTCGTCACATTGGCTAAATGGTGTTGCATTTGTTCTACATCTAGCTTTTTAAAGAAAGAAAGCATTTGTCCCATCACATCTGCTGTTTTCTCCTCTTCAGTTCGATTATCTTTTTCTTGTTTATTTTCTTTTACCGAAGAAAAAGCAGGCGCTCCATCAGGTCTAAAAGTTGCCCATATCGGATCTTCTTCACCAAGTAAGTACCATTCTTCATAAAACTGTTGCCAAGTTTTGTGACCACTTCGAACCTCATGAACCATTTTAGGGTGATGGTTTACAAACTCTTTAAACTGTTGAACCGATGGATGTAACGGTCCTTTTGTTGTTGGCATAATCCTCACCTCTTCATGTATATCTACTATATAATAAGAAAAAAAAGGCACATGGTTCGCCTATTTTCAGACGATTCATGCACCTTTTTATCCTGCTATTTGCATACGGTAAGATTCCGACCTACACTTCAGTGAATACGAAGTACTTAAACGTGAGGTGTCCCCTACACAACTTAAAATTCCACTTTATTTCCGAATAAAGTTTTGTGTATAAAACTTATCGTATACCCCAACACCTAATCCTGTAAATTGTTCATTTAATACATTTTTTCTATGCCCTTCACTATTTAACCAACCTTGCACCGCCGCAATTCCATCACTATGTTGCGCCGCTATGTTCTCACCAGCAAGTTGAAACCCTACTTTCCCGCGCTGTAAACGATCTCCTAACGTACCTAATGTAGGTGAATCGTGTGAAAAGTAATTATTATCCTTCATATCTTTACTATGCCCTATAGCCACATCTGCTGTTTGTTGATCCCAAGCTAACAGCGGTAACTTATGGCGACTTCGAATAATATTTGTTAAATCAAAAATTTGTTGCATATTCCCATTCTCTATTTGTTTCATTTTATCTGGAGTCAATGGTTGTTCAGCTAGTAATTCACCCGAATAAACAAGCTGATACGGTCTTTGGCGTAATAACGTTTCATCATCCATATAACGAACACCAACAAGCTCATGTGTAAAATGATCAAAATATAATTGTGCCCAGCCATCTTCTACAGGTATTAATGGTTGTTCCATCACTTCCGTGTCAGATAACTCAAATTGATAACTATGTTTCCCTCTTTTTAACGAAATCTCATGCGAGAGTGGATTCTTTTTATACACTTCTTCATACTTTTCATTTATATAATAAGGCGGCACCTTAACTTGCTCACCAGCAACATACGCCGTTACAACTTTTCGTTCCGCAACCCCAAATTGCACATACTGAGTTAAATCTTGATTGTATACCCACCATTCATATCCGTAAGCAGATGGCTCTATTCGAGATGGTTCGCCCCATTTTGCTAATAAATTTTCAGAGTCCCCACCAATCATATTTAAAACCGTATTTGAAGAGTCTTCATTTACTTGTTTTTTCTTTTTCACAATTTTATTTTCTTGCTTTGATTGAGATGGGGTTAATATATATTGTGAAACGAGTAATTTCCCGTATAAGTCCACAGCTAAAATTAAAAATGTAATCATTACGATACGCAATAATTTCTTCAATCGATATACCTCCTGCACAAAACATAAAATTGAGATATACACAAATCCTTTTCTTTCCTTTTTTGTGTGTACCGTACTCTTTTCACTATATCATATTTTCGCAAAAAAAGTCTGGATTATCCCTTTTCTCTCAATATGAATTGCACTTTCTTATTATTCATACTATTATAAAAATAATGATGTAACATGAAAAGAGGAGGTATTATATGCAATTTACAAATACGAAATTTAATGGGGCAGTCGTTGATTTAACACTATTAACAGAGATTATGGAAAAGAACCATTTTGTACTTGCTGGACAGTGGGATTATGAACGAGTTACATACGATTATAAATTTGAAATATTAAACGATATTTATTATTTGCGCGTACTAGGTTTGGCTGTTGAAGGTGATGTTGGTAGCAGACACGCTGAAATCAAGCTACTTCCTCCCTTATTAGGAAAACATTATTATCCTCACGGCGTTGAATATGGTGATGGTGAAACTTTCCCAACGAATGTACTTCAAAAAAGCGAACAACTCCTACAAAATATCGAAAAAGAGTTAAAAGAATTCCAAATCATTGAATAAAATAAAAGTGAGTGCATCATATTGATGCACTCACTTTTATTTCGTTTGTAAATACGGCGGCAATTGTTGCAACTGCTCTTTATCCTTTTCACGCTCTCGACGCGCCCATCGAAAGAATACATAGCCTATAATTGTGCCATACACTATTTCCTGGACAATTTTCATAATGATGCCACCTGTTTGTTGGTCTTGTACGACTGGCATCCAGTGTAAAAATTCTGGTCCCGTTATATTTAAATCTGATAAAGTTCCCGCCGGTACACAAAGTTCCATCGCCTTCATCCAAGCAGCCGGATCCGTATAGGTTGCAAATAACGGTGCAGTTGCAAAAATGATTAACGCACAAGCTGGCGTTAATAATATACCGTTAGCAAACATATAACCAAGTTTCTTTATATCACTTAACGTTTGATATTCTGGTAATGGATTTAGCATCGGCCACCACATCATGATTGCCGTAAAGAACAATATAGCGAGACAAATAGGATGAGCAATTTGACTTTGTTTTACTGTGTCAAAAACAACTGGTAAATGATAAAAAGAAAACAGGCCATTAAATACAAACAATGCAATAAGTGGTTTAGCAAATATCTTTAATATAATTTGAACGAACTTAAAAGAAGTAATATAACGATATAACCAATCTGGTATACCAAGCAACAATAACGGTGGAACTGCAATATACATAACTGCCATCTCAAACATATGTGCACTAAATATAATATGACCAATTAAATCAATAGGCCCTCCCTTTACAAAATACAAAAGAACAATCCCGGTCGTAAAATAAAAAATTTGCTTCTTACTTACCTTCGTCGCATTTTCAAATCGCATTCTATATGGCCCAATAATTAAAAAGTACCCAATAAGAATCGAAAGCATAAATAATAAAAAGATTGGACTCCATAGAGCTTGAAAACCAAATATCCACAAGTTACTCATTGTTACACCTACCTTCTTAAGGTTATCCTTTCACATAATAAGAAGAGGGAGCTGTGACAACACAAGCTCCCTTATTTTTCACTTTTCAAATCCACACAATTGTCATAAAAGCTAAAATTGTAATTAACCCGATTAACAGACCAGAATAAAGAAAGAAACTTGCCGCTTCATGTCCTTTATGACTCATATGCATAAAATAATACAATTGAAAAATTACTTGTACCACTGCTAATAGTAAAATAAATGGTACTGAGAAAGTCGGACTAAAAGTTTTTGGATATGCTACTGCTACAAATGCAACAAATGTTAAAAAAATCATTAATGCAAACGTAATAACTTGATGCTTCATTTCCTCCGCACTTTTTCTCTTCCGATAAACAAGATCAACTTTAGGATTATTCGTTTGCTTTATCGCCATTGTTTATCCCACCATTCCCATTAAATATACTACAGTGAAAATAAACACCCAAACTACGTCAATAAAGTGCCAATAAATCGATGCAACATAAAACTTCGGTGCATTGTATAAATTTAGACCTCTCTTCGCATTTCTAAAGATTAATGTTAAAATCCAACACAATCCAAACAATACGTGTAGTCCATGCGTACCAACAAGAGCATAAAACGCGGAACCAAACGCACTACTTCTCATAGTATGCTTAAATTCATGCGTATAATGATAAAACTCATATATCTCAAACCCTAAAAATCCTAAACCTAGCAACACTGTTACTAATAGCCAAAGTTGCATTTTCTTAAAGTTAAAGTTTTTCATATGATACATCGCATATACGCTCGTTAAGCTACTCGTTAATAAAAGCATCGTCATAATGAAAACGAGTGGCATTTGGAACATCTCTTGAGATGTTGGTCCACCATTTGTAGAATTCTTTAACGCTAAATATGTGCCAAACAAGGAAGCGAACAATACTGTTTCGCCTCCAAGAAATAACCAAAAACCGACAAACTTATTTTTTCCCTCAAGGGTTGCTTTTTCAGGCTCTGCTGGAAATGTTTCATTCGTTAATTTTTCATCTACATGCATTATGCCTTGCCCCCCTTATCTTCTAAATCTTCCTTATGAATATGATATCCATGATCATCGATCACTGAACGTAGGAACATTGTACCGAATGTAATGATTAAACCAATAATTGCTACTAATAACCAAAACTTATCTTTTCCACCCTGCATATACATTGCACCGAATGCAGCTATAAACAATCCTAAAGAAATGATAAATGGTGAAAACGATGGATTTGGCATATGAATATCATCAACTGGTTCCGCCGCTGTCATCTCTTTATTCCCTTCGCGTTTTTCAATCCAAAACGGATCTAATCCGCGAACAAATGGTAATTGTTTAAAGTTATATTCCGGTGTAGGTGCTGGCATTGTCCATTCTAATGTACGTGCATCCCATGGATCACGACCAGCCTTTTCTTTTGATACTGTTGTTTTGATTACATTGAATAGAAGAACAATCGTTCCAAGAGCCATAAATACCGCTCCAATAGAACTAATCATATTCCCCATTTCCAACCCTTGACCTTCAAGATATGTGTAGTAACGACGCGGCATACCAATCAATCCAAGGAAATGCTGAATGAAGAACGTTAAATGGAAACCGATAAAGAATAGCCAAAATGTTATCTTTCCTAACGTTTCATTCAATACTTTATTAAACATCAGTGGCCAATAATAATGAGCTCCTGCAAGTAAACCAAATACAACACCGCCGACGATTACATAATGAAAGTGCGCTACTACGAAATAGTTGTCATGAAATTGATAATCAGCAGGCGCAGATGCTAGCATAACACCTGTAACTCCTCCCATTACGAATGATGGAATGAAAGCTACTGCCCACATCATCGGTGTCGTAAAACGAATACTTCCGCCCCACATCGTAAAGAGCCAGTTGAATATTTTAATACCGGTCGGAACCGCAATCGCCATTGTTGCAACTGAGAAAATAGCATTTGCAACTGGACCAAGCCCGACAGTAAACATATGATGCGCCCATACCATAAATCCTAAGAATCCAATTAATACTGTCGCAAACACCATCGATGAATAACCAAATAATCGCTTTTTCGAAAATGTCGCGAAGATTTCTGAGAATATTCCGAAAGCTGGGAGTATAAGAATGTATACTTCTGGATGACCGAAAATCCAGAATAAATGCTCCCATATAATTGTATTCCCGCCCAATGCTGGATTAAAGAAACTTGTTCCAAATAAACGATCTAACATTAAAAGTCCTAATCCTACAGTTAATGGCGGAAAAGCGAATAATATTAGCGAAGATGTTACAAATGTCGTCCATGTAAACATCGGCATACGCATATACGTCATTCCTGGCGCACGCATATTAATAATGGTTACAAGGAAGTTAATACCTCCAATTAATGTACCAATACCAGAGATTTGCAAGCCGAGTACATAAAAATCAACACCATGGCCTTTTGAGGCTAAAGCTAAAGATGCATAAGATGTCCATCCTGCATCAGGTGCTCCACCTAAAAACCAACTTAAATTTAAAAATACTCCACCAAAGAAAAATAACCAAAATCCAAGTGAATTCAAAAACGGGAACGCTACATCACGTGCACCAATTTGAAGTGGTACAGCGGCGTTCATAAATGCAAACACGAGTGGCATAGCTGCGAGGAAAATCATTGTTGTACCGTGCATCGTTAATACTTGATTATAAGCATCCCCAACAAGAAAAGCGTTGTTAGGAATCGCTAATTGAAGGCGAATAAATAGAGCTTCTATTCCGCCTATTATAAAAAACAATCCACCTGCAATTAAATAGAGAATGGCAATCTTTTTATGGTCTACTGTCGTTAAATAATCCCATATGACAGCACCCATCCCCTGTTTTTTTGCTACAGAACTCACGTTTTCAACCTCCCCTTCGCGAATAATCCCTCTTTACTTTTCAACTTTTAACGTTTGTAAGTATGCATTTAATGCATCAATTTGATCATCCGTTAAGTTGCCATATTTACCAGTCATTTTATTTCCTGGTTTCATATTTTCAGGATCTTTCAGCCATTTTTTTAAGTTTTCTTTATTGTTTTCGGCAATACCGGCAACCATATCGCGATCCGCAAAGTTTGCTAAGTTTGGTGCGATACGAGCGGAAGGTGGTCTACTATCATTGGATCCAACTGCGTGACAACCAATACAGCTTTTATTAAATATTTCTTGGCCCTCTTGCGCCTTTGTTGAAGCTACTTCTTTCTTCCCATCAATCTTCTTCATATCAGCAAGCCACTTTTTGTACTCGCTTTCATCTAAAGCTTTCACTTTGAATTGCATTAAAGAATGTGATGGGCCGCAAAATTCTGTACAAAAACCATTATAAGTGCCCGATTTATCTGCCTTTAACCACATTTTGTTCACATTGTCTGTATTTGTATCCATTTTCCCAGCTAAAGATGGAACCCAAAACGAATGTTTAATATCGGCACCCTTCAAATTCAAATACACTTTCTTACCTGTGGGGATGACCAAATCTTGAGAAGTGACTATTTTTTCTGATTTATAAGAAAATTCCCACCAATAAAGATTCGCTGTTACATCAACAACGATAGTATCTTTATCAATATTCTTTTTCTCCATCGCACTTACATCAGCAAGTTTGAATGTATATGTAACCGTCGGAACAGCTAAGATTAACAAAAGAATAATCGGAATAACTGTCCATATAATTTCTAACTTGTGATTCCCTTCAACTTGCTCCGGAATATAATCTTCCTGACCTTTCTTTTGTCGGAAACGCACAATTACATATAAGAAAATAATAGTAACTACTAGTACTACTCCTACCATGATCGCAGTTGCTAGTAAGAGCAAATCATATTGCATTTTTGCTACTTCTCCTTGCGGAATTAAAGTAGATTGAAAGGCTTTACCGCATCCCCCTAACAGTAAAGCCAGCAGTGAAACGAACGAAAGCAGTCGCCACTGTTTCTTCATACAAACAACCCCCACTTTCCTTGTGAATTAGATTGTACTTTATAGTTAAGTAAAGTAAATCTCAACGTAAAGAAATCCAATTATGTCGTTGTCTTAGAAGAATGTAACTACAATCATTGATACAAATAAGATTGTTAAATAATTTAGGGAATAAACAAACATTTGTACGGACCATTTGATGTCATCTTGCTTACGGAAGCCATAAAATCCTAAAACGATCCATCCGATGTTTAACAATGTTGCAATTACCATAAATGTTATCCCTAGTCCACTCATATAAAATGGTAGTGGTAATAAACATACTGTCCAAATCATAATTTGGCGTTTCGTAATTTCAAATCCATGAACTACAGGAAGCATTGGAATTCCTGCATTTCGATATTCATCAACACGTTTCATCGCTAATGCGAGAAAATGTGGGATTTGCCAAATAAACATAATTAAAAATAACATCCAAGCAATTGGATGGCCTAAAGATGGATCGATTGCTGCCCATCCAATTAAAGGTGGAACTGCTCCAGATATACTACCTACAACAGTATTTAGTGTATACTTTCTCTTTGTCCATAACGTATATAAGACAACATATGTGAAAGCACCAATAAATCCCATTAATACTGCCATTGGTGTTGTTAATAATAAAAATACAAATCCAAGAAGTAATATAACTAGTCCAAATGTAAGTGCAAATCCCGGTTTATACTTCCCAGTAACCGTTGGACGGGTTTTTGTTCTTTCCATTAACGGGTCGATGTCTCGATCAATGTAATTATTTAAACAACATACCCCCGCCATAATTAATCCAGAACCAACGATTGTAAAGAATAACTTATCCAGATTGTCCATCACACTTAATCCATTAAAATGTAATGCCAACCAAAATCCTGTAAATACAGTAAGTGTATTTGAGTTTACAATCCCCATTTTAACGAGCGCTGATAAATCTTGTAGCCGAGTTGTTTCCGGTACACTTGTAACAGCTGACTCATCATGCAGCTCACTTGTTGCATGGTTCATCACTTTAACCCCCTCTTAAAACTTTCATCTTTCTTTTTGCGCCTATTTCGAATGAAATACTTCGCTTCTATATAGCAATATTATTACAGTAGAAATATTGTTAATCCATTCTACTACTAATCTACGCCCATACTCCAATATATTAAATCATATTTCCCGAACATTTTGTGAAGAAAACATGAACTTTTTGTGTCGAATATAAAAACTTAATTCTTACTTGTCCTTATCATAACATGATGTTACCTTCTATCATAAACTTTTTTTGTCATATTTAACACGTATTCTCCCCATTTCTTTTCAAAATAGCCTGTTTTTCACCTAAAAATTCCCTTATACATCCTATTTCCACACCCATTTTCTCTCCCCTGTCTGCGCCCACCATTTCTTTGCTATTTTATTATTTTTTATATATCATAGGAACTAGCGCGTTTTATTCTATACATAATGGAATGAAAATATTTCGCAATAACTTCATAGCAGAAAGATGGTGAAATAGATTGCAACGCTTTATTAAATGGTTAGCAGTCATTACGAGTCTTGATTTATTAATAGTTTTACTAGGAGGCGCCTTAGTTACAAAAACAGGTTCTGGCCAAGGGTGCGGTAAATCATGGCCACTTTGTAACGGTGAATTTGTTCCATCTAATTTATCAATGGAAACTATTATTGAACTAAGTCACCGCCTTACATCAGGATCAGCAGGAATTCTTGTCACACTCCTTTGTATTTTGTCCTGGAAATATTATAAACATGTGCGCGAAACAAAAACGTTAGCAATTTTATCCTTCGTATTTTTAGTTGCACAAGCATTAATGGGAGCGGCAGCAGTTGTTTGGGGACAAATGCCAGCTGTACTCGCTATCCATTTCGGTATTTCCTTAATTTCATTTGCTTCTGTCATTTTATTAACGTGTCTTATCTTTGAAATTGACCAGAAATTTGATGCACGTTCACTTATTATGGACAAAAAAATGAAATTTCATATTTATGGTGTAACAATTTACAGTTATATTGTCGTCTACACAGGTGCTTTAGTACGTCACGAACGAGCTAGCTTAGCCTGTCCAGACTTTCCTTTATGTAGCAAAAATAGACCTATGCCAACTCAACTACATGAATGGGTTCAAATGGGACATAGAGTTGCAGCGATGTTAATTTTCGCTTGGATACTATACGCGATGATTCTCGCTATTCGCCATTACAAGCAGCAGCCTGTCGTATACTGGGGATGGATCATTTCATTTATCCTTGTTACACTTCAAGCTATCGTGGGAATTTTAGTCGTATTTACAAATGCTAATTTAGTAATGGCATTATTACATTCACTATTCATTTCTTGCTTGTTTGCTGTACTATGCTATTTAGTTATGTTAGGTACAAGAAGTAAAGCGAATGCAAAAGAAGCTGAATCAACTTCTCAACAAACAAAATAAATTTAAATTAAAATACCTTGCCGAATTGGCAAGGTATTTTTTGCGATAAAGAAAAAGAGCTGCATTTACACAGCTCTTTTCTATTTTAGTGATCTAATTCAATGAGTAAGTCACCCGTTTGAATTGCATCTCCATCGTTAACATATACTTTTTTCACTTTACCATTGAACGGCGCTTGAACTGTCGTTTCCATTTTCATCGCTTCTGTAATTGCCATAGAATCGCCTTTTTTCACTTCATCGCCTTCTTTTACAACTACTTTAATAACCGTTCCTGGCATTGTTGCACTAATGTGGTTTGGATTTTCACGGTTTCCTTTCACACGTTGTGCCACTGTTGCTTTCACACTTTCGTCTTTCACGACAATCTCACGTGGTTGACCGTTAAACTCCAAGTAAAGAATACGATTTCCATCTGGCTGAGGCTCTCCGATTGATACTAGTTTAACCATCAATGTTTTTCCTTGTTCGATTTCCACATTGATTTCTTCACCAAGTCTCATACCATAGAAGAATGTCGGTGTATCAAGTACAGATACACTTCCATAAAGCTCAGCAACTTTTTCGTAATCCATAAATACTTTTGGATATAATGCATATGCAACGACATCAAAAATCGTCACTTCGCGTCCAAGCTTATGGAATAGCTCTTCTTTTAACGAGTCGAAATCTACTGGCTCTAATAATTCACCCGGCCTTACTGTTAATGGCTCTTTCCCTTTTAAAATAATTTCTTGTAACTTTTTCGGGAAACCACCATACGGTTGTCCTAAATCTCCTGAGAACATTTCAACAACAGATCCTGGGAAGTCCATAGAATGCCCACGCTCTAAAACATCTTGTTCTGTTAAGTGATTTTGAACCATAAATAATGCCATATCACCGACAACTTTAGATGATGGTGTTACTTTTACAATATCGCCAAACATGTCATTCACACGGCGGTACATTACTTTCACTTCATCGAAGCGATCTCCTAAACCAACCGCCTTCGCTTGTTGTTGTAGATTACTATACTGTCCGCCTGGCATTTCGTGCATATATACCTCTGTATGAGGAGCATTCATACCACTTTCAAACGGTGCGTAGTATTTACGTACATCTTCCCAGTAATGAGATAGTTTTTCTAATGAATCTACGTTAACGTCTGGCTGTCTTTCGTTTCCACCTAAAGCGTAGTATAGCGTGTTTGCGCTTGGTTGTGACGTTTGACCAGCCATAGAACTTACTGCTACATCGACAATATCAACACCTGCTTCAATTGCCTTTGTATACGTTAATATACCATTTCCACTCGTATCGTGTGTATGCAAGTGAATCGGAATCGATACCGTCTCTTTTAATGCAGAAACTAAATCATATGCCGCATTAGGTTTTAATAAGCCTGCCATATCTTTAATTCCTAATATATGTGCTCCTGATGCTTCTAACTCTTTTGCTAAGTTTTTATAGTAATTTAAATCATATTTACTACGTAACGGATCATGAATATCTCCTGTGTAGCACATTGTTGCTTCTGCAATTTTACCAGTATCTCGTACAGCATCAATCGCAACTCTCATACCTTCTACCCAGTTTAAGCTATCAAAAATACGGAACACATCAATTCCAGCTTGAGCAGAACATTCCACAAACTTTTGAATTAAATTATCTGGATAGTTTTTGTAACCAACTGCGTTTGAAGAACGAAGTAACATTTGGAATAAAACGTTTGGCATTTTTTCACGAAGATCTAGTAATCGTTCCCATGGATCTTCCTTTAAGAAACGATATGCAACATCAAACGTTGCACCGCCCCACATTTCCGCTGAGAATAGGTTCGGTAACATTCTCGCTGTCGGCTCTGCAATTTGATGTAAATCTTTTGTACGAATACGTGTCGCAAGTAATGACTGATGCGCATCACGGAATGTTGTATCCGTTAAAAGTACACGCTTTTGATCTTGTACCCATTTTACTAATCCGTCTGCTCCACGCTCATCCAAAATTTGTTTCGTTCCATTTTGAACCGGCTCTGAGTGTAATACATTCGGTATACGAGCATCTGGGAAAATTGGTTTCTCTTTTTTTCCTACTCCTGGGAAGCCATTTACTGTTACTGTCCCAATGTAATTTAACATTTTCGTTCCGCGGTCTTTACGTTTCGGGAACAGGAATAGTTCAGGTGACGCATCAATAAATGAAGTGTCATATTCTCCTGATAAGAAGTTTTTATGTTTTACTACATTCTCTAGGAATGGAATATTTGTTTTAATACCACGAATACGGAATTCTTTTAAGTTACGTTCCATTTTCGCAGCAGCTTGTTCAAAAGTAAGTGCCCATGTTGTAACTTTTACAAGTAAAGAATCATAGTACGGTGTAATAACAGCACCTTGGAAACTATTACCTGTATCAAGACGAACACCGAAACCACCGCCTGATCGGTATGCCATAATTTTCCCTGTATCCGGCATGAAATTATTTAGTGGGTCCTCAGTCGTTACACGAGATTGGATCGCAAATCCATGAACAACTACTTCCTCTTGCTTCGGAACACCTACCATTTTACTATGTAATGCATGTCCATCAGCTATTAAAATTTGCGATTGAACGATATCTACCCCTGTGATCATTTCTGTAATTGTATGTTCAACTTGAACACGCGGATTTACTTCAATAAAGTAAAACTCATCACCTTTTACAAGAAATTCTACTGTTCCTGCGTTTAAATAATTTACATTTTTCGTTAATTTCACAGCAGCATCACAAATACGCTGACGCAAATCATCTGAAAGCGACACACTAGGTGCGATTTCTACCACTTTTTGGTGACGACGTTGTACAGAACAGTCACGCTCGTATAAATGAACAACATTGCCCTCTTCATCTGCTAAAATTTGAACTTCTATATGTTTAGGTTTTTCAACGAATTTTTCAACGTATACTTCATCATTACCAAAGGCTGCTTTCGCTTCTGACTTCGCTCGATTATACGATTCTCTTAATTCTTCACTAGTACGTACAATACGCATACCACGACCGCCACCGCCAAGGGAAGCTTTAATAATAATCGGGTAATCATACTTTTCAGCAAATTCTCCAACTTCTTCTATTGAATTTACTGGCCCATCACTACCAGGAATAACTGGAATTTGTGCTAGCTGCGCTTGTGTTCTTGCTTTCACTTTATCTCCAAACATATCTAAATGCTTACTCTTTGGACCGATAAAGATAATCCCTTCTTCTTCACAACGTTTTGCGAATTGAATATTTTCTGACAAGAAACCATATCCAGGGTGGATTGCATCTACATGATTACTTTTCGCAATCTCAATAATGCCCTCAATATCTAGATAAGCATCAATTGGCTTTTTCCCTTCCCCAACTAAATAGGACTCATCGGCTTTATAACGATGATAAGAACCACTATCCTCTTTAGAATAGATTGCAACTGTCTTTAATCCAAGTTCCGAACAAGCTCGAAACACACGAATTGCAATCTCTCCACGGTTAGCTACCAATACTTTTTGAATACGTTGCAGCTTTGTCATGATTTTCCCCCTCTACTTTCCTACCACTCTAGAGATAAAATATACACACACCATAAAGAGCGTGAAGTTCTTCACTTTCTACATTATATTATACTTAGAAAGCTTCACTTTATTTTTATCCATCATACCTTATTTTTTAACAAATGATAAGTTTTCTGATCAATTTGTTTCACAAAAACAGTATAGCATACCTCTTCCTTTTCTAACAACTTAATTGTATATCACATTTAATCAAATGTGATATATTTTTTAATATAATTATCAATTAATACGTCATATTTAATGTTTCTTGAAAATAAAAAACACATTGTACTTTAGAGTACAATGTGTTTTTTATTTTACTACAACAAGATGCGGTCCATCTTGCTCTCTTTCTTTCATTATCTCATTTTGTTGTTTCTCTTGTCGTTTTACATGACTAGCAACATTTAATAATATACCCATTGAGATTAGATTAGCCAATAAAGAACTACCACCATAACTAATAAACGGTAACGGTACTCCTGTAAGTGGTATTAATCCAGACATACCACCAACATTAACAAAAGTTTGTATCCCAATTAAACTTGCAATTCCGATTGCAATTAAACTTCCAAATGGATCTTTACACTTTTGTGCCACTCTAAACGAACGAATGATAATAAGTAATAAACAGATTAAAATGATAGCTACACCTATAAAACCTAGTTCTTCAGATATAATTGCCATAATAAAATCCGTTTGTGGCTCTGGTAAGTAGCCATACTTTTGTATACTATTCCCTAATCCTCTACCATTTAACCCGCCTGAGGCAATTCCAATAAAAGAATTAACTAATTGGAATCCATCATTTTGAGGATCGTTAAATGGATCAAGAAAAACTGAAAATCGAGCTTTTTGGTATAGACTTAATTTATAGTTTCCGATAAAATACAACGCCGGAATCCACAAGACAGATGTTAATAAAAATCTTTTAATCCACAAGTTAACATTAACTCCTGAACAGAAGAACATAATTAACACTGTTCCACCTATTAATATGTCGGTCCCTAAGTCATTTTGTAATAAAATTAATACCATCGATCCACCGACAACAAATATAGGAGGTATGATCCCTTGGAAAAAAGGGGTTTGCCTCTCTTGTTTCTTAGCAAAAAAACTTGCTAGCGTAATAATAACTGCTATTTTTACAAACTCAGCTGGTTGTATACCTAGTATCCATCCTTTTGCACCATTGATTACCTTACCGAAAAGGAAAGCTGCTGTTAGTAAGCCCAGACTCCCTAATCCCATCGCTGTAAGAACTATTTTTTTCCTCCAAAATTTGTAAGGAATTACAGCAACAATCACTAGTATTACCGTTCCAATAGCAAGAGCAACTAATTGTTTTTTAAAAAAGTAATTTGCCGGCCAGTTATATCTCGACGAAATCGCGACAATGGAACTAGAACTATATACCATTATAACTCCCAACACACATAAGATAACAAGAGGAAGTAATAATGAATAATCCATTGATTTCCATACTCTTTTCATTTCATTTCCTCTTTCTGTTTCAATTTAATTATTGTTGTATTCCATATGTACATTGATTCTTCCTGCTTTATTATACAAATAAAAAGCCCAAACTATTTCAGTTTGAGCCCCCCTATTTGAACCCGTTATTGTTGTTTGTTTGTAAATGCTTCATGAAGTGCAGATAACTCACGTTCAAGCTCTCCTAACATTGCTTTCCCTTGTTCTTCTGCAATAAGACCAAGGCGAACTGCAAAATCGACCTCGCGGGATAGTCCAAACATTTGTGTGTCTAACACTTCTTCATATAATGGACATTGCGGCATTGTAAGATTGTCCATTTGCACCTTAATAAGTCTTAAAATCTTCTCCGCATCCGCTTGTAGAAGGGCTAGTGCCTTTTCCTGATGATTTGATACTGTCTCAGACGCCAAATTGATTCCCTCCGTTTCCGTCCTACTCTCTCCTATCTATTAATATTAGCGATAGTTTTAGTAAATTGCAATAGAAACATTTTTTGTGACAACCGTGTCTAATGCTATTATACTGAAAAGTGGGAGTATAACACAAATGGGGGAACAACAATGAGCGAAATTTTATTTATTAATGGAAAAGTTCGTTTTCCAATCACTATCGATCCAACTGTTTGGATCTTTGATGATCGAAAAGTAGATTTGACAACTTACTTTGATGAAACAAGAGAAAACACTTCAGAACTAGAAGCTTATTTAAAAAACACTTCAGAGCATTGGGATCGTGAAATCCGTGATGGTGCTGCGTTTCCACCGATACAACAAAGTGTAAAGAAATATAAAAAAGAACAACTAATTACTGGAACGTTCGGTATACCATTTCATCCATTTCTTGCTAACGCCGAAATTTCTGAGGACGCTACGCAAGTCGAAATTGAAACAGTAGATCAAACAATAATACTTCCATTAGAAACTGTCAAAAATGCTATTCTTGGTTTTTCAAAAGAAGGAAAGCCATTAAAAGAGGATGGACCTGTTCATCTATATTACAATGATGGATCTAATAGACAAAATCCAATCCGTAACATCCGTAAATTTACTATTATTTAACATGTATACTTGAAAGAAAAAAGGAGTGAGCTTCAGCTCACTCTTTTTTATAATAAATCTGCTGCTAGTTGAGCTAAATTAGACCGCTCCCCTTTAACAAACTTTACATGACCACTAATACGCTGCTCTTTAAACTTCTCTACAACATATGTTAAACCGTTATTATATTCATCCAAATACGGGTGATCAATTTGCTGTGGATCTCCCATTAATACAATTTTACTTTTTTCTCCTACCCTTGTTAGTATCGTTTTCACTTCATGCTTCGTTAAATTTTGTGCTTCATCAATTATAATGAACTGATCTGGAATACTTCTCCCACGTATATAGGTAAGGGCCTCCACTTCAATCGAACCCATTCCAGCTAAAATAGCATCTAACTCTCCTGGCTTTTTCGTATTAAATAAATACTCTAGATTATCAAAAATCGGTTGCATCCATGGTCTTAACTTTTCTTCTTTTTCTCCTGGTAAATAACCGATATCTTTTCCGACTGGAACAATTGGCCTTGCAACTAGTAGTTTTTTATATAGCCCTAAATCTTCAGTTTGCATGAGTCCCGAAGCTAAAGCAAGTAATGTTTTTCCTGTACCAGCTTTCCCTGTTAACGTTACTAGCGGAATATCTTCACGAAGCAACAATTCTAATCCCATAATTTGCTGCACATTTCGTGGTCGTATCCCCCATACTTGTTCATTGTGAAAAATAAGTTTCTTTACCTTCTTACCTAAGTGATCCACAATGCCAAGTGCTGAACTAGATCCCCCTAATGCATCTTTCATTACTACAAACTGATTTGGATAAAAAGGGTGATTTGCAATTTCGGATAAAGGCAATTCACCTTTTTCATAAAAATAATCTAATTGCTCTTTTGATATATACCCTTCTAAAAATCCTGAATATATATTATCTACTTCAATTACACGATCACTTAAATAATCTTCCGCCTTCAAACCAATTGCATCAGCTTTTACCCTTACGAGCACGTCTTTACTTACTAAAATAACAGACTTCCCGTCCTCTTTTTCTTGTTCTTCTAAAGATAGATTTTTTGCTACAGCTAAAATTCGATTATCATTCGTTTTTTCTACAAAAATATCTTGTAGTTGAACAAATGAACGATGATTTAATTCAATACGAAATGTACCGCCGTTTTCTAACGGAATACTTTCATGCAGCTTTCCTATTTCACGAAATTTGTCTATTAACTTAGATACATAACGAGCGTTTCGTCCTACTTCATCCATATAACGTTTTTTCGAATCAACCTCTTCTAATACAACTGCTGGAATCACTACTTCATTGGTTTCAAATGAAAAAATAGATAAAGGATCCTGCAAAAGTACATTCGTATCTAACACATAAATTTTATCCAACCTGTTACCCCCTGACTCCACTTTTAAATTTGTAGAACAAGGGTTTCATCCATAAAATATGGACGAACCATTGTTATAATTATATGTACCGTATAAACGAGGTAGAATCGAAATTCATAGCCATTAAACCTTTTATTTATTTTTTATTCATTTCTATTCAATATATTACTTTTAATTATAATTATTAACATAAAATCACAATAACTGATTACAAAAGTTAATAACTTATTTTCTTATTTATCACATTTATAATTCTTTTATTCCTACTAACACTTGGTTATCCAGCTTTTTCGCTGCGCGAATGTCATATGTTTTTTCATACGTTGGCTCAGTTGCAAGTTTCGCTCCATAAAACATAACATCACGTACTTCTTGTACATTTACTTCTATTACAGTTAATTTTAGAGGAATGCCTTCCATTCTATCAGTCAAAATTTCACCTGCACCACTTATGGAAAATACGGATTCATTCGCCATTATAGTCAATACTAGCCCAGTACTATGCCGTATATTTTCCACAATACGTGAACGTTGATCTACTGCAAATCGAATACTAGTTTTACTCACTGCATACACCCAAGAAATAGCACTTACGTTAGGAACTTGTTTTTCGAAGTCTGTTGTTGCTACCATAACAATACATTCTTTACGTAACGTTTGTACTAAATCATCTGTTAATGTAGGATCTACTACATTCGCCATATTTCCACCTCCAAATATACTTACTATATCCTTATCATAACTTATTTTTCGAATTGCGAAAATATTATTTTTTCCCGCTATTATTCAAAAATATTACCCTTCCATGATATACTTATACTGATAGAATTCGTATTGAGGTGACGAAATGAGAGTCAAATGTATGATTTGTGATAAAAAAGATATGTTAGATGATGAAAATCCTATGGCAAAAAAACTACGTAACCGCCCTATTCATACATATATGTGCATGGAATGTTCGGAACGAATTGCAGAACGTACGATGGAACGTCATGCAAGTGGTAATTTCCGATTATATCGTGATAAAAAAGTCGAAGACGATTGGTAAAATGTAAATAAGTCCTTAATCCTATAGATAAGGACTTATTTATATTTTTCAGGTTCACAATTCATTTGATCCAAAAAGCAATCAATAGCTTCTAATGGAAACCTCGCAGATTTTCTTTCTCCATTCATTTCATATGTAATCAAATACATTTCTTCATTCTTTTTAACTTCCACATTCTTTAATTTATGTTCCTCATATATCATATTTTGAAATAACAAATACGTTTCTTTTGCAGCACGATCATCTGGACGTGCTTCCGCAACTGTTTTAATTGTTAACCAATTATATAATGCATCTTGTACTGAACGCATAAAACTCCCCCTCATCCTGCTTTTTGTTGTCTTGCTTGACGTAAACGCAACCTATAAATCCCAAGTACAATTGCCGCTACAACAAGGCCCTCTCCAACAGGTAAAAAAACTGCAAAGAAAGTTAAAACTGTACACCCAATCGCTAACGATATATATATCACTATATTTTTTATTATTGATAGTTTTCTTGCAAAACCTAAATTATACACAAGTGCACTTAATATAATAATGATGCCATATAGCAACCACATCCCTAGTTCTGGATTTTCATCAACTTTACATAATTTCGCAAAAAACGACATTCTTTCTAACATCATTCATCCCCCTTTCTCACAAGAAACAAATTTTATTTATGTACTTAATACAAGAGTAACCTGCAAAAAAAATACTGTCCACAAAAAGAGTAAATATTCCAAAAATAAATACAATAAAAAACAGCCACCCCTCAAAGGTAGCTGTTCTATTATTTTACGCTTCTACAGATTTCTTTTTCTTAGCAGCTCTTTCGCGCTCGCTCTTATCAAGAATCTTTTTACGTAGACGAATTGATTCTGGAGTTACTTCACAGAACTCGTCATCGTTTAAGTACTCTAATGACTCTTCTAAAGTCATTAAGCGTGGTTTTTTCATTGTTGAAGTTTGATCTTTCGTCGCAGAACGAATATTAGTTTGTTGTTTCATTTTTACAACGTTAACTGTTAAGTCATTCTCACGAGTATGTTCTCCAACAATCATACCAGCATATACTTCTGTACCTGGTTCAACGAAGATTACACCACGGTCTTCAACTTGCATAATACCGTATTGTGATGCTTTTCCTGTTTCAAGTGAAACTAGAACACCTTGGCGACGTCCACCAACTTGTCCAGCGTGTACTGGTTGGTAGCAATCGAATGTATGGTTTAAAATACCGTAACCACGAGTTAATGTTAAGAATTCTGTTGTGTAACCAATTAAACCACGTGCTGGAACCATGAAAGTAAGGCGAACTTGACCGTTTCCGTTATTCACCATATCTAACATTTCACCTTTACGTGCACCCATAGATTCCATAATAGAACCAGTGTATTCTTCAGGTACATCGATTTGCACGCGCTCTACAGGCTCACATCTTACGCCATCAACTTCTTTAATAATTACTTCAGGCTTAGATACTTGTAGTTCATAACCTTCACGACGCATGTTTTCAATTAGGATAGATAAATGTAATTCCCCGCGTCCAGATACAATCCACGCATCAGGAGAATCTGTATTATCTACACGTAAACTTACATCTGTTTCTAATTGTGAACGAAGACGCTCTTCAATTTTACGAGATGTAATGAATTTACCTTCACGACCTGCAAATGGGCTGTTATTTACAAGGAATGTCATTTGTAGTGTTGGCTCATCAATACGTAATAATGGTAAAGCCTCTTCATGCTCAACCGGACATACCGTTTCACCTACGTTAATGTCTTCCATACCTGAAACAGCTACTAAATCTCCAGCTTTTGCTTCTTCAATTTCTTGACGTTTTAATCCAATGTAACCAAATAATTTCGTTACACGGAATTGTTTTACAGTTCCATCAACTTTCATTAATGCAACTTGTTGTCCTACTTTCATTGTACCACGGAATACGCGTCCAACCCCGATACGACCAACATAGTCATTGTAATCAAGAAGTGCTACTTGGAATTGAAGTGGCTCTTCGCTGTTATCAACTGGTGCTGGAATATGTTCAATAATTGTGTCAAACAATGATTTCATATTCTCTTCTTGATTTGCTGGATTTGAATCTAAGCTTGCTGTTCCGTTCATTGCTGATGCAAATACAACTGGGAACTCTAATTGATCTTCGTTTGCACCAAGTTCGATGAATAAGTCAACTACTTCATCAACTACTTCATCAGGGCGAGCGAAGTCACGGTCAATTTTGTTTACAACAACGATTGGAGTTAAATTTTGCTCAAGAGCTTTCTTTAAAACAAATCGTGTTTGTGGCATACAACCTTCATATGCATCAACAACAAGTAGAACACCATCAACCATTTTCATGATACGTTCTACTTCTCCACCGAAGTCAGCGTGACCAGGTGTATCTAAAATGTTAATTCTTTTATCTTCATAGTGAATCGCAGTATTCTTCGCTAAAATTGTAATACCACGTTCTCTTTCTAGATCGTTTGAGTCCATTGCGCGTTCTTCAATATGTTCATTCGCACGGAACGTCCCCGCTTGACGTAATAACTGGTCAACAAGTGTTGTTTTACCATGGTCAACGTGGGCAATAATTGCTATATTTCGTAAATCTTGTCGTTTTTTCAACATGTCCAACTCCTAATGTCTTTTTAATCCTTCTCTATTATAAGAGCGAAGGGGATACAATGGCAATCAAAATAAAATCAAGAATGAAAATATAGTTGTATTCTTACTTTTGTGAAAGTAAAATGAGATTGGAGGGTGAAGAAATGGAACACATTCAATATCGCTTTTTATTAACTGCAATTATCGGTGTTATTTTCTTAATCGGTATCGGCATTATGGTTGCTGAAAATAGTCCCATCGGTATTATTATTTGCATTATCGGCACATTTGTTACAGTTGGATACGGTTTTGTAACAAAAAGAAAAATGCGTAAATCGCAATAACGTCAAAAAGTAAGAAGCGCTTATACAGCCTCTTACTTTTTTTGTTAATCCGCTATAAATCGTAACAACTCTTCATACACTCCTGGTTTTGCAACTAATACGCTGCTCTTCTCTACGATAGAAAGCGGAGATCCAGAAAAAGTTGTCACCTTGCCTCCAACTTCCTCTACAATTATCTGTCCCCCACCAAAATCCCATGGTGATAATCTCGGCGTTACATATGCATCTATTCTTCCTGTTGCAACGTATACCATCTCTAACGCTGCACAGCCATATGATCTCGTGCCTCTTGCTTTCTTAACCAGTGCCATCATACTTTCCTTATTAAGCAATGGATTGTCGGTAAGCCATATCGCATTTAATGCTACAATACCTCGCTCTACAGTTCCTTCTTCCAATAAAGGTATTGGTACTTCATTACAAAATGCTCCGGCTCCCTTTACCGCATGGTATAATTCATCATGAACTGGGTCATAAATGAGTCCAACCTTTCCGATACCGTTCTCATAAATTCCAATTGAAATTGCAAAATTTCTTTTTTGATGAACAAAGTTCATCGTGCCATCAATTGGATCAATTAACCAAACAACCCCATCAGAAGAAGTTACCTCATCTCCATAACCTTCTTCTCCTAAAATATTATGGTTCGGGAATGTTTCTTTAATTTTCCCAATTAAAAACTGTTCTATTTCTCGGTCCATATTTGTTACTAAATCAGCTGCATTGGATTTCGTTTCTATAATAAGTGCTTTTTCCATTGATGCCATTAAAAACTCTCCTGCATCTCGAATCCACTGTTTGGCGTGTGCATCGATGTCTTTCCATACTTCTTGCATGTTTAAACACTCCGATCTATACTGTTCACAGAAAAAACGAACCCTTTATAAGGTTCGCACCAACTAATTTTTTATACATATACTATTATTACGCTTCTAAACGAATCATTTCAAGTCTTAACACTTCTAACTTTTGTACACACTCTTCTTTTTTCAGTTTATCATTCTCCATCATCGCATCATATAAAGTTGCTAATTCATAATCTAGCTCCAAACGTAGCACCGGTATTCTCTTTTCAGCATCTGTTCTCTTTAACGCATTAATCACCTGTCTCATATTATTTGCCTCCTCCCAATATTCGTCTGCCCTCGGACTGTAATTGATTCAATTTTCTGATTTTTTGTTTTATACTATACTATGTTGGATAAATCATCTATGCAACAAAATTATATTTTTTTATTTAATTTTTTTGTGCTGTTTTTTTTATGAATAGTACAAGCTATGCTAAAATAAAAGCAAAATAGGAGTTGGAGGAACAATCATGACACTACAAACATTCAAGTCAACTGATTTTGAGGTCTTTACAGTTGATGGTCTCGAAGAACGAATGAGTGCAATTAAAACGAACATTCATCCTAAGCTGGAAGCTTTAGGGGAACAGTTTGCAACGTATTTATCCAAACAAACTGATGAGAACTTTTTTTATCATGTAGCAAAACATGCACGCCGCAAAGTCAATCCACCAAACGATACTTGGGTTGCTTTTTCAACAAATAAACGCGGTTATAAAATGCTGCCACATTTCCAAATTGGATTATGGGGTACTCATGCCTTCATATACTTTGGTTTAATCTATGAGTGTCCACAAAAAGTGGAGACGGCTCACGCCTTCTTAGAACATTTAAATGATTTAAAAACAAATATTCCAAATGACTTCGTTTGGTCCATTGACCATACTAAACCAAGTGTAAAATTACATAAAACACTTGAAACAGAAGACTTACAAAAGATGATTGAACGTCTAGCTACTGTGAAAAAAGCAGAATTATTAGTTGGTATTCATATATCACCAGAGGAGTTTTCAGCAATGACCAACGAACAATTCCTTGCTAAGATTGAATCTACGATGCAATCACTCCTTCCTTTATATGCACTTTGTAATCGATAGTAGAAAACGGACAATTTATATTGTCCGTTTTTAGTTGTTATCACATTATATCACTTCAGTTTTCATTTTTCAAAATATTTTTACATTTTCACAAGCTTTTGTTCTTCAGTTTCTTTCGCCCTTTGAATCGCACGGTATATAGAATATCCACTTACTTCTTGAAACTCTTTATCAATTTTCTTCTCTTCTGCTTTAGATGGAACAATCTCTTTAAAACGACGATATAATCCCATTAATTCTTCTCTTATAATTCCTTTTTCGTATGCTTTCTCAATTGCTTCATAAAACTTCACAATTACAACCATTTCCTCATTTGACCAATCATAATCTAACGGATATTGATATTCCATTTCGCACCTCATTTATCATTTCTTCTTATTTCAATATGCTATCTTAAAGGGATTTTTTTCTTCTTCACTATAGCCACTTTGCATTATACACTATTTATTCATTGTGATGGAATTGTCTTCCTCTATAAGTTAATTGGAAATAACTATTTAACATACTCACTGTAAAAATATTTTTTTCTATACATCTATAATTATTGGTGATATAATGCTTTTGTTTTATAGAAAATAAAGTGAACCTACCATCTCAAAAATGCTTTTGTGATTGGCAGAAAAACAAGTCTCATTCTAAAAAGCACTTAACTTTTTTAGAACAAGATTATATAAAACAAACTCTAATAAATATTATGAAAAAGAAGGGGTGTATAGATTGTCCCAATACGAAACACCATTGTTTACCGCTTTAGTTGAGCACAGTAAGCGAAATCCAATTCAATTCCATATTCCTGGTCACAAAAAAGGTCAGGGCATGGATCCTACATTTCGCGAATTTATTGGGCATAATGCATTAGCAATTGATTTAATTAATATTGCGCCGCTCGATGATTTACATCATCCAAAAGGTATGATTAAAGAAGCACAAGATTTAGCAGCCGCTGCATTTGGTGCAGATCATACTTTCTTTTCTATTCAAGGTACAAGTGGTGCAATAATGACAATGGTGATGAGCGTGTGCGGTCCTGGTGACAAAATCCTAGTGCCACGAAACGTGCATAAATCAGTAATGTCAGCTATTATTTTCTCAGGTGCAAAACCGATTTTCATGCATCCTGAAATCGATCCAAAACTTGGTATTTCACACGGAATCACAATTCAATCTGTCAAAAAGGCACTTGAAGAGCATTCAGATGCGAAAGGCTTACTTGTTATTAATCCAACATACTTTGGCTTTGCTGCGGACTTAGAACAGATTGTCCAATTAGCGCATTCTTATGATATCCCTGTACTAGTTGATGAGGCTCATGGTGTTCATATTCATTTTCACGATGAATTGCCGATGTCAGCGATGCAAGCCGGTGCAGATATGGCAGCAACAAGTGTTCACAAATTAGGAGGATCTTTAACGCAAAGTTCTATTCTTAACGTGAAGGAAGGCCTTGTGAACGTTAAACATGTTCAATCTATTATTAGCATGCTTACGACTACATCAACTTCTTACATCTTGTTAGCATCCCTAGATGTTGCTAGAAAACGTCTTGCTACAGAAGGAACAGCACTCATAGAACAAACAATACAATTAGCGGAACAAGTTCGTGATGCTATTAATGCTGTTGAGGATCTTTACTGTCCTGGGAAAGAAATGCTAGGTACAGATGCTACTTTTAACTACGATCCTACAAAGATAATTGTATCTGTAAAAGATTTAGGTATTACAGGCCATCAGGCTGAAGTATGGCTTAGAGAGCAATATAACATTGAAGTAGAACTCTCGGATTTATACAACATACTATGTCTTGTCACTTTTGGGGATACAGAAAGTGAGACAAATACACTTATTGCAGCATTACAAGATTTAGCAGCAACATTTAGAAATAAAGCCGATAAAGGTGTTCAAATACAAGTAGAAATTCCAGAAATACCAGTGCTAGCACTTTCTCCTCGAGATGCTTTTTATTCGGAAACAGAAGTCATTCCGTTTGAAAATGCAGCAGGTCGTATTATAGCTGATTTCGTTATGGTTTATCCGCCAGGGATTCCAATCTTTACTCCGGGGGAAATTATTACACAAGATAACTTAGAGTATATTCGTAAAAACTTAGAAGCGGGTTTACCTGTACAAGGTCCTGAAGATATGACATTACAAACATTACGTGTGATTAAAGAGTACAAGCCTATCAGTTGATAGGCTTTTCTTTCACCATTTTACCCTTTTCTCATACGATATTAAGTAATGTAACGTATAGGTGGGGATACGATTATGATTGTAATAGGCCGTTCTATTGTACATCCTTATATCACAAATGAATACGAGCCATTTGCAGCTGAGAAACAACAAATTTTATCGATAATGGCAGGAAATCAAGAAATTTATTCCTTCCGAACATCTGATGAACTCAGCTTTGATCTAAATTTGCGAGTGAATATTATTACTTCTGCATTAGAACTTTTTCAAAGTGGATTTCAGTTTCGCACATTTCAACAATCCTTTTGCAACCCCCAGTATTGGAAAAGAACGTCACTTGGAGGATTCGAGCTACTACCAAACATACCCCCTTCCATTGCCATACAAGATATTTTCAAAAACGGAAAACTATATGGAACTGAATGTGCCACCGCTATGATTATTATTTTTTACAAAGCTTTACGATCATTATATGAGGAAGAAACTTTCAACCGTCTCTTTGCAAACCTTTTACTTTATACATGGGACTACGATCAAGATTTAAAGCTCATAACAAAAACGGGTGGTGATCTTGTTCCAGGTGATCTCGTTTATTTTAAAAATCCACAAGTGAATCCAGCTACGATCGAGTGGCAAGGAGAAAATGCAATCTATCTAGGAAATTTCTTTTTTTACGGACATGGCGTAGGTGTAAAAACCAAAGAGGAAATTATATACTCATTAAATGAACGACGAGTCCCTTACGCTTTTATTTCAGCTTTCTTGACCGATACTATTACCCGTATTGATAGCCGTCTTATGAGCCACTACGCTTCTCCTAGCACTCCACAGACATCGATAGGGTTTATTCCGATTAGAGATGATGCAATCGTTGCAACAGTTGGTCATACAACTACAATTTATTAAAAAAGCGCCTACATATGTATATGTAGGCGCTTTTTTTTATTTAAGCTTTTGTATGTTCTTTATGGCCACATTCGCAATGAGATCCACATTTCCCGTATAGTACTGTTGATTTTTCATCTTCAAAATGTCCGATTGTTCCTTCACATACTTGGCATACGATTGTTCCCATTTTTCATTTCCCCCTGAGTTTTAATAATAATCTACTTATTTATAATTAAGCTTTCGCCTTATCTCTATTAGCACATTCACAATTTGTACCACATTTTCCGTAAAGCACTGTCGTTTTTTCATCTTCAAAATGACCGATTGTTCCTTCACATACTTGGCATACAATTGTTCCCATTTTTTATTTCCCCCTAAGTTTATGGTCCTAAAAACTTTTAGCTGTCCATTTCCTATCAATTATTGGGCTTTTGTATGCTCTGTGTGATCACATCCGCAAGATCCACATTTCCCGTAAAGTACCGTTACTTTTTCATCCTCGAAGTG
This sequence comes from Bacillus sp. BPN334, assembly GCF_008368885.1. Taxonomy (NCBI): domain Bacteria; kingdom Bacillati; phylum Bacillota; class Bacilli; order Caryophanales; family Bacillaceae; genus Bacillus; species Bacillus sp. BPN334. The sequence continues at coordinate 455,713 of NZ_QOZW01000006.1, read as the reverse complement.
TGCAATTGTACCTTCACAATCTTGACATACGATCGTTCCCATTTTTCATTTCCCCCTAAGTTTATAATCCCAAAAACTTTTTGTAACCGCTTAACTTTCTGTCTTCATTTTAATATGTTATACTTTTTGCGTCAATAGGTTTTTAGTATAACACATTAAATATTTTTAATTTTAATTAGTATGCGATATTCAAACAAAAAAACAGCCATATTTATACGTACGACTGTTTTACATTAATTATTCTTCATATTCCGCATGCAAAGAAGTAGGTGGGACTAAAAACTTGAAAAACTGAGCTAACTCTGCCGCTTCCTCTTCTGATCCTAATTTAAAAATCTCCTGTATATGTTGAACATTCTCTACATCATCTCGCCCAAGTAAAGTAGACCTTCCTGTTTGCATGCAAACAATGAGTGGCTTTCCAAAAAACATATTTGTATAAATAACACCAAAATCATAACGAGTATCATGTGTCATAAAACCCAAAAATCGTACCTTCACACTTTCATGTTCATCATACAATTTTTCAAACATCGGTTTCCACCTTTCTCCATCACCTTTCATTAGTATATTAAACAAAAAAAGGAATACTCCTTTTAATTGTCAAAAAATTCAGTATCATGTAGAATGTTAGTATTCTACTAAGGTTAGGGGGATCTTATATGCAACATGCCTTTATTACGCTTGTACCTAAATCCAATCAACAATCTGTTTCAATAGATGATATAAAACAACTTTTTCATTACTATCAAACAGTTACTTCCAAAACTGGTGTTCAAATTAATTACGCTTATACAAATACCGCTTTTCCTTATGAAATTTTAGATACATCAGCAACAACATTAAAACTACAATCTACTCACGATCGATATGACTCCATTTATGTTGGTGTTGGTATAGAAAAGGAACAATCTTTTATTCAGATTTCTTTACCACCTAATGCAACATTTGGTGATAAAGGAAAAGCAAATGAATTTTGCCGTTTTCTAGCGAAGAAATTAGAAGGAGAGTTACAATTATTTAATGGAAGAACAATGTATTTCTATAAACGTTAATTTAAAAACAAAAATAAACGATTAGAAAGATCATACTATTTGTGCAAGTAAGAAGTATTGCTTTCCTCCTTGCACTTAGTATGACATATGCTATCACATACGCTAAGTACAAAAATATAAGAAAAAGAAAAATTTTATAATGCAGTTTATCCCGACTTGACAATAATAACACTGCTGAAAATCCACTCCACAAAACTAGATGAAAAAATGAAGCTAGCGTAATTTTCATAGCGTTACCTCCTTATCCTTTCTATTATATGCTTCAACTCTTCCCTCTTAGTATTTTGAAAGTAGACTTCTCCAAATTTCACCTAATCCACTGTTGAATTTTTCCTGTTTTTTTAATTCCCCAACTATTCACATACGAATATCCCTCGTTCTTAACAATAAATTCGCTCATATCGCCCATAAGACAGATTATTCATTTATCGCATGGTATACTCCTTAAGAAGAAAATATAGAAAGGAATTAATAATACATGGTATTTAGCAATTTATTTTTTTTATGTCTTTTTTTACCTGCAATTCTTTTCGTATACTACTCAGTACGGAAAGAATTACAAAACATCGTTCTTTTATTATTTAGTTTATTATTTTATGCTTGGGGAGAACCAATATATGTCTTCCTAATGCTTTTCTCTATTTTCATCAACTATTGGTTCGGAATATGGCTTAATAAAGACCGACTATCTAGTGCAAATAGAAAACTTATTTTTACTATAGCAATTGTTGTCAATACTGCTATACTAGGATATTTTAAATACGCTAATTTCTTAGTGGATAATATAAACGGGATTTTTCATACAAACATTGTACTCGAAAAAATTCCTTTGCCCATTGGGATTTCATTTTTCACTTTCCATGCAATGAGTTATATTATCGATATTTTTAAGAGAAAAGTAGAAGCTCAGCGAAATCTATTTGATCTCGCACTATATTTTACTATTTTCCCGCAATTAGTAGCAGGACCAATTGTTCGATATAATACAATCGCTTTTCAATTACATGTTAGAACAGTTAATGCTGATAAGTTTTCAGAAGGAATTCGTCGTTTTATCATTGGATTAGGAAAAAAGGTTTTAATTGCGAATCAACTAGGAGCTATTGCCGATGAAATATTTGCAATGGATCCAGCAACGATGAGCGTATCAACCGCTTGGATTGGTGCAATTGCTTATACATTACAAATTTATTTCGATTTTTCAGGTTACAGTGATATGGCAATTGGATTAGGAAAAATGTTCGGATTTGATTTCTTAGAAAACTTCAATTATCCATATATTTCAAAATCCATCTCTGAATTTTGGCGTCGCTGGCACATTTCACTTGGTTCATGGTTCCGTGATTATGTTTATATTCCACTAGGCGGAAATCGAGTATCTCCTTGGAAAAACTATCGAAATCTATTTATCGTATGGGCATTAACTGGATTTTGGCATGGAGCTAGTTGGACATTTATGATATGGGGTATTTATTACGGATGTTTAATTGCTTTAGAAAAGGCTGGTTTCGAAAAAATATTACAAAAATTATGGTGGCCGATTCAACACATATACGTTATGTTTTTAGTAATTATTGGTTGGGTGTTCTTCCGCGCTGATAATTTTAGCTACTGTTCTAAATTTTTACAAACAATGTTCGGATTAAATGGATCGTTGACTGACATTACTAGTTATTTCTATGTGATGAATTATTGGGGAATCTTTATACTTGCTATTATTACATCAGCTCCAATTTTCTCTTGGATCAAGAATCCATTAGCAAATAAAAAGGTAGTAATTTTATCTCCACTTTATTACTTGAGTGTTTTAATCATAACTATGATGTATTTAACGAATGCAACTTACAATCCATTTATTTACTTCCGCTTCTAAAGGAGGGCTGGAGGACTAACAAGGCATTTACTCATGAACAATTAGAAGACCGATCACCATTGGAATATGAAAGGTGCATTTTATGCATACGAACACACTACATGCTGTCATTATTAAAGATTCTTATGCAAATACAGCTTATCCTTTATTTGCACAAGAGTTTGAATAAACAACATTTATTGATCCACGATTTGCGGCAAGTAAAAATGTAAGGCAAGACCTCGAAAAACTAAATGCTGATATCGTATTATTCCTTTATAATGACACTAGTACAAATAAAGAAATGTATCAATTTGAAAACAAAGAATACAAAACAAGAGGTGAATCAACAAAATTCACCTCTTGTTTTTCTATGCATATAACACACGAAAAAAAACGTCTTCTAAATTTAGAAGACGTTTTTTTATAATTATTTTACAATGTGAATTGGCATTCCAAGAGCAACTTCAGCTGCTTCCATCGTGATCTCACCTAATGTTGGGTGAGCGTGGATTGTTTGAGCGATATCTTCTGCTGTCATTCCAGCTTCGATAGCTAAACCAATCTCAGAGATAATATCAGAAGCGCCTGCACCTGCAACTTGAGCACCTACAAGAAGACCATCTTCTTTACGTGTTACAAGTTGTAGGAAACCGTCAGTGCTGTTTAATGATAATGCACGACCGTTAGCAGCGAATGGGAACTTAGATACAGCTACTGTCATTCCTGCTTCTTCAGCTTGTTTCTTAGTGTAACCAACAGATGCTAATTCTGGATCAGTGAAGCATACTGCAGGAATTCCGATGTAATCGATTGCTGATGCATGGCCACTAATTGCTTCAACAGCTACTTTACCTTCGTAAGAAGCTTTGTGAGCTAATGGTGGTCCAGGAACGATATCACCGATTGCATAGATGTTTGATACGTTTGTACGACATTGCTCATCGATTTCGATGATGCCGCGGTCAGTCATTTTAACTCCAACTTGCTCAAGACCAATTTCTTGAGTGTTTGGACGACGACCTACAGTTACTAATACGTAATCAGCTTCTACAGTTTGGATTTCACCTTTAACTTCAAAGCTAACTTTTACGCCAGTTTCTGTTTCTTCAACGCCTTTAGCCATAGCTTTTGTATGGATATTTACGTTACCTTTCTTTTGAAGAGCACGTTTAACAACAGAGCTCATAGCTTTTTCGAAACCAGCTAAGATTTCGTCGCCAGCTTCTACTACAGTAACTTCTGTACCGAAGTTAGCATATGCAGTTCCTAATTCCATACCGATGTAACCGCCGCCGATTACAACAAGTTTTTTAGGAATTTCAGGTAAGCTTAAAGCACCTGTAGAGTTGATAACACGTTTAGAGTATTTGAATCCTGGAATTTCGATTGGTGTAGAACCAGTTGCAAGAACAGCATTTTTAAACGTATACGTTTGTGCTGCATCTTCAGTCATTACGCGTAATGTATTAGCATCTACGAAGTAAGCTTCACCGCGAATGATTTCAACTTTGTTACCTTTAAGAAGGCCTTCAACACCGCCAGTTAATTTCTTAACTACGCCGTTTTTCCATTCTTGAACTTTTGTAAAGTCAACTTTTACGTTCTCTGCAGTGATACCCATGTCATCAGAATGCATTGCATTCTCATAACGATGACCTGCATTGATTAACGCTTTTGAAGGAATACATCCAACGTTTAAGCATACGCCACCAAGGTTAGCTTTTTCGATAATTGCTACCTTTTGACCTAATTGTGCTGCACGAATTGCCGCAACGTATCCACCAGGACCTGCACCAACAACGACTGTATCTAATTCAATTGGGAAATCTCCTACTACCATTGTTATTACGCCTCCATTACTAATAATTGTGGGTCATTCAATAGACGTTTAATTTGGTTTAATGCTTTTTGAGCAGTTGCGCCGTCAATTAAACGATGGTCAAAGCTTAGAGATAATGCTAATACTGGAGCTGCAACGATTTCACCGTTTTTCACAACTGGCTTCTCAGCGATACGGCCGATACCAAGGATTGCTACTTCTGGGTGGTTGATAACTGGAGTGAACCATTGTCCACCTGCAGAACCAATGTTTGTAATTGTGCAAGAAGCACCTTTCATTTCAGCTGGAGCTAAACGACCTTCACGTGCTTTACCAGCAAGATCATTGATCTCGTTAGAAATAGTGAAGATTGATTTACGATCTGTATCTTTAACAACTGGTACTAATAGACCTTTGTCTGTATCAGCTGCGATACCGATGTTGAAGTAATGTTTATGAACGATTTCTTGAGAAGCATCGTCTAAAGCAGTATTCAACATTGGGAATTCACGTAATGCAGATGTTAAAGCTTTAACAACGTATGGAAGGTAAGTTAATTTAATACCTTTGTCAGCTGCAACAGCTTTGAACTTCTTACGGTGAGCAACAAGTTCTGTTACATCTACTTCATCCATTAATGTTACGTGAGGAGCTGTATGTTTAGAGTTAACCATTGCTTTTGCAATCGCTTTACGGATACCACTCATTTTCTCACGAGTTTCTGGATATTCACCAGCTGGGATTGGTTGTGCTTTTGGTGCTTCTTCTTTCGCTGCTGCTGGAGTAGCTTCTACTGCTGCTGGAGCCTCAGTTGCTGCTACTGCTTGTCCACCATTTGCAAATGCATCGATGTCAGCTTTTACGATACGGCCGTTCTTACCAGAACCAGCTACTTTATGAATGTCTACGCCGTTTTCACGAGCATATTTACGAACAGATGGCATAGCGATTACGCGCTCATTTACTACTTCTGCAGTTGCTGCTGGAGTAGCTTCCGCTGCTGGAGCTTCTACTGCTGCTTCTTCAGCTTTTGGAGCTTCATCATGATCGTCACCTTTAAATTTAAGGTTTTCGTATCCAGGAGCATCAAATTTAATTAATGTATCTCCTACAATTGCAACTGTTCCTTCTTCTACAAGTACTTCAAGTACTTTACCTTTAACAGGAGAAGGGATTTCTACTACTGCTTTATCATTTTGTACTTCAAGAAGTACATCGTCTTCGTTTACTTCATCGCCTGGTTTAATAAACCATTTTACGATTTCACCTTCGTGGATACCTTCACCGATATCTGGTAGTTTAAATTCAAATGCCACGGAATTCAGCCCCCTGATTCATTTCATTATTATGGAATATGTACAAAAGAAACCAGCATGTGCTGATTTCTTTTGCACATGAAAAGCTAAAAATTAGAAGTTCATTACTTTGTTAACAGCTTCAACAATATCTTTATGGTTTGGTAACCATACGCTCTCAGCTTGAGAGAATGGGAATACTGTATCAGCAGCTGCAACACGTACAACTGGAGCTTCTAAGTTTAAGATTGCACGGTCGTTAATTTCCGCTACAACGTTAGCTGCAATACCAGCTTGTTTTTGTGCTTCTTGAACTACAACTACGCGGCCTGTTTTTTCAACAGAAGCGATGATTGTTTCGATATCTAATGGTTGAACTGTACGTAAGTCAACTACTTCTAAAGAGATACCTTCTTTTTCAAGTTCTTCAGCAGCTTTTAATGCAGCATGAACCATAGCACCGTAAGCGATAACAGATACATCTGTACCTTCACGTTTGATATCAGCTTTACCTAAATCAATTGTGTAATCGCCTTCTGGTACATCTTGACGGAATGAACGGTACAATTTCATATGCTCTAAGTAGATAACTGGATCGTTGTCACGAATCGCAGAGATTAAAAGACCTTTTGCATCGTATGGAGTAGATGGAATAACAACTTTTAGACCAGGTTGTTGAGCCACTAATCCTTCTAAGCTATCAGCATGTAGTTCAGGAGTATGAACACCGCCACCGAATGGAGAACGAATTGTTACTGGAGCAGTCCAACGTCCACCAGAACGGTAACGCATACGAGCTAATTGACCAGAAACTGAATCCATTACTTCATAAATGAAACCGAAGAATTGGATTTCTGGAACTGGACGGAAGCCTTCTAATGCAAGTCCAACTGCAAGTCCACCAATACCAGACTCTGCAAGTGGAGTATCCATTACACGATCTTCACCGAATTCAGCTTGTAAACCTTCAGTAGCACGGAATACACCGCCGTTTACACCAACGTCTTCACCAAACACAAGTACGTTAGGGTCATTTTTCATTTCAACGCGTAAAGCATCAGTGATTGCTTGAATCATTGTCATTTGAGCCATGGCTTACTTCGACTCCTTTTCTTTGTAAATTTCATATTGTTCAGCTAAGTTGTAAGGCATTTTTTCGTACATGATTTCCATTAAATCAGTAACTTTTTGTTTTGGAGCTTGGTCAGCCTTAGCAATTGCTTGTTTGATATCTTCTTTTGCTTCTTCGATTACTTTCTCTTCAACTTCTTGAGACCATAGGCCTTTGTTTTCTAAGAATGCACGGAAGCGTACGATTGGATCTTTTTGTTCCCATTCGTTCTCGATATCTTTTGTACGGTAACGAGTTGGGTCATCACCAGCCATTGTATGTGGACCATAACGGAATGTTAAAGTCTCGATTAAAGTAGGGCCTTCGCCGTTTACTGCACGCTCACGAGCGAAAGCAGTTGCTGCGTATACAGCTAATGGATCCATACCGTCTACTTGAATTCCGTAAATACCTGCTGCTACTGCTTTTTGTGCTACAGTTTTAGCTGCAGATTGCTTTTCTACTGGAGTAGAGATTGCATAACGGTTGTTTTGTACAACGAAGATTGCTGGAGCTTTGAATGCACCCGCAAAGTTCATACCTTCGTAGAAGTCACCTTGTGAAGCACCACCGTCACCAGTGTAAGTAATTGCAACAGATTTTTTACCACGTAGTTTCATACCTAACGCAACACCAGCAGTTTGGATGATTTGCGCACCGATAATGATTTGTGGAGCAAGTGCATTTACATTCTCAGGCATTTGGTTACCCATGAAATGTCCACGAGAGAATAAGAATGCTTGGTATAATGGTAAACCGTGCCATACTAATTGTGGCACATCACGATATCCTGGTAAGATGAAATCTTCTGCTTCAAGTGCGAAATGACTTGCTAATTGAGAAGCCTCTTGTCCAGCTGTTGGTGCGTAGAAACCTAAACGTCCTTGACGGTTTAAAGAAATAGAACGTTGATCTAGTACGCGAGTATACACCATACGGCGCATCAATTCTTTTAATTGATCATCAGATAATTCAGGCATAGCTGCTTCATTCACAACTTCGCCTTTTTCATTTAAAATTTGTAATGTCTCAAATTGAGCTGCGATAGCTTTCATTTGCTCATCAACATTAAATAGGGTCTTTTTTGTTTTAGTACCCATTCCGTTCACCTCTTCCTCTCTTGAACCATATTCTGAAACGCTTTCACTATCTATTAGCTAGACTGAAAACGCAACAATGTAAACCAACAAATTTATCTGTCGGTTGAGAATAATTTTGTGTACCTAACAATCTGTACTAATGTTTTTTCAGAAACATATTAATACAATCTTGATCACGTTTTTTAGTTTACAACTATTCTAATTACGATGTCAATTACTTTGGTTACGTTTTTTTATAAATAATCTGCAGGTTTCTTCTACACAAACGTGTTTTTATTTTTCACATCTGTATTAGTAAGCATTAACCTACTGTTATATTATTCCCTTTTCAACTTATTTTTTCTCTTAGAATAATATGTAAACGATTTAATTCTCTTTAGTTTTTCTCTCTTCTTAGCAAAAATATACAAACTCTTCTTCCTTTTATAGGTAATTACCCATACATTTCTATCCTTCCCTCCATACATTATAGTAACCGCAGTGTTAGCGGGAAATGATAAAGGAGGTCATCTCATGTACGGATACTCATATTGCTATCCAACTTGTTCAAATCCTTCCTACGGTTATGGCGGTTCTTGTGGCGGGTCTGGACGCGGCTTCGCCTTAATCGTTGTGTTGTTTATTCTTTTAATTATCGTTGGTGCTGCTTGCATTCGCTAATGTAAAATGAAACAACTATGGAAAGAAACAGACGGCTTTGCCGTCTTTTCTTTTTATTACATACATAAATATTCTATAGTAGAACGCTTTCCAAAGCGCTTCCCTACTTGTCGATGACTTTTTCCATCTCCTTTGGTAGACTAAAGAAGAAAGGAGAGATTACATATGCTTACAATGAAAGATGTAATTCGCGAAGGAGATCCTATTTTGCGAAACGTTGCAGAAGAGGTTTCAATGCCGGCGAGCGAAGAAGATACAACTACCCTTAAAGAAATGATTGAATTTGTAATAAATAGCCAAGATCCTGAAATGGCTGAAAAATATAGTTTACGCCCTGGAATCGGATTAGCAGCTCCACAAATCGGTATTTCAAAGAAAATGATTGCGGTTCATGTAACTGATACGGACGGTACGTTATATAGTCATGCATTATTCAACCCAAAAATCATTAGTCATTCTGTTGAACGTACATATTTACAAAGCGGGGAAGGCTGTCTATCAGTAGACCGCGAAGTACCTGGTTATGTCCCTCGTTACACAAGAATTACAGTGAAAGCAACATCTATCAACGGCGAAGAAGTAAAATTACGTTTAAAAGGTTTACCAGCAATCGTATTTCAGCATGAGATTGACCATTTAAATGGTGTTATGTTCTATGACCACATTAATAAAGAAAATCCATTTGCTGCTCCTGATGATTCAAAACCTCTAGAGCGATAATAAAAAAGGCGGAAGTTAATCTTCCGCCTTTTTTATATGAAATGGGTTCCATATTCACTTATAGCAATCCAGCCCATTTTAAGCCATGATATATGCCGTCTTCACTAACATCCTTTGTCACATAATTTGCAAGTTTTTTCAAGTCTTCGTGACCATTCCCCATCACAATACCTGTCCCAACTGCTTCGATCATTTCTAAATCATTTAAGCCATCTCCAAATGCATACACTTGTTCACGGTTAAATCCTAATTTTTCAATGAATTTCTCAATTCCTTTTGCCTTCGAACCACCATTTGGAATAATATCCATTGAATACGCATGCCAGCGAATGAAATGAAAGTCTGGATACTGATTAATAAACTTTTCCTCTTCATTCACTTCACAGAAAAGCAGAGTTTGATAAATATTACGCTTCTCATAAAAATCAGGTTCATATGCCGGATGTTCAAAGTTTAAGCTTCCAAAACCTTCTTTCACATAATCATGATATTCTACTGATGCTCTCATTTCTTGATGATCCAGATATACAAGTGGATATCCTTCTTGTTTTGCAAACTGAGTAAACTTATGTAAGGCAGCTGGATGTAACGGGTTATTAAATATTACCTCATCTTCAAATACAACGTACTGTCCATTAAAGCTAACATAATTATGTATATTGAGTTCCTCACGTATATCCTCAAACATAAATGGCGCACGTCCTGTTGCAATTGCTACATGCACACCTTTCTCTTGTAAATGTCTTACTGCATCTCGTGTAGATTGCGGAATCTTCTTATCGTGATCTAATAATGTTCCGTCAATATCAAAAAAGACAATTTTATCATTCATTTGTCAAAATCCTTTCTGTTACTCTATATTCCTATTTTGATTATCGCTTTTCAAATTCTAAAAAAAAGTATAACATATTAAACATCTGTGAAGAAAGCGTTCACTTTCTGACCTTATTTATGAAACCTGCATATATATATTAGTAAAAAATGTGGATACTTGTTCGTATGAATTTTCTTTTCTATTCTTTCTCATACTATACCTATAACTAACGGCTACTAATCGTTACTATAGAATAACTTTCCCTGTATGAGAAAGGACAAGATTCAACATTCACTTTTGTCTTCTTTCTTATATCAGAGACGGAGTTTTCACTAGTAATATGCATGTTTTAAATAAGGAAAGGAAGGAGTAATCATGCTGAAGAAGCTGAAGAAAAAGCTCAAGCGTTATTTAAAAGATCTAGTCCGTAAAAAGACAATCGCTTAAATTGTGCCCATTTCGGGCTTTTTCTTCATTCTCATTCGAAAAAACATGAAAATCGTGACTGTTTGCTTTATAATAAGTAACAGATAATGCAAAACATAGACAAGGAGAGGTTTTCCAAATGATTTTTAAAGTATTTTATCAAGTAAAATTGACTGAGGTTCCAGTACGTGAAAATACAAAAGTTTTATATTTAGAGGCTACGTCTGAAAAGGATGTTCGTAAGAAATTAAATAAGTTCGCATATAATATCGAGTTCGTTCAGTCTGTTACTGGTGCTCATCTTGAATATGAAAAAGAAAACGCTGATTTAACATTAGCGGAAATCGTATAGTCATATGAAATTTCTAAAGAATGATCAAGCTGCCGTTTTTGCTTTAGGTGGACTTGGTGAAATCGGTAAAAATACATATGCTGTTCAATTTCAAGATGAAATTATTATTATTGATGCTGGAATTAAATTTCCAGAAGACGAACTCCTCGGAATCGATTATGTAATACCAGATTACACTTATTTTGTGCGAAACGAAGATAAAATTAAAGGATTATTCATTACACATGGTCACGAAGATCATATCGGTGGAATTCCTTACTTATTACGTCAAGTAAACATCCCGATTTATGGCGGAAAATTAGCAATTGCACTAATCAAAAACAAATTAGAAGAGCACGGATTACTTCGTAAAGCAAAACTTTATGAAATTCAAGAAGATGATGTTATTAAATTTAAAAAGACATCTGTTTCCTTCTTCCGTACAACTCACAGTATCCCAGATTCATACGGAGTTGTTGTGAAAACACCTCAAGGGCAAGTTGTTCATACTGGCGATTTCAAATTTGATTTCACACCAGTCGGTGAACCAGCGGACTTAACAAAAATGGCTGAAATCGGAAAAGACGGCGTACTTTGTCTCTTATCTGACAGTACAAACAGTGAAGTTCCAAACTTTACAATGTCTGAGCGCCGTGTTGGTGATAGTATTCAAGATATTTTCCGCAAAGTAGAAGGTCGTATTATCTTTGCAACCTTTGCATCAAATATCCATCGTCTACAACAAGTTGTTGAAGCGGCTGTTGAAAACAATCGTAAAGTGGCTGTGTTCGGTCGCAGTATGGAAGCGGCGATTGAAATCGGACAAAACCTTGGTTATATTCGCTGTCCGAAGGATACATTCATAGATACAGCTCAACTAAACCGCCTACCGGCTAATAAAGTTGTTATTTTATGTACAGGTAGTCAAGGTGAGCCAATGGCAGCACTTTCACGTATTGCTAATGGTACTCATCGTCAAATTCAAATCATTCCTGGCGACACAGTTGTTTTCTCTTCTTCACCAATCCCTGGTAATACAATTAGTGTAAGCCGTACAATTAACATGTTGTATCGTGCTGGTGCTGATGTAATCCACGGAAAACTGTCAAACATTCATACGAGTGGACACGGTGGACAAGAAGAACAAAAACTAATGCTTCGTCTAATTAAACCGAAGTATTTCATGCCAATTCATGGTGAATACCGCATGCAACGTATGCATATGAAGTTAGCAAACGATTGTGGTATTCCAGAAGAAAACTGTTTCATCATGGATAATGGAGATGTTCTTGCTCTTCGTTCTGATGAAGCAAGCGTAGCTGGTAAAATACCATCTGGATCTGTCTATATTGACGGAAATGGTATTGGAGATATCGGTAATATTGTATTACGCGATCGTCGTATTCTTTCTGAAGAAGGACTTGTTATTGTAGTTGTAAGCATTGATATGAAAGAGTTTAAAGTTGCAGCAGGACCTGATATTATCTCACGTGGTTTCGTGTATATGCGCGAAAGTAGTGATTTAATTAATGATGCTCAAACATTAATTACAACTCATTTAGAAAAAGTAATGGAGCGTAAAACAACACAATGGTCTGAAATTAAAAATGAAATTACAGACACATTAGCACCATTCCTATATGAGAAAACGAAACGTCGCCCAATGATTTTACCAATCATTATGGAAATATAAGAAAAAGGACAATACCTTCATGGTATTGTCCTTTTCTCTTATCTTAAAAAGTGTTTAAAACGATCTACTTCATCGTCATGACCAATTACAATTAATATATCTCCCGCTTGAATATTTTCCGTAGCTCGAGGAGATACAATAACTTCTTTACCACGTTTAATCGCTACAATATTCAATCCAAACTTCGCACGAATATCTAATTCGATTAAAGAATGACCATCAATTTTTTTATTTGCAATAATCTCTACAATACTATGCTCATCTGAAAGCTCAAGATAGTCTAATACATTACTTGATGCAATATTATTAGCAATCCTTTTTCCCATATCACGCTCGGGGTGCACAATGTGATCTGCCCCTATTTTACTTAACACTTTTTCATGGTAATCATTTTGAGCTTTTACAGTAATATTTTTTACACCTAACTCTTTTAAAATTAATGTTGTTAAAATACTTGAATTTAAATTATCTCCAATAGCAACGACTACATGATCAAAATTACGAATACCAAGACTTTTTAATACCATCTCATCTGTTGAATCTGCAATTACAGCATGTGAAGCTATATTTGCAAACTCATTAATTTTATCCTCATCTGAATCAATTGCCATTACTTCCATACCTAATTGAGCGAGTTCTCGGCAAATGCTTCCACCAAAACGTCCAAGCCCAATGACAGCAAATTCTTTCTCTTTTTCACCCACAGGAATTCCTCCAATAACATCGAATACTATGTATTTTTATTGTAACATACTTTAGATTTGCTACAAAAACCTGTATATCATTCTTATTTTTGTTTTTGCATATAAAAATACTGTTGTAAATAAAATGCGATACTGAAAATCAACATACCAAATACAAATATATTTCCAAATGAACTAAATGTTTCAAAAACGAATAATAACGTTTCTTGTCCGAAGAAAGCAAATAATAGTTGTGTAAATGCGAATAGCAATGCCAATATATAATGATGTTGATGGAATAAATAATGTGTTGCACCTAAAAAAGCGATAAACGAAATAATGAAAATCCACCAATTTTCTAAAAACAGTTGCCAATTAGTAAATTGATATCCATTTACTAATATCGCAATAATTCCTATAACAGCCATCGTTGGCACACTCCAAAATAATGCTCGCCCTCTAAAGAAGCGCGTTCCTTTAACATCACCTTTTTCATGTGCAATGTATGTGAGTACTACCGTACTTATGTACAAAACTGAAAGAATTGTTAAAACGATAATAAGCCAAAAATGTAATTGATAATACTCATGCTCTATGTTTGTCACGATAGCCGCTAACATACACGGGATTAACATTCCAGTCCAACCATCTACTTTTCTTTCATTCCAAAACACTGTGTTACCAATCCGTATCCCTAACAACATAAAAATAATGATACCTAGTACAAATAATGTCGTTTTATTCCCTACTAAACTCGTCGAGAAAGCAATTAATCCAATAAATAAAAAGAGCACAAACCCATTCATAATTTCTAATACAGGTGATAAATATCTTTTCACCCATTTATATGTTTCGTCATATTCGTGATTATCTACTAAACGGTAGGCATAAAAACTTATCCCAAAATACACCGCCGCAATAATAACATACGCATATAAGACGAAACACAACATTGCACTGCTAATTTGCACGTAATTCCCCACCCTTTTTTCTATGTTTCACCTTGATTTTACACACTTTCTACACGAAATGTAAACATATATAAGCTAGTTAACTAATCATCTTCTCAATAAGCGATAATGAATAATGAGCAGCGGCTCAAAACCGCTGCTCATTACTTTATCCATTTGTATGCCAGTGTGTATCCAAAACAAATATGAAAGATGTTTTCGTCTTGGAACTAACAAGTACCCGCTGTAAGTTTTTGCAAAGTTGGCGAGCGAGTTTACTTTCTAGTTCCTTTCCACTTTACATATTGATCTAAAAATGCGATAGCTTTCTCAATAACCTCTTCATCTGGTTTTAATTTCGCATGGTGTAAACCATATTCTGAATTTACCCCAAGCCAAAACATAAATCCAGGAATCTCTTGAAGCATATAACCAAAATCTTCCCCTGTCATTGCCTCAGTACATGTAATTACCTTCATATCAGTTTGTTCACTTACAAACTGCATAAACTCTCTCGTTAATACTTCATGGTTATATACTTGATGATACATCGCTCCATAGTCAATAACAGCTTCACATTGGAAGGAAGCTTCTATACCTGCAACAATTGCCTCAATCCTACTTTTAACACGCCTCATTGATTCCACTGATAACGTTCGGATCGTTCCTTCTAACCGAGACTTTTCTGCTATGATATTTTGAACTGTACCACCTGTTATTTTTCCGATTGTAATCACTGCACTATCAAGAGGATTCACATTACGACTAATAACAGATTGAAGTTGTGTAACAAGGTGACTTGCTGCTACAATCATATCATTTGCAGTATGCGGGTAGGCTGCATGTCCACCTTTCCCTTTCAAATCAACATATAACTCTGATGTATTTGCAAATAATAGCCCCTCTTTTGTGGCAATTGTTCCTACAGCGTATTCAGGTGCAATATGAAGACCAAGAATTATATTCGGCTTCCATTCTTTTAACTCTTCACTCTCTAACATAGGAAGAGCCCCTCCTGGTCCTTCTTCAGCTGGTTGGAATAGAAACACAAGGTCATCATCTATTCTTTCTGTTACAGCTGCTGTTAGAAGGCCTAAACCGATTGTTGTATGCAAATCATGTCCACATGCATGCATCATTCCTTCATGAATAGAAGCAAACTCATATCCAGTTTCTTCGGTAATTGGTAAACCGTCTATATCTGCGCGATAACCGATAATTTTTTCTGGATTTTTTCCATTTACTTTAACAATGACACCTGTTTTCCATACTTTCACTTCCACATATTCATTCGAAAGCGTTCCTATGTAATCTAAAATATACTGTTGTGTTTTCCACTCTTTAAATCCAATTTCCGGTATTTTGTGTAAGTCTCTACGAATTTGAACGAATTTGCTTACTGCCATTTTTGCACCTCTATCTATAAAAAGCGCAAGAGCCTGTTATGCTCTTACGCTTTTTTTGTGTTTATTTCTCTGGGTTTAATTGACGAAGCTCTTGTTTAATTTCAGTTTTTGCTTTTGTCTTCTCATCAATCTCTTTAATTACACGTGCTGGAGTACCGGCAACAACTGTATATGGAGGTACATCTTCTGTTACAACAGCTCCTGCTGCTACAACTGCACCCTTACCTACTGTAACTCCCTCTAACACAACTACGTTTGCACCAATTACAACATCATCTTCAACGATAACTGGTTTTGCTGAAGGCGGCTCAATAACACCTGCAAGTACTGCACCTGCACCTACGTGACAGTTCTTACCAACAGTTGCACGTCCACCAAGTACCGCGTTCATGTCAATCATAGTACCTTCACCAATTACAGCACCGATATTAATTGTTGCATTCATCATAATAACAGCGTTGTCGCCGATTTCAACGTGATCACGAATAATCGCGCCTGGCTCAATACGAGCTTTAATACCTTTTAAATCAAGCATTGGAATTGCAGAATTACGACGGTCATTTTCAACAACGTAATCAACGATGTGCTTGCTATTTCCATCAAGAATTGTCTTAATTTCAGACCATTCTCCAAATAATACACCAGACTTTTTATTTACAAATGCTTGTACCGTTTCAGGGAATGTTACTTCTTTTAAATCCCCTTTTATGTATACCTTTACAGGAGTTTTCTTTTCACTTTTTTGAATAAACGAAATAATTTCGTTAGCGTCCATCATTTTCATTCTTGTTGCCTCCTAAATCCATTTATAATGTTACTCTACCAAACGATAGAGCGAGTAGCAAGATAATAATCCTATTTTTCCATTTGAATTTCTTCTATAATTTCTAAAAATGCCCTTACTTGCTTCAATTGTCTGGCCGATTCACTCGTCAATAACCATGTTTCTCTCGTTAATTGAACAGGTGTTTTATACATATTTTCCTGTACTTCTTTTAAAACAGTAGAAGGTAAAAGAGCATAACCTATACCATTTAAAACGAGCTGTTTGCAAGTCTCAATTTGATCAACCACAATTGTTCTCTTAGGTGGATTAGAAAATAAACCATACCACCAATTTTGTATTTGTCCATAATAAGTCGAATCACTTTTAAATTGAATAAATGGTCTATTTGTTTCTTTTAACATTGTAATATCTTTTATTTCTTTATCCACTAAATAAAGTTCATCTTCAAATAATTGTTGCTTCTGACCTTTATATTCTTGTGTTCCTCTCAATATAGCAACATGAACGTCCCCTTCATAAAATTGCTTTTGCACTTCACTACTCCAGCCAGTAAACAGCGATATTTTCACAGAAGGGTATTTATGTACAAACTTCTTCAAAACAGGAGGAAGCCAATATTGACCAATAACTGATGCAACAGCTATTTTTAACGTTCCGTGAGTTTCTGTTCTAAAAACAGCTAGCTCACTTTTAATATCCTCTTCCTTTTGTAGCATTTCTTTTGCATAATTTGCGACTTTTTCCCCTTCAGGTGTAATTGTCAATCCTTTTTGTGAGCGAATAAAAAACTTCATTCCCCATTGTTTCTCCATAGATTGTAATCGTTGACTAAGCGCAGGTTGTGAAACAAATAAACGTTCCGCCGCTTTTCTCATATTTGATTCCTGAGCTAACACAACCATCATTTGAAAATCATCAATTTGCAACTTTCTCCCTCTTTCCTTAGCTTCCATACACCTTATCTCAATAAGCTTTTCATCCTTAATTTAACTATATACTCTTATATTTTTTATCTTTTTAAATATAATACATACACAACTGATATGCACGAAAAAAAGTGACTTCTCCGCTTCTATGAAGTCACTTTTCTCACATTATCGATTATGTTGCCTTACTTTTTTATTCAACAATTTTAAAATAGCCCGACGTGTTAAAATCCCCTCAAAATACCCATCTTCATTGACAGCGCAAATAAAAGGATGATCAATTGTCATTTCTAAAGCTTTTGCAAACGAATCTTCTAACTTAAGAACCGGAATGTCTTCCTTCATCACCTGTTCTACTTTCATTTCGTCAAGTCTTTCAAACTCAATACGTTCCAGCCCTAACATACCGTCTAAAATCATGGCAGTACTAATTAACCCATGTAATTTATACATCGGGTCCAAAACAGGTATCGCCGAATATCCAGATTTCACAAGAACGAGTAAAGCATGCTCTAAACCATTCCCCATTTGGACATGTGCTACTTTTTCTGATGAAATCATTAAATCTTTCACAAAAATTTGTTGAAACTCGTCTTTCGGAATACTAATCATGTTACATCCCCCCATTTTCCCTTTTTCCTACTTTTAATCACCGATTCTATTCATATTTTATGACAGCGTTTTCATATCATTATTTTGTCCCTACTTTATTTCAATAAAAACAAAATTACACAGCTATTTTAGCATACAACACAAAAAAAAGACTACCATTCCGGTAGCGCTTAATACCCCTTATTTTTTAATCTGTAAAATAACCTTGTGATTTTTTTATATTGCGTCACATCTGTCTGTTTTAAACCATTCTCAATATCTGTAATTTCCACAGATAAAATTTCACTCGCATAATTTTGCTGAAATAGAATATCTAGTAACAAACTCTCTTCTTCTTCTGTTAAAACAAATTCCCTTTTCATATACCCCTCTCCTTATACTCGCATCGTTACTCTTATTATATATAATTTTCAACCTATTTAATAGATGTAATATTCAGTTTTTAGTGAAGGATATATAAAAATTGTTTTTTATTTCGTATATCGATTTGCATAACTAAACGCCGCATAAGCATCTGGCTTAATTTTTGCTGTTAATCCCATCGCTTGAATTTTCGCTGTCATATCTAGAATAAATTCTTTTGTTAACCCATCATTTCCGATATCCAAGTGAATTTCCATTATAAATCCAGCTCCCTCTTGAGCATATGGATGCAATAAATCCCATATTGTTTGTATATGGTTCGGAGTAAATAGGCATGCAATTTCTTGGCTAAACTGCGTTTCTAAATATATTTTCTCACGTAAAGTTGCTGGCTTATCTTTTACTGATTTATGGTGTAAACACCCCCAGGCACCTTTTCCAACGCGATGAATATGAATTGCCGTAATAAACCTCGTATCCTTTTGATGTGCTTGTGAGTCTGTCCCAATGGATAAGCGATATAAATTTCGTGGATCCTTTTCAATGAAACTGCAAATACGGCTAAAGACCATATCAAAATTTAAATGTCTCTCTGAAACATTATAAAATGTATGTTCACCGGCCACATAGTCACGTCCTTTCAATTAGACAGACTTTTCGTATTCTCATTGTATGGGACAAAAATAAAAATTATAACTTCCTACCCTTTATTCGTTTCAATATTTCGAATTACATAATGGCAAACTTGGCACGTATAAATTACATTTTGATTCGATTGAGCCGTTAATACATGAATAATCTCAGCAGAATTGTGACATTTAGGACAAACCACAACTGGTAAACGTTCCATACAACACACCTCCTCGTTATTTTTATCCCGCTATTTGCTACCCGTAAACACCCAATTGGTGATGGCTAATAATCAGTATAGGACGAAGAAGCCCTACTGATTACAATTTCACTTTATTACCATTGTAGGAAAAATGAAAAATCCCTATACCTATATGCTAAAAAGTAATAGAACTAAAAAAGGTGTTGCCATATGGCAACACCTTTTTTATATGTATCAAGAAATGATATCGTAAATCTCAATTGCAACCATATCGATATTATCGAATTGATACACTTGAGGTTTTTCACCTTGTTGATACACTTCTAACTCATACATTTCACTTTTATCGAAAAATTTCACGCTACATTTGCGCTCACCGTTCACTTCAAAATAGCGTTGTGCTACTTCACCGCTTTCAGCTTGTTCTTGTAGACTAACAAGTCGAGTTAAAATTCCTTGGAGTAGAGACATGAAATCTCTCCTTTCTCTGATCTTCCTACCAATAGGTTTTACAGCTATACTCATTCTATCCGTCATAACAGAAAAAATGTTCCACAGTCTAGGATAAAGGTTATTGGCCAGAAACTCAACTAAAAATTTGTCGAAATGCGAAGGAAAAAACAGAAAGAACATCTTTTCCCTTCTTTATTGCGATTTTTATACTGGAAGAATATAATAAAAAACAGAAAAAAGGAGGAATTACAATGAAAAAAATTGAGGTTTACACACAACCTGATTGTCCGCCATGTGTCATTGTGAAAGAATTTTTAAAGCATAATAACGTTGTATATGAAGAGTTTGACGTAAAAAAAGACGCTGCTGCACGCAATCGTCTTTTATACGACTATGATTCGTATTCAACTCCAACAGTTGTAATTGATGGAGAAGTTGTTGCTGGTTTTCAAATTGAAAAATTACAACAGCTACTCAATATTGAATAAGAATAGGTAAAGACCTATTCTTATTTTTATCCCACTATTTGTGGGCAGTAATAGCCCGATTGGTGCGAGCTATTAATCAGTGAGAGATGAACATCCCCACCGATTACAGTTTCACTTTATAATTGTTGTAATCGTTTTATTTCAGTTAAAAGTTCTTGACTTTCATGATATCCGGCCAATTTCCATTTCCCTTGATCTCTTTGCAATGTTACAATTTGATATTGTCCACTTTTCGCCCGCTCATATACATATAAAATTTTATGCTCTTCATCATATGACATTTTCGTTTCTGAATGAAAAGAAAACGGCGCTTCTTTTGCTGGAAGTAAATATTCACCACTTTGTTTATCACTTCTACTATTTTCATCTGTAAATACTTGAAGGAAATTCTCTGTAAAATATGGTGATAACGTTTCTATCATCTTATTCATCGGCAAATGCTTCCCACGAATTGAAAATTGGGTTTCATAGCCCTTTTGTATCGTTGTAAACACTTCTTCCCGATCGACTTTCGCTTCCTCTTTTCCTAAAACAGTTGTGACACTATAACCAACTAGAAAGGCAACGCATACAAATAGAACTAACCATATTCCATATTTCCTCATTTTTTCACCTTCCTTTTAAGAAAACTTGTCTTTGTAGTATTCATTGTAACAATGATTATGCAAAGACAGGGGTGGTTTCGTTCGTAAAATCTTTACAACGATAGACAGCATTTTCATCACCATTTTCACTATTACCAATTTATGATAAAAACAAACAAAAAATGCACGAATCTCTTCGTGCATTAAAATAAAACATCTTCTTCATATAAATATTCATACGATAAATCTATAAATAAAAAGTTTTCATCATCAATTGGGAAGGAAAATGTTCGTACCATCTCACCGGTTTCAATATCAGCATATAAATCTGAAAGTCTTGCCTTATTCTCAAAACGCATTTTCATAATATTTTCTAGAAAATACGGACGCCAACTCCAGTTCTTCATATAATACTCAGGCATCACAATCCATTCCCCATCTTTTTTCATAACGTTTCCTGATTGTTGGAAACCATCTTCGTTACAAATAAATATGCGAAAACTACACTGTGATACACTTTGGCTAAATTGTAATAACCAATCATTTATATCTTCATTCTTTTTCTGTTTGGCTAGAACATCACCAATTCGATCACGTAACATTTCTGTTAAATTATAAATCTTTTGTAACTTTTTCTTCTCATGTTGAATAAATTGATGACACTCATTACCAAGTCGTTCTTTCAAAACGTTCGTTTCAATAAAATCAGGTAAGCACTCTTTCAAATAATTCCCTTGATAATATCTACCACCGTTTTTCCAAGCATATTGTAGTTGATAAAAAGCATCTATTTCTTCATATAACAATGTTGCACCAATTCTTCTAGCAAGTAATGATAAAGAATATAAAATATCTTGATAAGATTGTAAAAGTGCAGTTTGCCTTAAGTTTGTTAAATCTACTTTTAAAATATCCGGTGCTAACACGCTAATACGTTCTAAATTACTTGTACCCGTTCCGACTTTATTAATCGAAATTTGAATACCATATGTACGATAATACATAAGCAAATGATTAAATTGCTCTATATCTTCTTGACATTCATGTTCTGTAATTTCTAAAACAATGTGTTTCAAATTTAAACCTTGCTCTTCATACATCAATAAAAGTTGAAGTAAACTTTCATCATCATCGTTCATTAATACGTTAGCATTCCGATGTATAAATAATAATAATTTTTGATCACTTTCTAAATAACGATTTAAAGCTTTTTCTACTATAATGTTGTCCGCTTCCAGTTGAAACTCACTCGGAATAGAATCATCATGAAAGAAAGAAGCTAGACTTTGTATGCCCTCTTCTGTTTGAATACGTCCTACTACTTCATATCCAATTACAGTATGCTCATCAGCACTAAAAATAGCTTGATAATAAGGAAGGACTTTATCCAAGTTACTCATTACATCTAATGCATCTATCAACGCGCTTCCCTCCCTTTACTTTTCAAAAATTATAACATGATATTTACGGAAAAATAATAAAAAATCCCTTCAGTTTTCCTGAAGGGATTAGAGGGGTAAAATGCTAAGGGGAATTAGCAATTCTACTATGAAGAAAAAAGAGGTCTTAAATATAACGTATATATGACCTCTTGTAAACACTTTTCTTTCACATGTCACAATTCCGTCACATTTAACCGTAAGAATATGGATCAAACATTCATTTTCTCATCCCTTTTAAAATGGATATTGATGTAAATGTTGTCCTCCATCCATTGTCATGCAAGTTCCATTTATGTACGCAGCTTCATCTGAACATAAATAATAAGCTAAACCTGCGATTTCTTCTGGCGTACCCAGCCTTCCAAGCGGAACACTTTGTATCGTACGCTTAGCCATTTCTTCTGAAATCCATAACTTATCAGCACCGCCCGTACGTTCAATTGGTCCTGGCGCGATAGCGTTAACTCGTATTCCATATTTACGTCCCCACTCAACAGCAAGCGTCTTCGTCATTGCTAACACTCCAGCCTTCGCTGCAGCCGAATGAATAACTCCCGGACCTGCATCCCATGCATATGTTGCTACCATGTTAATGATATTCCCTTTTATACCTTTTTCAATCCAATATTTTCCGACAGCCTGGCTACAGTAAAATGTGCCATTTAACACAATATTTATGACCGAATTCCAGCCATTCACGGATAAATCCTCTGCTGGACAAATAAAGTTTCCAGCTGCATTATTTATTAAAATATCAATTCGTCCAAACTTCTCATCAATCTGTTCAATCATTTTCTGAATATCATCAGTATTTCTTACATCCATTTGTACGGGTAATATTTGCCCTGGAAATTGTTCAATTTCCAACTTTGTTTCCTCTAGTTTTTCCTTTGTACGTCCTGTAATAACAACTCGTGCCCCTTCTTTTGCAAAACGAATCGCCATTCCTTTTCCCATTCCGCTTGATCCACCTGTA
This sequence comes from Bacillus sp. BPN334, assembly GCF_008368885.1. NCBI lineage: Bacteria > Bacillati > Bacillota > Bacilli > Caryophanales > Bacillaceae > Bacillus > Bacillus sp. BPN334. The sequence goes on along the minus strand of NZ_QOZW01000006.1, from coordinate 432,332 downwards.
ATAATAACTACCTTTTCTTTCACATACATCCCCTCCCAAAAATGAATACACATTCATTTTATCATTTTATTTAATAGAAATCTTTATATTTTTAAACTTTTCTGATATTTTAACGTAAAGAGGTTTCTTTTCATTCATTTTTTTCGTAATCTATACTACTTTTTTATTATTTAAAATATATTTCAAATAAACTGAAAGGAGATTTGAGTAACCTGTAGATGTAACGAACACATGTGATATAAGTCAAATAGGTATACTCATATTTTTATGAAGAAAATTACTAGAAGAGATTTTTTAAAAGTTGGCATGCGCACTTGTCTATATTCATTTATAACCACTAGCATCGGGTACTATTACGCTAAATATATTGAGCCTCATTTACTCTCTTTTACAGAGCATACACTTACATCGCAACTCATACCCAAAAGTTTTCATGGTATGAAGATTCTTCAATTTAGCGATTTACATCTCGGATACTATTTCTCTCTCCAACATTTATCTCAAATCGTTTCTAAAATTAATGCTGTAAAACCCGACATTGTTCTTTTTACTGGTGATCTCATTGATAATTATCAAACATATACTGCCACCCCTTTCGTTGCATCCATTTTAAAAAATATACAAGCACCCTTCGGTAAATTTTCTATTTATGGTAACCATGATCACGGCGGCTATGGAACGGAATACTATGAGCACATCATGCGTGAATCTGGATTTGAACTATTACTAAATAACGAAAAGAGAATCCGTCTACTGGATAATAGTGAAATTTCAATTTTCGGGCTCGATGATATACTACTAGGCAAACCAAAAATAGAGGAGACACTACAGTACGCGAGGCAAAATACTTATAACATTGTTCTTGTTCACGAGCCAGATATTGCACCGCAAATCGCTAAATATCCAGTTAACTTACAACTTTCTGGTCATAGCCATGGCGGACAAGTGCAAATTCCTTTTTTAGGCGCTATTATTACCCCATCACTTGCTAAAAACTATGTTGAAGGCTTCTATACGATTCAAGATTTAGCTCTCTATGTCAATCGGGGCCTTGGAAGAACACGTGTCCCATTCCGATTTATGTCAAAACCTGAAATTACGATTTTCACGCTCCAACATTCGTAATAATTCGCCTATTTTCTTACATATCCTTTCTTGTACGCGCTCATCCACGTTTCATTTACCATATGATAAAAGTGAGTCCAATAAAGGAGGTTTGTTCATGTACCCATATTATCAACCAATCCCAGTCCGTTCAGCACCTATTGGTCCAGTAGGCGACTCACGCTTCTTTCCGTTTTTTGGCGTCCCATTTCTAGCTGGCATTGCTGGCGGACTGCTAGGCGGTGCATTGGCTTTCGGTCCTAGACCGTATTATCCACCATATCCACCACCTTTCCCACCGCCAACACCTTATCCTTGTTATGGTGGACCTTGTCAACAACCATACTATTATTAATGTACTGCCACAATTCTACCAATGTTATTCCCTCTCTTGACCGATCCATGATCTATTAACATGCTTACAATAAAAACTATTCTCTCTACGCATCCATTTATTTAGAGAACATATAATAAGTAGAGAACAAAGTAAAAAAACCTCTTTTTTAAGAGGTTTTTTTACTTTGTTCTCATTATTCAGCATCCGTGTTTTGATACGCCATCTTAAACAACTTCACTTGGCTATCAATTTCTTCTGTACTACTATTAATAACATAATAATAATCACCGGTTTTATTTTGTTCGCGCGTTTTCACATTATCAGCTAATATAAGCTGTAAAATCGCCTTAATTCTCGCCTTCATTTCAATATCTAATATTGGGAAAGATATTTCTACTCGCTTTTCCATATTTCGCGTCATCCAATCAGCTGAAGATAAATATGTCTTTTCCTCTCCATTATGATGGAAATAATAAATTCGGCTATGTTCTAAATATCTCCCAACAACACTAACTACCCGAATATTCTCACTTACATTTGGAATACCAGGCCTTAAACAACATGTTCCTCGAACGATGAGCTCTACCTTTACTCCAGCTTGTGATGCTTCATACATTTTTTTTATTAATGGTTTATCTGTTAATGAATTCATCTTAGCGATAATATACCCATTTCCATATTGCCTATGATAACGGATTTCTTCATCTATTAAATCCATAAATTGCTCTCTTATATCAAATGGTGCAACCGATAAATGATGAAAATGCGGCTTTGTTGTATAACCGCTCAAATAATTAAAGAAATTTGTTGCATCGACCCCAAAGTCTTTTCGTGATGTAATATACCCAAAATCAGTATATAACTTTGCAGTCGCGTCATTATAATTTCCAGTCCCAAGATGTACGAACCTTTCAATTTTTCCGTTTTTTCTTCTTACAACTAGCGTAATTTTACTATGTGTTTTCAAGTGGCTTACACCGTAAATAACATGACAGCCCGCCTGTTCCAATTCTTTAGCCCAATTCACATTATTTTCTTCATCAAATCTTGCCTTTAATTCAACTAATACCGTAACTTGCTTCCCTTTTTCAGCTGCTACCTTTAGCGCCTGAATAATCGGCGAATCCCCACTTACTCGATATAATGTTTGTTTGATTGCAAGTACATTCGGATCGTCTGCCGCATCACGGACAAAATCAACTACTGGCTGAAATGATTCAAAAGGATGATGTAATAAAATATCATGCTCAATCGCTTTTTCAAATACATCTTCCGCATCCCCTAAGTCTTGAGGCCGTTGCGGAATAAGAGCCGGATATACAAGATGTTCATATACAGGAGCTAGTTTTTTATATAAAGAAAATAGACATGTTAAATCTAACGGTCCATCCATTATATACACATCTTCATCTTTTACTTCCAACACCTCATATAATAATGCTAATACTCTTTCATCAATATGCTCTTTGCCAACTTCTAAACGTACAGCAGCTCCCCACTTACGCTTTTTTAATTCTTTTTCAATTACCTTTAATAAATCCCTTGCACCTTCTTCATGAATTGTTAAATCCGCATTGCGTGTAATACGAAAACGAGTAACTGATGATACATTATATCCTGTAAATAATTTATGGGTAAAACCACTAATTACATCTTCTAATAAAATAAATTTATGCTTTTGCCCTTCACTCGGTAAAAATATGAAGCGTTCGAGTAATGAAGGAACTTGTACAATCCCTAACTTCGTACGGTTTTCTTCCTCCACTTGTTTCTCATCATATAAAAGAGTAGCTAAATTCAAACTTTTATTTAATAACATCGGAAATGGACGATATGCATCAATAGCTACAGGTGTTAAGACTGGAAAAATTTGCTCATCAAAATACTCTTCTATAAATTCCCTCTGTTCTTTCGTCAAATCGTGGAATGTTAAACGTTCAATTCCCTCTAACTCCAGCGCTGGCAACACATAATTTTTAAACGTATCATATTGTACAGTCATTAATTCATGGGCCTTTATCGCAATTTTATTTAATTGCTTTTTTGGTGTTAAGCCAGCCTTATTTTCTGGTTGGTTAAACCCAGCACTCACTTGATCCTTCAATCCTGCTACGCGTACCATAAAGAATTCATCTAAATTGGAACTGAAAATGCTAATAAACTTTAATCTTTCCAAGAGCGGATTCGTTTCATCCTGTGCTTCTTGTAGTACACGTTCATTAAATGCTAACCAACTTAATTCTCGATTGTTGTAATAAGCTGTATCATTTAAATTTACTATATTCCCCATCAACATTTCCATCCTCTTCACACTTCCCCTGAAACTTTTTTACTATAATTTAGTTACTTTTATTTTAGCAAATTACAATATTCCAAGGTGTTAATTTTTTGTAAAGACATCCGTACAACTTAACATTTTGATTCGAAGGATAAATTAATAGTCTTTTTCAACACTCTTTCCAGCTGCTTTTTTTGTTTTTCAGCTTGTACTTTTTCCGCTAATGCCGATTGCTCACATACAATTTTAAATGTTAATCCTTCTTTACTTTCTATTATAGATATCGATTCAACAAGCGATCTTTGTCTTATATTTAGAGCTGCTGAAAATTGTAAAACAGCCCCTAATAGGCGGATTTTTTTTTGTTCATTTTTATCAAACCATCCTTCAAATGGGGACAAGTGTTGTTTGAATAACATTTTTGATTTATAAGACGCAATAAGCGCTAATCTAACTCGCTCTTTATGCATCATACCATCAATTGTTTTATTCGCTAATAAATAAAACGTATGTAAGCGACTCGCTTCTTCGTCTATATATTTACCTATATTAAATACTTTCGCTGCTTGATGAAATACTTCCCAGTCTTTTACTGACATAGAAATTAGCCCTGTTTCTTCAAGCTGTTTACAAATCAATCTTCCATGTTTAATAAGCTGAATTACAAATTCCATATCCATTTCATATTCATGTGATAATAAATGTAAACTTTCTTCGACTACGTTCGGATAATATGAAATCCCCAAATCTTTTGTCAACTCTTCATAGAAAACACCTTCTCGTAACCCTTTTCTGCTTAACACAAATGCTGGTGCCTCTATAACATTAACAAGCGTATGAAAAACTTTGACTGCTGGAATAATTGTATCTGCTCGATCTTTTGCCAATCCTTCCAATTTTTGAATTTCTATGAACGACAATGCTTCCAATTCTTCTTTCACATTTTTAATATCTTCTTCTTTCATTTTATATAAATGTACCCCTGCTATAGGATAACAAATTAAATTTTGATGGATTTTCACTAAGTTCCTCGCACTACCACCAATTGCAATAAGAGGCAATTTCTTATCAATTAACCATGGTAATGTTCGAAATTGATATTCTAAGTACGTTTGAATTTTTTCCAACTCGTCTTCAGTAGGTATATCCTCTTTAATAAATTGTTGTTTTAAAGAAAGTGCTCCAAAAGGAAAGCTATGGTACTCTAGAATCTCTCTATTTCGAAAGTATGTAACTTCTGTACTTCCTCCACCAATATCTACTGTAATTCCTTCAGAGAACGAAGTTGAATTCATAACTGCTAAATAGCCGTAACGTGCTTCCTCATATTCTGATAAGACTCTAAGAGTAAAGTCTGTTTGTCCCTCAACCAGTTTTTTAATTGCCTCTTGATTCTCAGCCTGTCTAATTGTTGCTGTTGCAACACAAAGTACATGATGCAACTGGTGGAATCGTGTACTTTCTTGAAATTGAAATAACGTTTGTAACAATACCTCTATTCCTTCTTCCATCAACACACCATCAATTAAGTAATTCCTTAACCGAGCAACCACTTTCGTATTTTCAATCTCCTTATAAAAACCTCCGTTTTGCTTTTCATAAATAACTAAACGCATTGTATTAGATCCAATATCTATAATGGCATATTGCTGTTTTAATATTTCTTTCAAACTTCTCACTCTTTCATTATCAAATTTCTAAAACACATTCTATTACTATTATACAAAATAGTTGTTTTTTGTAACAATATTGCTTTAATATTGAAAATATATACAATCACTTTTTGCATATAATAAAAACCTCTTTTATTTATGTTATAATAATGAAAAATTGAAAGGAGATTCAATATGAAACCTTCACAACCACAATCTCAATTACAAAACCAACATTCTATTAATCGACTAGCTCAATCTATTTTCGTTGTGAATCGTCATGCTAAAGCTGCAACTAATCCGAAGTATTTATACTGGTTAAAAAAGACGGCTTTAGAACGCTTAATTGCTGAAAAAAAAGCTATTAAAGAAGGATTACATTTTTCTAGAAATCCACGTTTTAGCCAACAACAATCTGATGTTCTTATACGTTTAGGTGATTATTTTTTCCATATTCCTCCTACCAAAGAAGATTTTCGAATCCTACCACATCTTGGTCATCTTGAATCCTCCTATCGAAATCCGAAAACAACCTTATCTTTAACAGTAGCAAAAAAAACACTTCAAGATTATATTGGTCCTGAAGCACTGAAACAAGAAAAAAAATTAAGTGAACCTGTCCCATGGTATAGTCGTACTTATACAAAAAAATAAAACAGTTTGGCCAATTGTAGGCCAAACTGTTTTATTTTTTCTCTTCTTTAATTTTAATATTTGCTTGTTTATAAAAAGCTATTTTTTCTGTATTATAAGATTTTGTAAATTCATTAAACTTGTCTTTTTCTGATTCAATATCCTTATAAGATTGATTTACTACTTTTACTTTTTCACTAATATCTTTTAATTTTGTACCTTTATCTTGTAACATTGTATATAATTCTTTTTCTTGTTTTAACGATTTATTATAGCTATCATACATCTTGTTAAATGAATCTTGTCGTTTCTCATATATGCTTTTCACTTTATCCGCTTGATCTTTCAATTTCTTATCTTCAATTTTCTTCACATATTTATCTACTGATTTTACTTCTTCTTGTGCCTTACTTAAAGATTCTTTTTCTTTTTTAAGCACTTTGTCTCGTTCATCTGTATTTTTCACTGCTTGGTTCAATTTTTCCTTAACAGTTTGATTATTATCTTTTCCTTCTCGAACAATCTGGTTATATAATTCTTGTCCCTCTTTTTCTAAAGTTTCAAGTTTCTTTGCATCTTCAAACATTGTTTTTTCTTGCTTTGCAGCATTTTCAAATGCAACATATAATTCCTCTTCTGGTTTCGGTCCGAAACAACCGGCTAATAAAGTCATTGATAATGCAGTTACAATTGCTAATTTACTATATTTCAACATCTTCTTCCTCCTACTTATATACGATCATCGTGTAAAAAGCTATGAAAATTATATATCCTTCTATAAACTCCATACTCGCACCTTTTCTACGAAAATCATTGATATTGTTTATAATGCTTGTACAAATTGTATTACTTAAAATTACATTTTACTTTTTTGAACCAATTAGCAGTTTCATATCCATCTTTTACTTAGCACTTTTTAAAGTCTGTTCATACTATGTATTACATAAAAGTACAACGGAATTCATCACAGCCATAATAATTTGAAGAACAACAGTAATAATAATTCACCTGATAAAAGATGATCGTTGTTCTCTCACGTCTATCATTCTATCATTCCCTTTCCGGCTTTCTATCAAATAATCTATTTGTTCATTTTACACAGTATAAATGCTATCTTGCAACAACTTACAATTATTCTTGTCATTCCCTAAAAAGGAAAAGTGTAGAGCATGCTTCCCTCTACACTTTTAAAATGAAACACATTGTGCAAAATGCATTGACACATCCATCATAATTATATGCTTATTCCATATATTTTTAAAGACTTTTATTACAATAAAAGTTCTTTTTGTAATAAAAGTCAAAAAAATGTTACATTCAAAACTTCTTCATATCATATTTCTTCAAATCAAAGTTTCACTCATTTTCTTACAAATCCCTATGCTGGTACAATTGATTTTGTGCCTTTCTTAACAATTCTTCAAAAGTTTTTCCTTCTATTGGATAACTAGCAGCTCCAAATAAAAGCGTCATACTTAACAAACCATTTTCTATTTCACTTTCAATATTTTTCATTAATCGGTTTGTTATCGTCGACTTTTCATGTCCGTTATCAACTGCCACAATAACATACTTATTTTCGTCCCACCTAGTAACAACATCCCCTTTACGAATTGTCTTTACAATTGTACTCTCCAATTTTTGTACTAACACCTCCAAATTTTTTTCTTGCACTGTTTCTTTTAGTCCTTTCCATTCTTTCATAGAAAGAATGTACACTGTAATATTATGAGAATCCCGTTCTGACAGAGCAGTTACTTTCTCAAAAAAATCAACTACAAAATCATTACTTGCCATTCCTCCTACTTCCGTATCCATACGTCCACTCGCTCTTTTATCATACCAATGTCCAAAATAATAGCTGAGTATCATTTGCAATATATAAATAATAAAGACGGTATAAAATGATCGCGAATCCAGTTTTGTAATTACATCCTGAAGCGCAATCCATTCTGTAACTGCCACTGTATTCCCAAGTAATAACCCACTAATTTTTCCTTTATGTTTCATACTTCTCCTCCCTTCTATACCAATATATGTTTCTATAACAATTATGTTTTTCTACAAAATAAAAAATGTACACATTGAGTGTACATTTTCGCTTAAGCTTGTATACCATTTTTATTCTATTTCATATATATACTATATATCGTTTTAGAAAGAGGTGATCTGTATGCTACAAAAAGAAAATCTATCAGATATTATACGTTTACTAGCAGGCTTTCTGTTATCGTTAAAATTATTATGTAATTCTTTCGGAGTGAACTTTATTACAAACGATCAAATTGACGCTATTGTAAATGTTGCTTCCTTTCTTTTCATTTTATATTTTGGTTATAAAAATAATTATGTAGGAAAAAAAGGAATCGAGCAAAAAAAAGTACTCAAAAAACACAATCTTCATTAAAAAAGGAACCTTTCTTACAGGTTCCTTTTTATCATTGCCGCACAACAACTTCATTTGTTTGCAGCGGACCATATGATACTCCTTTATATTGAAATGTATATGTAGCCTGAAATAATGCGTTTTTAATTGCTTTATCTTTATTTGCTTTTATTTTACAAATTAGTTCTACTTTCTCATTCGGTAATAAATTTTCGATTCGCCACCTTACAAGCTGGAACAAAAACTCACTCATCCCCTTATCAGCCTTTAATGAATTTGGGATATATGCAAAATAATCTCGAATCATATGACTTACTACAACTCGTGAAATCATTTCCATTCCTTTATTTTCTACTTCAATTCGAATAATAAGTATGTCGTTTACATCATAGGTCAGTTCATATGAAAATTTTTCTTTATACATACTACGGATTTGTAATGTAACTGCTATATTAGGACATTCGCTTTCCTTTTTTGAGCCATCAATCCATAATACTGGTTGTAGCGGTATTGAATGCCTTCCTTGATCCGAATTTCGTTTCCATATTTTCACAATAATATTCACCCCATTTCAGATGCATCATCCATACGACCTTATTCTACCTCTCTACACCATATTAATAAAGCTTGTTACAAACGATATATAGTTATTGCTCTTCCTTGTATCCTATTCGACAATATAAAGAAAAAACCATTTTTCCTCTGTTAACAGGCAGTATTCTTACTGAAATATTTTTTTACAATTTCCTTCATTGACTTTATACCAATATTAAGTATTACTCACTCTTTTGCTGTCCATACAACAGAATATATTGACGGAAGAAAAAGTTTGCCTTTTAGTCAAATTTGACTATAATATTCTTTATGGCTTTGTCAGTGCACTTGTTTAAATTAATTTGAAAGAACTATACTTTAAATTTTTATGTGCTGCACTCAAAACTTCATATAGTTTACTTATTATTAAAGGAGGGTTATATTTGGAATCTCAATTATCAAAAAAAGACTCCAACAATACAAAATTTGTTGTTGCAGGTTTATTACTTGGTATTTTAATGGCGGCAATGGATAATACAATCGTTGCAACAGCAATGGCAACGATTGTTGGAGACCTAGGAGGATTTGACAAGTTCGTTTGGGTCACGTCTGCATATATGGTAGCAACAATGGCAGGGATGCCTATCTTCGGAAAACTTTCTGATATGTACGGACGGAAACGCTTTTATATTGGTGGTCTCATTCTTTTCTTATTCGGTTCTGCACTTTGCGGGACAGCATCTAGTATTGAGCAACTAAGTATTTATAGAGCAATTCAAGGGATCGGCGGCGGTGCTCTTATGCCTATCGCCTTCACGATTATGTACGATATATTCCCACCAGAAAAGCGTGGAAAAATGACAGGGCTATTCGGTGCGGTTTTCGGGACATCTAGTGTATTCGGCCCTTTATTAGGTGCTTATATTACAGACTATATAAGTTGGCATTGGGTCTTCTATATTAATATTCCATTAGGACTTATCTCTTTCTTCTTCATTACTAAATACTACAGTGAATCTCTAGAATTTAGAAAACAAAAAATTGATTGGGCCGGCGCTATTACACTTGTTATTAGTATCGTTTGCTTAATGTTCGCCTTAGAACTTGGTGGTAAAGAATACGCATGGAATTCCACTGTAATTATCGGTTTATTTACAACAGTTGTTATTATGCTTATTATTTTCTTCTTCGTAGAACGAAAAGCAACTGAACCTATCATTTCTTTCCATCTATTTAAAAAACCTTTATTCGCAGCTAGCCAAGGAGTTGCCTTTTTCTATGGTGCCGCTTTTATTATCTGTACAGTTTATATCCCAATCTTCGTTCAAGGTGTTCTCGGCGGTTCAGCCTCAAATGCTGGATTAATTTTAACACCTATGATGGTTGGCTCTGTAATTGGAAGTCAAACAGGTGGACAGTTAGCTTCTCGAACAAGCTATCGTAACATCATGATGGTATCTGGCGTTTTCTTCGTAATTGGTATTTATTTACTAAGCACTTTAACAATGGATACACCTCGTCTACTTGTAACGCTATTTATGGTTCTCACTGGACTTGGAGTTGGTTTCTCGTTCTCAGTTTTAAGTATGTCTTCTATCCACAAGTTAGAAATGCGAGACCGTGGTTCTGCTACATCAACAAACTCATTCTTCCGTTCACTCGGTATGACTCTTGGTGTAACGATTTTCGGTACAATTCAAAACCATATTTTTACTACTAAATTAAACACTGTGTTCCCTCCTGAACTAGCTAAATTAGCTCCAAAAGGCGGAGACACAAGTTTCTTATTAACACAAGGTGCTACCGAGAAGATTCCAGCTGAAATATTAACTGGTATTAAAGATGCTCTCGCTACCTCTATTGCCAGCACATTCTTCTGGGCACTTATTCCGGCTGTACTAAGTATTATTTGTATTTTACTTATGGGCAATGAACGCCTCTTTACAGGTCCAAAAACGAAACAAAAACAAAAGCAAGTAAGTTAATATAGAGAAAAGAAACGGCATATCCCTTTATGAAAACGGATATGCCGTTTATAATATGTATAAAGTTTTTATTTATAGGAGTTGAGACAGCATGAGCATGAAATTAGTCATTCTCGGCTTGCTACTCGAAGGAGATAAACATCCATATGAAGTGCAGCACATCATGAAAGAACGACAAATGGATTGTTATATTAAATATGCAAAAGGATCACTTTACTACGCCTTCGAGCAATTAGAAAAGCAGGGTGCAATTCGTATTACCACGATTGTTCGAGATACGAATAGACCCGATAAAACAATCTTTCATATAACAGAAGAAGGTAAACGGTTATTTCACACGTTACTATTAAAACAATTCGAGGCAAAAAATCAAATCTATAAACCAATTTATTCAGCACTCTCTTTCGCTCATTTTGGTGATGATCAAGAGTTAATTCCTATTTTAAAAAAAAAGAAAAATGATACCGTTCAATATTTACATAAAATGCAAACTATTTATGATTGTAGCAAAGGACACATTCCACGTGCACAACTATATATTTTACAAAGCGTTATTGAACATATTACAGTTGAATTACAATGGTTAAACACCCTCCTTACAGATGCAGTTGCAGGGCGACTGTCAGAAATTGATATAGATGAAAGGTAAACTTATAAAGAAGAAACTGTAAAAAGACAATAAAGTTATTTAATGTTAAAACCTAAACAAGTATCCCCCGTTCTAATTTAGGACGGGGGATACTTGTTTAGGTTTTGATATAACATGAACCGATTGTTAAATAACATAACTGGCATCTTATCTCTGTACAGATACACACTTCTTTATAAGTTTAATCGCACTTTATTTCAATTACCGCTACCTCTCTTCACTCTTATAAAAGTTAGAACAATCAGAATAATAAAAATAAAAACCTTTAGAATTTTCTTATTTTAAAACAGTAGACAAAATTCCAAAAATTGTGTTAGAATTTGTTTCAATATCATATCGCTTGTTAACTTCCTTTCAAAAGGAAAATAGGTACACGAAAATTTCGTTTCGTGTTTAAAAGGGAAGCTTGGTGAAACTCCAACACGGTCCCGCCACTGTAAATGCTGAGATTTCTTGTTTAGTGCCACTGTGAAAACGGGAAGGTGAAAGAAATTATATGAAGCATAAGTCAGGAGACCTGCCTGTTTTAGCAACACTGATAGATTCACGGATGATGATGAGGTGTTAAAACAAAAAGGAAGGCTTATTTTCTATGCCTTTATGCTTTTTGTTATAGGTATTTCCTAGTAAACGGAAATGCTTACTTTCAATTAGGGAGGAATTTAAAATGGCAATTCAAACAAGTAACTTAGGTTATCCACGTATCGGACTACAAAGAGAGTGGAAAAAAACATTGGAAGCTTTTTGGTCCAATAAAATCGATGAAGAACAATTTTTAACAACGATGAAAGAAATTCGCCTTCAACACGTTAAAGTACAGCAAGAAAAAGGGATTGAACTCATTCCAATTGGCGACTTTACATATTATGATCACGTTTTGGATACTGCTTATATGCTAGGATTTATCCCATCACGTTTTTCTGAGTTTACATCTTACCTTGATGTATATTTCGCAATGGCGCGTGGCTCTAAAGATCACGTAGCTTCTGAAATGACAAAATGGTTTAACACAAACTATCATTATATCGTTCCTGAATATGAAGAGGGATTACAAATCTCTTTAAAAGATAATCGTCCACTTCGCTTATACGAAGAGGCAAAACAAGAATTAGGAGTAGATGGAAAACCTGTTATTTTAGGACCATATACTTTCTTAAAATTAGCTAAAGGTTATACACAAGAACAATTCGCTACGATTTTAAAACAATTAGTTGCACCATACGTACAACTGCTTTCAGAACTACATGCAGCTGGTGCACAAGTCATTCAAGTTGATGAACCGATTTTCGCTTCTTTAACAAAAGAAGAAGTTCAACAAGCAAAAGAAATTTATGAAGCTATTCGTAAAGAAGTTCCAAATGCGAACCTTCTTTTACAAACATATTTTGATAGTGTAGAAGAAAACTATGAAGAAATTATTACATTCCCTGTATCCGGTATTGGATTAGATTTCGTTCATGGTAAAGAAGGTAATCTACATGCTATTTCAAAATATGGATTCCCAGCTGATAAAACTTTAGCTGTCGGTTGTATAGATGGCCGTAACATTTGGAGAGCTGACCTTGATGAAGTTCTTACGTTATTTACAACGTTACAAAAACAAGTCCAAACGAAAGACTTCATCGTTCAGCCTTCTTGTAGCTTATTGCATACACCAATCGATAAAACAGAAGAAATTCACTTATCGACTGAACTATTCGATGCGTTAGCATTTGCAAATCAAAAATTAGAAGAGTTAGTTCTCATTCACTCTGCTCTCACTCAAGGTACAGAAAGTATTAGTAATGAGCTGGAAACATATCGAAATGTACATCATACAATTCGTTCATCTGCTGTACGTAACCGTGAAGATGTCAAAGCAGCACGAACAGCACTAAAAGAAGAAGACTTCTCACGTCCTCTTCCATTTGAAAAGCGATACGAATTACAACAAGTTGCCCTAGAGTTACCATTGTTACCAACAACAACTATCGGTAGCTTCCCGCAAACAACTGAAGTTCGTCAAACGCGAAAAGAATGGCGTAACCGTGTTATTTCAAATGAACAATATGAAAAATTTATTGAAAAAGAGACAGAAAAATGGATTCGTTACCAAGAAGAAATTGGTCTTGATGTCCTTGTACATGGTGAGTTTGAAAGAACTGACATGGTCGAATATTTCGGTGAGCGTCTTGCTGGTTTCTCATTCACTAAAAACGGTTGGGTACAATCATACGGTTCCCGCTGCGTAAAACCACCTGTTATTTATGGTGATGTAGCCTTTATTAACGGAATGACTATTAAGGAAACTGTTTATGCACAAAGCTTAACAGAGAAAGTTGTAAAAGGAATGTTAACTGGACCTGTTACAATTTTAAATTGGTCCTTCGTTCGAAATGACATTCCAAGAAAAGAAGTTTCGTATCAAATTGCATTAGCTCTTCGTCACGAAATTGAACTACTTGAATCTTCCGGAATTCGAGTAATCCAAGTCGATGAGCCAGCACTTCGTGAAGGAATGCCACTAAAAGAAAAAGATTGGGACACTTATATTACATGGGCAGTTCAATCCTTCCTTTTAGCAACTTCTTCTGTAGCAAATGAAACACAAATTCATACTCATATGTGTTACAGTAACTTCGAAGATATTGTTGATGCGATTCGCGCATTAGATGCAGATGTGATTTCTATCGAAACATCAAGAAGTCACGGTGAATTTATTGATACATTAAAACATACAACATATGAAAAAGGCATCGGTCTAGGTGTATATGATATTCATAGCCCACGTGTACCGAGTAAAGATGAAATGTATAAAATCGTAGAACAATCTTTAGAAGTATGCGATCCTAAATATTTCTGGATTAATCCTGATTGTGGTTTAAAAACGAGAAGAACAGAAGAAGTTATTCCAGCTTTAGAGCACATGGTGCAAGCAGCAAAAGATGCTCGCTCCCTGCTAAAAACAAACGCATAACGAAAATGGGTTATCCTTATTGAGGATAACCCATTTTTTATTCTTTACTTTCAAAAAAGAATTCGTATTGTATTTTATATAATTCATCATCCGTTGGTTCTTCAAGAGGAGTTGCCTGTAATACAACTGTATACTCACCATTCGCAATAGGAATTTGAAATTTATTTGAAAGAATACTTGTTACAACGATACATCCATTTTCAACTGTAAAAGGAACTGTAACCGTTCTAATCGCTTCTTCTTTCTCAATATGCTTCCCGCAAGTCACTTTCACTTCACAAGTATAATCAGAGAGTGCTTCAAAAATAACAGTTCCATCCGCCTTCGCATAACCTCTTTCAAAATCTTCATCCGTCCAGTCAACGTAAGGCTGATCACCGTCATAGTTCATCAACATTAATTGCGAATAAGAAATTGTTAACTCCATCGTTCCCATTCTCCTTCATTATGAAATATGCAACTACTACTTTACGTCAAATTTCACACGCGTACCATCTGGGTATTTGTCCAACTTATTTCCTACCCAAGACCCTGCTCCGCGGTTATCTGCTGGACTTATATATTCAATATGTGCTCCTTTTCCACCTTCTTTACACATCGCCATTGGCCATTCATCACGATCATACCCTTTTTTTGATGGATATGGAGCTAACGATAATTTCCTTCTATCCGCAGCACCACTACGATCGATTGTACAAACTTCTGAATGTCCTTCTTTTATAGCATCCGTAATATGTTTCCCTGTCTCTGGATATCGCTCTTTCGGAAATTCTAGAACTTGATCATACGTATTCGTTTTTTTGATACTTGTTTCCTCTGGAACAAGTACTTCATACACCGCTACTACAATAGAAAGAATTGCAATAATTGAAATGATAATACCTTTTAATTGCTTCATGTATACCTCCATGATTCTACCAGTTTCTTTGCCTCCGTTATTATAACAAACTTCTCCTGTATATGTTTTCAGACATTATTTTAGCTCTTCTTCGCCATTCCGCCAAAAAACTCTCATTTTCCTTCATCTTTTCACTAATGCTGTAGAAAACTAATAACCTTCCGACATTCTTTTTCAAAGGAAGTCCTCATAAAAGATTGAAATGATATATACGATACTTTTTGGGGAGGAAATATTATGGAAGCTACCTATAAAACGAAAGATGTCACGAATAAAACAGGCATCCCAAAACATATAGTTCGCAAATATAGTCAACTGTTAGAGGATCATGGTTATATCATTTCCAAAACAGCTGATGCTCGCATTTATAAACTGGATGATTTAAAACTATTGAAATCTATACATGAAAGAGCTGCTACATTGCAAGAAGACATTTCAGAAACGATACCTATTATTTTAAAAGAAAAAGAGGACCCGCCTGTACCCGCTATACAAGATAAGCAAGAAATACAAACGAAAGAAAAAGAAGATGGGCGTAACTTTGAGGAGTTCATGTTAAAACTTGAAATGCTCGCTCAATTAAATGAAGCAATTATTCATCAAAATTCTACCCTTATTACCCAAAATCGTTTAAAAGATGAAAAGCTAGATGAATTGATGCAACAAGTTTATGTAAAAGAAGGCTCTCAAGAAAAAATGCTACAAGAGTTAGTGGATCATGCCGCTCAAACAGATGCCCTGCAAAAAGAAAAGATGGACTTATTAATGAATCATATGTATAAACGCGAATCTAAGCAAGAGGAAAAAATGAATAAACTCGTAAATCAAATTTATAATAAAGACAGCAATCGGGATGCACAACTTATGCAAGTAATTCGCGAAATTCAAGAAACAAAAAGAATGGTTGCTGCATCAAAAGAGCAAGGATTCTTGCAATCATTTAAAAGTTTATTTAGCCGAGCAAAACAAGAAAAAACAAATGAATAAACAATATAAAATAAAAAGTTACCTTCCATCGGTAACTTTTATTCCTTATTTCTTACAGCTGGCAATATAATAATCGCTTCAGTTCCTTTCCCACTTTCGCTTTTATATTCCAGCGTACCATTATGCGCTTGTAAAATACTAAATGTTACCATAAGTCCTAATCCTGTCCCTTTTTCTTTTAAAGAATAATACGGTTGTCCCAGTCTTACTAACTGTTCTTTCGTCATTCCAACACCACTATCTTTAACTCTTATTACTATCGTTTCATCTTTTTGCATAGCCGTTACTTTTAAATATCCTTTATTTCCTTGGATTGCTTCAATACCATTTTTAACAACATTCATAATAGCTTGCTTCAGTTTCGTCTTATCACCGATCGTATAAAGACTTTCAGAAATCTCAACTTGCAAATATACACCTTGCATCGCTGCAAATGATGACATAAGAGTTGTCATTTCTATTAATTGAGCGGATAAGCAAATGTGTTCTTTTTTCTCAATTTGTGGCCTTGCTAAATTCAAATAATCTGAAATAATTTGTTCTGCCCGATCCAATTCGGCTAATACGAGACGCATATAATCCTTATTTTTCACATCTTCCGTACTTTCTAACAATTGAATAAAACCACGAACAACAGTGAGTGGATTTCGAACCTCATGTGCAACACTTGCTGCCAACTCACTTACAATATTAAGCTTTTCTGACTTTTGCATCTCTGTACGTAATATTGCATTTTCGTTTAAATATTCTGTTAAGTACACTTGAAATACCATAGTCATAACCATAATAAGCGAAGCAAATATATATCCGCTATATAAGTGTGAAATATGTGGTGTAAACCCCGTTTCTAACAGAACGTTAATCATGCCAATCACTAAAGAAACAAGTACGTATAGTGATGAAATCATAAATGCTAAAATTAGCTTCTTATCCCTTGAAAATAGAGACCATTTCTTTGATAAAAATAATGGAACTATCAATAGAAATATTACTTCTATGACTGGAAGAAGGCTCATTCCCTTTAGCGCCCATTCATATGCAACAAAAATAACGGCCGGGATTAAACCAACAATCCCACCATATAAAAAACCACTAACAATCGGGATTGGGTGAAAGTTATACCCACAAATGTCACCAAAACAAATAGAGTATGTCATGGAGAGAACGAGTGTAATGCTGGATAAAA
This sequence comes from Bacillus sp. BPN334, assembly GCF_008368885.1. Classification (NCBI taxonomy): domain Bacteria; kingdom Bacillati; phylum Bacillota; class Bacilli; order Caryophanales; family Bacillaceae; genus Bacillus; species Bacillus sp. BPN334. The sequence goes on along the minus strand of NZ_QOZW01000006.1, from coordinate 414,747 downwards.
ACATAATAAAGTAGCGGTTCGGCTTCGGAGGCATTTCTTGATAACGATTTAAACGAATCGCTTCATATAAAAATAGTGGCAAAATAATGATGGCAATTTGGATCATTAAATCACGGATCAGCTCCATAGCCTCTCATCCCCTATATGTATTTTGATATGATTATATCATTTTACGGGTTTATTTGTTTTAAAATTTTGATTTTTCTTAACATATTTGTTAATTCTTTGTTAACAACACATAATAATTGTTACAGATTTTCGAAATGAATGTAAACCCTGTACCAAATTTCCGTCGGGCAGTATACAATGAATACGGATTACAAAGAAAATAAAAAATACTTCATGAGACGGACAACTATAGCAAAATACAGCATATAATCCATACTATCTATGTTTACAAATAAGTGATCATTATTTTAGTAGGAGGAAGATAAATATGGCGGGTACTACGCTTGTTTTAAAAGAAGAGAATTTGGTTGTTCTAGAAAATGTTGAAAAATCAGTATATGAAGAGTTACAGCATAAAACCGGAGAAGAAAATTGCACATGTGCTGTGAATGAATCAGTTGTTCACCTTGGCAAAGTATCCTCTGTACTTTGGAATGAAGATGAAATAGATTGGGAGTACGGATATTAAAAAGTCGCTTACAGCGGCTTTTTTTCTATTATCGCTCTCTTTCTACATAACATATACGCAAGCGAAATCATAGAAAATATGTTAAAATGAACTTAATTTTCAAACGGAAGAAAGGGAGATACAATGGAACAATTCATTAACCCTAGAGTGAAGGACATCCAAATTTCTGGAATCCGTCAATTCTCTAACATGATTCAAAACTATGATAATCTTATCTCTTTAACAATTGGTCAACCCGATTTCCCTACGCCTTCTCTCGTAAAAGAAGCGGCAAAACGGGCTATTACAGAAAATTATACAAGCTATACACATAACGCCGGTTTACTAGAATTACGCAAGGCTGCTTGTAACTTTGTAAAAGATAACTACGATTTACAGTATTCGCCTGAAAACGAAACCATCGTTACAATCGGTGCCAGTGAAGCAATTGATATTGCATTCCGAACGATTTTAGAGCCAGGAACAGAAGTTATTTTACCTGCTCCTATTTATCCAGGATACGAACCAATTATTCGATTATGCGGTGCTACACCTATTTTTATCGATGTTCGTGAAACTGGCTTCCGTTTAACAGCCGAAGCGCTAGAAAATGCTATTACAGAAAAAACAAGATGCGTCGTACTGCCGTATCCTTCTAATCCAACTGGTGTAACTTTATCAAAAGAAGAATTACAGGATATTGTAACTGTTTTAAAAGATAAAAATATTTTCGTCCTTTCTGATGAAATTTATAGCGAACTTGTATATGAACAAAAGCATACATCTATCGCTCATTTCCCAGAAATGCGTGAAAAGACTATCGTCATTAACGGTTTATCAAAATCTCATTCTATGACTGGCTGGCGTATCGGTCTATTGTTCGCACCAAGCTATTTAGCAGGACATATACTAAAAGTTCATCAATACAACGTAACGTGTGCTACTTCAATCGCTCAGTATGCTGCAATTGAAGCATTAACAGCTGCTAAAGATGCACCAAAAATGATGCGTCATCAATACAAAAAACGTCGTGATTACGTATATAATCGACTCATTCAAATGGGCTTAACAGTTGAAAAGCCAACAGGTGCATTTTACTTATTCCCATATGTTGGTCATTTAACTTCTTCATCATTTGATTTTGCACTTGACCTTGTCAAAGAAGCTGGACTAGCTGTCGTTCCTGGAACTGCATTTTCTGAATATGGTGAAGGCTATCTTCGCTTGTCCTATGCGTATAGTATTGAAACTTTAAAAGAAGGCTGTGATCGATTAGAGGCCTTTCTACAACAAAAAGCTAAGAGTTAAACTCTTAGCTTTTTTATGCATAATGATCGCAAGTTTGGCGCTTTAGTAATTTATGAGGAATAATAATACACTTTGCAGTAGACTCCGCATTCTCTATTTTATCCACTAAAGCTTTTGCTGCCTCATATCCTAGTTGATAAATATTCACATCAACTGTCGAAAGTGGCGGACTCGCAATTTCTGATAATAAAGCATTGTTAAAGCTTATAATGGAAACATCCTTTGGTACAACGAATCCTTTTTTAGAAAGAGCACTTAACACACCAAGTCCAATTAAATCATCCGTTGCCACAATTGCTGTCGGTGGTTGCTGTAGTCCCATTAACTCCTCAACGGCTTGTTGACCACTTTCCCTCGAAAAATCAAAATGTAAAATATACTCTTTTGGTAATACAATGTCCGCTAATTTTAAAGCATCACTCATACCAGCCAAACGATCTCTCGTTACAAGTAAATCTGATCCACCGCCGATGAACGCGATTTGTTTATGACCTAATGAAATCAAATATTCTGCTACTTCTCTTGCAGCTGTATAATTATCATTATCTACATATGTAATTTCATCTTTTCGATCATACGGTTTCCCAATTAAAACAAACGGGAAATTTTGTTTATGCAAATATTGAATAATCCGATCATTCTCTCTTGAATATAAAAGAATAATGCCACCAATTTGGCGCCCCTGTACCATCTTTACAACACCATTAAAAATTTCATCTTCCGTTTCACCTGTCGACATATAAAGCGCATACCCTTCCACATGTGCAAATGAACTAATCCCTCTTATAACTTCTGGGAAAAACGGATTTTGAAAAGCTTTACTTGCAGAACTTGGCATAACAAGACCAAGTGTTTTTGTTGTTTGGTTAGCTAGATTTCTTGCGTTTAAATTGGGATGATACCCTAGTTCACTCATTACTTTCCGAACACGACGCTTTGTTTTTTCACTTATACTTGGATTATCAGCAATTACACGAGAAACGGTAGATGGTGCTACATTTGCCTTCTTCGCCACATCTTTAATTGTAACTGTCATAAAAATCCCCCTCCTCTCACTTCTCTGCCATTTTGTTATATATTTTAATCTTGCACCCGTTGCAAGTAATAGGAGAAGTCATAAACTTTCATTGATTCTATCTTGTAATACCTATCATATTCTCCCTCTCCATGTATTGTAAGGGATATAGCTCTTTTTTCCTATACTATAATATACTATTTATTTCACTTCTTTGCATATGTGATGTCAAATCTCTTTTCATCTCCCTATAAATTTTTTTATAGGGAGATGAAAAGAAAAATGGGACGTAACGTCCCATTTTTCATCCTTTCGTACCTCCAGCAGTTAAACCAGAGATAAAGTATTTTTGTAGTGATAGGAATAAAATTGAAATTGGGATTGCAATCAATACTGAACCCGCTGCGAACGTTGTAAATTCATTACCAAATTTCTTCGCTACCATTTCATATAACCCAACTGCTAACGTATAATTTTCTGGTGTGCGCAAAATAACACTCGCTAAAATGAAATCTGTAAATGGACCAATGAAAGTGAATAATGCCACAACCGCTACGATTGGCTTTGCAAGTGGCATAATGATTTGCCAAAAAATACGGAAATGTCCTGCCCCATCCATACGAGCTGACTCATCCAATTCTTTCGGAATCGTATCAAAATATCCTTTCATAAGCCATGTATTCATTGGAATTGCCCCGCCTACGTAAATTAAAATTAATGCAAGGTGCGTATCGATTAACCCTGTTAACTGTGCTAATACGTATAGAGCGATTAGCGCCGCAAAGTTCGGAATCATTTGCAGAATTAAAAACGTTAATAAACCATTTTTCCTTCCAACAAAACGGTATCTCGAAAATGCATAAGCAGTAAAACTAATTGCTAACACTGAGAAAATCATCGTTATAACACTTACTTTTAACGTGTTTTTATACCATAGTAAATAATTACTATTCTCTAAATCTAATAACTTACGATAATGATCTAACGTTGCATTTTGTGGAATAATACTTGATCCGGATAAACTATCACCTGGATTAAACGATGAGCCAATAATCCATAATAATGGATAGAAAATGATGGCACACATTACGAAAATAACGAAATAACTTAATGAGAGACGTAACATCTTTTGTTTTTTAATATTCATTTACATCATATCCTCTTCTTGGAATGATTTTGTTCTCTTAAATTGCCATAACGCAACTGTAATAACGATTAACGATAATATCATTGTAAGAGCTGCTGCTTTCCCGTACTGCGCCGAAGTCATCGTTAACTTATAAATCCATGAAATTAAAATATCTGTTCCACCTGCGTCTTGTCCAGCTACAGCAGGACCTCCGCCGTTAAATAGATAGATGATACTAAAGTTATTAAAGTTAAACGTATATTGCGTAATTAATATTGGTGCTGTTGCATATAGAACAAGTGGCAATGTAATTTTACGAAACTGTTGCCAAGCTGTAGCTCCATCTACTGTAGCTGCTTCATATAATTCTCCCGGAATCGATTGCAGTATACCTGTCGTCATTGCAAAGACAAATGGGAATCCAAGCCACGTTTGAATCATAATTAAAGCAATCTTCGCCCAAAATGGATCTGTCATCCAAGCAATCTTTTCAATTCCGAATAAAGCCAATACTTGATTGTTAATTGCTCCAAATGTTTCATTAAACATACCAGAGAAAACAAGAATAGATACGAATGCTGGAACTGCCCATGGTAAAATGAAGATTGTTCGAATAATTGCCTTCCCTTTAATACCAGGCTGATTTACGATAATCGCTAAGAAAATACCAAGCGCAACTTGTAATGTCGTTGCAACGAATGTCCAAATGACAGTCCAAGAAAATACACTTAAAAATGTCTCTCTCCACATCGGTAATGTAAAGATATCAATAAAGTTTTTAAATCCTACCCAATCTACTAATTTAGCTGGAGGAGAATGATATAAATCATAGTTCGTAAATCCAATTAAAATTACGAAGATGATTGGAAATACAACTACAAAGATAAGTAATAGAAAACCTGGTGAAACCATTAAATATGGAAAACCTTGATCTAGTAAATTACGGTATTGTTCTTTTACAGAGTTTAACGGTGTTCCTATATCACGTTTCTTCCCATTTTGGTATGCATCATATAAATTAAATGCATATATTCCGAGTCCAAAAACGATGACGATGAGTGCCAAGATTCCTTCTACTAATAGAAAGACAGAATGATCACGTGGAACTTCTGTACCAAGCGTTACAATTCCCCATAATCCCATATTTAATAAATCAGCAAAGGCTACAATAAATGAACCTGTTAATACTAGAAAAATAAGACCTTTTACAAATTGCTTATTATACATTTGGCCCACGCCTGGAATGATAGATAACATGGTTGCCATTTTCCTATGCTTTGAACCGTTTAAACCGTTTGCTGGTTCCATAGATGTTTGCATGTTCCTTCCCCCTTTTTTCTGGGAGAGAATTCGTGCCCCTCATATGAGAGGCACGAATTTCACCTTATTTTTTCTTACTATGATTTGCCTCAATATTACCTTTAATTTGCTTCACTGCATTGTCAAGTGCTGCTTTTGGTGCCTCTTTTTCCGTAACAACTAATTGAAGCGCATCTCCAGCTGGTTTCCATACTTCTTGCATTTCCGGAATGTTTGGCATTGGAATTCCATTTTCAGATTGCGTTGCAACTGCTTTTGCAGCTTCATTATCTTTAATAATTGGATCTTCCATTACTGATTTTACTGGAGGAATTTCTTTTGTTTTCTCAAATCGAATTTTTGCGTTTTCTTCATTTGTTACCCATTCAGTAAACTTTGTAGCTAAATCATTTTGCTTAGAGAAACTTGTTACATGCCATCCTTTAACTCCTACAAATGTTTTCATCGGTTGACCATTTGGTAATTTCGGCATTGGAGCAACACCATAATCAATTCCGTTCTTTTCCATTGCTTGGAACGCCCATGGGCCGTTCATAATAGATGCTGCTTTTCCTTCGTTAAATAGTCCATCAGCAGCAGGTCCACCAGATTCACCGATAATACCTTTCGGGAATAACTTTTCTTTGTACCATTTTTGAAGATATTCAGCACCTTGTACCGCTCCGCTATTATTTAATCCAACATCACTTGCATTTGGCTTTCCATCTTTTTCACCAAATACATAACCACCCATACCTGCCATAAATGCATTAGCAAAGTAGAAGTTATCTCCTAGTGTTAAAAATCCGTATTTGCCATCCTTCGTAAATTCTTTTGAGAAGTTAAACAGCTCGTCCATCGTTTCTGGCGCTTTTGGCATTAATTTTTTATTGTAAATAAAGACTGGTGTCTCAATTGCTTTTGGTAAACCATATAATTTTCCGTTATATTTCTGTGCTTCTATCGATGATTCAGTAAATCTACTCTTTACAGTATCATCAGCTTTCACTTCAGAAAGTAAACCTTCTGTTACTGCGTTTCCAATTTGATCATGTGGTAATGTTACAACATCTGGTCCCGTCCCCGCTGGTCCATCAAGGCGTAACTTCTTCACTTGATCTGTCATTTGCATTTCAACGACTTTTACTTTTACTTTATATTTTTCCTCAAAACTCTTCACTGCTGGTTCTAAACCAACACCTTTTTTATCATCTTCCCAAACGAGAAGATCGTAATCTTTCTTCGCTTTACTTTCTTCTTTTTTCCCTGAATCTTTCGGTCCACATGCAGATAACATACCAATTGATAATGCCGAAACCGTTAATAATGATAATGCTTTCTTCATCCCAAAAACCTCCCTAAATTGTATATGTACCCTAATAATTGAAAACGTTTGCATTAAATAGTTTAATAGAAGCGCAAACAACATCTCAATCTATGAAAACGTTTGCGCTATTTGTCTATCATTATACATTCTTTTATTCATTTTGCAAATATTAATTTTAAAATATTATTACTACACTCTTTATACATTGACTTTATATGAAATGAATACTACTCTTATAAGCAATATTAAAGCTATGCAAAAAGCAATCGTTTGCAACATATACTTTATTATTATACTTAAGGGAACAATATGCATGGAGATATTAAAGGGGGGCTTTTCTATATGCTTAAAGAAGCTATTTATCATAGGCCAAAAGATAATTACGCATACGCTTACGATGAAAAAACGATTCACATCCGAATACGTACTAAAAGAGAAGATGTTCAAAGCGCCACTCTTATTTACGGTGATCCTTATGAATGGAAAGAAGGGAAATGGATTACATCAAGTACAGCGATGAAAAAAACTGGTTCTACTGCATTGTTTGATTATTGGTCCATTTCCATCGAGCCTAAATTTAAGCGCTTACGTTATGGATTCGAATTAAAAAATGATATAGAAACGCTTATTTATGCAGAGCGAGGATTTTTTTCCACTATTCCAAATGATGACGTTGGTAACTTTTTCTGTTTGCCATTTATTCATGCAAATGATGTATTTCAAGCACCTTCTTGGATTAAAGACACCGTTTGGTATCAAATTTTCCCAGAACGGTTCGCTAATGGAGATCGTGCACTAAATCCAGAAAACACTCTTCCTTGGGGAAGCGCTGAGCCAACTCCAACTAATTTTTTCGGCGGAGATTTTGCTGGTATTATTCAAAACCTCGATTACCTTGTTAAGCTTGGAATTTCAGGAATATACTTCACACCTATTTTCAAAGCACATTCCAACCATAAATATGACACAATTGACTACATGGAAATCGACCCGCAATTCGGGACGAAAGAAACGTTCAAAGAACTCGTTCAAGCATGTCATACACACGGTATAAAAATAATGCTCGATGCCGTGTTTAATCATAGTGGATACTTTTTCGATAAATTCCAAGACGTACTAGAAAACGGCGAGAAGTCTGCTTATAAAGAGTGGTTCCATATTCATGAATTTCCAATTATAACTGAGCCACTTCCGAATTATGATACTTTCGCGTTTACACCGTATATGCCTAAATTAAATACAGCACACCCAGATGTAAAAGAATACTTACTTGAAGTTGGGCGTTATTGGGTAAGAGAATTTAATATAGACGGTTGGCGCCTTGATGTAGCAAATGAAGTCGACCACAGCTTTTGGAGAGAATTCCGAAGCGAGATAAAAGCATTAAATCCTGAAGTATATATTTTAGGAGAAATTTGGCACGATGCACTTCCATGGCTACAAGGAGATCAATTTGATGCTGTAATGAGCTATCCTGTTACAAACGCTCTGCTGTCTTACTTTGCTAATGATTCCATTAAAGCAAATGAATTTATGAAACAAATTACAGAATCTCTCCATTCCTACTCTATGAATATAAATGAAGCAGCGTTTCATTTATTAGACAGCCATGATACACCAAGAATATTGACAACATGTAACGGAGATAAAAATAAGTTACAGTTACTTTATGTATTCCATCTTTCTTTCATCGGCTCTCCTTGTATTTATTATGGAGACGAAATTGGTATGGACGGCGGTATGGACCCAGATTGTCGCAAATGTATGGTTTGGGATATGAAAGAACAAGATCATCTATTATTTACACATATACAAACATTAATTTCATTACGAAAGCAATATAAAGCATTTGGAGGACATGGTACTTTCCAATTCATCGAAGCAAATGATGAACATAATTATATTTCTTATACGAAAACATATGAAGATGAAACTATCTTTTTCGTTTTAAATCCGACTAATAGTGATGTTACAGCTTCACTCCCTCTCCATGTTACTGGAAAGAAAATCATTAACATTTATACAAACGAAGAATTTTCAGCGGAAGCAAGTGTATTACAGGTTACACTTCCTCCATATGGATTCTCAATCTTAACATGGTAATAAAAAATCCTTATGCCAAGGTGTGGCATAAGGATTTTTTTATTTTAATTTAAATACCATCGCTTCATATGGACGTAATGTCATGTTATCTATCGATCCACTCTCTACGTCGTAATTGTGTATGAATAACTCTGATTCACTATAAATAACGTCCTCAGGCAATTCAAATACACTTTCTTCCGCCGTAAAGTTTGCAATAACAAGAAGTTTTTCTTCTTCATATGTTCTTACGTATGCAAAAATAGAAGGATTATTATCTAATATTAAATCATATGATCCGTACACAACTATTTCATTATTTTTGCGTAGGTCAATTAATTTTTTATAGTAATAAAAAATTGAATCTTTATTTTGGATCGCTTGTTTCACATTGATTTCTTTGTAGTTAGGGTTTACCGTAATCCAAGGCTCACCTGTTGTGAATCCGGCATGATCTTTATCATCCCACTGCATCGGTGTTCTAGCATTATCTCGCCCTTTTATATAAATAGACTGCATCACTTTATCTATATCTTCACCGTGCTCTATCACTTTTTCCTTATACATATTTAATGTTTCAATATCTCGATATTCATCAATCGATTCAAATCGAACGTTCGTCATTCCGATTTCTTCTCCTTGATAAATATATGGTGTTCCTTTCATCATATGAAGCACCGTCGCTAACATTTTCGCAGATTTAATGCGATACATTCCATCATTACCAAAACGAGATACAACGCGTGGCTGATCATGGTTATTCCAATACAGGCTATTCCACCCTGTATGCTCTAATGCTTTTTGCCACTTCGTTAAATTCTCTTTTAAAGTAAGGAGTGAACATGGTTTTACATCCCATTTTCCGCCTTCTCCCGAATCTAAATCCATATGTTCAAATTGGAATACCATCTGCAGTTCTTTTCGTTCTTCTCCAGTATACATTTTCGCTTCTTCTGTCGTTACACCAGGCATTTCACCAACCGTCATAATATCATAATGAGACAATACTTCTTCATTCATTTCATGTAAATATTTATGAATGTTTGGACCGTTCATAAAATGCTTATGACCTGAAACATACCCCTCTTCTTCCGTTTCAACAGCTGGTAATCCCTCTTCTTTAGAAATAAAATTAATAACATCCATACGGAAGCCATCAATTCCTTTTTCTAACCAAAACTTCATCATTTCATAAACATCTTGTCTTACCTTTTCATTATCCCAATTTAAATCCGGCTGTTTTTTAGAAAACAAATGTAAATAATATTCATCTGTCATTTCATCATACTTCCATGCAGATCCACTAAAAGCTGCTCCCCAGTTGTTCGGCTCTTTCCCTTCTTTTCCAGGACGCCATATATAGTAATCTCTATATTTATTATCTTTTGATTTACGTGATTCAATAAACCAATTATGTTCATCAGAAGTATGGTTAACAACTAAGTCCATCATAAGTTTCATATTACGTTCATGCATTTCATGTAATAGCTCATCCCAATCTTCCATTGTTCCGAACTCATTCATAATTTTACAATAATCACTTATATCATAACCATTATCATCATTTGGAGATTCATAGACCGGAGATAACCAAATGACATCAATCCCTAATTCTTTTAAGTAATCTAGCTTTGAAATAATTCCACGAAGATCCCCAATACCATCACCGTTACTATCCATAAAGCTACGAGGATAAATTTGATATACTACACTTTCTTTCCACCACTGTTTTTCCATTATGCTACCCCATTTCATTAATAATTCGATTTTCTCTTTTTTAAGGCGCAAACGTTTTCATTAATGAATGATAACAGATTCTATCTTAATTTAAAATAGCGCTTACAACTTTTTATTCTTATTTTTCTAAGAAAACATACGAAAATTACTACTATTCTTCTAATAAATGAAAACGTTTTATTTTTTTGTTTATTTTTTGAATCTATTAGTTTATAATAAACTCAAAGAAAACGTTTGCATAATTTTTCTAGGGGGCAATACCATGGCAGAATTGAAATTAGAAAACATTTATAAAATATATGATAATAACGTAACAGCTGTAACAGATTTTAATTTACACATTCAAGATAAAGAGTTTATCGTATTTGTCGGTCCTTCTGGATGCGGAAAATCTACAACATTACGAATGGTGGCTGGGCTGGAAGATATTTCAAAAGGAGAGTTTTCAATTGATGGTAAGCTAATGAATGATGTCCCTCCAAAAGATCGCGATATCGCAATGGTCTTCCAAAACTATGCTTTATATCCACATATGAGTGTGTATGATAATATGGCATTTGGATTAAAACTTAGAAAAATACCAAAAGATGAAATCGATCGTCGTGTGAAAAATGCAGCAAAAATTTTAGGACTGGAACAATATTTAGATAGAAAACCGAAAGCGTTATCTGGTGGACAACGTCAACGTGTTGCGTTAGGTAGAGCAATTGTTCGAGACGCGAAAGTTTTCTTAATGGATGAGCCTTTATCCAACTTAGACGCTAAATTACGTGTTGCAATGCGCTCAGAAATTTCTAAATTACATCACCGTCTTGGAACGACAACAATTTACGTAACACATGATCAAACAGAAGCAATGACAATGGCTTCACGTCTCGTTGTTATGAAAGACGGAAAGATTCAACAAATCGGAACTCCAAAAGAAGTATATGAAACACCTGAAAATATTTTCGTTGGTGGATTTATTGGCTCACCAGCAATGAATTTCTTCCGTGGTAAATTAACTGAAACCGATTTCGTTATAGATAATTCATTAAAAGTTAAAGTAACTGAAGGAAAAATGAAGATGTTACGTGAACAAGGCTATGTAAATAAGGAAATTGTTTTAGGCATTCGCCCTGAAGACATTCATGATGAACTATTATTTTTAGAAGCTTCACAATCTACTGCCTTCACAACAAAAATCGAAGTTGCTGAGTTACTAGGTGCTGAATCTATTTTATATATGAAACTTGGAGATCAAGATTTTGCAGCACGTGTTGATGCAAGACATACATTTTCACCTGGAGATCAAATTAAACTAGCATTTGATATGAATAAAGCGCATTTCTTTGATAGTCAAACTGAACAACGTATTCGTTAAAAAATAATTTCTCCCTGTATAACATACAAAAAAACCGTCCACATACTTTGAGGGCGGTTTTCATTATTATACGAGGGCTTCTACTGTATGAAATGATTGTCCTTTCGTGCCAATAATACCGAAAATCGGTAAGTCACTCAGCACCACTTCTTCTTGCTGTTTCATAAAAGATGACGTTAATTGTTTTATCTCTATCCAAACGTCATTAATACAAAGTACATTGGAATCGTTCTCTTGTTGGCGAGAAAAAATAGAATCTATTTTATATAAACCAGCATTTTGAAAAAGCATATCAATGCGACTAAATGCATTCAAAGTAATACTGATAACGCGTTGCCAATCTCCTTGCTTTCCCATATCATAGGTTACAAAAAGTGCTTCTCCGCCTAGATTCGTAATTTCCTCCACTGTTGCTTGTCCACTTTCTTGATCAATGTCCGTCACAATTACTTTTGCGCCTTGTTTAGCCAACAAAAGAGCTGTATTACGTCCAATACCGATGCCACCGCCAGTTACGATAGCAACTTTTCCTGCAAGCTTCATTTTCATTACCCCTTCTATAAGTCTTACCGTCATTCAGTATACTCCTTTATGAGATTAGTCTGCAAGCAAGAAAAGTTACTTATTAATTTGTAAGCGATTACTTTTTTACTCCTTCTTTTTTCTTACTATTACGCTGATCGAAAACTAAACCGATGAAAATTAAAATCCCCCAAAAGATTACGCTACCCCCAGTCATTTCAATTTCCCCCTTATTATATAAAGATATTATTTTAATTATTATAACATTTTCTTAATTTTCAATCTATTAAAATCAAAAATGATATGGATTAACTTTTTCTTATTATATATCCTTTAAAATATATTTATATAATAAAAAAAGACCTTCTTATTTTATGTATAAAAAGGTCTCTGTTTTATTATACAAGACTTATCACTTTTGTTTTTGTAATTAAATCTTGAAAACCACAATTATCTTTGCGGAATAACATCATATATACGTTACATAATATCGGAATTCCAAGTAGCACTATGTTCGGTAATAACAATACAAAAAACCTTATAATTAATGTTTGTAATGTTAACTTTTCACTCTTCAATGAAATTAATTTTATTCTCGTTACCTTTTTACCAAGTGTAACACCGTTCCAAATAAAGGGTACCAAAATAAAATATATCGCCATTAATATAAAAACTACTGCGAGATCATATCTATAATCACCAAAACTAATATTAAAGCGATTAAAAATAGCACTATAATTTCCGGTCATAATAGCTACTACTGCACCATACATAACCGAGATTAAAAACATGTCAATTAGGGAAGCACCTATGCGATTCATTACAAGCGCTGGACGATGCATCTTTAACTTCATTTTATGTCGACTCCTTCATATCCTTCTTTACCCGTCTCATCGTACCACTTCTAAAAAACATTGTAAACTAGCGTTTCTCTTACTTTTCTTGTACAATGTGTTACAACAGCATTGTAAAGGAGGTTCCCATATTGAAAAAATGGATAATCCTATTCGTCGCATTCCTATTAGCCGGTTGTGCTGGAAATACAAATCATATAACTTATACGATTAACGATGAATACGAACTCATACGTACTTCTGGAAATGCATTTGAACTTTTCCCAGCACAAGATGCTGTATATGCCACACAATACATTCCTGCAAAAATTGCAGACATAGCTTGGGATGATAAATACATTATTGCAAAACAAATTGAGGAAAAATCAGATCCGAATAACCCTGACGGAGCAATTGCAAATAAAAAAAGTGAGCATTATTGGATTATTGACGTAAAGCATAATAAACGTTTTGGCCCTTATAATGAAAAGCAATTTAATGAACAAAAAGATGCGTTTAAAATTAAGGTACCTTTTCAAAGTGTAGATTCATACATAAAAGAACAGAAAAAACAGTCAGCATAATAGTTTAAGCGCTGACTGTTTTTTCTTACATATTTTTAAAACACCTTACTCAGAAAGTGAGATATTAAAAGTTTGTGCCTCTTTTACAACATCTTGCGTTTCTGTATCTGCTGCGACTACATTATCTGTTGTAAACTTAATATCCTTTACCTTTTCTTTTCCATCATCAAGTATTAAGCCGATAATACCATCTCTTGTTTCACCAGGCTTATAGTCTTCCCTTGATACATTTTTTGTACCAACGAGCGTATCTTCATCATATAAAAAGTTTTGAGTTGCTACTTTAAAATGTTGCTTATCATTAATCGTAACATCATTCATAGAGAAAAATTGCATATTTTTATTTCCGCTATTTTCCACCTTATATGTAATTTCAAGGTAACGAATCGTATCACTAATCTCTGTACCACTTATCGATGCATATAACTCCGCATCTTCTTGGCTTACTTTATCTCCTAATCTACGCTTTACTTCTTCAGGAGTTAATGCCGTAAATACTTTTAATGTATTTTTTGCATCTTTACTCATCTGCGATAAAGAGATTACTTTTACATCTTGTATGTGAATTTTCATTGGTGCTACTTCAAATGTTTGATTTACAGATTGAATCTGTTCTAACTTAAAAGTACCCCACCCTGTTTCTTTCACTTTTTGTCCTACTTTTTTCAGCTCACGCCCACCATATTCTTTTGTTTCAGGAATAGATTCTTTCTTCTTCGGTTCAACTTTCTTTTCTTCTTGATGGAAGCAACCACTTAACATAAGAAGAAAACTACATAAAACAAAAATATTTTTCCATGCTTTCATCATATAATTTCTCCTAACACTATCATTCATTAATATAAATTAGTCCTTTGCTTTGTAGACTATAGAAACAATGAGAAGCCCACAAAACGAACTTGTCAGTCCAGATACTATTATACCCCCTATTTGGAAAATATGAAAATAGGGATTTACAAACGCGTGAACGATAAATACTAGAGCTGCCACGATGATTGCCGAAACCCAATACTTCCTTTTTTCTGAAGCTATCATAATATCTTTCCCTGTTTCATCTTTATACTTCCATAATACGTATAATAGTAATAAGAAACCAACACATGTACTCCCGTGTTGCATATATTTATACACCGGGATACTATGTAATTCCCTTTGTAACAATGGTATTTCCATAACGAAGTAGCCTGTCTTATGAGTAAACGCATCCCAAACGACATGCGTGAGCATACCGAATAAAGCAGAATAGCAAAATACAAAGAAATCCTTCCATGTATGAAGCCCCCACCTCTCATCTACTACATATGTATAGTAGCCAGCAAATGGTTTAGGTAAATGTGTTATAAACGGCTTTTTTAAAATGTGATGATATATGTATGCGAGTAGAAATACAAGCGGTAAATTTAAATATAAGAACCCAAGCCATGTATGGCCAATGACACCATACGGTCTAAAGTGTAAAAAATATTCAAAATCAGGCGCCATACTCCCTAATATAAGAGCCGTTACTGAAATATATTTGGACTGCTTTTTCACAAAAGGAAGGACTGCTGCTGGATGCGCAAATGTAAACGGCATGTTTGAACTCCTTTTCATATCTTCAATAGAATACCATCTATCATAACGAGAGAATTGATCTTGATGCAATATTTATTTTCACATTGGAATATGATAGTTTACATGTTATAATCCACATAAAATATTCAGAAAATAAGGAGAGGTTCACGTGTCATTAACACTTGTATTTACTGTTTTGTTACAATCAAAATCCGTTATGAATTGAGGTTTATATATTGATTGATGTACCCTTTTTAAAAAATGTCACATTAAAAAAAGAAAATATCCCTAGTTTTTCCGCATATCCTTACTGTCTACCCGCTATCCGAACTTTACAATCACTTGCCTTCCACCCAAATGTAACATTCATTATTGGAGAAAACGGAACGGGAAAATCAACATTACTCGAAGCAATTGCAATCGCTTTAGGATTTAATGCAGAAGGTGGAACGAAGAATTTCCGCTTTAGCACAAACGATTCACATTCATCTTTACATGAATACCTTCGAATTTCGAAAAGTTTCAATACACCAAACGATGGTTTCTTTCTTCGCGCTGAATCATTTTATAATGTTGCTTCTTATATTGATGAAATAGATGCTATAAAATCTTATGGAGGTGTTTCACTTCATGAGCAATCCCATGGTGAATCATTTTTCTCCTTATTTATGAATCGTTTTTCAGGACAAGGTTTATACATTTTAGATGAGCCTGAGGCCGCTCTATCACCAATGAGGCAACTTTCCATGCTTATTCGAATGCACGAACTAGCGGAACAAGGTTCACAATTTGTTATCGCGACGCACTCTCCTATTTTAATGGCTTATCCTGAATCCACTATATATTCTTTAACACAAGAAGGGATTCATGAATCCACATTAGAAGAAACCGAGCATTACCAAACGACAAAACTTTTCTTTGAAAATCGTGATCGATTATTTCATCATTTATTTGATTCTTAATAAAAAAGAAGCAGCGATTGCTGCTTCTTTTTTATAGTGCTTCTATAAATAATGCGACCCCAATACCGCCACCGACGCATAGAGAGGCAATTCCTTTTTCTAAACCGCGTCTCTTCAATTCATGAATTAAACTTACAGTAATACGAGCTCCTGTACAACCAATTGGATGTCCAAGTCCTACACCGCTACCGTTTACATTCACTTTTTCACGGTCTAAACCTAATTCTTTCTCTACAGCTAGGTATTGAGCCGCGAAAGCTTCATTAATTTCCAGTAAATCAGCATCTTCTAATGACCAATCTACTTTTTCTAATCCTTTACGAATTGCTGGTGCTGGTCCAATACCCATAATTTTCGGATCTACTCCAGCTACTGAATATCCAACAATTCTAGCTAACGGTTGTAAGCCTTTTTCTTTCGCTTTTTCTTCGCTCATTAATACTAGAACCGCACTTCCATCATTAAGGCCAGATGCATTCCCTGCCGTTACAGATCCATCTTTACGGAAAGCTGGTTTTAATCCTGCTAATTTTTCCGCTGTAATATCTGCGCGTGGATGTTCATCCTTCAAAAATACTATTTCTTTTCTACGTTCTTTTATCGTAATAGGAACAATTTGCTCGTCAAAATATCCAGACTCGATTGCTTGTAGTGCCAATGTATGACTACGAAGCGCAACTTCATCTTGTTCCTCTCTTGTAATTTCATATTGGTCAACTAAATTTTCAGCCGTTTCACCCATCATAATATGGTGAATCGGATCTTCTAGTACTTCCCACACCGTATCACGAATTTCTCCGTGCTGTAGACGTTGTCCCCAGCGGTGCTGTTTTAATGCATAAGGGCTCGAACTCATCGCTTCTACTCCACCTGCAATAACAACATCACTTACACCTAATTGAATTTGCATTGCAGCTGACATAATTGCTTGCATACCTGAAGAACATTGGCGTTGGATTGTATAACCCGTAACTGTGTCAGGAAATCCTGCCGCTAATGCAGCTGTTCTTGCAGTATTTGCTTCATCAGTTCTTTGAATACAATGACCTAAAATTACTTCATCAACTTCGTGTGGTTCTACCCCGCCTCGTTTTACAGCTTCCTGAAGTACAGGAACCGCTAATTCTACTGGCGTTACATTTTTTAGCGCTCCTCCAAAAGTTCCAATTGGCGAACGAACTGCAGCTGTAATAACAACATTATGCATTTTGCACTTGCCCCTCTCTTATGTACCCTAGTCAGTTTTTAGGTGAAATTCCATAAGATGTATGTCTACATCTATCATACTATAAACATACTAAAAAATCAAAATATTTAATATAATAAAAATAGAAGGAATTAACCTTCTATTCTGTTAATGCATATAAAAATTTTTGTAAAATTTTCTCTGTCGTTTCATTCAATTTTGGTAACTTATCTACCGGAAAATATTGAAGCTTCAATCCCTCATGATCAAGCCTTAATTCTCCACTCACATGATGCCCCTGATACAGATGAATAACATTAAAAATTTCATCCCCATTAGGATAACGGAAATATACTTCCTTTCCTGATAAGACACCTAGAAATTGCATTATTTTTGCAGTTAATCCCGTCTCCTCTAATAATTCTCGGCGAGCAGTTTCTTCCGTCGTTTCTCCTAGTTCCATCGCGCCGCCAGGTACACCCCAATCATATGTATCTGAACGATATTGAAGCAATACTTCTTGATTATCATTTAGTATAATTATTGCTGATCCAACGAGAATAAGTGGTCTTGTCCCAACAACTTTGCGTAAATCTTCAATATACCCCATTATGTAAATTCTCCTTTCCTCACCCTCCCTTATCATAACAAAATTTTTCTCCTTTTGTTGATGTAATTTCCAAGAAAAAAAAGGAAGCTTTCGCTTCCTTTTTTCCATTTTTATTTCTTAAAACTTTCATATTTTACAGCTTCAAAAGCTTCTTCAATTTCATCATTACGATAATGAACGTATGTAAAACGCCCTAATTCTACTAATCTTG
This sequence comes from Bacillus sp. BPN334, assembly GCF_008368885.1. Taxonomy (NCBI): domain Bacteria; kingdom Bacillati; phylum Bacillota; class Bacilli; order Caryophanales; family Bacillaceae; genus Bacillus; species Bacillus sp. BPN334. Next base: position 396,409 of record NZ_QOZW01000006.1, on the reverse strand, counting down.
CTATTTCTTGTAACGCTTTATGTTGCTCATATGTTTCCCCCAGCTTAATATGTACATAAAACTTCATTAATGGATGTTCATATAAAGGTTCTCCCACCTCTACATATACATCTTCCACCCCTTGCACAACTCTTACATAACTTGCAAATTGATAAAGAGCTTCTCTGTCTGAAACGATTTTTAATGTATACATATATTCTCCCCCTTTCCTTTACTATATCAAAAAGATGATCACACTACGTTATAGAACTATGAAATTTTTTCGACTTGTAATAAACAAGGCGTTTATCCATACATAGGGTCTTTTCCCAACATATATTATAGGAAGAATTTTTTTCAGTTGAGGTGTTCCTTATGGATCCATACGTCAATATATGTATTTGCATTACTCCAGGCGCCAATATTTCTGATGACCGTATCGCAAAAGATTTAGCAGTTGCAGAATCAATTTGGCACCCCATTACATTTCAAATTAAAGACGTAATTATTTTAAATGAACTTTTTCGTTTTTCTGACCGTGAAATTAGTTATAAAAATTCTATTCAAAGTCAGGAAAAATTAGCATCCTTTTTCCAAACGTGTGTAAATGAAGCTCCTGAATGCGACCTTTACATTTGTTATATTGGCAGTGATTATTTCAAAGAAACAGCCGTAATTGCCTGCGCTTACTCTTTAGCAAAACAACAGCAACTTACTGGTTATATCGTTTTAACAAACTCGGCTGCCCCCATGAAAAATATATACACGCTCGCTCACGAAGTCGGTCATATTTTATTTACAAGACGTATTCACGGAAAACTTACTCACGCAGATCCTCATTCCCCAACTGGCTCGGAGCACCATCCTTCTCCAACAAATCTTATGTACCCTATCGTACCTCGTCCTGAAAACGTCCATATTCATTCCTTATTAACAAACGAACAAAAAGAGCTCTCTTTACAAAGCTCTTTATTACAAAGAAAAAAACAGTAACTGTCATGTTACTGTTTAAAACAACTTATTTAATCAACAAACCAATTCTCGGCTGCCAAAGGATACACTATACATCTAAGCGTAATCTCTCTTAAAATCAAAATATAGTATTTCTTTGGAAATAATTTATTGTATATCCAGAGCAGCCACTTTTTTTGAACTACTCGTTTATACTTTTTCTCTCTTCAATTTTTAAAGACCATCTCATTAATCCATATATACTTCCATACATAAGTAATATCTTTGCAATTCCCCAAAATACATTTTTTTCTTCTAATCCTTTAAATATAAACATAATCGCTAAAGGAACAAGTAGCACCAAAACACCCATCCAACCAAGAACATACACTTCTCCAACGAAAAGCAATAAAAAGATACTTGCTGCTAATATATATGTTTGCATTGTCGACAATTGCAAAATAGGTGTCCCGTACCATTTATCAATAAACATCAATAATACTAATAATAAAATGGGAACCATTACTATTATGTAAATAATCCCGAACTCTACAAATTTATTTTTAAAAGAAGACATTCTAAACGCAACAATGGTTCCAATAATCGTAATGATTAAGACGATAGGATAGCCAATTAACTGTATATTCGTTAGTATAAATTGCTGATTCGGATTATTAAATAAAATATGAGTTAATATCCAATACCCGCCAATACCAATTATCATGGCAAGAATACTCTTTATACTCCCGCCTTTATCCTTATCCATTTCTTTCGCTAATTCTTCCGCATATTCTTTTGGTGAATCACCGAATATATCGCTTACCGTCTTTCCCTCTTTCTCACCTTCTATTAAATGAAGTTCTGCATCTTCTATAAAAGCGTCCACATCTTCTTCTTTCATTCCTTTTGTTATTAAATACACTTTTGTATCGATTAAAAACTTTTCTCCTTCTTTAGAAATTTGCATGATAACCTCTCCCTTATTTAACCGTTTCTTTTCTATTCGTCTTCATCATAATTTCAAGGAAAATTAAAATAAATAAACTTCCGTATAAACATATAATTTGAAATAACATTGGTACGAGATCTTCTGATGTAAATGTTTTAAACACTAACATAATTGAAAGCGGAATGATTAAATATAAGTTTTTAAACCATCCTTCAAAATACATATTTATCCCTATTGTGATAATAAAAATACCTCCAGCTAATATATAACTTTGCATTTCGGTGAATGTGAGCATTTTTGTAGGATATATTACATCTAATATCGTAACAACTCCTATTAGAAACATTGGCGCAATCATGACTAAAAACCACATAGAAAACCATGTTTTTGTAAAGCTTGTTACGAAGGTCATTTTACGAAGTAGAAAATTAGGACCCATTACAGCTACGATCAATGTAAAGCTATAGCCAATGCACTGAATAAGTGAAATCTGTAACATTCCGTTATTCACTATTAAGATAGAAGCAATAATCCAAAACGATACGATATTCATTACTGTAAAACCAATTTGCTTCCACGTTTCCTGTCTATCCTTTTCCATTACTTTTACAAGTTCATTTGCATATTCTTTCGGTGAGCTTCCGAAAATATCTTCTACACTTTTCCCATCACTCTCACCCTCAATTAAATGGAGTTCTGCATCTTCTATAAAATTTTCAATATCGCTTTCTTTCACACCCTTTGCCACTAAAAATAATCTCATATCTAATAAAAACTTTCGTGCTTCACTGGATATCATTATTTTTTTCTCCCCTTCCCTTCAAGTAGACGCTCTACACTACTTTGTATCGCTTCCCAGCGATCCATAAATTCATTAAGTGCTTCCTCGCCTTTTTCTGTTAATGTATAATATTTTCGCTTTGGGCCAGATGAAGATTCCTTCATTACACTTGTTATTAATCCTTCCTTTTGCATTCGTATTAATAACGGATAAATACTTCCCTCACTCGCCATTGTAAAGCCATACTTCGCTAGCTTTTCACTCATTTCATAACCGTATATTTCACCTTCAGAAATAATAGCAAGTAAGCATCCTTCTAAAATCCCTTTCAGCATTTGACTTGTCGACATAATTCAAATCCTCCCACTATCTTGTTTTACAAGATAGATAAGCGTAAGTATCTTGCTTTACAAAATAGTATAGCAGAGACTATTTTGCAAAACAAGATAGCTAACGATATTTTTCCAAATCTTTGCAGGATTTTCATTATCCACTCTCTAAATAGAGCAATATGAGAACTTTATGACGAAGGGATGTTTTTCATCATGGTTACAAATCGAGTTGTTTTTTTAACAGGCGCTGCAAGTGGCATTGGTTATGAAATGGGAAACGCTTTTGCAAAAGAAGGTGCAAAAGTTGTTATTACCGACCGTCTTGAAGAACGTGCAAAAGAAGCTGCTGAACAATTACAAAAAGAAGGCTATCAAGCTATCGGTTTAAAATGTGATGTTACATCTGAAGAAGAAATTACCGCTGCAATTTCTCAAACCGTTACGCATTTCGGTTCATTACATATATTAATTAACAACGCAGGAATGCAGCACGTTTCACCAATTGAAGATTTTCCAACCGAAAAGTTCGAACTGCTTATTAAAATTATGCAAATCGCTCCTTTTATCGCAATTAAGCATGCCTTCCCAATCATGAAAAAACAAAAGTATGGCCGAATTATTAATGTAGCCTCCATTAATGGCCTCGTTGGATTTGCGGGAAAATCCGCCTACAATAGCGCGAAGCATGGCGTAATCGGATTAACAAAAGTTGCCGCTTTAGAAGGCGCTACTCACGGAATTACCGTTAATGCGCTTTGTCCTGGTTATGTCGATACCCCTCTTGTACGTAATCAACTACAAGATTTAGCTACTACACGAAATGTACCACTTGAAAATGTTTTAGAAGATGTTATTTATCCACTTGTACCACAAAAACGCTTATTGCAAGTACAAGAAATCGCTGATTATGCTATGTTTTTAGCGAGTGAAAAAGCAAGAGGTATAACTGGACAAGCCGTTGTTATCGATGGTGGTTATACTGCTCAATAAAGTGAAGGCTTTTACTTCCCATTAATGCGGGGTAAAAAATAAAGTTTGCTCACGAAGAGCAAACTTTATTTTACTTTCTATCGCGAGGACCTTCCTACTTTAGTAATTGTTTAGGGAGTTTCTCGATTGCAACAATTACCCCATCTAATTTACTTTCAATACGATGGAGTAAATATAATGTTACAACAATCGGAAACCCTACATTACCTATCATCTTGATCCACTCTTCCATCTTTCTCTCCCCCTTTCATTATATAAATAAGAGTACGAAATACATTTAGGCATAAAAAAACAAGCTATTATGTATTAGCTTGTCTTTCAAATAATGATGCAATTTCCCGTTTATAATCTCCATGTATGATGCCTTTTTCAGTAATAATACCTGTAATTAATTCATTCGGTGTTACGTCAAATGCAGGATTATAAACATCAGTTCCAATTGGCGCCACTTGTTTTTCAAAAATTTTCGTAACTTCGGTTTCATCTCTTTCTTCAATAACAATTTCTGTACCTATTTGTTTCGTAATATCAAACGTAGATAACGGAGCTGCAACGTAAAATGGAATATCGAAATACTTTGCTAATATAGCTAAATTCATTGTTCCGATTTTATTTGCTGTATCTCCATTTGCGACAATTCGGTCCGCTCCTACAATAATTGCGTTTATTTCTTTCGTTTGAATAGCATGCGCTGCCGTATTATCTGTAATAAGTGTTACATCAATATTTGCCTGTTTTAATTCCCATGTCGTTAAACGCCCGCCTTGTAAAACCGGTCTCGTTTCACATGCATACGCATGTAAACGTACACCTTTTTCTTTCCCAATATAAAACGGTGCTAATGCAGTACCATATCTAGCAGTTGCAATACTTCCAGCGTTACAAATTGTTAAAATGTTATCACCGTCTTTAAAGCATGTTAATGCATGTTCTCCAATACTCCGGCATACCGCTTCATCTTCTTGCTGAATGAGAAGTGCTTCTTCTTCTAATATTTTTTGTGCTTCTTTTATTTTAGTAATTTCTCGAATGGATTCTCTCATACGATCGATTGCCCAAAATAAATTGACTGCTGTCGGGCGTGACGTTCCTAAATAATTACAATCTCTATTAAACTTCTTTTGAAATTCTTCCATATGTACAGTATTATATTTTTTTGATGCAAGCGCCAAACCAAATGCAGCTACAATTCCAATTGCAGGTGCTCCTCGTACTTCTAGCATGACAATACTTTTCCATACCTCTTCAATCGTCGTTAATGTTTTGTATTCTGTACTATGCGGCAACTTTGTTTGATTTAATACTGCAATGGCATCACCTTTCCAACTGACAGACCTCGGAACAGTAACAATTGTACTCATGCTTTTACCCCTCCAGAAACTGTCTGTTGAAATAACGTTCGGAACAGTTGAATGTCAGCGCTCTTAGATTCATATTTTATTAGTTCTTTACCTAAGGATAGCGCTTGTTTTTTAGCTTGGATTCTCGTTTCTTTATTTGCTATTTCATCTAAATCAGCTACATGTGCTAAACCAATTGTTCTACGTATAAGCTCACATCCAGCAAATCCAACGGCATCCGTAAAAATATTTTGCAAAATAATTGGCAACCATTGTTTCTCTTTCGTATATGCTTCTACGCCTTCTCCAATCCATAATTTCGTAAAAGCTTCTACAAAATAACTCCATGTTTTCTCAATATGGAAAAATAGCACACTTCTTTTTTCCTCTTCACGGGATAGTGCATTTAATAATAAATTTGCAATAAATTGACCAAGGTCAAATCCAAATGGACCGTATGTTGCAAATTCTGGATCAATTACTTTCGTTTCAGCAGGTGATGAAAAAATACTACCAGTATGTAAATCACCATGAATAAGCGCTTCTTTTCTTGTTAAGAACTTATATTTATACTGTGCTACTTTTAATTTTAAATTTTTGTCACTCCACAGTTCATCCACCGCTAGTTGTAACTCTGGTTCATAATCATTCGTATCATAATGACTAAACGGATCTGTAAACACTAAATCTTCCGTAATTTTACTAAGATCTGGATTAACAAATTCACTATCTAACACTCTTTTCTCTTCTGATTGTAAACCGAAATCTGAAGTATAAAACAAAACATGTGCTAGAAAGCGACCAATATGTTGGGATAAAAGTGGGTACTCCTCTCCATCTATTAATCCTTTTCTTGTAATTGTTAGCCTTGATAAGTCTTCTATGACCGTTACTGCTAACTCTTCATCATGACTGTACACTACCGGCACATATTCCGGCACATACTTCGCAAAAATTTGTAATGCTTTACTTTCAATCGTCGCTCTTTTTATAGACAGTGGCCAGCTCTCACCAACTACTTTCGCATATGGCAGTGCTTGTTTTATTATAATAGACTTCTCTCCATCATCTAATTTGAACACGTAATTTAAATTTCCATCTCCAATTTCATGACAAACTACATTTGCTTTCTTTTCAAAATAACCGTGTTCTTTCGCATATTGTATAGCTGTCGTTTCAGTTAATGAATAATATCCCATCGTCTTCTCCCCCTTTTTTAAATTCAGAGGTTTTTCTGACGTAGAAAAACCTCTTTCCACAAAGAAAGAGGTTTGAAGTTTATCTTCTCCCCTCTTATCTGCCAGAAAGGTTTACTTTCTGCTGGAATTAGCACCGTGCCTTTTGGCGTAAATAAACGCCCCATTTCACAATGGTATTACGGTCGGTTGCTGGGCTTCATCGGGCCAAATCCCTCCACCTGCTCTTGATAAGAGTTGTATAATTTTTTGAATTTTTAACTTTATGTTGAAGACTATACCAAGAATAAAAATCACTTGTCAACATTTTATTTGTATAATTCTGGACGACGATCTGCAAAAACTGGAATTCCTTTGCGTACTTCTTTAATTTTCTCAAAATGAAGCTCTCCAAATAAATTTGATTCTTCTTCATTCGCTTCTACAACAACTTCGCCCCAAGGATCGACAATTAGAGAATGACCGGCAAACTCATTACTCGGATCCTTCCCTGCCCTATTACATGCAACAACATAACATTGATTTTCAACTGCTCTTGCTTGCAATAGCAAACGCCAATGTGCTAAACGAACTAATGGCCATTCTGCTACAACAAATAAAACTTTTGCACCTTTCGCAGTATGAACGCGCATCCACTCCGGAAAACGAATGTCATAACAAATTGTGCCGGCGCACTCTACATCATCTAACTTAAATTCACCTGTACTATTTCCAGCGATTAAATATTTATGTTCATCCATAAGCTGAAATAAATGCACTTTACTATATTCATTGACTAGTTCTCCTTCCTTGTTTACCACATACATTGTATTTGTAACACCTTGCTCTGTTTGCTTCGCTATAGACCCACCGACAATATGTACACCATATTGCTTCGACCATTCTTTCAGCTTTTCTTTCGTTTGCAATCCATCCCTATCTGCAATTTCAGTAAGCCTCGTTAAATCATATCCCGTTGTCCATAATTCTGGTAAGACAATAACGTCTGGTCTTTCCTTCATCGCTTCGCTTATTTTATTTTTAGCATTCTCAATATTTTTTTCTACATCTCCAAAGACAATGTCCATTTGAATACATGCGACTTTCATTTTGTCAGCCCCATTCTTAATTTTTTCTTTACAAAATACTGGAAAGATTATATCATTTGTCACTAGAATTGTAACAACTTTCAAAAGAGGTGGAAAGTATGAAATTATTTCAACCTTCTGAGATAGTAACATCATTGCCTACACAATTTTTCGCTTCACTTGTTGCAAAAGTTAACAAAGTCGTAGCAGCAGGTCACGATGTTATTAATCTAGGTCAAGGTAATCCAGATCAACCAACACCGCAGCATATCGTAAAAGCTTTACAAGATGCTGCTGAAAAGACCATTCATCATAAATATCCGCCATTTCGCGGACACGAAAGTTTAAAAGAAGCCGTGGCAACATTCTATCAACGCGAATATGATGTAGTAGTAAATCCAAAAACAGAAGTTGCTATTTTGTTTGGTGGAAAAGCTGGATTAGTAGAATTACCACTTTGTTTTACAAACCCTGGTGATACTATTCTCGTTCCAGATCCAGGCTATCCAGATTATTTATCAGGAGTTGCTTTAGCAAAAGCACAATTTGAAACAATGCCGCTTATTGCAGAAAATAATTTTTTACCAGATTATACAAAAATTGATGCCACTACCGCTGAGCGTGCAAAGTTAATGTTTTTAAACTATCCAAATAATCCGACCGGTGCTACTGCATCAAAAGATTTCTTTGATGAAACCATTCATTTTGCTAATAAACATAATATATTAGTCATTCATGATTTTGCTTACGGTGCGATTGGATTCGATGGTCAAAAACCTGTTAGTTTCTTGCAAGCAGACGGTGCTAAAAATACAGGTATTGAAATTTACACTCTATCGAAAACTTTCAATATGGCTGGATGGCGCATCGCTTTTGCTGTGGGGAATGAAAGTGTGATTGAGACAATTAACTTATTACAAGATCATATGTATGTTAGTATTTTTGGTGCAGTTCAAGATGCTGCCCGCGAAGCACTATTAAGTTCACAGTCTTGCGTAATAGACCTTGTAAATAGTTACGAATCTCGAAGAAACGCTCTTGTTTCAGCTTGTCACTCAATTGGTTGGAATGTAGACATTCCAACAGGCTCATTCTTTGCATGGCTTCCTGTTCCGAAAGGATATACATCTGAGCAATTTTCTGATATTTTACTAGAAAAAGCACACGTTGCAGTTGCTCCTGGTGTTGGATTTGGTGAGCATGGCGAAGGGTATGTCCGTGTTGGTCTCTTGCATACAGAAGATAGATTACGAGAAGCCCTTAATCGAATTGATAAATTAAATTTTTTCAAAAAGTAATTGACAACATGAAAAATATCTGACAAAATTCAGTTATCTTAAAAATTTAAACATTTCTAAATACTTCTTATCAAGAGCAGGTGGAGGGACGAGCCCGACGAAACCCGGCAACCGATCTACAATTGTAGACACGGTGCTAATTCTCGCAGCATTACGCTGACAGATAAGGAGCTGGTTGTAAAAAAACCTCTCCTTAGCTGAGAGGTTTTTTTATTTAACTAGGAGGTTTTAACAATGAGCGGAATTATAGCGACGTATTTAATCCATGATGATTCACATAACTTAGAAAAAAAAGCTGAGCAAATTGCACTCGGTTTAACAATTGGCTCTTGGACTCATTTGCCACACTTATTGCAAGAACAATTAAAACAGCATAAAGGCAACGTCATTCATGTTGAGGAATTAGCTGAACAAGAACATACCAATTCGTATTTACGTAAAAAAGTTAAACGTGGGATTATTAAAATCGAATATCCGTTATTAAACTTCAGTCCAGACTTACCAGCAATTTTAACAACTACATTCGGAAAGCTATCACTTGATGGCGAAGTGAAATTAATCGACTTAACATTTTCAGACGAGTTAAAACAGTATTTCCCTGGTCCGAAATTCGGGATAGATGGCATTCGAAATCTTTTACAAGTGCATGAGCGTCCTCTTTTAATGAGCATTTTCAAAGGAATGATTGGACGAAATATTGGGTATTTAAAAACGCAATTACGCGATCAAGCAATTGGTGGTGTAGATATAGTAAAAGATGATGAAATATTATTTGAGAATACATTAACACCACTTACGAAACGCATTGTATCTGGAAAAGAAGTTTTAGACTCAGTATATGAAACATACGGACATAAAACGTTATATGCCGTAAATTTAACAGGACGAACTTTTGATTTAAAAGAAAATGCGAAACGCGCAGTGCAAGCTGGGGCAGATATTCTATTATTTAATGTATTTGCTTACGGACTAGATGTACTACAATCACTTGCAGAAGATGATGAAATCCCAGTTCCTATTATGGCACACCCTGCTGTAAGTGGTGCTTATTCAGCATCCAAGTTATATGGAGTTTCCTCTCCATTATTACTAGGAAAGCTACTACGTTATGCTGGGGCTGACTTTTCATTATTCCCATCTCCATACGGAAGTGTTGCACTAGAAAAAGAGGAGGCTCTTGCTATCTCAAAATATTTAACTGAAGACGATGCATTTTTCAAGAAGAGTTTTTCTGTTCCGTCTGCTGGTATTCACCCTGGTTTCGTTCCCTTTATTCTACGAGATTTCGGTAAAGATGTTGTTATTAATGCTGGCGGCGGGATACATGGACATCCGAGTGGAGCGCAAGGGGGCGGTAAAGCTTTCCGTACTGCAATTGATGCTACTTTGCAAAATACACCACTCCATGAAGTAGATGACATAAATTTGCATAGTGCACTACAAATATGGGGAAATCCCTCTCATGGGGTGAAATTATGAGTATTCAAGTATTTTGTGATTTTGATGGCACGATTACAAATAATGATAACATTATGTCCATTATGGAAAAATTTGCACCACCAGAAGCCGAAGAAGTAAAGAATAGAATTTTATCACAAGAGCTGTCTATTCAAGAAGGTGTTTCTCAATTATTTCAATTAATACCTACTAGTCTACACGATGATATGATTCAATTTTTAATAGAAACTGCTGAAATCCGTAGTGGTTTTCATGAATTTATACAATTTGTAAATGAAAATAACATTTCTTTTTACGTTATATCAGGTGGAATGGATTTCTTCGTCTATCCACTCTTACAAGGAATCATTCCAAAAGAGCAAATTTACTGTAATGAAACAGACTTTTCAAATGAATTCATTACAGTTAAGTGGCCTCATCCTTGTGATCATCATTGTCAAAATCATTGCGGATTATGTAAATCATCTTTAATCCGTAAATTAAGTGATACGAATGACTTCCATATTGTAATTGGAGATTCAATTACTGATTTACAAGCTGCGAAACAAGCAGATAAAGTATTTGCTCGTGACTTCCTTATTACAAAGTGTGAAGAGAATTATATTGCTTATACACCGTTTGAAACATTTCACGATGTTCAAACCCAATTAAAACATTTGTTGGAGGTGAAATCATGAAACAACTTTTTCGTCAATGGTATGACTTAAGCGAGATAAAAAAAGAATTAACAACACGAAATTGGTTTCCAGCAACGAGTGGTAATATTTCTATAAAGGTTAGTCATGAGCCACTTACTTTTCTTATTACAGCAAGTGGTAAAGATAAAACAAAAACTACTCCAGATGATTTTCTATTAGTAGATCATCTAGGGCTTCCCGTATTAGAGACTGAATTACGCCCTTCAGCAGAAACAATATTGCATACCCATATTTATAACAATACGAATGCTGGGTGCGTACTTCATGTTCATACAACTGATAATAATGTCATCACAAATTTATACAGTGATGCAGTCGTCCTTCAAAATCAAGAAATTATTAAAGCTCTCGATATTTGGGAAGAAGGTGCAACAATTCACATTCCTATTATCGAAAACCATGCCCATATCCCAACGCTTGGAGAAAACTTCCGAAAGCATATACAAGGAGATTCGGGAGCAGTATTGATCCGTAACCATGGTATTACCGTATGGGGCCGAGATAGCTTTGATGCAAAGAAAAGATTAGAAGCTTATGAGTTTTTATTCCAATTTCATATAAAACTATTATCAATTCAAGGAGGCGTTTCTAATGGCGCAAATTCGTATTCATGAAGTAAATACTCGCATTGAAAATGAAGTGGAAGTATCTAAATTTCTACAAGAGGAAGGCGTTTTATATGAGAAATGGAACATCTCTAAACTTCCTACTTATTTAAATGAAAATTATTCGTTAACAGATGAAAACAAGGCTGAAATATTAGCTGTGTTTTCAAAAGAAATCGCTGATGTTTCAGCGCGCCGAGGTTATAAAGCACATGATGTAATTTCACTTTCAAATAGCACACCTAACCTTGACGAATTATTAATTAATTTCCAAAAAGAACACCATCATACTGATGATGAAGTTCGCTTTATTGTTAGTGGTCATGGCATCTTTGCTATTGAAGGAAAAGATGGGAAATTCTTTGACGTTGAACTTGAGCCAGGCGATCTCATATCTGTTCCTGAAAATGCAAGACATTATTTTACCTTGCAAGATGATCGTCAAGTTGTAGCTATTCGTATTTTTGTTACAACTGAAGGCTGGGTTCCAATTTATTAAGGTAGTTAGTTGAATAAAAGGACTTGGATCCCCTTTTCCAACCTTTTATTCACTCTACATATATACATCCTCCTATGGAACAGGCTTATTTCCAAAAATGAAATAAGCCTGATTTTTTATTTTCTCAAGCATATGATTCCGTCTATTCCAAAACAATCTCCCCCTTCTATGTTTTAAGCGAATTTTTTAACACTTTTTGAACATTTATTGAACTTTTTTTGGATTTTTTCTGAAAATTCTGTTTTGTATATGATATACTACAATTAAATAAAAAGGAAAAGAATATCGCAAACAGAGGGGGATAATCATGAGTTTACTTATCGCACTTATACTAGGGGTTACGTGTGGAGCACTTCCTGTTATTCTAGGAGCTATTATGGAAGAGTTGGAAGTTGGTGTTTTAGGTTTTGTCGCATCTTGTGTAAGCGCTTTATTTTTCGGCTTATTCGGTGCTATTCCTGTTTCAATTCTGTGTGCATTTTATATAGTACGCCATGCTCGTGCAAAGCAATTCGGTCCTAATCACATCGCGCAAGTTATTCCATTCCCAATCGAACGATGTCGCCGGGCTTCTAGCTTATAATTTTAAAATTAAAAATAAATAAAAGTCCTCAAATGAGGACTTTTATTTATTTTCTTCTAGAAATTGAAACAATTCTTGTAGGTGCAAGACGTCTTCACTATAGCTAACAGATACGTGACATATACCGTCAATCTCTGCTTGCATATAAAGGTCAACTCCATCTCGATCATATTTCAATGCCAAATAAAAATCCATTTCTTCTAACATCTTTTTTGAAGTTCGAATAACATAATGCCCCTTCTCATCTCTTCCATATTCGAATTCCGGCTCAAAATCATACTTTTGTTTAAAAGCTTCTTTTTGTTTTTCATTAATTTGTATACAAGTTGCTCGTTGTACAGTATCAATCATCTCATCAAATTTTTGAAGATCCATCTCATTTACCCCTTTATATATTTTTTGTATAACACTTGTGTTCCGCTATTCTCTTCCCCATCTTTTATTAACTCTTCATACAATTCCTTCGCCAAACTTAAACCTGGTACTGGTAATTCTAATTTTTCAGCCTCATCTAAAGCTATCTTCATATCTTTCATAAAGTGCTTTACATAAAACCCTGGTTCAAAATCTCCCTTTAACATTCGAGGAGCTAAGTTACTCAATGACCAACTACCTGCTGCTCCCGTTGAAATACTTTCTAATACTTTATCCGGATCTAGTCCAGCTTTTTTTGCATAAGCAACAGCTTCACATACTCCAATCATGTTAGAAGCAATCGCAATTTGATTGCACATTTTTGTATGTTGTCCACTTCCAGCTGGTCCTTGCAACTGAATGTTTGTTCCTAGTTTTTCAAATAACGGTAAACATTTTTCATATATTTCTTTTTCACCACCGACCATAATTGCGAGCCTTGCTTCTTTCGCACCAACGTCTCCTCCAGATACAGGCGCATCTAACGTATATACATTCTTACTTTTACCGGTTTCATTAATACGTTTTGCCAATGTTGGTGTAGATGTCGTGAAATCAATTGCAATCGTACCTTCATTTGCATTCTCCAAAATCCCATCTATCCCAAAGTACACTTCTTCTACATCATGTGGATATCCAACCATAGTCATTACAACATCAACTTGCTTCACTAACTCTTTCGGTGTATCACACCAATTCGCACCATCTTGCACTAAAGAGTCTGTCTTCATTTTCGTTCTATTATATACATATACTTGATAGCCGTCTTGCATTAAATGACGCATCATACTTTTTCCCATTACACCAATACCGATGAAACCTATTGATACATTTTTACGTTCCATTTTCTCATCCCCTTTGTTCTAATAAATCACTTACCATCTTTCGAAACTCATTATTAAAATCATCATCTATACTATTTTTCACATTTGAAAATAATATAACAAAAGTGCCTTTTTCTTTATTAAAATTATTGAAAGTGTTCCAACCAGATAGTACACCATGATTATAAAAATAATCCGGATATATGTAAAAACTATATGCATATTTTCGTTCTGTTGAAGGTGAAAACATCGCTTGTCTACTTTGTTCAGAAAGAAGTTTCCCATTTATAATCGCTTCGTCTAACTTCTTCATATCGCCAACTGTCGTATACATCTCACCGCATCCGTATAACCACTCCATTAACAATTTTTGTGCAGGTTCAAGTACATTCTCTTTCTTTACATATCCTTTAGTAAAATGCTGATCTCCCTGAGCCATATTTCCCATACCAGATTCATACATTTCTGCTTTAGTAAATATATTTTCTTTTATGTAATCTCCTAAAGGTTTTTTTGATATGCTTTCTATAATATAGGCAAGCACCATATAATTATAATCTGTATATCTCCAACCTGCGCCTGGTGGAAATTCTAACTTTTGACTTCCAATCCAATTTACTAAATTTATACGAGAAGCTGCATTCACTTTCCCTTTTCCGCTTTCTGGTAAACCTGATGTGTGTGTTAACAAATGATATAAGGTGATATTTTTATCTACCGGAAAAGAGGGAATATATTTATTTACATTATCTTGAATATTTAACTTCCTTTGTTCCTGCAGCTGTAAAATAGATGTGGCCACGACTGTTTTCGTAATAGAACCGACACGATATTTTGTTTGAGGCGTATTTTCTATCTTATTTTGAACATCAGCATATCCATATCCTTTATTCAATATAACATGCTCTTTATCTGTTACTAAAACTGTTCCATTAAATTGCTTTCCTATTAAATATTGATCTAACTTTTGAGATATACTAGCATAATCAATTCGTTGTTCTTCTTTTTCTTCTATATTCTCTTGTACTTCGGATTCAATAGTAGGATTCACCTTAGTTGTTAATACAGTGCTTTCCTTTATATTGGGATTATAGAGAAAATAGTATACTCCACCACAAACTACAGCAGACAGCGAAGCCATCGTCATTATTTTTTTTATCATGTTGTTCCTCCATAATTCCTTCGTCCAAAATCCCCCCCACATTCTATTATCAAACAATAAAAAAAAATCGCAACAATTTGTTGCGAAAAATCACTTTTTTTCTTTTCTATATACACACACTTGATTTTTTCCATTTTTTTTCGCTTCATATAATGCGATATCCGCTCGTTGCATTAATTCTTCTCTTGTAATCCCTTGTTCATATAACGCGACTCCAAAACTCGCTGTTAATTTCGAAATTCCGGAGAAATGCTTTGTTTCAATGAAAAATCGTAATGATTCCGCAACCTGAAATGCTTCTTTTTCTACTGTATTCGTTACTAATATAATAAATTCTTCTCCTCCCCACCTTGCAAATACATGTTGCTGCTCCACTTTAGATTTCATAAGCTCTGCAAGCTGAATTAATGCTAAGTCACCAAAATCATGGCCGTACGTGTCATTTACTGTTTTAAAATTATCTATGTCAAATAAAATAAGTGCTATTTTTTCATCGTTACGCATTGCATTATCCCATTCTGCCTCTAGTATTTGTTGGAACTTCAAACGATTATAAATCTCTGTTAACGAATCTATCATAGCAAGCCTTTCTTGTTCTTGATAGATTTCATCTAATTCTGTAATCTCTGTACACTTCACAATAAATCTTGATAAATCTTCTGGCAGTGGTGTCGCACGCAATAAAAAAATTGACACTTCTCCTTCATAATTGGACATCTTAATTCTTCTATCATATGATAATGTATCATCTAACCATGTTATATCATGGGTTGTTGAATAGTATCCGTTTTCTCTAATAAAATGTTCAGCAAATACTAAATGTTGCTCACGATAGGCAAATAAATTTTCATATCCGAAAAACTCTAAAAAATTTGTATTACAATCAACAATCTCATCGTCTTCTACTATAAATAATAGATCATTTTGAAAATCAAACATCGTTTGAAGTAGTTCTTGTTGCAAACTTACTTGCCGCACTAAAGAAAGCTGATACAAACTCTTATTCACTTCCTCTAACACCATTTGTGGGGTCACAGGGGCTATCACAATATTACGTATTCCTAACGTAAGCACCTCTGTAAACTCGCTTGTTATTTGTTGATCCCAAATGACAATAAATGTACTCTGTGGATTATACATATTCTTTATATATTTTATTTGAGAAAAATCTGTTACATACATAATTACAATATGTGGTTTAGTCCTCTGATACAATAATTCTCCTTCTTCAAAACTATTTGCTATAAACATACATTTTGGATGAATATTTTCTATCGTTTGTTGATGTGTGCATCCATTTTCTATATAAAGGACATTTAACTGAAGATCTTGTAATACATTTTGGAAAACCGTATTCTCTAATAAAAAATGTAGTATGTTCATCACTAGTCTTCACTCACTTCATATATCTTGTTCTACTGCATTCCTCACAAACATTTTATAAAAAGACTGTTCTCTAAATACTTTAATGAGTAAGGGACACATATTAACAAGCTAATTGAGAATGCTCTCTTCGCTTTTTCTCTATAAATTCCTTTTTTAGTGTATGATGATAGGAATTGTATCGTTTGTATGAATGCCCTAGCTTCCTCTTTAAAACTTGACAATTAAAATAAAGATATTATATTCTTAAATTCGACAACTTACAAAATGTAAGTAGAATATATTACATGTATTTTTTATAATTTGATATGTTACTTGGAGGATATATAATGACAAACGACAACTTTTTTAATGTTCTATACGAACGCACATCTACACGTGCATTCAACCCAGAGAAAGAAATTTCATCTACAGAGTTACACGAGATTTTAAAGGGAGCTGCTCAAGCACCTTCTGCTTGGAACTTGCAGCACTGGAAATTCCTTGTATTCCAAGGTGAAGATGTACAGAAACGATTGCATCCAATTGCTTATAACCAGCAACAAATACTTGATGCTTCTGCTGTAGTCGCTATTTTAGGTGATTTAGAAGCTTATAAAAACGTTGAACCAGTTTATGGTCCAATTGTAGAACAAGGATTTATGAAAGAAGAAGCAAAAGAGCGCTTAGCTAAAAATATTGAGTCTGCATATGCTCGTGAGCAATTCCCAAGAGATGCAGCCTTTTCAAATGCATCTTTAGCAGCAATGCAACTTATGCTTGCGGCTAAAGCAACTGGCTGGGATACTTGTGCTATTGGTGGTTTCAACCCACAAGCACTTACAGAAGAATTCAATGTTTCATCTCGTTACGTACCAATTATGCTTATTACAATTGGTGAATCAACTTTAAAAGGTCATCCTGCACCACGAATGAGCGTAGAACAAGTGAGTGAATGGGCAAAATAATAAAGTGAACCTTTAATCAATGTGAGGGGCTTACTGCCTGTTAATACGGTATAAAAAAGAAACGAAGGTAATTTCATTACCTTCGTTTCTTTTTCTTCTGTCACACACCCGTAATATTACAATGTATTATTCGACATCTATACATAAACAAATAGTAAATTTCATGCTATCCCCATACACATAAATGGCGTTTCGTGTCGAATTTTGTTAAAGCATTGAAATATAACCGTGTGTTTTTGTTACAATTATGATACAATGATAACAAATAGATAACAAGAGAGGGATTTTCATTGAGTTCATACGGAAGCTTTATCGCACTTTTAAGTTACATAGTAACTGTACTACTGTTATATTTTATTGGCGATGCTACAAACATATCAGTGTTACAATTCCCAAAAGAAGAAACGTTCCAATTAGACGCAGAAAAACATACTGCAAGATCCATTGCACCACTACTCTTAGCTCTCCCTGTATATATCATCGTTTTATATAAAAGTAAAAAAGTGTAAAGCCTACCTATTTCATTCATTTCGGTGGTCTTTACACTTTTTTGTGATATTTCCCCTATTTTAAACATCATTCCGTACTAAACACCCAGCTAGTCTTTTAAAATGAGAAAATCCCCCATAAAAAATTCCACTCTCTGTCCAGTCACTAACTACCGAACTTACATAGATTATAAGTGTGAAGGGGGTGATGAGGATTATGTTTGGATCATTTGGATGCTGTGATAACTTTAGAGACTGTCATCATCGTGAAAGAGAGTGCGACCATCGTGACCATCGCGAGAAAGAGAGAGAGGTAAAACCACAACAACCAGCTGTATGTAACGTACTTGCTAGCATTTCAGTTGGAACAGAACTTTCTCTTTTAAGCATTAAAGGTATTGGATCTTTCAACAATGTAATTTTTGAAGGTTTCGCTAACGGCGTTGCTCTTTTCTCTGCTTTAGCTCGTAACAATAATGATAAAGATGATAAAGACAACGACAAAGATGATAAGAACCGTCAACGTAATACTTTTAATGGTATTTTACGTGTATGCCCAACTGATATCGTTGCTATCGCTATCTAGTTCTGTGTCTTATCCTCTATAGTAAGAAAATAAGAGTTACTTTTCTCATAGAAAAAACCTGAGACCGATTTCAAATCGACTCAGGTTTTTTTATTAATTATATGCTTTTAACTAGTTCAACAACTTCTTCAGCAGTTGACATCATTAGTGCTTTTTCTGCTAATGTTTCCATTTCTGCTTTTGACAACTTGCTTAGTTGTGTTCTTGCAGGAAGAATAGATGTTGCACTCATACTGAACTCATCTAAACCTAATCCTAATAATAATGGGATAGCAAGTGAATCTCCCGCCATCTCACCACACATACCAGCCCATTTGCCTTCTTTATGAGCCGCATCAATAACCATTTTTACAAGACGTAAAATAGATGGGTTATACGGTTGGTATAAGTAAGCTACTTGTTCGTTCATACGGTCTGCAGCCATTGTGTATTGGATTAAGTCATTTGTTCCGATAGAGAAGAAATCAACTTCTTTTGCGAATTGATCTGCTAATACTGCTGAAGCTGGGATTTCAACCATCATACCCACTTCAATAGAATCAGAAACAGTTGTACCCGCTTCTACAAGTTTCGCTTTCTCTTCTAATAAGATTGCTTTCGCTTGACGGAACTCATCAAGAGTTGCAATCATTGGGAACATAATTTTTAAGTTACCGTATACGCTAGCACGAAGTAATGCACGAAGTTGTGTACGGAACACATCTTGCTCATCAAGGCATAAGCGAATTGCACGGTATCCTAAGAATGGGTTCATTTCTTTTGGTAAATGTAAGTATGGAAGCTCTTTATCTCCACCGATGTCAAGTGTACGAACAACAACAGGTTGACCTTCTTTTACACCTTCAAGAACTGCTTTATACGCTTCGAACTGCTCTTCTTCTGTTGGAAGATTGTCACGGCCCATGTATAAGAATTCTGTACGGTATAAACCAACGCCTTCTCCGCCATTATCGATAATACCTTGTACATCATTTGGTGTTCCGATATTTGCAACAAGCTCAACGTGATGTCCATCACTTGTTACAGTAGCTTGGTCTTTTAATTTTGCCCATTCAGTTTTTTGCTCTTCAAATTTCGCTTTCTTTTCTTCAAAAGAACGAAGAGTTTCTTCTGATGGATTTACAATTACTTCTCCATCTAAACCGTCGATGATTACGATATCGCCGTTTTGGATTTTCTCCATAACAACTTTCGTACCAACAACTGCAGGAATTTCCATAGAACGAGCCATAATTGCAGAGTGAGATGTACGTCCACCGATATCAGTTGTAAAACCTTTTGCATACTTACGGTTTAACTGAGCTGTATCAGATGGTGTTAAATCTTCAGCAATGATGATTACTTCTTCAGAAATTGTACCAGGGTTTGAGAAGTTAATTCCTAGTAAATGTGCAAGAACGCGTTTTGTTACGTCACGAATGTCCGCAGCACGTTCTTTCATATATTCGTTATCCATGTTTTCAAACATAGAAATAAACATTGATGCAACTTCATCCATTGCAAATTCAGCATTTACTTTTTCACTATTTACTTTATCTTTTACTGGGTTTACTAGTTCTGGATCATTTAACACTAATAAATGTGCTTCAAAGATCGCAGCTTTATCAGCACCCAGCTCAGCAAAAGCATGGTCCTTAATTGCTTCTAATTCAGTTTTTGCTTTCTCAAGCGCAGCGTCTAAGCGTGCAATTTCAGCAGCTTCGTTTGTAATTGATTTCTTTTCGATGTTAAATTCAGGATTCTCAAGTCTGAAAGCCTTTGCAATAGCAATCCCACTTGATGCAGCGATCCCTTGAATGTTAAGAGTCATTATTCTCCTAATCCTTCGTTTTTCATAGTTTCTTCGATAGCTGCTAGTGCTTGAGCTGCATCATCACCATTTGCAGTGATTTTAATTTCTGCGTTTTGTTGAATGCCTAAAGACATAACACCCATGATTGATTTTAAGTTAACGTTTTTTCCGTTATACTCTAAGTTAATGTCAGAACCAAATTTGCTTGCAGTGTTTACAAGTAGAGTTGCTGGACGAGCATGAATTCCTGAGTCGCTAGTTACTTTAAAGATTTTTTCCATGATAATTTATCTCCTTTAAATTACAGTATTTTTTTAGTTGTATAGACGTGAGTACTACATCATCTATTGTATATAATAGGCGATGTTCGGTCAACCACATCGCCTATTATAATTATAAACATTTTGCGTCAAATTCCTACTGAATGTCAATAATAGCGTTTTCGCCCTTCTTAACATTTCCATCTTTTTTCAATTCGACTTGTTGTCCTTGTTGTAAATTCGTAAAGACAATTGGTGTAATGATAGATGGTGCATTTTCTTTTACAAATGCAAGATCTACTTTTAATAATGGTTGTCCTTGTTTCACTTTGTCGCCTTGTGCTACAAGTGCTTCAAAACCTTCACCATTTAATTTTACAGTATCAATACCGAAGTGGATTAAAATTTCTTTTCCGCCTTCAGATTGAATACCAATTGCATGCTTTGTAGGGAATACGTTGACGATCTCACCGTTAACTGGAGAAACTACTGTTCCTTCTGTTGGCTCGATTGCAAATCCGTCTCCCATCATTTTTCCTGAGAATACTTGATCAGGTACTTCTGTAATCGATAAGATTTTCCCTTCAATTGGTGATACGATTGTTTCGTTTTCATCAACTTGTTTAGGAGTTTCTTCTACCTTTACAGGCTCTTCTTTTTCAACATGAGGTGTACGACCTGACATAATATCATGAATTTGTGATTTTAATGTGTCAGATTTCGGTCCAAAAATAGCTTGAATGTTATTTCCAACTTCAAGTACACCAGCTGCTCCAAGCTCTTTTAAGCGATCTTTGTTTACATTCTTTTGTTCGTTAACTTGAACACGTAAACGAGTAATACAAGCGTCTAAAGAAGCAATGTTTTCTTTACCACCAAGTGCTACTAATACTTCACGTGGAAGTTCTCCTGCTTCTGTTTTACCTGCGCCGTCATTCGCATTTGCTACTTCACGACCAGGTGTTTTTAAATCCCATTTACGGATTGCAAAGCGGAATCCGAAGTAGTAAATAACTGCTAGTACAAGACCAACAATAATTACCCACCACCATGCTGTACGGCCTGGTAGTACACCGAATAACATAAAGTCGATTAAACCACCAGAGAATGTCATACCAATTTTAACACCTAAAATTTGCATTGTCATAAATGATAGACCAGCGAATACTGCGTGAATTCCGAACAGTACTGGTGCTACGAATAAGAATGAAAATTCAAGTGGTTCTGTAATACCTGTTAAGAAAGATGTTAATGCAGCAGAGCCTAAAATACCCGCTGCTAATTTTTTATTTTCAGGACGTGCTTCATGGTACATTGCTAATGCTGCTGCTGGAAGACCGAACATCATGAACGGATACTTACCAGTTGTAAATGTACCTGCTGTTATTTCTACACCGTCTTTTAACTGTGCCATAAAGATTTTTTGGTCACCACGGATTAATTCGCCAGCTGCATTTGTATACTGACCGAATTCGAACCAGAACGGTGAATAGAAAATGTGATGTAATCCAAATGGAATTAATGAACGTTCAATTAAACCGAATATGAATGCTGCTAATGTTCTATTTGCATCAATCATTTGATGTGAGAACGTATTTAAGCCACCTTGAATGTATGGCCAAATGAAACACATGATTATACCTACTACTAAAGAGAATGTTGCAGTTGCGATCGGTACGAAACGCTTACCTGCGAAGAAACCTAAGTATGATGGTAATTCAATGTTGAAGTATTTATTGTAGCAATATGCGGCTACTATACCGACGATAATACCACCAAACACTCCCGTTTGTAGCGTTGGAATTCCTAATACGTTTGCATATGCTGGATCTGTAAATCCAATTTTTACTGGGTCTGCTCCAGAACTTGTTACTTTCACTAACTTATCTACTTCTAAGAACACACTCATCGTTTTGTTCATAATTAAGTAGCCGACGAACGCTGCTAATCCAGCTACTCCGTCTCCACCAGCTAAACCAATTGCTACCCCAACTGCGAATAATAATGCAAGGTTAGCGAAAATAATATCACCAGATTGTTCCATAATTTTTGCTACCATTACGAACCAATCTGCTTTTAAAGCAGGAATAACATTTGTTAACTGTGGATTTTGAAATGCATTACCAAATCCAAGTAAAATACCTGCTGCCGGTAAAATCGCTACTGGAAGCATTAACGCTTTTCCGACTTTTTGAAGAACACCAAAGATCTTCTTAAACATGGAAACCCTTCCTCTCTTATCTATATTGATACCTTCCGACAAACGCCAAAAAGACATGAGGAAAAAAAGATAGAACGATAGCTATACAAAGGGTAGTATATCCCTTTCTCTAGCTTACATTCCTTGCTTTTCTCCACTCATGCCTGATCGAATCAGTAACACGTGTCAAAAATAGGTTTACGTATAAGTTCACTATAATTAAGGCAAACGTTTTCGTTACTTACCTTAATGTGTTTGTCGAAATTTGTATAACTTTGCAATAGTTATTATACATAACTATTGTAAGCGATTCAATGATTTTTTTTAACGTTTTCATTTTAGACAAAAATATATGTCTTTTTACACATGCTCTGCTTTCACTAAGCGCTGCAGGTGCATCGTTAAATATATGCTCTCTGCTTCATACACAGGAAGTTGCAATTCTTTTTGCATGACCTTAACTAGCTTCCAAGCTAAATTATAACAGACGGGATATTCCGCCTTTAATAAATCAGCAAAACTTTGTGATTCCTCTACTTTCTCCCCTTTTTTCACCCGTTCAATAGCATATTGTAAATGACGAATAAGGCGTAAGTAGTGGATACTTTCTTGGTCTAATGTAATTTGTAAGTTTGTCTCAATTAAAGATACAAGATGTGCAATGAGACGGGAGTTTTGATTAACTGAAGATAAATCTGAATTTGTAAGTGAACTGTAAATATGGAGTGCAATAAAACCAATTTCTCCTTCTGGCAATGTAATTTGCAAACGAGAATTTAAAAGGTCTACAACACCTTCAGCAATTTCATATTCCTCTGGATAGAGCATTTTCGTTTCAACTAAAAAAGGATTATCAATTGTAAGTCCTTGTTTTAACCGCTTAATCGCAAAAGAAATATGATCTGTTAAAGCGATATGAATATGTTCATTCAATGGTGATTTTGCTTTTTCTTGAATGTAGAACATAATATCATTCATTAATTCGATTAATTTTTCACTCACATGCGGCACTAACAGTTTGTATTGTTCACGATCACGTTCATTTTTTAAAACAAACATTTTTTCAATTTGTTCTTGCTCCAATATGTCTTTCGCTTTTTTCCCAAATCCAATTCCTTTACCGATCACTACTACTTCCTCATGTTCAGGATGGCTAGCAATGATGACATTATTATTTAAAACTTTTTTAATTTCTAGATAATTACTCATATAACACCACCCTCGTACTTAAATAGCCTGCTTTTATGTTACAGAACATTCTTCTTTGTCGTCAATATAAAACATCTACCATTTCATAAAAATTCGTTTTTTAGACATGTTTATATATGATGCGTATAATGTAAGAGCAACTGTACATAGAAAGGGGATAACAACATGATTAAAATGTTTGTAAGTGATATCGATGGTACAATGATGCAACACGGAGGGTTAATTGACGAACAGGATATTGTAGCACTTCGTAGTCTTGCTGAGCAAAATGTTATTCTTTGTTTCGCTTCTGGCCGACTGGATAATGAAATTGCAGACTTAATGAAAGCTGTAAATACAAATTTCCATCGTATTAGTGTAAATGGTGTTTTCGTGTACACACATGAAAACAAGCAACTATTATCCGCAACATTCGATTCGAGTATTCTACCTGATCTGTTAGCAATGACAAATGAAGATCCTTATTTTCGTTATGTAAGTGATGAGCATAATTATTACATTGAAGAGAAAACACCATTTATTCATGAACTTGAACAACAAGTAACGATGACTTCTGTTGAAGAACCGCGTCTATTACAGAAAATTGATGATACAATTTTTCCAAATAAAATCTCTGTCGGTGGAACAAAGGAAAGCTTACAACTCCTTCAGAAAAAAATTGATGAACAATTCCACGGAAAAGTTAGTACATTCATTTCAGCAGAACAATGTTTAGATGTAATGCCACCTAATATTAGTAAAGGGGCTGCTATTTCTGTTTTATTAAAAGAGTTTCAACTACAACCAGAGGAAGTTGCTTGCATAGGGGATTCTTATAATGATATCCCGATGTTTTCTTTAACTCCTCACAGTTTTGCTATGTTTCAAGCAGATGACGCAGTAAAAGAACACGCTCACTATGTAGTAAATACAGTTAAAGATGCTGTTAACCACGTAATTGCTCATAATAAAAATACGACTCACTCCTTATAAGGATGAGTCGTATTTTTTCTTTACATGTTAAACAATTTGACATTAACTGTACTTCACAAACTGAAATATATTATTTGTTACGTGCGATGTTTGTAATAAACTTATAACGATCCCCACGATAAATACATTTCACATACTCTAACGGTACTTCACCTTCTGAATATGACCATTGACGCATTACAAGCACTGGCGCCTTTTTAGGAATATGCAGATGTTCAGCTTCATTATCCGTTGCAATTGAAGCTTCAATTGATTGAGTAGCGCTAACAAGTTTAAAGCCCAGTTTTTTCTCTAAATGTTCATATAAAGATTGTTGCAATATTTCTTCGTTAATATCTTTTACAAGAGCTGGCGACAAATATGTCGTCTCAAAAGCAATCGGTTCATCATCAGCTAAGCGTATACGCCTCACTTCATAAACCGACTCTCCCTCCTGTATTCTCAACCGGTCTGCTATTTTTGCAGTAGCTGGAACTAGGCGGAAACTAAGTAATTGACTACTTGGGTTCATCCCACGAGAAATCATATCTTCTGTGAATCCCGTCATTCCTTGCAATTTTTGTTCCACTTTCGGAAGTTGGACAAACGTACCGATTCCACGTTTCCGATATAAATAACCTTGTTCCACTAAATTATTAATCGCCTGTCTGATTGTCATACGACTCACTTCGAACTTATCGCAAAGTTCATTCTCAGATGGGATTTTATCTCCCGGCTTCCATTCGCCGTCCTCAATTAGCTGTTTCACCCACTCTTGAATCTGATAATAGATCGGAAATGGTGAATACTTGTCGATGTTCATCAGCAATCGCCTCACTGCATAAAGATAGAGCTTCTTGATCAGCGATTACGGTTACATTCGGATGACGTTGTAAAACTGTAGCAGGACACGCTTCACTATATTCACCTTGTAATAATTCTTTCACAGCTTCTGCCTTTTTAGAACCCATAGCAACAAGTAG
The DNA here is from genome assembly GCF_008368885.1 of Bacillus sp. BPN334. Lineage (NCBI taxonomy): Bacteria > Bacillati > Bacillota > Bacilli > Caryophanales > Bacillaceae > Bacillus > Bacillus sp. BPN334. The sequence continues at coordinate 370,484 of NZ_QOZW01000006.1, read as the reverse complement.
AATTTGTTTCGCTTTCATAATGCTTCCAATCCCCATTGTAATCGCATGAGTTGGCACATCTTCTTCTTTTTCGAAGAAGCGAAGGTTTGCTTGGCGTGTAGACTCTGTTAATTCAACAATGTTTGTTGGAGAATTAAACAGTGTTCCTGGTTCGTTAAATCCGATGTGACCGTTTTCACCGATTCCAAGAATCTGTAGGTCAACTGGGTTAGCAGCTAGAATGCCCTCGTAACGTTTGCACTCTTCCTCTAAATCACTTGCCATCCCGTTTGGTACATAAGTTTGTTTAAATGGAAGATGATCAAACAACTGTTCTTGCATGAAATAGTGATAGCTGTTTTTATCTTCATGTGGTAAATTTACGTACTCATCTAAGTTTACAGTGGTTACACGGCTTGTATCAAGTTTATTTTTTCGCATTTCTGCATAAATACCTAATGGAGAGCTTCCTGTAGCCATTCCTAATGTTGGATTTTCTTTTGTGTTTACAACTTCTTCAATTAATTTATAACCTGCTTCTGCTAGTTCTTCTGGAGTTTTTACAACAAGAATATTCATTTAATTACTTCCCTTCCTTCATATGAATTCCTAAACGAACCGTATCATATACATGTAAATCTTCATTCATCACAACAAAGTCTGCATCTTTTCCTACCACTAATGCACCTTTATGATTTAATCCAAACTCTTCTGCTTGGTTAACTGATGTCATCAGTACTGCATCTTCGATTGAACAACCTGTAAATTCAATTACATTTCGGAAAGCTTGATCCATTTTTAGAATACTGCCAGCTAACGTTCCATCTTCTAATCGAGCACTACCATCTTTTACATGTACTGGCTGTCCGCCAAGCTCATATAATCCATCTTCAAGACCTTTTGCACGCATTGCGTCAGTAATAACACTTACTTTTTTCGGTCCTTTTAATTTATATGCTAATTTCACCATATCAGGGTCAATATGAATACCATCTGTAATTACTTCAACCATTACATCTGGATTTAATAACACATGACCAACAACTCCTGGTTCACGGTGATGTAATCCACGCATTTGATTGTATAAATGCGTTGCATGTGTAATGTTTCTATTTTTTAGTTGCGCATCAATTGCATCTGTATGCCCCATTGTGCCAACAACACCAGTTTCAGCAAGATACTGCTCAAATTCTAACGCACCTTCTTCTTCAGGTGCATATGTTACTAATTTAATTAGATTCCCGCTTGCTTCCTGCCATTGTTTAAATTGTTCAATATTCGCAGGAACAATATGTTCAAGTGGTTGTGCACCTGCACGTTTTTTTGAAACATACGGTCCTTCTAAGTGAATATATTCGAAATGTGCTCCTTTTTCTTTCGCTTCCTTCGCAGCATGTAGTGCCGCTTCGATTGCTTCTGGAGCTTGTGTCATTGTTGTTGGAAAGTAAGTTGTAACTCCTTCTTTTAACATTTCTTTACCTAGAGTTACTAATCCATCGCTATTTGCATCCATCGCATCAATATCGTACCCACCATGAATATGAACATCAATCATACCTGGAATCACAATCTTCCCTGCCGCATCTAAAACCGCTTCATTTTCTTGTGATACATATTGAGCCATCAAACCAATTTCTTTAATTGTTTCTGCGTAACGAATAAATCCGTTTTCCACTACTTCTTGACCTGTATAAATTTTGGCATTGATGACAACTTGCGTTTTCATTTTCATCGATCCTTTCCCATGAAATACCTACTTGTTATTATTACCTTATTCGCCTAATTCCATCTTAATATATGCACGAGTAGTTGTCTATACATTCGAATGAAATTTCCTCTTTGTTTAACAAAAAGGAAACTTAGTACGTCTCTTGCAATTATAATATATGTTATTCAGTTTTCCAAAAAGGGAGAATATCCCCTATCATATTACTCACTTAAGTAATGGCATTAATCCACTAGAGCCTATTGTAATATGCTCGCCGTCTGTTTCCATTTCTACTGTACGTTTGTTTGTTCCATATATCATTATACCATGCTGTTTTAAGCGTCTCACTACACTTTGATGCGGATGTCCATACGGATTTCTGCTTCCATATGAAAGAATTGCAAACTGCGGTTCTACTTTCTTTATAAACATTTCATTTGTTGAAGTATAGGAGCCATGATGTCCCACCTTTAACACATCTGCATGTACATCAAATTGCTTTAATATTTCAGTTTCCGTCCGCACATCAGCATCACCCATTAGTAAAAAATCCGCTTTTCCGTATCGTACCTTTAACACAATTGAAGATTCATTATTTTCATCTTTTGATTTCCCATTGTTTAATACTTGTATGGAAACATGCGGATCTAGCGGTATGTATTGTCCCTCTTTTACTGAAACGAAAGGAATTCCTCTTTTTTTAATATGATTCCGGTATGTGTGATACGTAAAAGAACTATATGTTTTTCCACTATCTAATATAAGTGCTACCGGCATTTGCTCTACAATCGGAATGAGTCCTCCAATGTGATCCATATCAGGATGCGTACTGACGATAGCATCTAAATGGTTAATCCCTTTTTCGATTAGTTTTTGAATGATAACCTCACCTGCTTCATAAGGTCCCCCATCAATTAACATCGTTTGTCCATTTGGCAATGTAATAAGTGTCGCATCACCTTGCCCAACTTTTAAAAAACTCACTTTCATTTTACCAAAATGTTGCCGCTGCATATGTAAAGGAGACGCGGTATGAATAGACATCATATATCTTTTGGCCGATGCACTATTTAAAGAAAAGCATAACAAAACAGAAACTAACAATAAAATACTTCGCATACTTCTCATAACTCGTCTCCTTTTTTCAATTAGTATGGCACGGTATATAATTGATATACAAAAAAAGCTTAGCAAAATGCTAAGCTTTTATTTCGATATCTCCTGTAAAGAACCAAAGAATAAATCTGCTTCATTCATTTGTTCATTCTCTTCAGAAAGTGCCGGTAAATCATCTAATGTTTTCAATCCAAATGTATCCAAAAATTCTTTCGTTGTTCCATATAAAATAGGACGCCCTGGACCTTCTGCTCTTCCCATTTCTTTTATAAGTAAGTGTGAAACTAACGTTTGTAACGCCTTATCGGTTTTCACCCCTCTAATCTCTTCCATTTCAGTCCTTGTAATAGGTTGACGATATGCCACAATCGCTAACGTTTCTAAAGCAGCCTGAGAAAGTGAAGCAGCTGTTGGGATATCTATTAATTTTTGATAGTACGAAGCATGTTCTTTCTTTGTAGCAAAACGATATACTTTTGCATACTGTACAATTTGCAAACCGCGGTGTGCACCTTCACATTCTTTTTGCATTTCTTCTAAAATATCGATTACTTCATTTCCTTCAATTTCAAGCACTTTCGCTATTTGTTCTGGATAAATCCCTTCATCACCAGAAACAAATAAAAGCCCTTCAATGATTGATTTCTGTTCTCTTCTATCCATTTTACGAGCTCCTTCCTCCAATTTTCTCCATAAAAATACACATCAAAAAACCGAATCACAATCAATGCGTTCGGTTCAATATTTTTTCTCTTGTTCCAAACGATACATTCAAACCTAGCATGAGATATATTATTTCCATCCCATTTTCCATACTAACTCTATGCAGATTTAGTAGAGCTTGATACGAAAATTTCATCAAAATTATGTTCCTGTTCAATTATGATTTGTTGATTTTTCATAAGCTCAAGAACCGCTAAAAATGTTACAACCATTATTTCCCGTTCATCATCAACAAACAAATCATAAAAACTTTGACGACCACCTTGTATTTCTAACTGTTTTAAAATATCAATCATGCGCTTTTCAATTGGTATTTCTTGACGAGTAATACGTGTTGTTACAGGTTTCTTTGCTTTTTTACGGCGCATTAATTTTTGAAATGCCGCTAGCATATCATATAACGTAACATCAAGAGGCAAGTTTGTCTCCTCTTCTTGTTGCAACGATGTAAAATCAATTGGCGGACGTGTATATAGCTGTGCTCTTTCTTGTTCTCTTTCTTTTAGCTCAGTAGCAACTTGCTTATATTTCTTATATTCAATTAACCTCTCCATCAATTCTTGACGAGGATCATCTATAAAGTCATCACCGTTATCAAGTACATCTTCTTCATGTTTCGGCAACAACATTTTACTTTTAATTTGTAATAAAGTCGCAGCCATTACTAAATACTCACTTGCAACATCTAATTGTAGTTCTTTCATCGTATGAACATAAGATAAATATTGCTCTGTAATTTCCGCTACAGGAATATTATATATGTCAATTTCATAACGATGTATTAAATGTAACAATAAATCTAAAGGCCCTTCAAAAGCCTCTACTTTAAAATTATACTGCACAAAGCATCCCACCACATTTTTTCTATAACAACATAAGTATAGAGCATACTCATGTTCTATCCAACCTTTTTAAGAAATTTAATTAAAAATAGACCTATGCCTATGTCATCATGCCCACCGCTTCATATGATAACAGTGTAGTAAGAACAATGTAGGAGGTCAAAAAACTATGGGTCACGTTGATTGCGGTTTTAGCGGTGGGTTCGCATTACTTGTTGTATTGTTTATTTTACTAATTATTGTAGGGGCAGCTTGCTTCTGCTAATATGAACAATAACGGCTAGGGAAAATTCCCTAGTCGTTTATTGTTTATATTTCTATGATAAACTTGTATTTATAACCGTTAAACAGGGGTGAAGAAAATGTATCCTACCGAATACATCCAATTTTTAATTCATTTTCACGGAGATTATGATTATTTTGAATGCCACGAGATACTGGAAGAATATTGGAAAACAAAACCGAGAGAAAATCGTGATAATTATTTAGTCGGTCTTATTCAAATTGCAGTTTCTTTATACCATCAAAGACGCTCTAACTGGAATGGCGCAGAGAAAATGATGAAAAGCGCCATAAAGATTTTAGAAATAAACAGTGCACCTTTACTACGTTTAGGAATAAATCAGACACAACTTCTATGCTTACTCCAGGATAGATTGCAATCTATACAGAAAGAAGAGAGTTTTACACCGTTATTTTTACCATTATCGGATACAGCATTAGAAAAGCACTGCATGGAATTATGTCAGAAACAAAACCTTCCTTGGAAAGACGTGAATGCTACTTCTAATGAATATATAATACATAAGCACACATTACGTGATCGAACAGAGGTCATCGCTGAACGAAACGAACAATTACAAAAAAGAAAGCAGAGATAATAAACTACTTATCTCTGCTTTCACGAATGTATATTTTGTTCTAGCCCTTTACACTTTTTGCAAAAACTTGCTGTTTGCTCATTTCCGCAAATTGTAAACTCAAGAAATTTACTCTTTAACTCTTGAACCATCTTCGTCCCAATACCCATATGACGGTGAGACGGGTTCACACTCAAATGCTGAATTTCCAACACTTGATTCTCTTTTTTTACAATCCCCATTATCCCAACAAAATCTTCGTTTTGTTTCCACAAATACAATTGCCAATCATCCTTTGCTTCATAATCTTTCATAGTCAATTGTAATGTTTTTACATCTTTTTCAGTTGGCATAAATGAAAGAAGCCCCATTGCAATCTTTTCATAACTTTTTTTAAAACGAATTAACATAACCCTTATCCCTTCTTACAAAAGTTACAAACTATTAATCCCCTCAACCACTCTTTTCATATCACATTCATTTTACAATATTTTCAACAGAGTGAGAAGGGCCTAAAACAACTTGATAATCATACAAAGCGAAAAGAAGAAAGTCAAATATATGTTTCAGTACTATTTTTTCTAAGTAGATTAAAGAAGAAACGCTGTTATATGAAAGCAAAAAGAAACATCCACCGCTCATTACCACTTCAATATTCATCACCTGAGCGCAAATGAATTCTAGCAAAATTAATGTAATAAAAATATTTCTTGAAACATGTAATTTAATGTATTCTATGTAATTTGTTAAAATTTTGTTCTTATAGGCGCCATATTTTCGCTTCAATATAGTACTACTTGTATCATGTACTGCAAACGAAATACCCATTCCTATTAAAAAAACAAAAAAGAGAGCCATAGCTCTCTTTTCCCATTAACTTATTCTTCCCAAACTTTAACTTCTTTCATTACATCGCCTTGACGCATGTTTAATACTGTTTCAATACCGCTTGTTGCTTTACCGAATACAGTATGTACACCATCTAAATGCGGTTGTGGCTCATGAACAACAAAGAATTGGCTACCGCCTGTATTACGGCCAGCATGAGCCATAGAAAGTGAACCTACAAGATGTCTATGAGGATTTCCATCAGTTTCACATGGGATAGAGTAACCTGGGCCACCTGCACCTGTTCCTGTTGGATCTCCACCTTGACTTACGAAGCCAGGAATAACGCGGTGGAATGTCACACCATCATAAAATCCTTGCTCTGCTAATTTTTTAAAGTTTTCTACTGTTTTTGGTGCCTCTTCTGGGAAAAATTCTAAATCGATTTTTTCACCATTTTCCATTAATATGTATCCTAAAGTTTTCATACGTATATGTCTCCTTTCAACTATCTCAGCACTATATTACCACATTCATGACTAGAAACAAAAAGAATCCGACAATCTAGATACTTCTTTTTCGAAATGTGGAAAAAGCTAGGTGACAAATAAGAAATATATACTATAATAACTGTGTTGCCCGAAAATTTTAGAAAGAGAAAGGGAGCGATTTTTCGTGAAAACGAAATTACTAGCTCTGCTATTGGCTGTAACGGTATTTATGATGCCAACAGCTTCGTTTGCAGACATCATCGAAGGAGAATCAATTGTTACACTAGGAGAAAACTTGTCTGAACAACAAAAACAAGATCTGTTAAAAGAAATGAAAGCACCAAAGGATGCTACAATCATTACTGTGTCTAATGCGGAAGAACATAAATTTCTAGAAGGGATTGTTCCAAAAGCGCAAATTGGTACGAGAGCAATTTCCTCTTCTATGATTACATACACAAAACCAGGGTCTGGTCTCATTGTACGTTCAAAAAACATTAATTCGATAACAGATGCAATGTACACAAACGCACTTATTACAGCAGGTGTGAAAGATGCAGAAATTCAAATTACTGCACCATTTAAAGTTTCAGGAACTGCTGCTTTAACCGGTTTAATGAAAGCCTATGAAACAACATCGAACAAAGCAATTCCTGAGGAAGTAAAAAAAGTAGCCAATGAAGAAATGGTGCAAACAGCCCAGCTCGGCGATAAAATTGGTGAAGAAAAAGCAGTTCAACTTGTTGCAAAAATTAAAGAAGAAATTGCCAAAGAACAGCCAAAAACGACTGAAGATTTACGTTCATTAATTCAAAAAATTGCGGATCAACTTGGCATTACATTAACGGATGAACAGTTAGATAACTTAGTTGCGCTATTTGATAAAATGAAAAATCTTAATATCGATTGGAATCAAGTTGGCAGTCAGTTAAATAAAGCAAAAGAACACGTTTCTGCCTTTTTAGGATCTGAAGAAGGGCAAGGTTTCCTAGATAAAGTTAAAGATTTTTTCTCAAGTATCATTGATTTTGTTAAATCGTTATTCAAGTAAAAAGAAGCTCGTCAGTGACGAGCTTCTTTTTTTATACAAGTAATGGCAATTTCATAACAGCTTCTTCGACCGAACGAACAATATGATTTGCCTTCTCCTTCACATATGGATGAGCATGATGTAGAGTAAATGAATGCGGAGTTACTTCAAACATAGAAATATCATTGAAAGAATCGCCAATGCATGCAATTTCATTTGCTTCAATTTGTAAATGTTCCATTAGTCGCCTTAAAGCACTCCCTTTACTTACTCCCCTTGGCATAATGTCAACATAGCGTTTACCCGACATAAAAACTTCCGCTTCGCTCTGAAATGTATCTCGTAACTCTTGATCTAATGCTGCAATTGTCTCTTCTTCCCCAAAAACAAACAATTTCGCAGGATGTACAGTCTTACCAAATTCCTCTTCTAATGCTTCTATTTCAGCAATATGCACGCCCATATACGTTTCAAAAGTATGATGATGTTCATTCTTTCTTTTTGTATACCGTTGCTCATTTGCACAAACAATATCTGCTAGTCTCTTTTTATGGATATATCGATATATTTCCTGGGCAATCCCATCTTCAAAACTTGATTCATGAAATATTTTTCCATCCGGCAGTAACATCGTTGCTCCATTTAAACTAGTTGTGTAATACGGGAATGCAAACCTATTTACGACTTCATCAATTCGATGAGTAAAGCGGCCAGAGGCAAAACAAATATTTGTCCCTTTTTCAGCTAACCAACAAAGTGCACGTTCATCTTCTTTTTGCATATGATTCACATTGTAAACGAGCGTATCATCTAAATCACTTACAAATAATTTAATCATGTCCTCTTCCCCTTCCATACACAATATCTACTCTAAGTGTACACAAAAAATGTTTGATTTTTGTTAAAAAACAATAAATTTTCGATAAAAAATAAGCAGGAGATTAATCCTGCTTATTTTTGCCTTCTTACATTTTGAGGTTTTACAATACTTGGGCGCACTTTTAAACTAGACATCGTTGGACGGAGTAGAATTTTTGTTAACGCTCCCCAATCAAATGGTAAAAACGGCCATAAATACGGTGTTTGTAAACTTTTTATAGACGTTAAAAATAAAATCAATATCGTCATTCCAACTACAAATCCCATTTCATGAAATATACCTGTCAAAATAATGACAAATAGCTTTCCGACTTTATTCCCAAGCCCTAATTCATAACTCGGTGTTGCATATGCTCCAATCATAGAAACTGCTACGTATAAAATTACTTCTGGTACAAACAAACCTACATCAATGGCAATTTGACCAATTAATATGGCAGAAATTAATCCTGCTGCAGACGACAATGATGTCGGTGTATGAATGGCAGCCATCCTTAAAAATTCGAGTCCGATTTCGGCCATCAAAATTTGTAATAAAATTGGTAAATGCGTCATCTTGTTCGGTCCAATGAAAGCAAGACTTTCCGGTAAAAGAGTTGGATCAAAAACAAACACTAACCAAAATGGCAATAAGAACAGTGAAAATATAACACCTAAAAAACGTACCCAACGTAAAAATGTACCTACAGCTGGATTTTGCCTAAACTCTTCTGCATGCTGTAAATGATGAAAATATGTTGTCGGTGTAATCATAGCACTTGGCGATGTGTCAACGAGTACTAACACATGTCCTTCTAATAGATGATTTGCTGCTACATCTGGTCTTTCTGTATATCGAATAAGCGGGAAGGGATTATAGCCTTGTTTAACTACAAATTCCTCTATCGTTTTATCCGCCATCGTAATCCCGTCTACTTCAATGTTATTTAATTCTTGTTTTATAATTTTAACTAAATCCGGATTTGCAACATCTTGTACATATGTAATACAAACATCCGTTTGTGATCTATCTCCTACTCGAATCATTTCATTTCGAAGACGTGGGTCACGTATCCTTCTACGAATTAACGCTGTATTTACAACGATATTTTCAACAAATCCGTCCCTTGCACCACGTACTACCTTTTCTGTATCTGGTTCTGTCGGCGTCCGGCCCGGATAACTACGAACATCTATTGCGAACGCTTCCGTTTCACCTTCCACAAATATAACGATGAGTCCCGATAATACTTGAAGCATTACCTCATCCATCGTTTTCACTTTGCTTACTTGTTGATGGATTAAACGATTCTCTAAAAGCTTCACTGTATCTTCTTCTACATCCCTTATCTCATTTGTATCCACCGCTTCTTCTAAAATAGGGATAATATAATTTGTATCACAAAGTCCATTTACAAATAACACACCAATTTCTTTATTCAAAATTTGAAATTTACGAATGCCAACGTCGTATGTAACACCCAGTCCAGCTGTTTGCTTTAAGTAATTTTCATTATCACTTATGAAAGATGAAATAGGGATTTCCACTTTTTTAGGTTTCGTCATAAAAACCACTCCTTTCCAAAATTAATTGAATCGCTTTTCTAGTAATAGGTGATCCTCTCTCCCATTCATCGTTTCCACACATCTTACCAATATCACCAACTCCCACAATGACAGGAACATTCAGATCATCTAAACAATAAATTGTATCTCCGCTAATTCTGCCAATTTCACCATCTGGAAGTCCAAATTTATCAACACCGTATTCGGTTAAATTCCCGTTCCGATCTACACTGACATCTACACGTGCCCATTCCCAATGATGTGTGTTAGACGCTACTGCCAAAATCCCCAGTACATCAATTTGTTTATGTGTGGCTACATATTTTAAAGCCTTTTCACCAGATCCTTCTCCAATAAATCCACTGTCATCAAACATGACAAATACAGGGTCATATGGCGTTTGCATAATAAGCTCAACAACTTTCTTCCCTGTCAATTTGGTTGGATTACTTTGTGATGCTGAAATACACCTTCCCCCAAATTCCTTCGTTAAAAGCTCAATTGTCCGCTTTGCATATTCATCCCCATCTGTGACCAAAACAACCCTTCGTCTCATTTGATTTATCCTTTCGGTTTACATATAAGTGCTACAAAAAATGAAAATAATATCGCTGCAGAAATGCCTGCAGACGTTAAACTAAACATACCCATACCAATCCCAATATATCCGTGTTTTTCTGCCGCATGCATTGCCCCATGTAATAGTGAATGTCCAAAACTTGTAATAGGAACTGTCGCACCAGCACCAGCAAACTTTATAAGCTTATCGTACAATCCGAATCCATCTAAAACTGCTCCTATAACTACAAAGGTAGCCATTAAATGGGCTGGTGTTAACTTTGCGAAATCTAACAATACCTGTCCAATTACACAAATGGCGCCTCCTACAAGAAATGCATATATAAAATCCACAATTCACTCTCCCTTCACTCTCTCAAATACGACACCATGTGCAATTGTTGGAATGGTTTCTTTCTGCTGCATCATCATCGGACTTAATAACGCGCCAGTAGCAACGACAAAAATTCGTTGTAAATTCCCTTTTTGCATCTCGCTTAATAAATGACCATATGTGACAACAGCTGAACAAGCACAACCACTACCACCGGCAAATACTTCTTCTTGACCGGAATCATAAATCATTAATCCGCAATCATTATATATATGCCCAAGATCATAACCTTCTTCCAGTAACAGTTGTTTTGCGATTGGTGTCCCAATAGCTGATAAATCACCGGTAACAATCAAATCATAATCTGCTGCACTCCTCTTCAAATCTTCAAAATGTTGTTGAATTGTATGAGCAGCAGCAGGTGCCATCGCCGACCCCATATCTAAAGGATTCGCAATCCCTAAATCTTGCACTTTCCCAATCGTAGCTGCCGTAATTTTAATTGCACTTTTTTCTTTACTAATTAATATGGATCCCGCACCTGTAACAGTGGAATTTGCTGTTCCTGGTTTCTGTCCCCCATACTCTGTTGGATAACGGAACTGTCTTTCAGCCGTTGCATTATGACTACTTACCGTCGCTAAAACACGATTTGCGAATCCACCATCTATAAAGGCTGATCCAACCGCTAAAGTCTCCATCGAGGTTGCACAAGCGCTAAACATCCCTAAAAAGGGAATCCCCCAATTACGTGCAACATAATTTGCTGTCACTGTTTGATTTAATAAATCACCCGCTAAAAAAAAGTCGATTTGTGATGTTTTTACATTTCCTTTTTGCAAGACTTGTTGAATTGAATCTGACATTAATCTTCGTTCAGCAAGTTCCCAGTTTTCCTCTCCGCAATGTAAATCATCATATGAAATATCAAAATCCTTCCCAAGAGGGCCTTCAGCTTCTTTTGGACCAACAGCAGTACCGGTTGCATTCACATAAATATCATTTTGAAATACCCACGTTTGTTTTCCAGTCAACCTCATACTAGCCCCTCCTTTAAGACATAAAAATGTTAAAAGTATATCTTATTAATCCAATAACGTATGCACCAACGACCCCAAAAACGATAACACTTCCCGCTAGCTTAAACATATTTGTAGCAACCCCAAGCACAATTCCTTCACTCTTATGTTCTAGCGCAGCGCTCGCCATAGAATTCGCAAATCCTGTAACAGGTACGGCCGATCCCGCTCCAGCAAATTGACCGATTTTATCATATACACCACAACCTGTTAAAATCGCCGATAGTAATACAAGCGTTGCAACTGTCGGATTTCCTGCCTCTTGTTCACTGAAATGAAAATAATGTATATAAAATTTCATTAATACTTCTCCGACAGTACAAATGAATCCACCTACAAGAAATGCCTTGACACAATTTAGGAAATAGTTTGGTTTTGGATGGTACTCCTTCACTTTATTTATGTAATCATCCTTTAGTTTTCGCCCTGTCATTTATATATTGCCTCCTACTTTACGAAATAAATCCAGTGAAACAATGAGCCTATTACTTTGCCAAGTACAAGAGCAACGAGTAAAACAACAATTTTCCCTTCTACCCCTACTCGTTTCGCTAAAATAGGTAAAACATTTAACACTTCTGTTAATGCGGCTGCAAGCATTCCAATGAATGTGCCACAAAATAGTCCTAGTATAACAAGCCAATATTGCGATGTTTGAAATGTAATGTTTTTCAAACTACACCAAGCTCCTGTTAACGTACCTGCAATAACTGCCCACTCAAAATATTGAATGTGCTTTCCACTTCTCGTTAATTGAGCTAGTCGGGGGATTATACCAAGTACAGCTAAAAATGCGACATATCCGCTACCTACTGCAATTCCTCCCGCTAAACCAATTAAAATAACAAGCCCAGACTCAATCATCGGCAAGTTGTTTCATATTGTCCTTGTTTTCATGAACAATTACATATTGGTCAAGTGACTGCTGGTATTGGAACATCTCCACTTCTAACGGACTCGGCTCTTCATTAATTCGCTTTTGAAATACATGATTAAAAAATAAAACCATGCCTAACCCAAGACCTACTGAATAAGGAATTTGAAATAGAAGTGGCTGTGCCTTAAATTCTCCCGTAATCATGTAATATAACCGCTGGTGTACTTGTTGCATACTTACATCTTCATGGAAATAAATGATCGCAAGAGCCGCTCCAATAAAAAGTAACAACCATACAAGTCCGAAGAAAATCGGATGTACTTTCTTTTTTTCATATATAATTTCAACAAGAGTTTGTCCAGAACCGAGTAAATTAATTTGTATATGAGCCGCTTTTTGTTGAATAATCTCAATAATTTTCATAACATCAATTACAACATGCGTCTTATCATGCGCTGTTATTTTGTAAACTACCTCATTCTGTAATAATTCAACTACCATAGCATCTCCGGCAAGTTGAGCGACATCACCCAGTTTCACTTCATACGTAGGAGAAACTTTTAATCGATTACGCATTTTAATATAAATTGTTTGTTCCAATTTCCATTCACCTCTTCACTCTTCCTCGTAGTTGTAGTATGGTTATTGAATTTTTTTCTAATACAATTTTTTCATAAAAAAACATCTGTACCGTTTCGGTACAGATGTTTTTTAGTTTATGCCTTTTTCTTAAATAAATTTGCAATACTTAATGCGAGTCCTCCCCAAATGACTACCATACCAATAACCATCATCATAATCGCTGATCCGCTCATTATGAAACACCCCGATCTTTCCATTCTTTTTCAAGCTTAGCAGAATCTGAATGTATTTGTGCATTCCATTTCTTTATACTAATGATTAGTGCAACGATAAGGAACGCTGCTGCAATTGACCAACCATATGTTACGACAAACTCCGTTGGATAATCTCCGTAGTTCTTTTTAATATTTTGGATTGTCCCATCAATTAACATGTATCCTAACATAAGCGGGGTAATAACGAGTAAACTCACTCTCCAAAACGTCCCTAACTTAATATCAGATACGAAGTTTGCGTGATTTTGATAAACTGGTAAACGGCGTAGAATGAGCCCTATCGTAACTACTTCCACTAATGCAATTGAAATTAACCCGAAGTTATTAGCGAAATAATCAACAACATCTAGGATCATAAGCCCACCACGTGTTGCAAAAACAAGAGACACTAGTACGAGAAGCGTTCCCATAATTCCAATTGTTTTTTGGCGGCTTAAGCTGAACTTTTCAGATACGGCCGCAAAACATACTTCCGCAAGCGAAATGAGGGATGTAATTCCGGCAACCGTTAATGATAAGAAAAACAATACGCCAAATAATGGTGACATCGGTAATTCAATAATAATTTGCGGGAATACTACGAATGCAAGTCCTACACCAGCACTTGCTACTTTATCAACTGGTACTCCCATATTGTTTGCCATAAATCCAAGCGCTGCAAAGACCCCAATCCCTGCTAATAATTCAAATCCTGAGTTTGCAAAGCCAGTAATAAAGGCATTATTTGTTGTATCTGAGTTTTTCGGTAAATAACTAGAATACGTAATCATAATTCCAAATGCTAAAGATAAGCTAAAGAAAATTTGACCATAAGCAGCAAGCCATACCTTCCCATCAAAAATACGACTCCAATCTGGTTTGAAGAATGCATCTAATCCTTGCATCGCACCTTCCATCGTCACTGCACGAACTACGATAATAAGGAACATAACAACTAGTAAAGGAATGAAAATGCGGTTAACCACTTCGATTCCTTTTTTAACTCTTTTGAATGCAACACCAAGCACAATAATCCAAACGAGAGCTAATGGAATCAATACTTCCGGCACAAGCCCCCCAAACTGCCCTGGCTTATCTGCAACATGTAAGTACTCTTTAAATAAAAATGATTGCGTGTCTTTCCCCCATGCTCCAGTAATTGCAAAGTACGTATATGAAATAGACCAAGCAATAATTACTGCATAATATGTTGAAACGATAAATGTTACACACATTTGCCACCATCCGATGAATTCAGCACGCGGACTAATACGGAAGAACGTAAGTGGCGCGGAACCACGGTGACGATGCCCAAGAGCAAATTCAAACGCCAATAATGAAATACCAGTCGTTAATAATGCGAATAAGTACGGTAAAAAGAATGCGCCTCCCCCATTTTCATACGCTGTATAAGGAAAACGCCATATGTTTCCTAATCCAACGGCAGAGCCGACCGCTGCGAAAATAAATCCAGCCCTCGTTCCCCATTGTTGCCTCGTTTCCATATTTTCTTCCCCCTTTGTGACAAGTTCATACTTGGATTACATTTTAAATTAACCGAATTATTAATAAATTCTGTCATTTTTTACGAAAGTTTACAATCTCCTCCAATTTAAAATCAAAAAAAAATCGAATAGATAGCTATTCATCTATTCGATCTTTCATCTGTTTTAATATTTTCTTTTCAAGTCTTGAAACTTGTACTTGCGAAATGCCTATTCGTTCCGCTACTTCCGATTGGGTTTGATCTTTATAGTAGCGTAAATACACAATTAAACGTTCTCGATCATCTAATTCTCTAATTGCTTCTTTTAAAGCAATTTTATCGAACCATTTCGTTTCAGATTGATCGGCAATTTGATCTAAAATAGTGATTGGATCTCCATCGTTTTCATACACCGTTTCATGTATGGATGAAGGAGCTCGACTCGCTTCTTGCGCCAGAACCACTTCCTCTGGCGTTAGTTCTAACGCTTCGGCTACTTCATTAATTGTTGGCGCTCTTCCAAATTCTTTCGAAAGCTCGTCTCTCATCTTTCGTATTTTATTTCCTGTTTCTTTTAAAGATCTACTTACTTTCACTGATCCATCATCACGTAAAAATCGTTGTATTTCTCCAATAATCATTGGAACTGCATATGTTGAAAATTTCACGTCGAAAGATAAATCAAATTTATCTACCGATTTTAAGAGCCCAATACATCCAATTTGAAATAAATCGTCTGGTTCGTATCCTCGATTAAGAAAACGCTGCACAACCGACCATACGAGACGCATATTACTTTGAACGATTGTATCTCTCGCTTGCTGATCTCCATCTTGACTTTGTTGAATTAACGCTTTTAGCTCGTGGTCCTTTAACTGAGGTTTCTTCTTCTCATTTTTGACCTCTATGTCCATAGGCTATTCTCCTTAATTGCATAGAGCGTTACTATTTGATAAGTATTTTGTCAAATGGATTGTTGTCCCGAAAGATTCGTTTGAAATAACTTCTACTTCATCCATAAAATTTTCCATGATAGTAAATCCCATTCCGGAACGCTCTAATTCAGGTTTAGTTGTAAACAGGGGTTGCCTTGCTTCATCTAAATCAAAGATGCCAATCCCTTCATCTCGAATCGTGAGTTTCACCATTGCTTCTTCCAAAATTACAGAAATATAAACAACACCTTCTGCATTTCCTTCGTACCCATGAATAATTGCATTCGTAACTGCTTCTGACACAACTGTTTTAATCTCCGTAAGTTCTTCCATCGTTGGGTCTAGTTGCGCAATGAATGCAGCTACTGTAACGCGAGCGAACGATTCATTTTGACTTAATGCTGAAAATTGAAGGTTCATTTCATTTCTCATTTATGCCACCCCCAACGTCGCGAGCGCATGCGCTTCACTTTCTTCTAAACGAACAATTTTAAATAAGCCCGACATTTCAAATAAACGTTTAACAGGCGGTGAAATTGCACAAACAACCATTTCTCCACCTAATCCCTTTACATGCTTATATCGGCCTAATATAACACCTAAACCAGAACTATCCATAAACGATAAGTTCTCTAGGCTCAAAACAATATGATGAACACCATGTGTCTCAATCATATCTGTTACTTTCGTTCGCAACTCTTCAGCAGTATGATGATCTAATTCACCCGCTAGTCTCACACATAGGACGTCACGTTTTACTTCTAATTGCATGGAAAGACTCACACGATTTCCTCCTTATGCTCAAACTTTACTCATTTACATACATAAAGATTTTCGTGATACAACATAAGAATCCTTCCTACTGACAAAAGAAGAACTATTTCGCCATAAAGTGAAACGATTCAGCAATTATTTACTTTCATACGAATAGAAAAGCGGCAAAATGTTTGCCGCTATTTTGATGTTGAAAACATCCCAAAACTTCTTTTAAATAACTCCCACCAGCTCGCTGCAGCAACATCTTCTTTTGCTACAATTGTTTGTTTTAATAAAACATCTTTATCTTTTTTAATAACTAGTGTACCAAGCGCGTCACCTTTTTTAATCGGCGCTTTCACTTTCTTTTCAGCAATTACTTCTTGCTTTACTTTGTCCATATTTTCGCCCTTCTTCATAAGAAGAGACACATTGTCTGACGCAACTAAATCTACTTTTTCTTTTTTCCCTTTTCCTACTTGTACAGTCTTAATTTTTTCGCCGCGTGTATACATTTTTTTTGTCATATATTGTCCAAATGCGTAGTCAAGAAGCTTTGTTACTTGGTTGTTCCGTTCTTTCGATGTAGGTGCTCCCATAACAACTGAAATAACACGCATCCCATTCTTTTCAGCCGATGCTGTTAAACAATATTTTGCTTCTGTCGTAAAGCCCGTTTTCACACCATCTACTCCAGGATAAAAACGTACTAACTTATTCGTATTCACGAGCCAAAACTTCTTATCCGTATCTTCACGTAAATAGTCTTCGTATTTACCTGTATATTTGCGAATAAGTGGGTACTTCATCAATTCTTTTGCCATTATAGCCATATCATTTGCTGTGGAATAATGGTCTTTAGCCGGAAGACCTGTTGGGTTTTGAAAATGAGTATTTTTCAGTCCTAAATCTTTCGCTTTTTTGTTCATCATATTTACAAAACCTTCTTCTGAACCCGCGATATGCTCCGCTACTGCAACAGACGCATCATTTCCAGATGCAATAGCAATACCCTTTAGCATTTCATTTACAGTCATCTCTTCTCCAGGCTCTAAAAAGATTTGTGATCCACCCATTGAAGCGGCATGCTCACTTGCTCTAACTTTATCGGTCAGTTTTAGTTTTCCTTTTTCAACTTGTTCCATAATTAATAGCATTGTCATAATCTTCGTCATACTAGCAGGTGGTAATTTCTCATTTGGATTTTTATCAAACAAAACTTTACCTGTATCTTGTTCAATTACAATTGCTGACGACGCTTGTTCCGCTAACTTCGGCGCTGTTTCTTCTGTTTTCTCCTGCTTCGTCTTCTCAGATTGTGCGAAACTAACTGAAGTACCAGAAAGCAATAACATGAAACAAACAAGTATTCCAAAAACTCGCTTCATGACTAACCCTCCATTCTATATCAGACCTATTTTTTCCAATTTTTTATTTTTTAATACCATATTTTTCTAATATTTTCAGTTGACAAATACATTCATTACCTATATCGTATTAAGTGTATTACATACAGTAGTACACTTAATACACGTCAGAAAGGAGACATTGCTCTTGCATATTCAACTTGATCCAAGAAGCAACACTCCGATATGGGAACAAATTGTTCAAAATATAAAAGAACTCGTATTGAAAAACATGTTAGCTCCAAGTGATAAACTTCCTTCTGTACGCGAACTCGCTTCTTTACTCGTTATAAATCCAAATACAGTAAGTAAAGCGTATCAGGAGTTAGAGCGACAAGGGATTATTGAAACATTACGAGGAAAAGGAACATTTGTATCCCAATCGATTACCCCAACATTAGACGAAAGGAAAATCGCTATGGTTGAAAAGCAATTTCATCAATTACTATTAGAAGCCTCTTATCTTGGTGTTACGAAAGATAAAATTCATGATTGGATAGATTCATACTACAAAGAGATTGGAGGAAATGCGGATGCTGAAAGTGACAAGCTTGAAGAAAACAATTGATAATCAAACAATTTTAGATGATGTTTCTTTCACATTACAAAGAGGAAGTATCATCGGATTACTCGGAAGAAACGGTGCGGGGAAAACAACTTTATTACGAACGATGGTCGGTATTTTAGACCCTGATGCCGGGACTGTTACATATGAAGATACAAACATTCATCAGTGTCCTGAAATAAAGCAAAAAATCGTATATGTTCCGGATTCTACTAACATACTGAACGGATATACGGTAAAAGAAATTGTAAAGTTTTATAAAGAAGTTTATACCGCATTTGATGAAGCATATTTCTATGAACTGTTAGAACGTTTTAACTTACCAAACAAACGAATTCGTAGCTATTCAAAAGGAATGAAAGCACTCCTTGCCATCATTTTAGCCGTTTCTACAAAAGCAGAATATATCATTTTAGATGAACCGACAAACGGACTTGATCCTATCGTTAAAAGGCAGATTTTACAGTTTCTCGTTGGAGAAGTTGCAGAAAAAGAGATTACCATTTTCATCTCAACTCACCATTTAGATGAAGTGGAACAAATTGCAGATACAATCATTATATTAAAAGGCCATACTATATCGTCTATTACATCACTAGACGATGCAAAATCACGATTTGCTAAAATCCAAGTTGCTTACGAACGTTCATTACCTCAAAAACTAGAAAACTTAAGCAATATTAAAATATTAAATCAAACAGGAAAAGTATATACAATCTTAATTGAGGGAAATGTGGCTACAACACTGGAGAAGTTTTATAAAGAACAACCTATACTCATTGAAGAATTAACAATGTCACTTGAAGATGTCTTCGTTACGACACTGGAGGAGGATGGGTATGTTTCATAAGGCGTTATGGATGTGGAATTGGAAGCGCGGGAAATATGCTGTGTTACTGTTCTTCTTTTATACACTTTATCTTCTATCTTTCGGATACTATAAAGCAGCTCAGCAACAACTTGCTAATTATTATAAATTACATGAAAAGGGAACGTTCTATTATGATTATGCTTTTTGGTCAAATACAGGTAATAGTTTTTGGATAACTATCCTTATTATTTCTATTGCTTGTCTATTAATAGGGTGGGAACGTAGCAGCCAGTCTAATGCACTACTTTTAACAATGCCATTTAAAAGAAAAGATGTTTTCTTATCTAAATGGGCTTTCGGTTCATTTTGGATTATTGGGTCTCTCCTTGTAAACTGGGGGCTTATGTACGTTATTTATAGAACAACGATTCATTTTGATTATCAATCATTCGGGACATTTCATCGATACTTTCTTTATGCAATTGTTTCATATGTTGCAGTATATACAGCTGCATTATGTATCGGTGCCTTTACTGGAAGCGTTGTTTCACAAGTTGTTTTTTGTATTCCTTGGTTACTAATGGGTCTTACATTTATTTCATTGCTGTACAATTTTACAATAAATCATTTAGATGCTCAAAATAATAGAAACTCTCACTTATATGAAAGTCTTTCTGAAATAAATAATAAAACAAATATTGTTGCACCAATATATAATTTTTCTATTTATTACGATTATGATCCAAAATCACGTAAAAAAGAAAACGATCCAAACACTTTAAGAGATCCAGCATCTTATAGATATTATTCAGCTAAATCCATATTGGTCCCGATTTTTTATACAATATTTTACTTACTACTTGGCGCATATTTATATACAAAATCACCAAATGAAAACACTCAAAAGATATTTATTTTCCAAAAGCATTTACGAATATGGATATGGGGGACAACCCTCTACTTTGCATTACTAGGTGGCTATAAAATAAATCAATTTCTTTTCTTACCTAGCTACTATATCAGTTTGTTTCTCGCTGGAATCATTACTTATGTTGTATTATCACGCCTAACAAATTATAAAGTTTTTTAAAGGAGAGATCCTATGTTTCAAAAAGCATTGTGGCTAAGAACGTATCAACAAAGTAAATATGTTGTATGGTTATTTTGGCTCGTCAGCTTCTATACTTTGTCATATAAATACTATATGACTTCTATTCAACAGCAACAATTTCTAAATGACAATAAAAAGTGGAACTCTATATATCACTATCACTTTGATTTAACACTTCTAGATTCTGTCATGCTGTTAGGTAGCGTACTGATCGTTCTAGCTTGTAAGTTAATTGGATGGGAAAGACAAAATAACTCTAGCGACTTGTTATGGTCTATGCCATTTAAACGTTCACACCTCTATATAACAAAGTGGTTGTTTGGAATCTGTAATATCGCCGCTGTTGTCATTTTAAACTGGGGACTATTTGCTATTATGAAAAAGTTGACTTTTCATAATAAATATCAAGTATTCTCCCCCTTTCATAGTTACTTTATATACATGTTAATTGTATTAATTGCTATTTATACACTTACCTTATGTGTAGGTACAATTACAGGGAATATTATATCGCAAGGATTTCTCACTACAGCTATATTAATCTTCCCAGTTTTACTTCCATCACTTATCTCAGGAGTCATTGCTGTTCACTCAAACACTGAATTTCATGAGGGCAATGGCCTTATACATGATCTGATGGAAAACATACGTATTTCTAGTCCAGCAGAAGGGTTTACTATTAGCTTTAATTACGATCCTCAAAACGCTTATACTGATTTAAATGGAGTGCGTCATAACGAACCAAACTTTACAAAGATTCCCCCGGCAAAAACATTGCTTGGACCTATCGCACAGATCATTATTTTATTACCACTCGGTATATATTTATATGCCCGTTCAGTCAATGAGCGAAATGGTAACTACTTATTATATCCGAAACTACAAAAAGTAGTTTTAGCTTGTGCGATTTTCTTTGGTGGGATCGCTGGAGGTTTAATGCTAAGTCGCGCGCAGTCATTGTCCAGCTTTTACATCGGATTTTTAGCGACTAGTTTAATTACGTATTTCTTCCTACCTAAAATATTAAAATGGAAAGTCTCTTGGAATTTCAAATGAAATAACCTCCTCTCGATGAGGAGGTTATTTCACATTCTCTCTTCTTTTCCCATACTCTTTTTCTTGCTTCGTTCCAAATCCATCACCATTTGCCACGATTTGATCTGTTGGAGCAACTATGCTTTCAGCAATTCGCCATTCCCCCCCTTGTTGAATAAACACTTGCATAAAATAATTCATTCCATTTAACTGATACGGATTTTCTTTTTTCACTTCATAACGAGCTGCAACATAGTACACTTGCACATTCTCAGCTTCAAACTTAGAAATATATTGCGATAATCTCGGGATATACTTCGATGCTTTCTGAAGTGGAAGCTGTTTTACTTTTATAAGAGAAGACTTTGTCACATTGCTTATCGTATCTTCATGCCGAATGTTATCACTATGATGAAATAAAATAGCATTCTGCATTGAACGAATCCATAGTTTTGAATATAAAACAGGTTGCTTATTTGAAATATGTTGTAATTCTTTCTGAACGACTTGAAGAGGCGTTGCGGCATCCGCGAATTGATTAAAGCAGAAAAAACTTCCAATCATAATGAAAAGCGTACAAATACGTTTCATAATTTTTCACTCCGATTCTTTTTAATTAAAGTATTGGAGTTTCAAAATGTTTTTATTCAAAAGAAAAAGGATAGGAAAGCTTTCGCTTCCTATCCTCATTTATTATAATACGCGGCCAAATAAATCTAAAACCATTTCGATTTCTTGGTCGCTCCAACCTTTAAATCTCTCTTTATAATATTCTTTACGCACAGCTTCAAGTTTTTCAGTTACTTCTCTTCCGTGTTCTGTAATTTCTAGGTACACGATACGACGGTCTGAATTTGAACGCTTTCTTTCTACAAACCCTTTTCGTACGAGACGATCAGTAACAGCTGTAATATGACTGGAGGTTACGTTTACTTCACTCGCAATTTGCGAAGCCATCTGTGGACTGTTTAAAAATAACGCGCGTAATACAGAAAATTCATTGTATGGCATATGTTCTGCAAAACGTGTATTAATATCATTTTGTAATAAACGTATCATCTTTCGGAATGATCCGGATAACTCTAAAATCAGTGTTTCTCTTTTTTCGTTCACTAGCCTCGTCCCTTTTTTATCATATTTACACATATTATAATCTATAAATACCTATGTTGTATATGCTTTCTTCCCTCAACATTCTCATTTATGTAACTTTTTTCATATAAATTTCTTTTTTGTTCACACATATACATATAAATAAGGATGGTGATGGAAGATGCAAGGTGGAATGAATCCTTATTTACACAACGTACGCACAGCTACTACTGGTAAAGAAGCGACTATTACTGTACAAGGTGAAGGCGTTGTCAAAGCAAAACCCAATGTTGTTATATTAACACTTGGCATTAGAACTGATAATAAAAATGTGAAACAAGCGCAAGAAGAAAATGCAGTGCAATCAAAACAATTATTGAATGCACTAAAACAACTAGGTATTGCCGACAAAAATATAGAAACCATTTCATATACGATTACGCCCCAGTACGAATATGTAAATGATAAAGCATTATTACAAGGATATCGTGTAGAACATTTGTATGAAATTACCGTTTTAAATGTACAAAAAGCAGGGGAAGTATATGATATAGCCGTTTCAAATGGAGCAAACTTAGCAAAAGGATTACGTTTTCGAATATCTCATCCAAATAAATATTATGAGCAAGCTCTCATTCAAGCTCTGCAACAAGCGGTAGAAAAAGCTCGTGCTATTGCGAGTACATACAATTTAAACATTAATCCAGTTCCACTCTCATTCGTTGAAGAATCTGCCCAATTACCACGGGAAGTGACGTCCTATGCTACTTTACATGCGCAAGCAGCTCCGCCCATTCAATCAGGAGAATTAGAAATCATTTCAACAATACGAGCTATTTTTACGTATTTATAAATAATTTCTTTTATAAGTAAACGTTATCATTTTCCTTGTTGTAAAAACATGATGTTCTGATATAATAAAGGACGGTGAGCTCTTACGAAAGAGATATCACGGGTGGGAGAGGGATATGAAAAAGAAGGTTTAACATGAAAGGAATACTTGAAAGAACATTTAAATTAGGTTTACACGAAACATCACCAAAACAAGAAGTTTTAGCTGGAGTTACGTCATTTTTCACGATCGTATATATTATGATTGTAAATGCATCCATTTTATCGGATGCTGGCATTCCTCTTGAAGCTGGAATTTTAGCAACTGTTTTCAGTTCATTTGTCGGATGTCTGCTCATGGCATTTTGGGCAAATGCACCTGCTATTCTTGTACCTGGTATGGGCGTAAATGCATTCTTCACGTACACTGCTGTGCATACGCTCGGATTAGCTTGGCAGGAAGCATTAGCAGCTGTCTTCATCTCTGGTATTATTTTTGCAATTGCTGCGTTTACACCAATCGCTCGCGTGCTTTCAGTATCGATTCCAAAGTCATTAAAGGAAGCTATTACTGTCGGCATCGGATTATTTTTAGCATTTATCGGATTGCAAAAAGGTGGTTTAGTCGTTTCGAATCCAAATACTGCTGTTGCAATGGGTAAATTAAGTAACCCTGTCGTTCTTGCGACACTACTTACTCTTATCGTTGCACTTGTACTATTTATTCGTAACGTACGTGGAAGCTTTTTATGGACGATTGCAATAGGAACTGGTATTGCATGGCTATTTGGTCTTGTTGATACAAGTCAAATCGGAAATAGTTCATTCTCATTCGCTAATTACGGTGATGTGTTTGGAGCTATGTCATTTGGCAAACTTTCTTCCTTACCGTTTTGGATTGCAACATTCTCCTTAAGCATGGTGCTTATTTTTGAGAACATGGGACTACTGCACGGTTTATTAGAAGATGACCGTAAATTCCCACGTGCTTACCAAGCCAATGCAATTTCAGCAATGACATGTGGTCTATTTGGCACAAGCCCTACCGTATCAACAGTAGAGAGTGCCGCAGGTATTACTGCAGGCGGAAAGACAGGTCTGACGTCTATCGTTACAGGGTTGTTATTCTTTGCATCACTGTTTGCACTTCCGTTTGTGAAACTAATTCCTGATAGTGCCATTGCACCAATCTTAATTATTATTGGCGGCCTGATGATTACAAGCATTCAGCAAATTCCTCTGAACGATTTTTCAGAAGGATTTCCAGCGTTCTTAATTATCGTCATGATCCCGCTCACATATAGTATCGCTGATGGCATTGCGTTCGGATTTATTGCTTATCCTATCTTAAAAGTTGCTCTTGGAAAGCGTAAAGAAGTCGCACCGTCTATGTATATCGTTACATGCTTATTCTTAGCCATGTTTGTATTACATGCTATTGGTTAAGTAAAAACACCGAGGAAAATTCCTCGGTGTTTTTTTACTTAAACCATCCTTTTTTATAAAACCAAGCCATCATGCCACCGCCAATTAGCGCCATTAGAAGTAGACAAACAAAATAACTATATTGTCCACCAAGCTCCGGCATATGCGTAAAGTTCATTCCGTATACTCCCGCAATAAATGTTAATGGCATGAAAATAGTCGAGAATACAGTTAATGTTTTCATAATGTTATTCATATGATGTGAGTTTAATGAAAAATAGCTATCTCGAATATCTGCCGTTAACTCCCGGCTTGCCTCAATCATTTCTGTTAGTTTAAGCAAATGGTCATGTATATCTTTAAAGTAAATCTCATGATCACTTATACCGTAAAAACGAGTCGAATTTAAAATACGATACAATAAATCACGCATCGGAATGATTGTGCGCCTTAGCTTCGATAAATCTGCACGTATATCAAATACTTCTTCTAATACACTTCCCGCTGTCTCACCCGTTAAATTATCATCAATTGCATTTAAATGATCCTCAATGTAATATACAGGCGCAAAATAGTCATCTACAATTTGGTCGATAATTGTATGAGCTACGTGTAAAGGACTATTTTTAATACGCTTCTTTTCTCCAAGTGTTTTCCATACTCTTTCGATTGCATTGTTATGAGAAAAGTGGAAAGAAACAATAAAACGATCACTAATAAATAAATCGATTTCGTGCGGTTCTAATCCATCCTCACCAAATGCATGAAGAACTAAAAAGTTATATCCATCATAAAAATCAACTTTTGGCCTCTGTACATATTCTATACAGTCTTCAATTGCAAGGGGATGGAACTTAAAATGATCTTGCAAAATGTATGTATACTCTTCTTTCGTTGGCTTATATAAATCTAGCCAATACCATACAATATGGTCTTTCGTTGTTTCTTCTAGCGAAACATCATATAATACTTCATCTGTTTTTGTTATTGCACAAATTCTAATCATAATTTCACCCATTATTATTATAAACAAAAAATAGCAAAAAAAGCCAAGGAGAAATACTCCTGGCCCTTTTTTATTATTCAGTAACGATGCCGTGCACTAATGTTGGTGCATCTACATGTTCGTTAGCGATCTTCATGTTCTCATAAATTTTTGCTTTTACATCTTCCACATTTTCACGGTTTGCGTAAATTGTAACAAGGGATTCACCTTTTTTCACGCTGTCCCCTACTTTTTTGCGAAGCATTAAGCCAACTGCTAAATCAATTTCAGATTCCTTCGTCGCACGTCCTGCTCCTAAAAGCATTGCTGCTGTTCCAATTTCATCTGCAACGATTTCTGATACATAACCGTCTTCCTTCGCTTCTACTTCAATTTTAAACTGTGCTTGTGGTAATTTAGTAGGATCATCAACAACAGAAGCATCGCCGCCTTGCGCTGATAAGAACGTTTTAAATGATTCTAGCGCTTTACCGTTGTTCATTACTTCAATTAATTTCTCACGTGCATCTTCTAAAGATGAAGCTTGTCCAGCAAGGTATACCATTTGACTTCCAAGCGTTAAACATAACTCTTCTAAATCTTTCGGTCCTTTACCTTGTAATGTATCAATTGCTTCTTGTACTTCAAGTGCGTTACCAATCGCCTCACCAAGTGGTTGACTCATATCAGAAATAACAGCCATCGTATTACGACCAACGTTATTACCAATGCGCACCATTGCTTCTGCTAAACGTTTTGCATCTTCATCTGTTTTCATAAATGCACCTGCTCCAGTTTTTACATCAAGAACAATTGCATCTGCACCAGCAGCAATTTTTTTACTCATAATCGAGCTTGCAATAAGCGGAATAGAGTTTACTGTTGCCGTTACATCACGAAGTGCGTATAACTTTTTATCGGCAGGTGTTAAGTTTCCACTTTGACCAATAACAGCGATTTTGTTTTCATTTACAAGACGCATGAATTCATCATTTTCGATTTCAACATGGAATCCTGGAACTGCTTCTAATTTATCAATTGTACCACCAGTATGTCCTAAACCACGTCCAGACATTTTTGCAACCGGTACACCTAAAGCGGCTACTAATGGACCTAACACAAGTGTTGTTGTATCACCAACACCACCTGTTGAGTGCTTATCTACTTTTACCCCTTCAATAGCTGATAAGTCGATTGTATCACCGCTATTTACCATTGCCATCGTTAAATCAGCACGTTCTTGATCGTTCATATCTTGGAAGAAAATTGCCATTGCAAGTGAACTTACTTGATAATCAGGAATATCACCATTCGTATATCCTTCAACAATAAAGTTAATTTCTTCTGTCGTTAATGCATGTCCGTCACGTTTTTTTGCAATTAGGTCCACCATTCTCATTGTGAGGTCACCCCTTCATTTGTTTTACGATTGCTTTTACTAATGCTAAGAAGTTAGCTTTAACACGTTCTGTCGTTTCAATTACTTCATCGTGGTGAAGTGGCTGATCTAAAATACCAGCTGCCATATTTGAAATACAAGAAATACCAAGTACTTTCATACCAGCATGACGCGCTACAATTACTTCTGGTACTGTTGACATACCAACTGCATCTCCGCCTAGTGTACGAAGCATACGAATTTCAGCAGGTGTTTCATATACAGGACCTGTCATTCCAACGTATACACCTTCTTGTACTTTAATATTTAAGTCCGCTGCAACTTGTTTCGCCATTTCACGAAGTTCTGGTGTATATGATGTAGACATATCAGGGAAACGTACCCCCATTTCAGAATCATTCGGTCCGATTAATGGATTTGTACCCATGAAGTTAATGTGGTCTGAAATTAACATAAGATCGCCTGGCTCAAATGATGTATTTACACCACCAGCTGCATTTGTTACAACAACTGTTTCTACACCTAGTTCTTTCATAACACGAACTGGGAATGTTACTTTTTGCATGTCGTATCCTTCATAGAAGTGGAAACGTCCTTGCATTGCCACTACTGTTACACCTTGAAGTGTACCGAATACTAGTTGACCTGCATGACCTTCTACAGTTGATACTGGGAATTCAGGGATTTCACTGTAAGGTACTGTTACTGCGTTCTCGATTTCATCTGCTAATACACCTAGTCCAGATCCAAGGATTAGTCCTACTTGTGGCGTTTCTTGAAATTTCTCTTTTAAGTATGAAGCTGATTTTGTAATAAGTTCACGATTCATTTGTTTATCCCCCTATTTCTTTAGCTCGTTTAAGAAGCTTGTTCCGTGTTCTGGCATTTTCACGCCGAAGTTTTCTGCTACCGTTGCACCAATATCAGCAAATGTTTGACGAAGTGCTAATTCTTGTCCGCCTTCTTTCATGCTTGGGCTATATGCTAATAACGGTACATATTCACGTGTATGATCAGTACCAGGATGTACTGGATCATTACCATGGTCTGCTGTAATTAATAATAAATCATCTTCTTTTAGTTTTTCGAATACTTCTGGAAGACGTGCATCATAGTCTTGCAGTGCTTCTCCATATCCTTGTGGATCACGGCGGTGACCGAATAATGCATCAAAGTCAACTAAGTTTAAGAAGCTAAGACCTGTAAAGTCCATGTTTAATGTATCTACAAGCTTATCCATTCCATCCATGTTAGACTTCGTACGAAGTGATTCAGTTACCCCTTCACCATCATATATGTCAGAGATTTTACCGATAGCAATCACATCGTAGTCACTATCTTTTAATTCATTCATTACCGTGCGGCCAAATGGTTTTAACGCATAATCATGACGGTTTGGTGTACGTGTGAATTTCCCTGGTTCTCCAACGAATGGACGAGCGATAACACGACCTACCATGTACTTTTCATCTAACGTTAATTCACGTGCAATTTTACAAATTTTATATAACTCTTCAAGTGGCACTACTTCTTCGTGTGCTGCGATTTGTAATACGCTATCAGCAGAAGTGTAAACGATTAAAGAACCTGTTTCCATTTGTTCTTGACCAAGCTCATCAAGAATCTCAGTTCCAGAAGCTGGTTTATTACCGATAATTTTACGACCTGTTTTTTCTTCTAATTCATCAAGTAATTCTTTTGGGAATCCTTCAGGGAACACTTGGAATGGTGTATCAATGTAAAGACCCATAATTTCCCAGTGCCCTGTCATTGTATCTTTACCAGTAGATTTCTCTTGCATTTTTGTATAATATCCAAGCGGTTTTTCTACTTTAGAGATACCTTTCATTTCACGAATGTTACCAAGACCTAACTTCACCATATTTGGCATTTGTAATCCATTCATATGTTCAGCAATGTGACCAATTGTGTCAGAACCTAAATCACCAAATTGCTCAGCATCCGGTGCTTCGCCGATTCCTACAGAGTCCATTACGACTAGGAATATACGTTTATATTTATTCATAACTGCGACCTCCTATAAGTTCAGTTCTACTTCTTGTAGTATGTTCAAAACGCTATAAAGTGAAACTGTTATTCATAAGAATTATCTTTCGTTCTCACTGGCAAACAGTACTTCTTTAAATCAATTTCTAACCTATTTTGTTTTACTGGAAACGACTCAAAAACATTTCTAGTTTTTTCTAAGTCAGATGTCAGACATCTGATATTGATATCATAACATGTTTACGCTTTCTTTTTAATACATTTTCGTAGAATTTCTTATTTTATTCACACTTCTATTGTAATCCATTATGCGAAGAAGTGCTAATTATTTTATGATTTATTTCTTCATATAAAGCGAAACTTTAATCTGCCCGCAAATAACGTGATAAAAATAAAAAGCAGCTCTAAAGAGCTGCTTTTTATTTTACTTCTACTGTTTCTTCTTTATGTTCATGTAGTTCGCCTTTTTTAACATGAACTTTCACTTTGTAAGCACCGTTTTCTTTAAAAGTATGTTTCGTTTCATACTCTCCTTTATTTCCTTCTTTTGCTGGAATAAATTCATGTTTTTCAACACCATCTTTCCAAATCTCAAGTTGTACTTCAGCACCAGTTAACGCTTCTTCTTTTTGTTTTAAATGAACTTTCATAGTTGATTCTGCATTTGCTTTTATATCACCAGCCATAAGGTGGATCATCGTATCGCTTTTATGATCGCCATGCCCTGCACCGTGATTACTATTTTCTTTTTTCGCATCTTCTACTTTCGCATTTCCTACAGCCACTTTTACTTCTGGCATAACATGCATTTCACGTGCATTTGTGTGAGCGATAATATGGTATACTCCATCCGTCTCGAACGTTTTCTCTACTGCATAAACACCTTTTCCTTTATGCTTCCCATCTAACATCTCGTGCTTTTCGTCGCCATCTTTCCAAATTTCAAACTTTACATCATCAGCATCTGTTACTTTTTCTTTTCCTTGTGTAACAAGTGCTTGTACTTCTGTTTTTTCACCAGGTTTAATTTCTTTCGGATTTGTTTGAACTGCTACTTTTACAGCTTCTAGTTTCTGTTCTTTTTTTGGTTCTTCTTTGTTTGTATTACAGCCAGCCAATGCTAGCATCGCGATAAATAAAGTCATAATAAGTTTTTTCATCATCATTTCCTCCTTCATACCTTATTTAGTATAGAGGAAATACATTGTAATATTCTAGTCTTCTGCTGAAAACAATGTACGAAATGTTTGTGAAGTTTTTGTGAAGTACTATAGCCTTTTGAATCTATGAAAAAAAGAGCATAGTAACTATGCTCTCGGATGAAACTGTTTATATACATCTTTTAATCTAGCTTTTGAAACATGCGTATAAATTTGCGTCGTTGAAATATCTGCATGTCCTAGCATTTCTTGCACAGCACGCAAGTCTGCTCCATTTTCTAATAAATGCGTAGCAAAAGAATGGCGCAACGTATGTGGTGTAAGCTCTTTTTCGATATTTGCTTCTTTCGCCAATCGTTTTAAAATTTTCCAAAATCCTTGTCTTGATAATCGATTCCCATGATGGTTTAAAAAGAGTGCATCTACTACTTTTTTACCCATCAATTCTCTTCTTCCCTTTTCAATATACTTTTGAATCGCTTCCGTCGCTAAACTTCCTAGTGGAATAATTCTTTCTTTATTCCCTTTCCCTATGCAACGAACAAATCCCATCGTTAAATGTACATCTTCTAAATTTAAGGCAATTAATTCCGAAACACGAAGTCCTGTTGCATAAAGTAACTCTAGCATCGCTTTGTCACGAACCCCAAAAGCACTCGTCATTTTTGGCGTCTGAAGTAACGCCTCTACTTCATCGATTGATAGTACTTTCGGTAATTTCCGTTCTCCTTGCGGCGTTTCAATATGTACGGATGGGTCGTGCTCTACCGCTCGTTCACGAAGTAAGAATTGGTGAAACGAACGAATCGATGCAATATGACGTGCTAATGTTTTCGAAGATTTTCCGTTTTCTTTTAAGTGCTGCAGAAAATTAACAATGTGCAAGCGTGTCACTTCATGAAAGCTTTTCGCCTGTTCTACATTTTGCAAATACTTTACATAACTTTTTAAATCACGTTCATAAGATACTACTGTATTTTTCGCTAGCCCTTTTTCGACAACCATATAATGAATAAAATCTTTTAATTGATCTTCCAATCTACACTACTCCCCATTTTCATAGAAAAACATCATTCTATTTACGAAAGCATCCCTTGCCGGCTCTTCATTCCCTGATACTTTTTCTACAGTCTCTTCTTTTGGTTTTTCATAACGATGATAGCTTTCATATTCTTCATTTATCCATAGTATAGCGAAATAAAACAAAATCGTACAACTTGTAAATAATAAAAATACTTTTATCCCATCAAAAGTTAATTTTAAAGCTCGGCGCATTGTAAATTCCTCCAAAATATAAGTTATTACAACATATGCCAAGCTTTCACCAATTTATACCTTATTCAAATAAAAAACCTCTTCCTAGATAAATAGGAAAAGGTTATTTTTCATCCGTTTCATTTTCTTGACAATTTTTACAAATCCCATGGAATGTTAAACGATGATCTTTCACCTTAAAGCTCCAGTCACGTTCTACTTTCCTTTCCACTTCACCAAGTAAATCTTCTTGTATTTCTTGTACAGCACCACATTGTGTACAAATCAAATGATGGTGAAAACGCTGCGCACCTTCTTGGCGTAAGTCATAGCGTGAAACACCGTCTCCGAAGTTAATCTTATCGACAACTTTTAACTCAGATAATAGTTCTAAAGTTCGATAGACGGTTGCTAATCCGATCTCTGGCGACTTTTCTTTTACAAGGAGGTAAACATCTTCTGCGCTTAAATGATCTTCTTCATTTTCTAGCAGCACACGAACTGTTGCTTCACGTTGCGGTGTTAATTTGTAGCTCGCTGCATGTAATTGCTTCTTAATTCGTTCAATTCTCTCTTCCATTCGGTACTACTCCCTCCTCGCCACTCTTACACCATTATATCAGAAGAAGGGCTTCTGTCAAAAGAAAAACAATAAAAACAAATTGATAATTATTCTCAAAAAGTATTTATTGTTTATTAATAGCCTCAACGACTTCTTTCATTAAAACTGGTGATGCATAAGCTTCTACACTAGAAGCAAGAGCTAACACCGCTCCAATTACAAGAAAGAAGCATGTATAACGAATTAATAATGGTAATAATGGCTCGGTTATTTTCCTGATAAATTGATGCCTAATCATGCGTAAGGAAAAGCTTGCGGCAATTGTTGTCATAACGAGAAATACTGGGATAATAATGAGGTTTTGTGGCAATACAGAAACGAATGCTAATAATAATCCATTCCATCCATGCTGACTGACTAAAAAACCTACTGTAAATCCGACAACTACTCCTTTTACAAATAATAAAATAAAAATAAGTGGCACTCCAATAATTGAAATCCCCAAAATCCAAATAAATCCAATGTATTTTAATTGCGAAAAGTAACTTTCTCGAAACATTTCGCTCGCAATAGCAAATTCTCCTTTAGAAACTTGTCCAAAAAAACGTTGTAAGTAAAATGATAAATCTTGTTTTTGATTTAATTGTAAACTATTCACAAGAATGGCCCCAAATATTACTCCCATCAATAATAAAACAGCGTTAAATATATATAATGAAGAGTTTTCCTGTATGTGAGACATTACACGGTCTTGCCAAGTTTTTCTCCACATTTTTCTTCCCTCCGTTCACACTCTTACTAAAAATGTATGAAAGAAAGAAAAAAGTATGACGAATTAACATTGAAATTCCGCTCTACTTTGCTAAACTAAAAAGTAGAGAATAGGAGGGATTTCTCTTGAAACCATTATTATTAGATTTTCCAACATTATTTCAAACTGAACGCTTACAAGTTCGTAAGCCATTTCCAGGTGATGGTGCAGAAGTGTATGAAGCAATCCAAGCTTCTCTAGAAGACTTAGTACCGTGGATGCCAATTAACGCTGAAACAGAAGAAAGTGCTGAAGAAATCGTTCGTAACGCTCACGGGCAGTTTTTACTTCGTGAAACACTTGATTTTCACTTATACGATAAAGTATCTGGTACATTCATCGGAGCTATAACGCTCAAGCCTGAAAACTGGGATATTCCAAAGTTTTCACTTCACTTCTGGCTGCATAGCGCTTATACAAAACAAGGCTATATGACTGAAGCCATTAAAGGTGCCATTCAATTTGCCTTTGATAAGCTAAGTGCTAGAAGAATTGAAATTCGTACTGATGCAACAAATGCAAATGCATGTAACCTAGCAGAACGTTTAGAATTTATTCTAGAAGGTACAATGGAAAATGATTTCATAGCACCAGATGGTAGCTTACGTGATGCACGCGTATACGCAAAAATCAATTAAAAAACACTCGCCTTTGGCGAGTGTTTATTTTTGTAGTTGTAAATATTGTACTGCAAACATCGTCTTCGCATCATGAATACGAAGATCTTTCATAAGAATAATCGCTTCTTCTAACGATACTTCCATCAATTCCACAAATTCATCTTCATCTAACTCGGCTTTATTTTCTTTTTTCGTCAAACCTGTCGCTTTATATACATATAAAATTTCATCTGCAAATCCTGGAGATGTATAGAAAGAAGTAATAAGCTCCATATTTTCACATACATATCCTGTTTCCTCTTCTAATTCACGAACTGCTGTCACCTCAGGTTTTTCACCAGGTTCTAACTTGCCGGCCGGAATTTCTATAATCGCCTTTTCAAGCGCTTTACGATACTGCTCAACAAGCACGATTTTCCCCTCATCAGTAATAGCAATAATAGCAACTGCACCAGGGTGATTTACAATTTCACGTTTACTCATTGCTCCATTTGGTAATACTACATCATCAACACGAACTTTTATAACTCTACCATCAAAAATCGGCTCAGTTTTTACTGTTCTCTCTGCAAGATTACTCATACTACTTCATCTCCCTGTTCTATTTCCTATTCTTTCCTCATACATTTTACCACATTGAAAGGAGCGTGATAGAAATGAAAGTTTATATTTTACCAAATCGCGTCACTTTAGTCGGAAAAGCATGGCAAATTCGCCATAAGCTAAAACAATATGGCAAAGAGTATACAACTGTACAAGAGTGGATTACAGCAAATAAAAAGTAAACGTTTGTCAACCTCTTTTTCCTTTCGTACAATAAAGGTAAGGAGGTTGACCTATGAAAAAACGTCAATTAGGAAACTCAGATTTGTTTGTTACACAAATGGGCCTTGGCTGCATGTCTCTCGGTACATCTGAAACAGAAGCTATGCGTATTATCGATGAAGCAATCGATTTAGGAATCAATTTTTTTGATACAGCGGATTTATATGATTATGGATTAAACGAAGAATTTGTTGGAAAAGCCTTAAAAGGGAAACGAGACCAAATTGTTCTTACAACAAAAGTTGGAAATCGTTGGACAGAAGAAAAAAACGGGTGGTCTTGGGATCCTTCTAAAAATTACATAAAGGCTGAAGTGAAAGAAAGTTTACGTAGACTTCAAACTGATTATATTGACCTTTATCAACTTCACGGCGGGACGATTGAAGATCCAATAGATGAAACAATTGAAGCCTTTGAAGAATTAAAAAAAGAAGGTATTATTCGCCATTACGGTATTTCTTCTATACGTCCAAATGTTATCCGTGAATATGCTAAACGTTCAAATATCGTTAGTGTGCTAATGGAATATAGCCTTTTAAATCGTCGCCCTGAAGAATGGTTCCCACTTCTAAGTGAACATCAAATTAGCATTATTGCTCGTGGGCCACTTGCAAAAGGAATTTTAACTGACAATAATGCAAGAAAGATAGAAAGAGTAAAACAAAAAAATTACCTTTCTTATTCTTACGATGAATTATATGCGACACTCGCGAATGTAAAAGAAATAATCGGAGAAAGCTCTTTAACAGGAACAGCTATTCAATATTGCTTACATAACGAAACTGTTGCAGCTGTTATACCTGGTGCAAGCTCTATTCAACAATTGCAAGAAAATGTACAGGCTAGTAAACAAAAAAAGTTAACAACAGCAGAATATATACAACTTCAGCAAATTGCTAAATGTGATACTTACGCTTTACATCGTTAAAAAGACGCTACCATACCGGTAGCGTCTTTTTATAGCGTATCATATTTATCAGGATTCGTTCCTACATGTAAATTACGATTTAACGTATTAATTTGAGTCATCTCTTCTTCTGTTAGTGAAAAATCAAAGATAGAAAAATTCTCTTTAATACGTGATGGTGTAACAGATTTAGGAATCGTCACTACCCCGCTTTGAATATCCCATCTTAATATAACTTGCGCAGGTGTTTTTTCATATTTCGTAGCAATGGCCTGAATAATCGGGTTCTCGAATACTTCCCCGCCTCTCATTAATGGGCTCCATGCTTCCATTTGAATTTGCTCACCTTGACAGAAATTACGCAATTCAAATTGCGCTAACATCGGATGAAGTTCCACTTGGTTGACCATCGGCTTCACTTTACAATTTGGTAATAACAGTTCTAAATGATGTTTATGAAAATTTGAAACACCAATCGCGCGCACTTTACCTTCTTCATACAGTTTCTCTAACGCTCGGTAAGTATCGACATACTTTCCTCTTATTGGCCAATGTATTAAATATAAATCTACATAGTCCATTTGTAATTTCTTTAAGCTTTTTTCAAACGCCTCAAGTGTTTCCTCGTATCCTTGATCGTCGTTCCAAACTTTTGTTGTAATAAATATGTCTTCTCTCGGAATCCCTGATTCACGAACCGCTTCTCCGACACCGCTTTCATTTTCATATACAGTTGCTGTATCAATCGAACGGTATCCAACTTCTAACGCTGTTTTTACTGCTTGTTTTACTTCGTCGCCTTCTTTCGCTTTATAAACGCCTAGACCAATCATCGGCATTTTTACGCCATTATGAAGTGTAGTTGTTGGAATGTGCACAGTCGTCTCCCTTTCATTCTTACATTTTTTATAAGCCGCCACTTTATTTCAACAAGATTCAACCAAAAAGTCAAAACATATGTACAGTTTACATAATAATTTTATACATTAAAACGCGAAATCAATTATTCATATTTCCTTCTCTCCATTCTTTCGCTTTTTCATCAACACTACGTACAAACTCATTTTTTCCTTCCGTATATAACGTGCCATCATATGTATATTTTTCGGCTAATTCTTTCTTTAAGGTTGCATATGCCTCTGCTTCTTCACAATGAGCCATCATATAATCACGAAACGCTAAATGCCTTACTATTTCAGGATTTCCTTTTTCAAAAACATGTAAGTGATACGAGCGTTTTTCCTCCGTTCCATGAATAAAATAACGACGTCTTGAAATACCATTTTCCCCTTTTACGATGTAACCAAGCTCGTCAAAACGTTCATTCCAATCATCTACTCTGTCGATACTCTCTACTTCCATAATCATATCTATAATTGGTTTAGCTGCCAGTCCTGGCACTGATGTACTTCCAATATGATGGACTTTCACCATTTCTGGCATCGCCGATTTTAATCGTTCGGCCTCTATTTGAAATTTTTCGTTCCAATGATTTTCATGCGGAACGACTACAATTTTTCTCATTTTACACTCCCCTTTTCTTACAAGCTCGTCAAAAAAATGATCAGCGGTATGCACTGATCATTTTTTTATATTATTTAAAGTCTTTCCAAGTAAGGCTACTTTCACTTAACAGTTCTTCAAATGATTTATTCTTTTCTCGTTCTTTTTGTTCTCGGCGCTTTCTTTCCAGTTCAGCTGCCTCTTTTTTCTCTTCTCTCACTTGCAATTCTTTCTTCTTATTCTTTAATTGCTGCATGAGTGAATCATTTAATTGATCGCCTAATGTAAGCGACTCTTTCTCTGGTTTATTAACTTGCGATTGTCTTTGCATTTGTCTTTGTTTCTTTTTCTTCATGCTACTCACCTTTTACTTTTTTCTCCATTATAGTAGATACACAATGATCTCGACAATAAAAAAGGTTCTTTACTCTATTATTCACCTTTTGTAAATATGTTAATTTTTCGAAAAAACTAAATTTTTATATAGATATAATCCTATGAATCTATTAAAATTATGTCGTATGATGTCAGATTATAAAAAAAAGGAGAAATGAATTATGTGGAAAAAAATCATTCCTGCTGTTGCCGTTTTAAGCACCATAACTTTTTCAAGCGTATTTGCCGCTCCCCCATCCCAGATTCCAGCTAAACAAAACCGCTACGTAGACGTACAAATGCTTGGTATTAATGATTTCCATGGACAACTAGATACTGTTAAAAAAATTAATAACAAAGAAGCTGGTGGCGCTGATTACTTAGCTACTTATTTAAAAGAACGTAAAAAGCAAAACCCTAATACACTTCTCGTACATGCTGGCGATATTGTCGGAGCTAGTCCACCAGTTTCAGCGTTGTTACAAGATGAACCAACGATTGAATTTTTAAATGACTTAAAATTCGACGTTGGTACAATCGGAAACCATGAATTTGATGAAGGTATCGATGAAATGAAACGCCTCATTTACGGTGGATATCACGAGAAAACAGGGAATTTCAAAGGTGCTAACTTCCCTTATGTCGCTGCTAACTTCTATAACAAATCAACTGGTCGCTTATTTTTACCACCATTTACTGTAAAAATGGTAGATGATGTTCCTGTAGGATTCATTGGCGTTGTTACAACTGATACGCCAAATGTCGTGATGCCTACTATGCTTAAAAATGTACAGATCACTGACGAAGTAGAAGCAATTAATAAATCAGCGCAACAATTAAAGCGTCTCGGTGTTAAATCCATCGTCGTCCTTGCCCATGTCGGCGGAACAACTGATGAGTCTGGCGTGACAAATGGAGACCTTACTCGAATTGCAAATGAAACAGACTCGGAAGTTGATGTTATTTTCGGTGGACATAGTCACACGTATGTAAATGGTACTGTAAATAATAAACTAATCGTCCAAGCGAACTCTTATGGAACAGCTTTCTCAGACGTAGATGTAACAATTGATCGTAAGACAAAAGATATTGTAAAGAAAAAAGCTGAAGTGATTACAACATATCATGAAGGTGTCGAACCTGATAAACAAGTAAAACAAAAAATAGATCAATATAAAGAAAAAATCGCACCACTTGTAAATGAAGTTGTAGGAAAATCTACAGCACCTATCGACCGTAAACAAAATGATGCTGGTGAATCTACTCTTGGGAATGTAATTGCCGACGCACAGCGTCAAACGATGCAAGCTCAAATCGCACTTATGAATCCTGGTGGCATTCGTAATGACTTAGATGCTGGCGATATTACTTGGGGCGAATTATATGGCGTTCAGCCTTTTGGAAACCAATTGATTAAAGTAGATTTAACAGGTCAAGATATTCGCGACATTTTAAATCAACAATGGCAAAAAGGAACAACAAGAATGCTTCAAATTTCAGGTATTCAATATACGTGGGATGCAAATAAACCAAGCGGTGAAAAGGTTACGAATATACGCTTAACAAATGGCGAAGAGTTATCTCCATCTAAAACGTATAGCGTAGTTGCGAATGCTTTCTTAGCTTCTGGCGGTGACGGATTCGTATCATTTAAAAATGGAAAGAATTCAGAAACTGGTCCAAACGACTTTGAAGCGCTAGTCGATTATGTAAAACAATTAAAAGAACCAATTCAGCCAGTTATTGATGGAAGAATTCAAAA
The DNA here is from genome assembly GCF_008368885.1 of Bacillus sp. BPN334. Lineage (NCBI taxonomy): Bacteria > Bacillati > Bacillota > Bacilli > Caryophanales > Bacillaceae > Bacillus > Bacillus sp. BPN334. The sequence continues at coordinate 331,176 of NZ_QOZW01000006.1, read as the reverse complement.
GGTAAATTAAGTATTTCCCTAATATGCGATCCAGATTTTTATTGTAAAGGATACGCACTTATACTTACTTAATCCACAATATTAGTAAAACCTAAAAAGGATACTCGTTCTTACAATGAACATAGTATCCTTTTCTTTAGTTATCAAAATGTGATGTTTTGTTAAAATCATATTGTTGTAAAAATTGTTGTAACGCCTCTTCTACAAGTTTAGATTTTTGAATTCCTTTCGATTCTGATATAACGTCTAGTTTTGCTAATATTTCTTTATTAATAGAAAAGGTACGTTTCTTTTTTTCTGTACTTATACTCATAATGGGCACAATTACTTCTTCTCTCTTTCTTAATAACTCATAAATACTTTGTAATTGCTCATAAATTAATAATTGATAATCCGTTGTCGCATATTGAAGGGCTGTCGCTTCTTGGAGTTGTAAGTGACGCGGTTCTTCTCCATCTCCTACAAAAATACGTTTCTTCTGTTCTCCATCATATTCGTATCCAATTAATCTTAATTTCTTTGATAATGTATATGGGCTTATTTCAAGACGTTTTGCTATAATAGCGATGGATTCACGTCTATTTAAGCAATCTATAATTTCTCCAATCGTCACAATTTCCCTCCTCCCGTATTGAAATGACACTAGTATGGTATGTTACAATGATTTTCTAACAGTATATGCAAAACGAATAGCCTGTGCGATTCATACGATTTCAGAAAAGGAGGTTTTCCATATGCTTTTTCGTAGCTATACCCCACAGTTTTATAATGAAAATAAACAACTCATTCCTAATAGTATTGCTACGATGGAAAGCGTTATGATTCATAATCGAAAACAAACTCTCCTTATTCGCGGGCAAAACATAGAGCAGCCAATTTTATTATGCTGTCATGGCGGACCTGGAATGGCACAAATTGGATTTATTCGTCATTTTCAAAAAGAATTGGAGAAACACTTCATCGTTATTAATTGGGATCAGCGCGGGGCAGGTAAATCCTTTTCAATGAAAGATTTCGGAGCAAATTTTACAATCGAACAATTCGTTTCCGATGCAAAAGAAGTGATTCAATATGTACTTAAAAAGTTCAGTAAACAGAAACTATTTCTCGCTGGTCATTCTTGGGGAAGCATTATTGGGCTTAACATAGCACATCAATATCCGCAGTATATCGAGGCTTACATCGGTATTGGGCAGATTGTACATATGAAACAAAACGAAGAATTGCTATATCAGCATTTAATTCGTTCTGCAAAAAAACATGATCATAAAAAAGCATTAGCGTCCCTTTTAAAATTAGGCAAACCACCATTTTTAGATACGAGACGCCTTATTATTCAAAGAAAGTGGCTTGGCACATTCGGCGGAGCAATCCAAAACGGATCTTCCTTTTCTTTCATACGAAAAGGCTTCTTTTCTCCTGAATATACGCTATTAGATTGGTTCAAGTTTCTCGCAGGAAATTTAAAATCTGGCGTTTTATGGGAAGAAATGTTGACAATCGATTTCTTTTCTTCTATTTCAAGCTTATCTATTCCGGTTTATTTTTGTTCTGGTCGCTATGATTATCAAACTCCTTATGCTCTCGTTCAGGAATATTGTGATGTAATAGAAGCCCCCATAAAAAAAATGATTTGGTTCCCAAATTCAGCACATTCTCCTGATTTAGAAGAACCAGAATTATTCGCCAATTCTTTACAATCAATTAAACAAGAGCTAGCTTTTCAGCATTAGTAACAAAAGGCTCTTTTACATTTCATAGAAAACAATTTATAATAATATGTCGCAACTATGTATAAATATAGCAAAGTGCTTCATATTTACTTGCCTTAGCACAATAAAATTTTAGGGAGATTACATCTATTATGAATGCTGTACTCGTCGCAGTAGCAGTTATGCTATTGCTTAGTTTGTTTCGCGTCCAGGTCATTGTCGCCATCATTGTTGGAGCTTTAACAGGCGGAATTATCGGTGGACTCGGTATTTCAGAAACTATTAACACTTTTACAACTGGCCTTGGAAACAGTGCTCCAATCGCTTTAAGTTATGCAATGCTTGGCGGTTTCGCTATTTCCCTTTCCAAAACAGGACTTCCAGATGCCATGATTCAAACTGCACTAAAATGGATTGGCAATGAACAAGACACGAAAAAACAAGTTTATTCTAAAATACTTATTTTATTCATCATTTTAACGATGGCTTGTTTCTCACAAAATGTGATTCCTGTTCATATCGCTTTCATCCCCATCTTAATTCCAGCACTTTTAAAAGTATTAAATGAGCTGAAAGTGGATCGCAGACTTGTTACATGTATTATTACATTCGGATTGATTACTCCTTATATGTGGATTCCAGCAGGGTTCGGAAAAATTTATCATGACGTATTGCAAACAAATGCTGCGCAAAGTGGTCTTACATTTGATGTCGCACTTATTCCAAAAGCAATGACTATTCCAGCAATCGGTATGATTATTGGATTATGTATAGCGGTATTCATTACGTACCGGAAACCTCGTACGTATGAAACAGAACAAGTTCATACTACCGCAAATGAAATCGTTCCCTATACAAAACGTAGCATTACTTTCGGATTGTTATCTATCATAGCCACATTAACCGTTCAATTAGCAACAGAATCAATGATTTTCGGTGCTTTAGCGGGGATTATCGTCTTATCAGTAAGTGGTAGTCTACCTCTTAAAGAAGCTGATGCTATATTAACAAGCGGAATGCGCATGATGTCCTTTATCGGTTTTGTTATGATCGCTGCCGCTGGATTTGGTGCTGTTCTTCGAAAAACAGGACATGTTGAATCTCTTGTGCAAACGAGTGCACATATAATTGGAAATAACAAACCACTCGCTGCATTTCTTATGCTTGTGATTGGACTTCTCGTTACGATGGGAATTGGTTCATCCTTTTCAACCATCCCTATTTTAACAACAATTTTTGTGCCTCTTTGCATGCAGCTTGGATTTAGTCCAATGGCCACAATTGCAATTATCGGTACAGCTGGAGCGCTAGGCGATGCGGGATCTCCAGCATCAGATAGTACACTTGGGCCAACATCCGGTTTAAATGCTGATGGTCAACACCATCATATATGGGATACATGTGTACCAACTTTTCTGCATTATAATATACCGTTACTTATATTCGGCTTTATTGCCGCAATTACATTATAAAAGGTGCGTTTTATACGCACCTTTTACTTTTTTATTTTTTCTTTTAATTGTTGTAAAGCTATTTTCCCATTTTCTTCGGCGCAACTTTCAATTTTCAGGAGTGACGGGCCTATCCATTCACTGTCTATGCTCCCGTTCGGTCCAATGATTTTCAACTTATCCGGTATACGGATATTTAAATTTTTCGCTGCTTGAATTAACTCAAAAGTAACCTTTTCACTTGAAGTTACAATTCCATCTATATACGGGTGAGTTTGCAAGAATGTAATAAATTGTTTATTCGTATACCCTTGTACACATACTTCTCGATAAGAGATCCCTTCCTCCCAAACAGCGTCTAAAAATCCTGATATGTGCTCTTCCATTTCTTCACTATCTTCTCCCTCATCGAAATAAGCAAGAAATTGACAGCCTTTTTCTTTTAATAAAGAAACCGTTCTTTGTCCCTTTTCATAATAATTTGCATGGGATTTTTTTTCATCAATCACAACAAACGGAAGTGGAATTTCTCCTATACTTTTAAAAACGGATTTTGTTAAAATAACACCTGCAACGTTATTTTCCTTCAACATATGTATGTATCTATCTTTATTCTCTATATTACAAACAATGATTTGATATCCTTCTTTATATGCTATTTCCTCAATACAATGTAGCAAAGTGATGTTTGATGGGTCATATAGATTATCTACAAGTAATGCAATTATCGTTGAATTCTCTTTAAATAATGGCTTTGCTGCACTATTTGGCCTATAACGTAATTCCTCAATTGCTTCCTTTACTTGTTTTACTGTGTCCTCATGAACGTATCCTTTTTCATTAATAACTCGTGAAACGGTTGCGACTGAAACACCTGCCAATTTTGCAACATCACGTATAGTTGCCACATCGTCACCCCTTAATATGGTAATAGATTACAATTTTACGGTAACCTAAATTACAATATTCGTCAAGGTTACTAACTTATATTTCTGAAAATTGTTACATCAATTTATTAAACGATACTCCAACTGTATTTCATGTAAAATTGGGATGTTATCATATCCGATACGCGGAATTTCTTTCTTTATTTTTCGTGCCTCTTCCACTGCATTCACATATAAATTAGTCATCACAAAATTACGTTTTTGGTAAAAACGTAACGCATTCATATTATCATTTGTTGTTATGAGCCAAACCCGCCCGCACCGTTCTTCTTCTTCTTCTGCAACTTGTAATACACAATCTACAAGTTTCGTCCCTATTCCTTTTCTTTCTTCAAAGCTATCTAACGATACAATTTCACACATATTTCCGGTCACTTGATACGTTATAATTCCGATTATTCTGTCATCCGAGAGCGCAACAAATCCTGGCAACCCTTCTAACTGGTGCCCCTTACCACGTGAAACCATCAATGAACTCCCCCAGTTCTCACACATGAACATTCGGATTGTTTCTTTCATCGCTGGCGTAATTTTTTGTATATACACCATTTCCTATTTCTCCCCTTTTCTATCATTGTGATACAATGTAAGTGTATCACATGTAACGGTATTTGGAGGATGAGGTAAAGTATGAAACGTTTTTTTGCAGCATTGTTTACTATACTAGGTGCGATAACTGCCCTTGGGATTTTCTTTACAAATAAAGTGATGTACTTAAAGAAAAAAACAGAGGAAGAAGTACTCGAAAGAGAAACGAAAAAACATTTTCGTATAGAGGATTTTGATGCTCTTCATAAAGAAGAAATTCATATTCCTTCGCAATTCGGATATGATCTTCACGGCTATTATATTCCTGCTGGTCATTCCAATAAGTTTATGATTTTTTGTCACGGCGTAACTGTAAATAAAATGAACTCTGTAAAATATGCAAGGTTATTTTTAAACAGAGGGTATAATGTCGTTATTTATGATCATCGTCGTCATGGTAAAACTGGCGGAAAAACAACAAGCTATGGATACTATGAAAAACATGATTTAAAATCTGTAGTTGACTGGCTAAAAAGTCGATTTGGAACAAATATAACACTCGGTATTCATGGTGAATCTATGGGAGCTGCAACACTTCTTCAATACGCAGGACTTGTAGAAGATGGTGCTGATTTCTATATTGCAGATTGTCCTTTTTCTGATTTCTACGGACAATTACAACACCGTTTAAAGGTTGAATTCCATTTACCTAAATGGCCTTTATTACCTTTAGCAAATGCTTTTTTAAAAGTGCGTGACGGTTATACGATTCGCGAAGTTTCACCAATCGATTGTATAAAAAATATTAACAATCCCGTCCTCTTTATTCATAGTAAAGATGATGATTATATTTTAGCTGATATGACGAAAGCACTATATGAAGCAAAAGAAAACAATAAACAACTTTATATTGCAGAACGCGGTGCACACGCTTGCTCTTATAACGAAAATAAAGAAGAGTATGAAGCAGCCGTTGATCAATTTTTAAACTCATATGTAAAAGAAACAAAAAACAGGCTTGCATAAGCCTGTTTTTTATTGCGCTAAAACGTCTGTAACTTGTTCCATGTTTTCAGAAATCCATTGCATTGCATCGTCTAACGTTGGAAATTCTGTCGTTTGAAATGTTACTTCATCTTGAAGTAACCAAACATCCTTTGCCTCTTGCCCTACACCTGCAATGGACCAATGTAACAAACTATATGGATGATTATCATTCAAAAATGATGCCCACGTGCGCTCATTTGCAATGTTTCGTAATGTATGTAATTGTTTATCCATCTCTCGTCACCTTACTCTAGTCAGTTATGAAAACTATTATAACACTCTCTTCTTTCTCAAACAAAGTGCTCTTTTTACCCCGCATTAACGGGCAGTAAAACTCCCACCTCAAAACTCAGCTAAAACAAAGAAGTTAGGTGGGAGATTAACTGCCCCTAAAAGCCCGATTGGTTCAACTAATAATTAGTGGGGGATACCTCCCCCACTAATTAAAGTTTCACTTTATATTGTCAAGTACTTCTCTTAATTATATGATGAAATTAAGCGTTTGGGAAGGAGGGATAGCGTTGGCGAAAGTACAAATTAAAGTAAATGATAATGGCTCTTTTCGTGTTACAGGGGACGTGGAATTAGTCGATTCACAAGGGAATGTATTCCCAGCAAAACCGGCATTTTCTTTATGCCGTTGTGGTTTATCAAAAAATATGCCTTATTGCGATGCTTCGCATAAAGGGAAATTCGAGTCTGTTGTTAGAGCACCAGAGGCAGAATAATTTCACATGTGACATGCACATTTTTTTGTGCATGTTTTTTCTTTTCATTAACTCTCGTCCCCCCTTTTCCTTACAACATTCCTCATACTTTTGTCCTCATTCCAACTTACATATATTTTCACACAATTCTTCACATTCGAATATTTTTTACTAGCCTTTTGTCTTTTTTGTGCTATAATTTGAGCAAACAACATCCTTCGGGGTCGGGTGAAATTCCCAACCGGCGGTGATGAAGTGCAAACTTCTAAGTCCGTGACCCGTTTTCAACACGAAAACGGTGGATCTAGTGAAACTCTAGGGCCGACAGTATAGTCTGGATGGGAGAAGGATATGTTTTCTAGTAATTTTATATAGCGAATACACTTTTATTTCAGTATGCATATTTTTAAAGTTTCATTTTGAATCTTTATATATGTTTTATTTTGTATACTTATGTTTCTACACTGAAATAAAAAGATACGACTAGCGCTTGAAAAATTTGATATTTTGCTAGGTTTTTTCCTTATGCCAAAATATCAATCATCGTTAGGTTTCTTTCCTATACTTTCGTATTCGAACTATATTTCTAGAAATCACGTCTCCCAAACCCCAAGGATATAAAATCCTTGGGGTTTTTTGATTTTTTCAGGAGAGGTGAAGAAAATGACAGATCAAGAATATATGAGGATTGCCCTGCAGTTAGCAGAAGGAACATCCGGACAAACAAGTCCAAATCCTATGGTTGGTGCTGTTGTTGTAAAAGATGGAAACATCGTCGGTATTGGCGCTCATTTACGTGCAGGTGAAGAACACGCAGAAGTTCACGCTCTTCATATGGCTGGTGAAAAAGCAAAAGGAGCTACCGTTTATGTAACACTTGAACCGTGTAGCCATTTTGGAAAAACACCACCTTGTTGTGAATTGCTCATCAAAAAAGGAGTCAAACGGGTTGTAATTGCTACTCTTGATTGCAATCCTCTCGTTTCTGGTACTGGAAAAAGGAGATTAGAAGAAGCTGGCATCGAAGTAACTACCGGTGTTCTTGAAACAGAAGCCACCTTATTAAATCGTTTCTTTTTTCACTACATGAAAACGAAACGTCCATTTGTAACAATAAAAACAGCGATGAGCTTAGATGGAAAAACAGCAACTGTCACTGGTGAAAGTAAGTGGATTACAGGTGAAGAAGCACGAGCTGATGTTCACCAATATCGCCATACACATGATGCGATTCTCGTTGGAGTAAATACAGTTATAGCTGATAATCCGCATTTAACGACCAGAATTCCTAACGGGGGTAAACATCCTATACGCGTCATTTTAGATACCCATTTACGAACACCACCATCTTCTCATGTCATAACAGATGGTTTAGCACCGACATGGATTTTTGTCGGTAAGGATGTAAATAAAGAGAAAATAGCTTCTTATGAATCTGAAAATATAGCTATATTCCAAATGAAAACAAAACATATAGACCTCAAGGACCTCCTTTTCTTTCTTGGAGAGAAGCAAATTCTTTCTTTATTCGTTGAAGGAGGCCAATCGACTCATGCAAGCTTCTTACAAACAAAGCATTTCAATGAAATTATAACTTATATAAGCCCGATATTAATTGGTGGGAATGATGCCCCTACTTTATTTGGTGGAAATGGTTTCGCAGCATTGCAAGATGCACTTTCCTTGGAAATTCAAGAGATGAAACAAGTTGGTGATGATATAAAAATCGTTGCGAATGCCCGAAGTGAGGTGACGGAATGTTTACAGGAATTGTAGAAGAATTAGGAACGATTGCAAACATGCAACAAAGCGGAGAAGCAATGAAGTTAACGATCCATGCGAATAAAATTTTATCAGATGTTCACTTAGGTGATAGTATCGCGGTTAACGGTATTTGCTTAACTGTAACGAGTTTCACAACAACTTCATTCACAGTGGACGCAATGCCTGAAACGATGCAATCAACATCACTTCGCATGCTTAAACCCCGCTCTAAAGTAAATTTAGAGCGGGCGATGGCTGCAAACGGACGATTCGGTGGGCATTTCGTTTCAGGACATATTGATGGCATCGGAACGATATTAAACAAAAAACAACACTATAATGCCGTCTATTACAAAATAGCTATTGCTGATGAATTGCTGCGCTATTGTTTGCATAAAGGATCCGTTGCTGTTGATGGAACGAGTTTAACGATATTTGATATAGACGAATCTTCCATCACAATCTCACTCATCCCGCACACAGTAAGTGAATCTGTTATCGGAGAAAAGAATGCCGGTGACATAGTAAACATTGAGTGTGACATGATCGGTAAATATATCGAACGCTTTATTTCTAAACCTGTAAAACGAACAGGTTCAATGAGCGAAAGCTTTTTACAAGAAAACGGATTTCTATAAGGGGGAAGCATTATGTTTCATCGTATTGAAGAAGCTCTAGAAGATTTAAAACAAGGAAAAGTCGTTATCGTATGCGATGATGAAAACCGTGAAAATGAAGGCGACTTTATCGCTTTAGCAGAGTATATTACGCCAGAAACGATTAACTTTATGATTACACATGGGCGTGGTCTCGTTTGTGTACCGATTACGGAAGGGTACGCAGAGCGTCTACAATTAGAACCAATGGTAGCTCATAATACAGATTCGCATCATACTGCATTTACAGTGAGCATTGATCATGTTTCTACAACAACAGGGATTAGCGCTCACGAACGGGCGACTACGATACAAGAATTGTTAAACCCTGCATCAAAAGGTGCTGATTTCAATCGTCCTGGACATATCTTTCCATTAATCGCGAAAGAAGGCGGTGTACTGCGCCGTGCTGGTCATACAGAGGCTGCCGTCGATTTAGCACAGCTTTGCGGAGCAGAACCAGCTGGAGTCATTTGCGAGATTATCAATGAGGACGGTACGATGGCTCGCGTACCTGATTTACTACAGTGCGCAAAACAATTTGATATAAAAATGATTACAATAGAAGATTTAATTGCTTTTCGCCGCCACCATGAAACACTAGTGACCCGAGAAGTGGAAATTACATTACCTACAGATTTCGGTACTTTCCATGCAATTGGCTATTCTAATTCATTAGATACGAAAGAGCATATCGCACTCGTAAAAGGTGATATTTCAACAGGAGAGCCTGTACTTGTACGCGTTCATTCAGAGTGCTTAACAGGAGATGTATTTGGCTCATGCCGCTGTGATTGCGGACCACAACTCCATGCTGCACTTGCTCAAATTGAACGTGAAGGAAAAGGCGTTCTTCTTTATATGAGACAAGAAGGACGAGGCATCGGCCTTCTTAATAAGCTTCGCGCTTATAAGTTACAAGAAGAAGGATTCGATACGGTAGAAGCAAACGAAAAACTTGGATTCCCAGCTGATTTGCGTGATTACGGTATTGGCGCTCAAATGTTAAAAGATTTAGGTTTACAACAGTTACGATTATTAACGAATAACCCACGAAAAATTGCTGGCTTACAAGGTTACGATTTAGAAGTAATCGAGCGTGTTCCATTGCAAATGCCAACAAAAGAAGAGAATAAAACGTATTTACAAACGAAAGTAAACAAATTAGGACATTTACTAAACTTATAATAAAGGGAGAGATTCATTATGGTATTCGAAGGTCATTTAGTTGGTACAGGATTAAAAGTTGGGGTTGTTGTTGGACGTTTCAATGAATTTATTACAAGTAAGTTACTCGGCGGAGCTTTAGATGGATTAAAGCGTCACGGTGTAGAAGAAACTGATATCGATGTTGCTTGGGTTCCTGGTGCATTTGAAATTCCTTTAATCGCTAAAAAGATGGCTAATAGCGGGAAGTATGATGCTGTTATTACGTTAGGTACTGTAATTCGTGGTGCTACAACACATTACGATTACGTTTGTAATGAAGTAGCAAAAGGAGTTGCATCTTTATCACTACAAACAGACATCCCAGTTATTTTCGGTGTATTAACGACTGAAACGATCGAGCAGGCGATTGAACGCGCGGGCACGAAAGCTGGTAATAAAGGCTATGAATCCGCCGTTGCTGCGATTGAAATGGCTCATTTATCAAAACAATGGGCATAAAAAATAAAAAAGAGGCTGCGGCCTCTTTTTTATTTTTTTACTTTTTTCCGTACATCTTTTATTAATTCATCCATTGTTTTTCCTTCTGTTTGTATACGAAGCGTTTGTGCTGTTCTCCATATATTCTCCCTTTTCTTCGCTTCTTCTATAATAGTAATTTCTTTTCGCACTTCCTTTAAATCTTTTCCTTCTGTTTTCAATCCAAAATGTTCAGCTTTCGTTCGAAAATGTTGTTCAATTCGTTGTTGCATCTCTTTTTGTTCAGGATTTTCAGCAGCCTTAACTGGATCAGCACTTATTGCTTTTAGTAAAATTAGACAAGTCATAATCGCTAATATATATTTGTGCATGTAAAATCCTCCAACCCAATATAAATTACATATTTACTATGTACAATTGGGGCTTGGAAAATTCGTCCACCAAAATTCTTTTTTTCGCTCAAAAACCAATAGTATCAAGCGTTCACAACTATTTATTACATTTTATTTACAAAAAAGCAAACTCTTTTACAAGTTTGCTTTTTATCTATCTTATAATGCACATTCTTCAATCTCAAATCCCAAATCTTCAATCATACCCCAGTCTGCAGTCGGCTCTTGCCCAGCTGTCGTTAAATAATCCCCGACAAAGATAGAGTTTGCTGCAAATAATCCGATTGGCTGTACAGAACGTAAATTAATTTCACGTCCTCCTGAAATGCGAATTTCTTTCGTTGGGTTTACAAAACGCATCATCGCCAGCACTTTTAAACATTCTACCGGCGTTAATTCTTTTTGTCCTTCAAGCGGCGTACCCTTTACAGCAACAAGGAAATTACATGGAATTGAATCTGCATCTATACGTTGTAATTCAAATGCAATTTCAGCACGTTCTTCTATTGTCTCTCCCATTCCAAAAATCGCCCCAGAGCATGGTGAAATGCCCGCTTGTTTTGCTTTTTGAACTGTATCAACACGATCGTCATACGTATGAGTGGAGCAAATACTTTCGTAATTATTTGCATGTGTATTTAAGTTGTGGTTATAACGATGTACACCCGCTTCTGCTAAACGTCCTGCTTGATCTTCGTTTAAGAAACCTAAACAACAACAAATCTTCAAATCTGTCGTTTCACGAATCTCCTTAACTGCTCCAATTACGTGATTCACCTCTTTATCGGTCGGGCGACGACCAGATGCTACAATACAATATGTACCCGCTTTACGGCGAATTGCTTCGTGTGCTCCTTCTACAATCTTTTCCTGCGTTAACCATGCATATTTATCAATCGGCGCCTCTGAAATAATAGACTGTGAACAATATCCGCAATCTTCAGGACATAATCCAGATTTCGTATTAATAATCATATTCAATTTTACTTTCTTACCAAAGTGATGATGGCGAATGATGTAAGCTGCATTCATAATTTCTAAAATTTCTGTATCATCAGCTTCTAATATTGCAATTGCATCCTCTTTCGTAATCATTTTCTCTTCTACTACGTCATGCGCAAGTTTTTTCCAATCCCTTTTTGTTTGTACTTGTTTCATTTCATCTCTTCCCCTCTTTTGTTATATGCATAAATAAAGCATGATACGTCGCCATTATCCCTTCATTTTCCGTGAAGTCTCTTTCGTATATGCGAAGCATCGTACGAAAGAGTGAGGGACTTTGACAATATGATTCTTCATTACTATTGGTCGCTCCTACTTTTCGAATAGAGTGTAGAAACTCCCTAACTTCTGTAAATCTCTCTATGTAACATGTTTCAGAAACATGCACATCCCCTGTTTCTATTTCACACATATGGCGCAACTGATTTTTCGAATAAAAACGTTGCCCAATCGATTTTTCATTTTGTATATTTTTTTCTTCTTTCGCCCGCTGGAATGAAGCATGCAATTCTTGAAATGTTTCATGTCCAAACGTTGAAAAGAGTAATATCCCATCTATAGACAAATGATGAAATAAATTTCTTATCACTTGTTTTAAATCATTTAGCCATTGAAATGTAGCATTCGAAATAATGACATCATACGTTCCTTCTAGTCGTAATCTTTCGATATCCTCACAGTAAAACATTACATTTTTCACATTTTGTCTAGTTTTCGCAACCTCAATCATACTTTCAGCAAAATCAATGGCTGTAATATGTGCTTTCGGAAATAAGTTTGATAATTGCTCTGTAACATATCCTGTCCCGCATCCAAGTTCTAAAATACGTATCGATGCATTTGCACTACATCGCCGATTCAATGTAGAAAGTAATGAATGTGCCATCTTTTTTTGTACATTTGCATATTGATCGTAGGATACAGCTGCCACGTTAAACCGTTTTTGAAGTAACGTTTTGTTGATCATGTCGTATCCCCTCTACAAATTGAATTATCTCATTTCCGCAATATTCGAAATTCGTTACGCATAATGCGTGTCCAGCCTCACTTACTATCTTGAGCGTGGCAGTCTCATTCTCCGCCATACTACGCGCTGCAGACCATGGACAAATTACATCCTGCTCTCCGTGAATAAGTAGTATAGGGACTTTAATTTCTTTCAGTTCTTCTCTCATATCTGCTTCTATTAAATACTCCAAACCTAATTGCAAAGACTGAATAGAATCACCTTTAAAGCGTTTTATCATATCTTCAAACCTTTTATTCTCTTTCAGCTCATCTTTCGTGAACATATTTTCATAAAACCGCTTGAGCGTATCTTCTTTCTTTCTCGTTAAATTCTTTTTCAGCCGTTCTACATGCAGAGTATTCCATCCACTCTTATAATCGCTCGTATTTGTAAATTTGGCAGTACCACCAATTAGTACAATACCTTTTGCCTTAACCCTTTTATGAGCTTGAACTGCTGCTAACGCTCCTAGTGACCATCCAACTAAAATTACATTTTCATCTTTTGCTACATCAATTATTCGCCCCGCAAATTCACTTTGTTCTTTCACATTACGCCAATTGATACATTGAACAGAATATCCTTTAAAATACGGCAGAACTAAAGTCCAAACACCTTCTTCCATTCCCCACCCAGGAATAAAAATAATCTTTAGCTCTTTCATACGAAAAACCCCTCTTCTTTACCAATGCGTATAATATGCTGAATAGCCCATTTCAAATCAGCTATTGTATGTTGGGACGTAACCGCAAAACGGACCCGTGAACTATTAACTGGAACCGTTGGTGGACGAATTGCAATTGCTGCAATACCTACCTCTTGCAGCCTTCTACTAAACCGTAAAGCTGTTTCATTTGAACCGACTACAATCGGTACAATATGAGTTGAGCTATTCCCAATATCAAAACCAGCTTCTTGCAAATGTGTCCTAAAATAGGCTCCATTCTCTATAAGTCTCTCTCTTCTTTCATTATCATCTTTCACAATTTCAATTGCTTTTTGTACCGCCCCTAACGTTCCTGGTGGTAAAGCAGTAGTAAAAATAAAGCTTCTCATCATATTCTGTAAATACTCTATATACATTGCATCACCTGTCAAATACGCCCCATAACACCCTAAAGCCTTGCTAAACGTCCCCATATGTATATCAATGTTTTGAGCAATATTTTTTTCTATATGAGACAATCCTGCTCCATCAATTCCATATATCCCACTCGCATGTGCTTCATCAACTATCATAATTGCCCCGTATTTCTCTTTCATTTGCACTAAATCTCTTAAATATGCAGTATCACCATCCATACTAAAAACAGTATCTGTTACGATTAATTTCTTCTTTTTTGGCGGTGCTACTTGCAACAGCTTCTCTAAGTGATCTAAATCATTATGACGATACCTTTTATGCTCTGCTCCGCTTAATATAATTCCATCCACGATGCTTGCGTGATTTAATTTGTCACTAAACACAATATCGTGACGACAGGCTAACGAAGAAATCACTCCAATATTTGCGGTATATCCGCTATTTACAACTAAGGATTTTTCAGTGCCTTTCCAATCGCATATACTTCTCTCAACCTCTTCATACAGTGAATAATTTCCTACAACGAGCCTTGATGCCGTCGCCCCAGTTCCATATTTTCTTGTGCATGCAATAGCAGCTTCTTTTAACCTCTCATCTCCAGCTAACCCTAAATAATTATTTGACGCTAAATTTAGCATCCTTTTTTCATCTCGAATAAGCCATGTCTCTTCTGCTTGTTCGGTTACATGCAAATTGCGATACTGCCCTTGCTCATTTAATTGTTGCAATTTAGATTGAAGATGTGTGCGCCACGTTTGATTCATTTCGGATGAACTCCTCTAATTTTGAAATCATTATATACTCTTTTGCAGATTCCAAGACTTCTTCTTTTGTAAACGCCCCTTCAAAGAATGGTAATAACCCTAAAACCGGTACCCCACTTAGCTCTTCAATCATTTCTTTATTTTCTTGTACTCTTTCCATTTCACATTCTTTGCAGCCGGATAAAATTACACCTGCTACTGTTAAGCCCTGTGCCTTTGCATAAGCAATCGTTAAAACTGTATGATTTACTGTTCCTAATGTAGGGCGTGCGACTATAATAAGAGGAAGCTGTAATTCCTTTGCGAAATCAATTACTAAAGCGTCTTCTGTATATGGAACAGCCAGTCCACCTGCTCCTTCTACAAATAGGCTATTAAACTCTTTCAAGAGTTCATTATAATGATCCGTAATGTCTTTTAAATGTACTACTCTTCCAGCTCTTTTCATGGCAAGTCTCGGAGCAAGAGGCTCTTCAATAGAATAAGGGCAAATTTCATCTTCTTTTGCCGGTACACCTGATAATGCTTTTAACCTTGCTGCATCTCCCTCTGGATTTGATGCAACATGTCCACTTTGCAACGGTTTATATACCCCGATGTTATATCCCAATTCTCTAAATACACCTGCTAATGCACCGGCAACTACAGTTTTCCCTACTTCAGTATCCGTTGCTGTTACAAAAAAACCGTTCATTATTCTCCCTCCGTAACATCCGAGATTGCTTTATACAAAATATGTAACATATCATCAATCTCATCAATTGTAGAAGCAAGAGGAGGCATAAATACAATTGTATTGCCGAGTGGCCGCAAAATCATGCCCAGCTCTCTTGAGCGTTTACACACTTGAACACCGACTCTCTCTGTCCATTCAAACGCTTCTTTCGTTTCCTTATTCTTCACAAGTTCAATTCCAATCATTAACCCGCACTGACGAATATCCCCTACATGTTTATATGCAAAGAGCGATTCTAATTGCGTCGCCACATATTCTGTCTTACGTGCCACTTCTTCTATTAAATTTGTTTTCTCGTATATCTCTAGATTCGCAATGGCTACCGCACACCCTAACGGATTCCCTGTATAACTATGACCGTGGAAAAACGTTTTTTGTTCTTCATAGTCTCCTAAAAAGGCATTATAAATTTCATCTGTCGTTACGGTGATTGCAACTGGTAAATATCCACCTGTTAAACCTTTTCCGGCTGTTAAAATATCTGGCGTTACATTTTCATGTTCACATGCAAACATTTTCCCGGTACGCCCAAATCCAGTCGCTACCTCATCTGTAATAAATAAAACATTATATTTTGTACATAAAGTACGGAGCCCTCTTAAGTATCCTTTTGGCATTGTAATCATACCGCCAGCACCTTGCATTAAAGGCTCTACAATAATCGCCGCAATTTCTTCATGCTTTTCTTTGAGCAGCTCTTCCATTTCTTCTAAATGTTTTTTCACAATTTCCTCCTTATTATTTCCATAAGGAGAACGATATGTATATGGATACGGCATTTTAATTGCCTCAAATAAAAGTGAACTATACACTTGGTGAAACAAGTCTATCGCTCCTACTGAAACAGCTCCAATTGTATCACCGTGATATGCTTCTTTTAATGTAACAAATCTTTGTTTCTTCGGTTTTCCTTTATGCTGCCAATATTGAAAGGCCATCTTAATTGCAATTTCAACAGCGCTAGAACCGGAGTCTGAATAGAATACTTTCTTCAAACCTTCTGGCACAACTTCAATTATTTTTTCTGCTAATAAAATAGATGGAACGTTAGCAAGTCCTAGCATAGTAGAATGGGCAATTTTATTTAATTGCTCACGAATTGCTTCATCTAATTCTGGTACTTGATGTCCGTGAACATTTAACCAAATAGATGAAACACCATCCCAATATTCATTTCCATTTACATCGTATAGCTTTCTTCCCTCTCCACGTTCAATAATGACAGGATCTTCTTCTAAATAATCTTTCATTTGTGTAAACGGATGCCATACATAAGCTTTATTTTTCTCCGATAATTCTTCATATGTATAAGACGATTTTTCAGTCGTATTACTATTAACAGTCACAATTGTCACCCCTAATGTTAACTAATTTATAAATAAAGTTAACATTAAATTTAAATGACTGTCAATTATTTTTAAATCAAATAGTTCTTAAAAAAGAACAACTTATCATACGATAAGTTGTTCTACTTTCCGTGTTGTATCTTTCCGATTTCTAAAATAATCTCTTCATCTTTTTTTCCTTCTGTATCAATTCCAAGTTGTTTTGCATGTTCAATTAATAAATCATGGCGCTTCTCAAATCTTGCGGTATTTACTTCTTTCGTAACCTCTTCTTTTGTTTTCCCTTCAGTAGAAACTCCTAGTTTCTCAGCTGCTTTTTCCATCGACTTCTTCTCTTCATCTTCTTTCACTTTCTTCGCTTCTGACTGCTGTATTTGCTTTTGTTTCGCCTGCTCTGACTCAGCTGCAAAAGCTGTGTAAATTCCAGCACTTCCGCCAATGACTAGTAAGGTGGTAAAAAGAATTATTTTTTTCTTCACTCTTTCCTCCCCTTTCAAATTCATTATAACGTACAAATTTAGAACATTAAAAACATTTAACCTTTATTTCCCTAAAAAAATATTGAACATTTTTATTGACATATAAGATGAAAATGTGATAAAAATTTAACTAACATCATATGAATCGGCATTGATAGGATTTAGTAGTATTTCGATTTCTGATTTCAGAGAGCTGGTGGTCGGTGCGAACCAGTACAGAGCGAATTATGAATTACCCCCTGGAGCTTCTTTTGCGAAACGTAAGGAGTAGTGAAAGACGGTTATAGACCGTTATATCTAAAGAGTGGTGAAACGAAACTGTTTCACAATTTAGGGTGGTACCGCGAATTTTTCGTCCCTGCATATATTGCAGGGGCGTTTTTATTTTATTAGCGCATATCATACGACCCTTTATTTTGTGATACATTCATTTCACAAGCTAGGGTGGTACCGCGATTTCTTCGTCCCTGCATAATTATATGCAGGGACGTTTTTTTATCCAATCATTTCCGTATCATATTGAAGGATCAACAATTACCGGTAATTTGTCACAAAATTCTAAATTTTAGAAGGAAATATACAATATTGGCGAATTTTATATAAAAAAGAGCTATTTTAGATTACTTAGGAGGGAAAAACAATGGTTTCAAAAATTGAATCTGTTCTTTTAACATTATTTATCTTTTTCTGTATTGGCTTTAGTGTTATCCAATTAGAAGTTTCACCACACATCCCAATTTTATTTGGTATCGTTCTTTTATTAGCATTTGGATTTATGAAAAAAATCTCTTGGTCTACTATGGAAAAAGGGATGATCAGTAGTATTTCAGCTGGTATTCCATCTATTTTTATTTTCTTACTGGTAGGCGTATTAATTAGTGTTTGGATCGCTGCTGGAACAATTCCAACTTTAATGGTATACGGCTTCCAGATTGTATCTCCTAAAATTTTCGTTCCAACTGTTTTTGTAGTTTGTGCAATTGTTGGAACAAGTATAGGTAGCGCCTTTACAACTGCCGCAACTGTAGGACTTGCCTTTATGGGTATGGGTAGTGCTCTCGGATACGATCCGGCTCTAATCGCTGGTGCAATTATTTCTGGCGCATTCTTTGGAGATAAAATGTCTCCTTTATCTGATACAACAAACTTAGCTCCTGCTGTAACGGGTGTAGATTTATTTGAGCATATTCGTAACATGCTTTGGACAACAGTTCCAGCTTTCATTATTGCTTTTATCGCATTTTTCATTTTAGGAAGCGGTACGAGTGGAGACGTTGACTTCACAAAATTTATTAGCACATTAGAGAAAAATGCAACGATTTCTATCGTTACACTTATTCCAATTTTATTACTGTTCCTATTCGCATTTAAAAAAGTTCCAGCTGTTCCAACATTGCTTGCAGGAATTGTGGTAGGAATTATTATTCTCTTTATTTTTAAACCTAGCACTTCTTTAGCTGATTTAATGAAAATTATGCAAGACGGCTACGTTTCTAAAACTGGTATTAAAGATATTGATAGCTTACTATCTCGCGGTGGTCTACAAAGCATGATGATGTCGATTGCGCTTATTTTCCTAGCACTTTGTATGGGAGGATTATTACAAGGAATGGGTATTATCACGCAGCTCATGAATATCATCTCTAGCTTCGTAAAAAATAGCACACGCTTAATTATTTCTACTGCTTCAACTGCAATTGGTGTAAACTTCTTACTTGGTGAGCAGTACTTATCAATCGTTTTAACAGGACAAGCATTTGCTACTAAATACGATGAAGTTGGTTTAGAGCGTCGTAATTTATCACGCGTATTAGAAGATGCAGGTACAGTTATTAACCCGCTCGTACCATGGGGTGTAAGTGGCGTATTCTTAACAAACGTCCTTAGCGTTCCAACATTCGATTACCTTCCATACGCAATTTTCTGTTTAGCTTGCCCAGTCTTAACAATTATTGTTGGTTTCACTGGATTTGGTCTTTCATGGAAGAAAGAAAAAGCAGTACCAATTTCATAATATACTAAAAAGGATTACCTAAATCGGTAATCCTTTTTTATATTTCTCGACTATTTATTTGCTTTCTTTCTTCTAAATAACAGAAGTAATCCCGCTCCAACAAACGCCAAACCTGCTCCAATTGTAGAAGCAACACTTGTACCTGTTTTCGGTAAATCACGTTCTTCTTTATTTTCACTTACAGTTATTGTTTCTTTTGAGTTTTGATTATCCGTTGTAGTTTGTCCAGATCCTGCATTATTTCCATTATTATCTTCATTTGTTGGTGGTGTCGTTGGATTTTCTCCATTACTGCCTTCAGCTGTTGGTGGTGTCGTTGGATTTCCTCCATTACTGCCTTCACCTGTTGGTGGTGTCGTTGGATTTCCTCCATTATTCCCTTCACCTGTTGGCGGTGTCGTTGGATTCTCTCCACCAGTTTCCTTATCATCATCGTTCTTCTTCGTTATATCAATTGCATATTTAGCAAATTCATTTTCAGATGGTCCAACATATGATATTTTCCCATCTTTCTTTATATACTTTTGTGCATTTGGTGAAGAATCGAATGTTGTGTGTAATTTATCTGCAACAATCGGTTTAAACGTCCAATTTTTATCTGCTGCTGGATCAATAACTGGTGTTTCTTGCATATACTTCACAATGATTTGACGTGTTTCATCTTGTGATTGGTATACAACTTCTCCTTTACTTACACCTGGGAACGTTTGGCTACTTCCGCGATAGTTATTTGTAGCGACGATGAACTCTTGATTGTCAGCTACTGGCTTACCTTCATATGTCATATTTATAATACGATTCGTATTTGCATTTACAACTTTTCCAGCTTTATCGTATTTCGTTGGTTGTGTTACATCAATTTCGTATTTTAAGCCATCTAAAATATCGAAGTTATATGTAGGATAGCCTATATTTACTAACGGCTGTTCTTCTGTTTTCTTTGGATCAATTTGATTAAACTGACCTGCAGACATTTCAAGCCATTCTTTCACTTGTGCCCCATTTACTTTTACAGCATATAACGTATTTGGATATACATATAAATCTGCCACGTTTTTAATCGCTAACGTTCCAGCTGGAATATCCGTATAATATGTAGCACCGTTTCGGCCACCTGCTTTAAATGGTGCTCCTGCAGATAAAACTGGAATTCCTTTATATTTGCTGTACTGTCCATTTTCAGCAAATAACTTTTCTACATACCATTTCTGCGCATTTGTTACAAGTTGTACAGAAGGATCATCTTGTACTAATGAGAAATAACTATTAATTGGCGCTGTCGTTTTTCCTACAGCTGTATTCACATAATCAATTGTCGCTTGATGATCATCTTTAATTTCATTAACTAATTCTTGATCAGATTTTACTAATGGGTTCCCTTTACTATCAGCAATCGGACGAAGTTGCGGCTTCGATTGCTCTTTTTGTATTTCCCATTTTCCGTTTACCTTTTTCAATTGCATATCAATAATACCTAGGTTACTTCCAAAGACACCAGGCATTACAACTGGAACACCATTAAATACATCCTTCATTTCAGTATGTGAATGTCCCATTAATACTGCATCTACACCAGGAACCTCTGTTAAATAATACGACGCGTTTTCCATGCCAACGTTGTATCCACTCTTATCAACACCGGAATGCGCTAGTGCAACGATAACATCTGCACCTTCTGCTTTCATTTTTGGCACCATTTTCTTCGCTGTTTCAACTATATCTTTCGCTTTCACTTTTCCTTCTAAATTCGCTTTATCCCAGTTCATAACTTGAGGTGGAACAAATCCCATTACGCCAATTTTCACTTTTTGCTTTTGACCTGATTCATCTTCTACTTCTTTTTCAAAAACATGATATGGTTTAAAGTAGTTTTGGTCGTTCTCTTCATTATTATCTTTATCGTCCTTATAGACGTTCGAGTTAATAACCGGGAACTCTGTTTTACTAATTACTTTGTTTAAATAGTCTAAACCGTAGTTAAATTCATGATTCCCAAGAGAGATGACGTCATACTTCATTAAATTCATTACACGATATAATGGATGTGTATAACTAGGATCCACAGGCTTCTTCGGATCATTTATTTTATTCGCTACATAATCTCCAAGCGGTGTCCCTTGTAATGCATCCCCATCATCAAATAGGACAGAGTTCTTCGCTTCTTCACGTGCTTTATTAACAAGTGTTGCCGTTTGCACGAGACCTACTTTATTATCTGTTTTCGTTTGATAATAATCGTAATTCATTAAGTTAACGTGAATATCTGATGTTTCTAGAATTCGTAAGTTAACCGTACTCTCCCCATTGTTCTCATCCGCATGAGCTGTTGTTGGCAACACTTGTGGTGCTATTACACCAATAGCAAGAGTTGCTCCAGCTAGCATTTTTTTTGACTTTTTCACAAAAAATCCCCCTTATACAATTACCCAAAATAATGAAATAAACCTCTATTTGCCTCTAACCACATACCTTTTTTCTTCTATTAGAGACAAGATTTTCATTTCATCCTGCGCTAATGAGGAGTCCCCTTAAACGCCCGATTAGTGAAACTTTACTTAGTTGGAAATAAAGCACTACTCATTAAAATTTCACCTTATCTGACATTATCATATATAATGTACTTTCATATCGTCAATATTTTTTGACATACTTCTACAAATTTTCTGTAAAGTTATTGTAAACTTTTCATAAACATATAATATGCCCTTACATTGTTAATACTGCTGAATATGATACAATTACCAATTACAAGGAGGATGAATATATGAAAAAAGTCATCTTAACAATTGTTTGTCTCCTCCTTCTAATCATTTCTTATTCTTATTTTGAAAAGAACGATGAGACAAAACAAAATGAACCCGAAGAAAACACAGAAAAAACATCTACTCCAAGTTGGATTGATAAGCAAACAAACGATTCCTTTTATCATCTCGTACTAGGTGATTCGCTCGCCAAAGGATATGGATCGACACAAGGGGGATTTGCTGAATTAGCTTCTAGACAAATAGAAGCACAAATTCATAAACCAATTACGGTAGAAAACCTTGGAATAAACGGTCTTACAACAGATCGTCTCGCTAAAAAAGTGCAATCAGAAGATGTAAAGCAAAAAATTAGAGCAGCAAATATCATTACAATTAATATTGGAGGAAATAATTTATTCCGTTTAAATCGTGATGTCGGTGTTATAGATGGTATTAAAATGTTAAATAAAGAAAAAGCTCATTTTGAAGCGGATATAAAAAATATTGTAAAGACAGTTCGAGATCAAAATCCGGATGCTTTACTCATTCTTTCTGAACTCTATAACCCGTTACAACTCGATGACTCCATCGCCAGTTATGCAGATATGTTTTTAGATGGCTGGAATGAATCCGTTTATTCCATTTCAAAAGCAAATCAACCATCTATCGTTTTACCAATTCGTAAATTAATATCGAATGATAAAAAAGAATTACTCTTTGACCAAGTACACCCAAATGATAAAGGCTATACGATTATTGCCGATTCATTTACAAAAAAAGTGTTAGCCTACAAATATTAAAGTTTCCATGAAACAATTCTATTTTTATAACATGTCTTTTTTGTTACAATGAGAGTGGAAGGGGGCCTTTATATGGAATCACGCGAGTGGGAACGTATTGTTGATCATCTTCTTTCGCTAGTGCCTCTTTTTTATCGCAAATTTATGCTTCCTGGAGAATTTTCTTCTCAAAGACATATGCCGCCATCACATACACAAGTATTACTGCTTCTGCATGAAAATGGCACATTAGCAGTTTCCGAAATCGGCAAGCGGCTAGCGATTTCACGGCCTAACATGACACCTCTATTAAACAAACTGATTCAAGAAGAACTAATAGAGCGTCATTATAGCGAAAAAGATCGACGGGTCATTTTAATTTCCCTAACAGCTGAAGGGAAATTGTTAGTAAATCAGTATCAACAATTCATTTTAGACAAATTAAAAGAAAATTTCCAAACATTATCTGAGGAAGAGCGTGAGAAGCTCATCCATTCTCTTCAAACCATTCAAAATTTAATTTTGAAAACAAACGCATAAAGCTGCTTCTAAATAGAAGCAG
Source organism: Bacillus sp. BPN334 (assembly GCF_008368885.1). Classification (NCBI taxonomy): domain Bacteria; kingdom Bacillati; phylum Bacillota; class Bacilli; order Caryophanales; family Bacillaceae; genus Bacillus; species Bacillus sp. BPN334. The sequence continues at coordinate 307,806 of NZ_QOZW01000006.1, read as the reverse complement.
CTTTATGATTCGTAATAATTACCATAGTATACATTTGAATACGGCCATGTCGTTAAATATGGTTTTTGATCTTGCGTAGGCTGTTGTGATGGTATTTGTGGCAATTGCTGTAATTGTTGTTGTCGATATAATTCGTATTGTCTATTCATATCATAAACCGGATGATAATTTACATATGGATATACTTGCGGTACGTAATAATAATACATTCATTCTCTCCCCCTTTTTCTTAAACATATTCAAAGGAGAAAATGAATGTGACACTCTTTATATTTGCATGAGTGGTTCTCTCACTCGTTTCTTTCTATTCTTCAAACGTAACTTACGGTTCTTTTCATATAAATAATGCACAACGAAATATGAAATTCCCCCAAGCACCACTCCTAAAATCGTCATTCCAATTAATACATACACTTCACTCTGCACTAACCCCTTTAATATCGTAAAAATATGACTCGAAAACAAGTCAGATATCGTAAATGGTTCATGATGTATTTTTTGTACATGAAATGGATATATCATTTTTCCTAACGCATAAGCAAATGGAAATAAAAATATCGGTAGAAACGATATTTTCCCAATAATATTGCCAATAACCGCAGCAGGAAAAGATCCCCTTGCTAATCGAACGATCGGATAAAATATTACATATACGAGCGATGCCGTATAAATGACTAACATTTCTAAACCAAATCCTATAGCAAAACCTAACGATACTTTCTTCGCGCCTTCTGGCGATCGAAGCAACTTATAATATTGAAACTTTAATATTCTCCACATCCGCTGAAAAAACGAATATGTTTTCTTAGTTGTTTTCAAATTCATCATCTCTTTAACTATATTTTTTCTATCTAGTATGTCCTTACATGATATGAAAAACAAATTTAGTTTACTCTTTTTATTATAAATGATATAGAGATAGTTAACCAAATATACATACGACATTTCAATCTAAAAAGCACACCTCCAATTGTTATTCGTGCTTAACAATTGGGGTGCACATCATTTAGGAAAGCTCTTCTACATTTTTAAATAAACTTACTAATAATGCTTTTTGCGCATGCAATCGATTACCAGCTTGCTCAAAGACAATAGACTGTGGTCCATCTATAATTTCTCCTGTTACTTCTTCTTCACGATGGGCAGGTAAACAGTGTAAGAAACGATATGTTTGCTTCGCATGCTTAACAAGTTTGTTATTGATTTGATATGGTTGAAATAAAGTATATTTCTCTTCTTCTCCCTCTTGCCCCATGCTCATCCAAACGTCAGTATAAATGAAATCTGCTTTACTCACTGCTAATTCAGCGTTATGCAAAATTTCAATTTCAGCTCCTGTTTCCTTGGCAATCGCTAACGCTTTTTTTACAATCTCTTCATTCGGTTCATACCCTACAGGCGTTGCAACAGTCATATGCATTCCGACTTTTGCACTCGCTAACAACAATGAATGACATACGTTATTTCCGTCACCTACATAAGCCAATTTTATTCCTTTAAATGTATTTGTTTCTTCATATATTGTCATTAAATCTGCCAACGCTTGACAAGGATGATGATCATCCGTTAAACCGTTAATAACAGGAATACTCGATTCTTTTGCAAGCTCTTCTACATCTGCATGTGAGAATGTACGTATCATGATCCCATCAATATAATGAGATAATACTTTCGCAGTATCTGAAACGGTTTCTCCTCTTCCGATTTGCATCTCTTTCCCACTTAAAAACATGCCATGTCCCCCAAGCTGTACCATTCCTGCTTCAAAAGATACGCGAGTACGAGTTGAATGTTTATCAAAGATAAGCCCTAATATTTTGCCTTGTAATAAAGGCTCCTGCTTATTCTTTTTTAAATATATAGCGAACTCAATTAAAGAAATGATTTCTTCTTGCGTCAGTTCTTCTAATGTTAAAAGATCTTTCGTATTTAATTTTGGTACTTGTACAGTTGACATGAAACTTCCCCCTTATATGATTGATACGTTTTTTGTACAAACTACTTTTTTTATCATATATACTGCCTGTTCTAACTCTTCATTCGTTACAATAAGTGGTGGTAATAGTCTTATCACATTAGATCCTGCTTGTAATACGAGAAGTCCCTCTTTTTCTAGTTGTTCTATAAAACTTGCAACTTCATGCGTACATTCAATTCCAATCATAAGCCCCTTACCACGTATATTTTGAATACATTCAACATGTCGTAATTCCTCTCGCAACTTCTGTAATACGTACTCGCCCTTTTCCTTTACCTCTTTTAAAAATGATGGATTCTTACTTACTTGCAATACTTCTTTCGCTGCAGCCATTGCAATATAATTTCCACCAAACGTTGAACCGTGTGATCCTGCAGTAAACGATGTTCCAAGTTCTTTCCTGCCAATCATCGCTCCAACCGGAATGCCATTTCCAAGCGCCTTAGCGGTAGTAACGATATGAGGATGTATTCCCATTTGTTCATAAGCAAATAATGTCCCTGTTCTTCCAATTCCTGTTTGTACTTCGTCAATAATAAATAAGGAACCGAATTTATTGCATAATGTTTCAATTGCTTTCAAAAAAGATAGATTAGCAGGTATGACTCCTCCCTCTCCTTGAACAACTTCTACCATTACCGCCGCGACTTCTTCATTCATTACTTCCTCTAACGCCTTCACGTCGTTAAAAGGGGTATGTAAAAAAGACGGAAGGAGCGGACCAAACCCTTCTTTCACTTTATTTTGACCCGTCGCACTCATCGTTGCGAATGTTCTACCGTGAAAAGACTGCTGGCATGTTACGACGAGAGATTTTCCAGTATGCTTACGAGCTAGCTTCAACGCAGCTTCATTCGCCTCTGCCCCGCTATTACAGAAAAAAACAGAATCTAATGCTATATTTTCTGTTAATAATGACGCGACTTCTTCTTGTAAGCTGTTTATAAACAGGTTAGATATATGCCATAAATCATTAAGTTGCTCTTGGACAGCTTTCATAACAGTAGGGTGACAATGTCCTAAATTACATACGCCAATTCCTGATGTGATATCTAAATATTGCTTACCATTTTTATCAATAACTTTCGTTCCACTTCCCTTTACAAGCTCAATATTTCTTCTCCCATACGTTTGAAAAAGATGACTTGTCATACGATACTTACTCCTTTCGTTACCGTCGTTCCGATACACTCTCCCGTAACTTCAGTAAAATCTTTTGTACCGTTCACAATACTTATCTTCTGCACTCCCATTTTTAATGACGCTAGTGCCGCCTGTACCTTCGGAATCATCCCGCCTGTAATAACTCCTTTTTCTATTAAAGTAACAATTTCAATTTCATCCGTTTTCTTTACTAACTTTCCTTCATGTAATATTCCATCTACATCCGTAATAAAGATGAGTTCTTTTGCGGATAAAGCGGCTGCAATTCCAGCTGCAGCTGTATCCGCATTTATGTTATAAATCTCATTATCATTTATCCCGATTGGAGCAATAACAGGAATATAATTCAAAGTTATCAATCCTTTTAGTAAGGCTGTTTCGACATAACTTACTTCTCCCACATATCCTATTTCTTCGCTGACAGGTTGAACTTGAAGTAAATTGCCGTCACACCCTGAACAACCTACCGCAAGTAAATTATGCCTTTGCAACTTCATTACAAATCTTTTATTCGTACTTCCACATAGCACCATTTGAACAATATCCATAACTTCCTTTGGTGTTACTCGTAACCCATCTCTTTTTTCTACTTTGATGTTACAATCTTTTAATTGCGCATCAATTTCTGGGCCGCCACCATGGACAATCACTACTTTATACTTCTGTTGCAATTTCTTTATACAATCAAAAAACACATCATTTAATTGATCCAACATACTACCGCCGCATTTCACTACAATATAATCGCTCATCTTCCCTCTCCTTATGTACGATAACAAGCGTTTATTTTCACATATTCATAACTTAAGTCACAGCCCCAAGCTGATCCGGTCTCTTCTCCTAAATGTAAATACACATCCATCACAATTTCATGTTCTTTTAATTTCCTTTTCATTTCCTCTTCAGAAAACATTTGAGGCTCACTATTTTTTAACACAGCGATAGATTGTAGAGTAATATCAATTGTATCCGGATGAATCGCTACTTCACTTTGTCCCATACTGCTAATAATTCGCCCCCAATTTGGGTCTTCACCATGTATTGCTGTTTTCACAAGACTCGAACCGACTATTTGCTTTGCAATTTTCTTTGCCTCTTCATTCGTTCGAGCTCCTAGCACATTTACTTCTATTAACTTCGTAGCACCTTCACCATCTTGTGCAATTTTTTTCGCTAAATCTTCACATACCTTCTGTAAAGCAAATACGAAAGTTTCCCAATCTGCATGTTCCATATTGATTGGTTTCGTTTCTGATAATCCACTTGCCATAACGATGACCATATCATTCGTAGAAGTATCTCCATCCACCGTAATTTGATTAAATGTATGATTCGTTATTTGTGATAGTGCTGTTTGCAATACGTCATGCTCTATATGAGCATCTGTCGTAATAAAACTTAGCATCGTTGCCATATTTGGGTGAATCATCCCTGAACCTTTCGCAACACCAGCAATCGTCACTTTCTTCCCATCAATCATCATCTCATAGCACGTTTCTTTCGTTATAAGATCCGTCGTTAAAATCGCTTCAGAAAAAGAATGAGCTTCACTTACTTCCTTCGTCGGGATAAGATTTGCAACTCCCTTTCGGATTATATCCATCGGTAAAGGAACACCAATTACACCTGTTGAAGCTACTGCAACGTAATTTTCTTTCACTCCAAAATGTTCGGCCCCTAATGCACGTATCTCGTAAGCATCTTGTAAGCCTTTCATTCCTGTACAAGCATTTGCATTTCCACTATTGACGACAATCGCTTGTAATTTCCCCTCAGCTGCTATACTGTCTTTCGTTACTTGCAGCGGGGCTGCTTGTATTTGATTCGTTGTATAAACAGCGGCGCATGATGCTGGCACTTCACAAATGATTACACCTAAATCCTTTTTTTCTTTTTTTAAACCAATTGCAGTACCGATTGCCGAAAAGCCTTTTGGCGTTACAATTGAACCATTTTCTAATTTTGTTATAGACTCTACTTTAATCATCCTGTCCCCCTTATAGATAAAGCGGCATATGTTGTAAACCTGTTGTTTCTTCTAGTCCCGCTACTATGTTTGCATTTTGAATCGCTTGCCCAGCCGCACCTTTCATCATATTGTCTATAACAGAAACGACTGTCACTCTTCCTGTTCTTTCATCGTAAGCTATCCCCATATCACAATAATTTGAGCCCCTCACTTCTTTCGGACTTGGAAACTCTCCTTGCATGCGAATTCGAATAAAAGCCGATTGTTCATATGTTTCTTCATATAATTTTTGAAGTTGTTCTATTTCCATTTCTCGTTTTACTTTCGCATAAAGTGTAACCATAATCCCCCGTGATATCGGTATTAAATGTGTACTAAACGTGATTGGCTTCGTTTCCCTATTCCACTCTGCAAGCATTTGCTCAATCTCAGGAATGTGTTGATGCTCATTTACTTTATAAATGTGCAAGTTATCGTATAACTCAGGAAAGTGAGTCATTGTTGTTGGCGTTTTGCCCGCTCCAGATACTCCTGATTTCGCATCAATAATAATGGAATCTTCTTCAATCATGCCACTACGTACTAACGGCAATATCGCTAATAATGCGGCTGTAGCAAAACATCCTGGGTTTGCAATTAAAATTGCATTTTGAATCTCGGACCTTTTCCATTCACTTAACCCATATACAGCTTCCTTAAGAACTTTTTCTTTTGCAGCAACCCTTTTATACCACTGTTCATATGTCGAAGGATCTTTCATACGAAAGTCTCCAGATAGGTCAATTATTTTTAAACCTACTGCTAATAATTTTGGAGTTAACTCTGCCGACACTCCTGCTGGGGTTGCTAGAAATACAATTTCTGCTTTCTTCTTTATTTCCTCCGCATCAATTTCTTGTAACGTATGGACAAGAACATTTTGAAAATGCGGATATACATTTGTTATACACTCGCCAACTTGCGAAAAAGAATGGAGAGAGGCTATCGAAAAATATGGATGTTGCTCTATTAACCGAATTAACTCAATACCTCCATACCCAGTTGCTCCAATAATTGCGACTTTCATATGCTCCTCCTCATATCGATTCTTTAAATTAAGTATGATTATAATATTGTATATTTATAGAGTCAATTAAATATTTATAAATTTTATAAACTTAAAAAAACTTAATTTTACTAGAAAAACAATATACATAACCGAATTTTTATGCACAAATAGCGTATAGTAGTTTTTTTATTTCACTTCAAGTACAATAAAGTGAAACTATAATCAGTGGGTTTTTGTTCATCCCCACTGATTATTAGCCCACACCAATCGGGCGTTTAGGGGCAGTCGATCTCCCACCTAACTTCTTTGCTCTAGCCGAATTTTAAGGTGGGAGTTTTACTGCCCGTTAATACCGGGGAAAACAATACATGTATACATACAGGCGGGGAAAAACATGAATGAGAAATTAATTGAGAAAATGATCATAAAAAGTTTTCAACAATATCAATGTAATCCTATTTCAAATGAGGATCAGGAAATGCTAATTAAACATATTCAAACGATAATTCATTCAAATACTGAAATTGATGTATACGAGGCAGTGGAGGATATCGTTTACGATTATGTGACTGGAAAATAAAAAAATAGGAGATTTCCATATGGAAATCTCCTATTTTTTACTTAATGATTTACCTGCAACACGCTCAAATAAACCTGGGAATAGAGCATACAATTTCGGACCAATGCCCATCCACTTCGGTAAGTTTACTTCACGCCTTTTCGTTTGCATCGATTTTACGATCTGCTCTGCTACATATGTTGGTTTTAACATGTACCGTCCCATATTTTTCACATATGTACCGGATTGATCCGCTATTTCAAAAAAGTTTGTATCTATCGGACCTGGATTAATCGCTGTTACGAAAATATTTGTACTAGACAACTCCATGCGTAAACTATTCGTAAATCCTAATACGGCATGTTTCGTCGCTGCATACGCACTCGATTTCGGAGTTGCAATTTTCCCAGCAAGTGAAGCAATATTAATAATATGTCCTTCGTTCCTTTTCACCATATAGGGTAGTACCGCTTTCGTACAAGCTACTAATCCAAATACATTTACTTGGAACATATCTTTCACTTCATCCATTGATGCATCTTCAAATGTTTTAAAAATACCAAATCCCGCATTGTTTACTAATATATCAATACGTCCCACTTCTTGTAATACCTTTGAAAAAACAGATTGTACTTCCGTCTCTTCACTTACATCTAATACATAATAATAGCAAGGCGTATTATAAGTTTCTTTAATTTTCTCTGCTAACGCTTTTAATTTCTCTTCTGTTCTAGCCATTAATACTGGAGTCGCCCCCTGCTCTGCAACTTGCATTGCAACTTGCTCTCCAATTCCACTAGAAGCACCTGTAATGACGATTACTTTATCTTGTAAACGTCCCGTCATTGCTGTCACCTACTTTGCATAATAAATCAATTGTTGCGAAGATTCATCAATCATCACTTGTTGATTATATGCTAAAAAGTCTAATTGTCCAACAGTTTCTGAAATAGTAAGCGGCAATTGCTCCTTATATAATACCGGAAATAGTTTTACACATACTTCAAATGCTGTCATTGGTTTTTCCTTTAATAACTCAAGCACTTTAAACGCACGTGTTTCTTGCTTTTGTAATCTCGTTTCAATAAGTTGTTTCACATTTAGAACATCTTCTCCATGTCCTGATAAAATGCGCGAAATATTCATTTCACTTAAACGCTTTAACGTCTGATTATATTGTAATAACGGGCGCGCCCTTTCTGTTTGTCCTTCATATGGTGGTTCTAATATGGGATTCGAAGAAATATGACTAATGAGAGCATCCCCGCCAATTAATATTCCATCAGATTCTCTATATAATGAAATATGAGTGGAAGCATGACCTGGTGTTTCGATTACTGTAAACCCAGGTAAAGAATCAATACGATCTCCCTCTCTCACAGTATGTGTTAACGATCTATTACAAGAATATTTAAGTGTCTTCGTCGTCAATAACGCCTCGTCTTTCAAAAATGCCGCTGGAACACCAAATTGCAAAGCTGTCTCTCTAAAAAACTCATGATACCACTTTAAAAATTCTGGATTTTGCGTGATCCAAGGCTCATTCCAAGGATGTCCAATAATGTTCGTTTTCTCAGAAAATATATTTAAAAGCCCACAATGATCCGCATGATGATGCGTAATGACTACTGTTTTAATATCTTCTATCGCATATCCTAATGTACCTAATTGCCTTTCTAACGCACTTCTTGCCTCTTCTGTATTCGTCCCTGTATCAATTAATGTTAATGTCTCCCCCTCAACTAAAAACACATTCACAGTTTCAACTGCAAATGGCACAGGAATCTCCATTCGGTGAATCGCCGTCATGCTTAGCCCCCCTGTCTCTTTCCGGTTCAAAAATGAATACTTCTTCAGTTTACAACTTCTATATATATTTGTCATTATTTTCAGATAAAAAGAGGTGTTTCCTATAAAAAAACGAATGTATGTACATTTATAAGAATTTCTAACCAAATTTAAAGGAGGAACATCATGTCTATTCAAAACATTTCCTTTCTCGGTGCAGGCTCTATTGCTGAAGCTATTATTGGTGGCTTGTTACATGCAAATGTTGTGAAAGGCGAACAAATTACCGTAAGTAATCGTTCTAACGAGACAAGATTGCAGGAGCTACATAAAAAATATGGCGTTAAAGGTACGCATAATAAAAAAGAGCTACTTACTGATACAACTATTCTTTTTCTAGCAATGAAACCAAAGGATGTTGCAGAAGCACTTACTCCTTTTAAAGAAGATATACATAATAACCTGCTTATTATTTCCTTATTAGCAGGTGTTTCTACTCACTCGATTAGAAACCTGCTTCAAAAAGATGTTCCGATTATTCGTGCGATGCCAAATACATCTGCAGCTATTTTAAAATCAGCTACTGCTATCTCGCCTTCAAAACATGCAACAGCGGAACATATTCAGACTGCCATAGCTTTATTTGAAACAATCGGTCTCGTCTCTGTTGTAGAGGAAGAAGATATGCATGCTGTCACTGCATTATCTGGAAGTGGGCCTGCTTATATTTATTACGTAGTGGAAGCGATGGAAGAAGCCGCAAAAACAATTGGTTTAAAAGAAGATGTTGCAAAGTCACTTATTCTTCAGACGATGATTGGTGCTGCTGAAATGCTAAAAGCAAGTGAAAAACACCCTTCTGTTTTGCGAAAGGAAATTACTTCTCCTGGTGGAACGACCGAAGCAGGCATTGAAGTATTACAAGAACATAAATTTCAACAAGCACTTATTTCTTGTATTACACAGGCTACACAACGATCACATAATCTTGGGAAAACATTAGAACAACTAACAAAAGAAAAATAACAAATGGAGCTCAATCTTACTTGAGCTCCATTTTTTTATTAACATATATTGTTTAGTTATTAGTCTTCCCAAAAATCTCTTCTTGCAGACGGCGACCAGTTGGTGTTGCTGCAAGTCCACCTTCAGCTGTTTCACGAAGTGCTACTGGCATCGTTTGTCCGATTCTAAACATCGCCTCAATCACTTCATCACATGGAATTGTACTCGTTACGCCAGCTAATGCTAAATCAGCTGAAATCATCGCATTCGCAGCTCCTGCTGCATTACGTTTTACACAAGGTACTTCTACAAGCCCTGCAACAGGATCACATACTAAACCAAGCATATTCTTTAATGAAATCGCCATCGCTGTAGCTGCTTGATCTTGTGTTCCACCAGCCATCTCAACTGCTGCTGCTGCTGCCATTCCACTTGCTGAACCTACTTCAGCTTGGCAACCTCCTGCCGCGCCGGAAATACAAGCATTATTCGCAACAACCATACCGAAAGCTCCTGCTGTAAATAAAAATTCGATCATCTCTTCGCGTGTCGGCTGTAATTTTTCTTGCAGTGCAAACAGTACACCTGGCACTGTTCCAGCAGACCCTGCTGTTGGTGTTGCACAAATAATTCCCATCGCTGCGTTTACTTCATTTGTTGCAACAGCTTTACTCACCGCGTCCAAAATCGTATCTCCAGATAAGCCTTTTCCGCTATTCATATACGCCTGAACTTTTACAGCATCTCCGCCAGTTAAACCAGTTGGTGATTTTACTCCGCGAATACCACGTTCTACCGCTTGCTCCATCACGACTAAGTTCTTTTCCATACCAGCAATTACTTCTTCACGTGAAATATTTCTTGTTTTCATTTCACATTGAATCATAATTTCTGCGATCTTTACATTTTGTTCTTTAGCTTGCGCCACTAGTTCCGTTGCGTTCCGAAACATGGTGTGTCCCCCCTGCAATTATTCCATAATAGTTACTTGACAAATATTTTGTTGCGCGTTTATTTCTTCAATCACTTCATCTGCTAATAATTCATCTGTTTCGATAACCATAAGCGCTCTTCTTCCTTTTTCTTTACGAGAAACACTCATTGTACTAATGTTAATTTCATGTTTCGCAAGGATTGAAGCTACTGCTGCAATAGCACCGAAGCGATCGTTATTTACAATAAGTAGTGCTGGACTCGTGCCTGTTAATTGAAGATCGAATCCGTTTAATTCTACAACTTCAATTTTACCGCCACCAATTGAGCAAGCAACAACTTCAATTTCTTCTTCACCTTTATACAAACGAATTCTCGCTGTATTTGGGTGAGGTGCATTTGCATCTTCTTCAATGAATTCTACTTCGATTTTGCGCTCTTTTGCTATGTCTAGCGCCTCTGGAATACGTAAGTCATCTGTTTCAAACCCTAATATTCCACCGATCAATGCTACATCCGTACCATGCCCTCGATACGTCTTTGCAAATGATCCATATAATGAAATGCTTACTCTTTCTGGTTCATGACGAAACAGCTGGCGAGCAACTTGCCCCATTCTTGCTGCGCCTGCTGTATGTGAACTTGATGGACCAATCATAACTGGACCAATAATATCAAATACTGAGCGATACTTCATCATAACTCCCCCTAAACCTCTATGCAAAAATTTTTTACTATTCTATTAAGCTACCGAATCGGTTGCTTTTCCAGTTGTACGACGAATTTGTTCCGCTATACGAATTGGATAGTTTTTGAATAACAGTGAAACAATATATCCTGAAATAATACCAATTATCATAATAAATAAGAAACTTAGCATTACCTTCATTTAAAAATAATATAAGCTAATCCACAATAAAGTCTTGTAGCAATCCAAAGTTTAACACAGAACCCCTTACAAGGATAGCATAACAAGTGAAACGCCCATTGCTTTCATACCTTTTCGTGCTTTAAGGCTAAAAAGTAAAAAAGACTTCATATAAATAATAGTAATATCTTTCCTATTATAAATTCCATGTTGCTCTCTCACAATTTAGTCAACTTCACTTATTACGACAAATGCCTAAAACGCATGTAGCCTACAATAAATTTTGATCTGCCCTCATTATAGCTCGTTTTTAATAAAACGCTTACTTTTAATGAATTTTAAAAGTTCTGAATAACGATCTGTTTTTGCTATTTGTACCACTCGTATGTCGTCTGACTTATATAACAGTTTTTCTAAACAATCGGTACTATGTATTTTTATCCTATCTCTTCACATCATTAAAACTTTCTGTTTCATCCAATATAAACATAAAATGATAACAGTTTTATTTTAAATTTTTTTTAGAAATAAAAAAATGGCAACCTTTCGTCACCATTTTTTCACACCATTATTATCTTTCTACCGGAAATATTTTCAAGTCCGTAGCTATTTCTGTATTAGAAAATAGCTCTCTTGCCTCTTTCCATAATTCCTTATATGTATCCCCTTGATAACGAGAACTAATATGAGTCAATATTAATCGTTTTGCATTTGCCTGAAGTGCAATACTCGCAGCTTGCTTAGATGTGGAATGAAAATAATCATACGCTTGTTGTTCATCTTCTGCTGCAAAAGTTGCCTCATGAACAAGTACGTCAGCGTCTTGTGCCAGCTCTCTACTCGCTTCACAATACCTTGTATCACCTAAAATGGTAATAATTCTTCCCTTTTGAGGCGAACCAATAAAATCTTTTCCATTTAGTATCGTACCATCTTCTAATTCAACTATTTCTCCATCTTTTAAACGTTTAAAAAGTGGACCGGGTTTCACACCCATCTCCAGCAATTTATCGACTAAAAGAGCACCTTGTATATCTTTCTCTACAATACGATACCCAAAACATTCAATACCATGTGACAATCTTTTCGTTTCCACGTGAAATTCATTATCTTCAAATACAGTACCTTCTTCTGTTATCTCCACAATTTCAAGTGGATATTTTACATGTGTGGTACTTACTGATAATGCCACTTCAATAAATTGTTTAATTCCTTTTGGTCCATACACAGTTAAAGGTGTAGTCCCTCCTTGAAACGAACGGCTTCCTAATAAACCTGGCAATCCAAAAATATGATCACCATGTAAATGCGTAATAAATATTTTTTCAATGCGGCGTGGGCGTACTGATGTATGTAATATTTGATGTTGCGTCGCCTCGCCACAATCAAATAACCAAGTCTGTCCTCGTTCTTCTAACAATTGCAAAGCAATTGCCGAAACGTTCCTTCCTTTCGAAGGAACACCTGCACCAGTTCCTAAAAATACAAATTCCACTTTCTTTCCTCCAGCTCTTTATATAATCTACCTTTCATCTTACGGAATGTTATTTCAAATGGCAAATCGAATTTACATAACCAATCATCTAGACAACTATATAACACGAACATTATACTCAAAAAACTTAGTAACCGTTCGTGTTTTATGTTAAAATGGTTATACTACATTTTAAGGGAGCGTTTTATTATGAAAGAAGCATTTCGTTTACAAACTGATTTTTCATCTTCATTTGATCGCTGGGTAAGTTCTTTCGTGTCTGATCACCCAGCACAATTAGAATGGACGACTTTGAAAGAATTAATCCATGAATATACAACAACACATACAAATGATTCATTACCAACATATATTTCTTCAGCTTTAACATATTACGCACAACGCGTTTCAACAACAAACAGCTCAGAAATTGTTATTTTTGAAAATGCTACAATCTCATAATCTATAAATAAAAAAGCACTGGTTACAGTGCTTTTTTATTTATACTTATTTAGCACATCTTCATATTCCGTCCAAAAATTTGTATACATACTTTGATCAAACTCATCTAAAACTATCTTTTCACTTGAGTTATTAAATAATTCTTTTGCTTGTAGTGCAATTGAAGTAACTATACTTTAACTTTTTGTAAATAGCTTATTTTTATTTAATATCTAGATATAAAACAGTTGTTATTAGTTGAAAAGCTTTGTGTAATGATATGTTTTACAAGATATTTGTTAAAAAGTTATAGTTAACATTAAAGAAATATTAATATTATAAAATCTATATATTAAACTTTAAATGGTGCGTTATATTTTTTAAGGGCTTACAAGTAAAAAAATAGGAGGAGAATAAATGAAAAAAAATAGCGATTCTGACTTTAACAGCAGGAATAGCCTTATCAAGCTTTGCAGCATCAGCAGCAGCAAAATCTAATCATGAAAACAGCGACTGGTCAAATGTATATCGTGTTTACAGTCCTAATGATGAAACGCCATCTCGACCTAAATATAATAAAACAGCTTATTATATGAGGGTAGACGACATGTCAGGATTAGATGGATATTTCAATGCCTGGGCTGCATTAAAAGATGGTACAGATGTTTCTGATGGTCATACGTACATAATGCGTGATGGTCAAGAAGAATTCTTATACAATTTGGCAGTTGAGAAATTTAATTCTGGTATCAAGGTTAAAATTGATACTAGAAGATGGGCTGAGGGCACAGCGACAGGTGTTTGGAGTCCAGATAGTATCCGTAAATAATTATATATAAATATAATATTTTATATTCTTGTAAGCCTTTCCTCGTAACATTACATATTTTAAGTGTTACGAGGAGTATATTTGAATTTTTAAGAGGTGAAACATGGGTACTTACTTTAACGAAAGAATGAGTAATAAGAATTTTTATTTTTCACTTATGTTAGGAATAGCCTTATCTTGTATATATATATTATATTATGTAATTCCACTAACCGATAAAAGGGATGTTATCTTCACTCCATATACAACTTGGATGGGAATTAATAGTATTGTAACACCTTCCTTTTTATTTTTCTTTATACTTCCAGTGATTGCAAGTTTACCTAGTTCATCACTCTTTCAGGAAGATAAAAAAAATGGATCTTTTTTGTTTGTAATTATACGAAGTAATTATAAAATGTATTTTCTTAAGCTGTTTAGTAAAACCTTTCTTATCGGGGGCTTTGTTGTTATTATTCCATTGATTTTAAACATTTTTTTATCATTTATGTTTCTTCCAAATATAACTCCTGATGAAGTTTTAAATTCTAATATAGGGATGTACGAGCGATCAACCTTTTTTATTAACATTTATTTCACTCACCCTTTTATTCATATGATTTTATATACAGTTATTGCTTTTGTTTATGGAGGAGCATTTGCTTTGTTTTCTCTTAGTATGTCCTTTTATGCCAAGCATACTTTTATAACTTTATTAAGTGCTTTTTTATTACAACTTTTTTTAATGATAATCAATTTATTTTATTCAACGCCCCTTGCTCCTATCTATTTCTTATCTGAATTTCATATATATCATGGAGCCGATATCATTGTTTCTATTTTAGTGTTGGTAGGGATTTTTATTTTATCGATACTTTTATTTTTAAGAGGAGTAAAACGCCATGTTATTTTATAGCCTTTTGAAAATGTATTTATTAGAGTTGTTTCAAAAACGAAGGTTATTTGTGATTAATATTTTATTTCTTATAGTAGGTGTGTCGATTCACCTCATTAGATCATTTTACTTTTTATCTAATGATTCTTTGTTTTCACTTCTTAGTACTTCAAGGGATATGAAAATAATATTATTTAGTTATCTTCCATTATTGCTTCTGTTTTTCTATTCATTTAATTATACAGATAAAAATGTTTATGTGTATTTTAGACATAAAACTCGTCAATCATATTGTTTTCATTTAATCAGAAAAATTGTAAGTCTAGCAATTATATATTCAAGTATCTACCTGTTAATTGTAGGAATAAATTTTTTAATTGTAAAAGAGAAAATAGTGATTTGGTTGCTTCCATCTTCAAATTGGTTAGTAATTATATATTTTATAGTATCGTTATGGTTAGTAACTGTAGCAATATGTATTTTTGCACAAATACTAGTATTTTTCGTTAAACATAAAGCTATTTGTATTTTTACTATTTACTTTCTTATTACGATAGATCAATTATCAGAAAAAAAATATAATTTTTCTTTATTTTGGTCAAAAGGTTTGATTTTTCAAGAAAAGGACTGGTTTCTAATAGATATAACCTTGCTGAAATTAGCTTTTATGTTAGGGATTATTAGTATTTTATTTGCTATATTGAATATTTGTTTACATCGGATGGACTTATATAACGGAAGTGATTAATTACGATGAAAAATAGTGTTTTTTATAAATTGGTAAAAAGGGATTTAATATTAAGCAGTCATAGTATGAAATTAAGATTTATAATATCATTTATTGTTTATAGTGTGTTGGTGGTGGGAGAAGTATTTTTATTAAAGCAATCAGCCCAGTATAGAGAACTTCCTTCAAATGCTATAACAATTCTTGATGTCTTGTATGAACTGCTAAAAGGAATATCTTTTAAAGAAGTTGAAATGGGGCGATTTCAGCTTCCTGTAACATGGCTTATATTACAATTATCTTATTGTTTTATATTAGGTACGTATGTAAGAGCTGATTTTATACAACAGACACCGTATCTTTTAACGAGGAAAGTGTCTAGGTATCAAGTATTGTTTAGCAAATTTATTAGTACATGTATATTAACTATTTGTATAACTTTATTATTTTATATTGCCGTGTTCTTCTGGGGAGGCATTTTTTGTTCTTATCAATTTAACTGGGGAATATATACAGAGAAGGTCAATCCTACAATTTATAATTATTTTAAAGAAACCATTTTTATTATAAAAAGCTTTACTTTACAACTAATAACATCTTCCTTATTAGTTTGGGTTTATTTAATTGTGTCTACTAAATTAAAAAGTATTATTTCATATATAGTGATTATAGTGATTATTACCATGACTATATTTATGCCGGTTATATATAATCCGTTCGATAGTATGTTAATCCGTAAGAATTTATTTTACGTTAATAATGAACATTTTCTATATTCTATATTCTATTTTCTTTTGTGCGCTTTTTTTCTATGGATAAGTGGTTATTGGATAGGGAAAACATTTGAATTTGTTAATAGAAAGGATACTTCTGATGATTTACATTGAGGCTAAACATGTTTCTAAAGTGCTAAAAGGCAATATTATTTTAAATGATGTTAATTTCGAATTAGAAAAGGGGAAAATTTATGGTTTTAAAGGGAAAAATGGTTCAGGTAAAACAATGCTTTTTAGAGCTTTATTAGGATTGATGAAAATAGATAGTGGTGAAATATTAATAGATAGAAAAATAATTGGTATTGATCATCCGTTTCCTGAAAATACAGGCATTATCATTGAATATCCAGGATTCATTCCAGACTATACAGGATTTAAAAACTTAAAACTATTAGCTTCTATTCAAAATAAAATAACGGATAATATAATTCGTGAAACAATGGAGCTCGTAGGATTAAATCCAGAAGATACAAGAAAAGTAAAAAAATATTCACTTGGAATGAAGCAAAGATTGGGTATAGCACAAGCAATTATGGAGAGCCCTAAGTTATTAATTTTAGATGAGCCAACAAACGCTTTAGATGAAAATGGAATTCAGGATATAACTAAAATCTTATTAGATTTAAAGTCTAAAGGTACAACTATATTAGTTGCGAGTCACGATAGTGAAACATTAAATATAATTGCAGACAGAATATTCCTAGTTGAGAATGGTAAAGTATCACTATCTTCACAGATGTAGAGGGAGAAAGATATGAATAAAAAACGATATGTTTTTATAATTATTTGTACATTTTTTATAATAGGGGCATGTTGGAGATATCAGGTAGTAAATAATTTAAATGAATCTTATATTGTGAAATCAGAAAATATTAATCTAGGTCAATCATTTAATACAGATATATTTAAATTTAGCATTAATTCTTTCGAGAAGAAACAAGTAATTGATAATAATGGAAATAAAGAAATTCATTATCTTTTTGATATTGAAGCAACAAATAACACGCAAACTGAACAAACAATTTTTACAGGTTTGCATATATTGGCACCCTTAAAAGGAGTTAATAAGACGAATGGAATGTTTAATGAGAATACAAAGAAAACAATAGTTTCATGGGAGAAGTTACAAAACCATAAAGGCATTGTAACAATGAAAATGAGGGAAAGTTGGGGAGTTGCACTTAATACACCTGCGAAATTAGTATATCTAGGTGAAAAAGATGGTAAAAAAATAAAATACATATTAGATTTACCTAACAACTAAAGGCCTAATTTGCTTGTTGATTTCTGAATAAGATGATTTGTAATATATGTCATCTTGTATTACACTTTGCCTATTTTAATAGCTTCTATCAAACAAGAGTGAAAATTTTAATAGATAAAGCCGTTATAAAACATACCGAAGAAGTTAAAATTTTTACTTGGGACAACGAATAGTAAGTCTAATACTTTTTGTGGCGTTACTGCAGCTGGTTGGAAAACTTCATTAGATTTAGAAGCAAGTTAAAAATGAAAGGTGTCATGATATTTACAACTTCATGACACCTTCTACATAAACTTATTTTCTAATTTTTGCTGAAAAGACTTTTCTTGCTTACGTAATAATTGACTACCTCGTTGTAAAATCGGCATTCCATACTTATCATTAATTTGATCGATGACAGCAAGTAGCGGCTCTTCTTTCGCATCTTCTTCAAATGAAAACAAATCTAATTGTTTCACCGCTTCTGTCTTCCACTCTATTTCAGTAGCTGTAACACCTAATAAACGAATGGAATCACCGTCCCAATGTTGCTTCCATAAACGAGAGGCTGCCTGAAAAATATCTCGTTCTTCCCAAATCGCATTTTTCAATTGCTTACTCCGCGTTACTGTCCGCCTATCATGATATTTAATCATAATTTGAATATTATAGCTGACAAGAGTTCGCTTTTGTAATCTTTTACTTACTGATTTTGATAGCCGTTCTAACATATCAAGTAATTCTTTCGCTTCATCCATATCCTTTGAAAAGGTCATCGAATTACCGACACTTTTATGTTGTCCCATTTGACTCGGGTCAACTTCCCTATCATCCATACCTTTTGCCCGCCACTTTAAATCAACACCATGCTTTCCAATTTTAGCGCGAATGATATGTTCGTTTCCTTTTGCTAACTGCTCAATTGTTTTTATATGAATATCATTTAATTTTTCAGCTGTTTTTTCTCCAATTCCATGCATCGCTTCAACTGGAAGTGGCCAAATCATTTCTGGAATATCTCGTTTTCGAAGCACAGTAATACCGAGAGGCTTTTTCATATCAGAAGCTGTTTTTGCTAGGAAAAGGTTAGGAGCAATTCCGATGCTACACGGAAGCTGTAACTCTGTTAATAACGCCTGCTGGATCATCTTTGCTATTTCAAGAGGCGAACCGAGTGCATAGCAATCTGTAATATCTAAATATCCTTCATCTATTGAGACTGGTTGTATTTTTTCTGTAAAACGGGAAAGGATTTGAAACATTTGAAATGAAGCTTCACGATATAATGTAAAATTAGGACGCATTACAACTAATTGTGGACATAACCTTTTTGCTTCCCAAAGAGGCATCGTTGTACGTATTCCATAGTCTCTCGCCTCATAACTACATGTTATGATAATTCCTTTTCTTTCTTTTTCATTTCCAGCAACTGCTAACGGCTTCCCTTGTAATGATGGGTCATGAGCAATTTCAACAGATGCGAAAAAACAATTCATATCTACATGCAAAATAACACGACCATTTTTCGGATACATTTCTCGCATAGTACTCACCCCTTCAAAGAACATTCGTTCCTTCATTATATCAAATTTTGCATAATAGTTATAATAATTAATTGTTCTTTTCCTTTTATACATTTGATATAATTTACATAAAATGTATAAAATTACAAAAGGGATGATTATGATGAAATCAACTAATAAACTCAACTATACGTTCCTTGTGATTATATTAATCATAGCCATTAATTATTTACTGCTTCCTATTTTCAATATTAATACGTTTGGATTCTTCCCTCGCCTAGTACATATAGCAACAACTTATATATTGCCATGGATTTTCTTGTATTGGCTGATCCGCCTTGTAAAAGCAATTGAATCAAAATAAAAAGCGTGTAAATCAATTGTGATTTACACGCTTTTTCTATTACATTACTTCGCTACTTCTTCAATAATTGCTATAACTAATTCTGCTGTTTTCGCTAATTCTTCAACAGGAATCTTTTCGTTTGTTGTATGAATTTCTTCATAACCAACCGCTAAGTTAACTGTTGGGATACCGTGTCCTGCAATTACGTTTGCATCACTTCCGCCACCACTTTGGTGAAGAGAAGGTGTACGACCAATGTTTTCAGCTGCACGTTTTGCAACTTCTACAACGTGATCGCCATCAGCAAATTTAAATCCTGGATACATAACGTTTACTTCAACGTCTGCTTGACCGCCCATTTCTTTTGCAGTTGTTTCAAATGCTTCTTTCATTTTCGCAACTTGTACTTCCATTTTCTCATTGATTAAAGAACGCGCTTCTGCAAAGATTTGTACATGATCGCAAACGATATTTGTTTGTGTACCACCTTCAAAACGTCCAATATTTGCAGTTGTTTCAGAATCAATACGACCAAGTGGCATCTTCGCAATTGCCTTCGCTGCGATAGTAATTGCAGATACACCTTTTTCTGGTGCTACACCAGCGTGAGCTGTTTTCCCACGAATAATTGCATTCACTTTCGCTTGTGTTGGAGCTGCAACAACGATTTCACCAACTTTTCCATCGCTATCTAATGCGTAACCGTATTTCGCTGTAATGCGCTCACGATCTAATGCTTTTGCACCAACAAGACCAGATTCTTCTCCAACTGTAATAATAAATTCAATTTTACCATGAGGGATGTTTTTCTCTTTTAAAACACGAATTGCTTCGAACATTGATGCTAATCCAGCTTTATCATCCGCACCTAAAATCGTAGTACCATCTGATACGATATATCCATCTTTAATAGAAGGCTTAATTCCATTACCAGGAACTACTGTATCCATATGAGAAGTAAAGTAAATTGTATCAACACCATCTTTTGTTGCTGGTAAAGTACAAATTAAATTACCTGCACCATGCCCAGTAACAGTCATTGTGTCATCTTCAAATACTTCTACACCTAAATCTGTAAATTTCTTTGTTAATACTTTGCAGATTTCTGCTTCAAATTTCGTTTCAGAATCTACTTGTACTAATTCCATAAATTCATTTACTAAACGTTCTTGATTAATCATAAGACTGCGCCTCCTGCACTACCATTATGTATGTAACACTATTAATTATAACAGAATTTCGCAAAAGTTTCGAAATACAAGACAAAAAACAGACGGTTTATATGTCTAGATAACCATCTGCTTTCTATTACTCATTTAACAATACCCAGCGCATATGATCTTCCCATACTCCATTTACCATTAACATCTTCCTAGACACGCCCTCATATTGAAAGCCTATCTTTGTCACTACTTGTATAGATGCTAAATTTCGTGGCATAATCGGTGCTTCTATACGATGTAACTGAAATTCTTCGAAAGTAACTTGAATAGCTTTCCTAAGCGCTTCTGTCGTGTAACCTTTATTCAATTCTGCCTTATCTAATTTATAGCCGAGCACACAAGATTGATAAATACCGCGAACGATTAGATTGAATGAGATACACCCAATAATTTTTGTATCATCACCCTTTTTAAAAATCCAAAGCCTGATGATTTTACCTTCTGCAAACTCTTTTCTATCCTTTTGTAACTTTTTCTTCTGATAATCTAACGTAAAAAAATCATCCGGTCTATACTCTTCCCAAGCTTTTAAAAATTCACGATTTCTGTCGTAATATTGAAGAACTTTTTCAGCATACGACTCATCAATTTCCCTTAAATGTAAACGATTTGTTTCATATATTTTCATCATCGTATCTCCATTCTTCAGCTTGCATAACAAAAAACTTATACTCTATCATTATTATATATTCTCTACATACATACAAATTTCCTGTTATACTTTACACGCACTTCTCGAATTTTGTCACTTCTCTCCCCTTGTCCACAATATCATTTCTCGTTACAATGATATTGTACTGATTTGCAAGGAGGTTTAACGATGCATAAAAAAGCTCAAAAAGTTGTGATTTATGTAATGCTAATTTCTATGCTTGTAACAACATTACTTGCTGGCGCAAGTATGTTTTGGTAAAAAGGACGATGTGTTCGTCCTTTTTTTACTTTTTACACATAACATAATAAAATAAACCATCTCGATATCGAGATGGTTTATTTTATATAAAGCACAATCGCTACAATACTAAAGGAAAATGACATTACAAGTGCTGTTATAAAACTTGTATATTGTTTCTGCTGAAATGCTCCAATAACAAAAGTAAGATTGAGTAATGCCATACAAACAATTGCTACAAGATAAGAACATATATTAAAAGTTGCCAATATGAATGTAATAACAAATAGAAATCCCATAAAAAATTGCATATACGAAATTTTTGGATTCAAGTACATATGAGCAACCCCTTTATCTAATTTTTTATCCCGATTGGTGAGGGCTGATAATCCGCGGGTAAAAAACCTCCCACTGATTAAAGTTTCACTTTATCTTTCTATACTCTCATTAACTCATGGTTATGTACACATGTCAAGACAACTTATTACAATAGAAAAAGCCAACCTTTTCGTTGGCTTTTTCATATGCAATGGCACCTTTTTGTTTTGCCAATTGCTGAAATGATTTTTTCGACTTCACAATCCATACTTTCGTTCCAATTGGAATGCGATCAAATAAATACTCCACATCGTTTTTCTTCATTCTTATACATCCTTGTGAAATATACTTTCCAATTGAACTAGGTTGGTTTGTTCCATGTATTCCATATTTACTTCCATCAGTTTCTCTTGCATTAAATCCAATCCACCTTGACCCAAGTGGATTTTTCGGTGACCCACCTGGAATATCCTTTGCAATATAATACGGATCCTTCGCTTTCATTACAACATCAAAAGTTCCCTCTGGAGTTAATTCATTTGTTTTCCCTGTCGCTACTGGAAAAACCTTTTGAATCTTTCCATCGTCAATATAAGCTAGTTTATTCGTCGCTTTATTTACAATAATAAAAGGATCTCCGGCACGTGGATTATCACCAAGAGGCCAAATAGGCGATAAAGAAAGACATAATATGAAAGAGAGAAGATACGGCATAATAATTCCTACCTTCTATATAAGTTCTTTTATATTATCCTTTCCCTTAAAACGACTTTTAATGAGTAAATATTGTTCCATTTCATACACCAGTTGAACAAGCTTCGCACGTATCTCAAATTCTTCACGTGTAACGGGCAATGGCATGTCTCTAAATAATTCTCTCATTTCTTGAAGCTGTCTTAAGGAAATAACCCCAGTACTCTCAGGGCTAATAGCATTTCCAATGTTTTCAACCACATCCGCAATCATATCAGCTTGTTCATATGTCCATGATAAAGAAGCTGCTAATGGTATCATCCGTTCTAAAATTTCGAATTGTTGCATGCGCATATTAAAATAACGATAGTAATAGCCATCTTCTCGCATAAATGCATTCTCAAGTTTCTTAAACGATAAATCCCTTGCTTCATTTAGCATATTTTCAGTTTCAATAAGTTCTGCCCCGCTCCAGCTACTTTCTCTGTTTCGTAAATACACGACCATTTCAAACAAAATTGTTTTAAAATTACTTTCTATTGTATCTTGATACTCTTTTAGCTTATTTTCACTACTTGGCATATACATATTCACTAATAAAGCCACGCTAATTCCTATCGTTAATATCGCAATTTCATTCCCAACAATAAGCCATGTAATTTGTTTCAATGAATATAGATGCATCACAATAACTGAACTCGTGACAATACCTTCTTGAATTTTAAGCATAACTGCAGTCGGAATAAATGTAAGTAATAATATACTAATTGCAAGTGGTGTATATCCAATTGTTTCAAAAATACAAAACGCGAATACCATTGATAATACACAAGCTAAAAAACGATGTAACGACACTTGAAGTGATTTACGTTTCGTATTTTGTACACATAATATAACTAAAATGCCCGCTGAACTATAAAATTCTAATCCTAATAACTGTGCAATAAAAACTGCTGCGCCTGTCCCTATTGCTGTTTTTACTGTACGGTATCCAATTTTGAACATAGCACTGCTCCTATATGTATAAACGTATTTAAAGTTAGTATAAAAAAAGGATGACACAATGTCATCCTTTTCTACTTATTATTCACGCAACCTTTACATATTACAATATTTTTTGTAAAAATTGTTGCGCACGTTCACTTTTCGGTGCTACAAAAAATTCTGCTGGCGCACTATCTTCTACAAGCTTTCCACCATCTAAAAAGAGAACACGATCTGCTACTTCTTTTGCAAATCCCATTTCATGTGTAACAATCACCATTGTCATTCCTGTCGTAACTAATGATTTCATAACTTCTAACACTTCTTTTACCATCTCTGGATCTAGTGCCGATGTTGGTTCATCAAATAACATAACTTCTGGTTCCATCGCTAACGCTCTCGCAATTGCTACACGTTGCTTTTGTCCTCCCGAAAGACGATTGGGATACGTATCTTTTTTATCTAATAAACCGACCTTTTCTAAAAGTTTCTCGGCTTTCTTGTCAGCTTCTTGCTTCGTTACTCCTTTTACATTGATAGGAGCATACGTAATATTTTCTAATACAGTCATATGAGGAAATAGGTGAAAATGCTGAAATACCATTCCGACATTTTCACGAACGTGCATAATATTCGTTTTCGAATTCGTTACTTCTTCCGTTCCAATCCAAATGTGACCATTTGTCGGTGCTTCTAGCACATTCATACAACGTAAAAATGTTGATTTCCCTGATCCAGACGGTCCAATAATTGCTACTACTTCCCCTTTTTCAATCGTTGTTGTAATCCCTTTTAATACTTCGTTTTTTCCAAATGATTTATGAAGGTTTTCAATTTTAATCACTTTTCTTCATTCTCCCTTCAATTGCCTTCCCGACTAATGTAAGAATAATGACTAACATATAATAAATGAGTCCAACAAAAAGTAATGGCTCAAGATATTTAAACGTCTCACCGCCTACAATGTAAGCACGGCGCATTAAATCGGTCGCTCCTATTACTGTTACTACAGCCGATTCTTTCGTAAGTGTCGCAAACTCGTTCACAAGCGCTGGTAATATATTTTTTAATGCTTGAGGGAAAATGATATTTCGCATCATTTTCCCGTAAGGAATCCCTAAAGCCATAGCTGCTTCTGTTTGTCCTTTATCAACCGCTTGAATGCCGGCACGAATTACCTCTGACATATATGCACCTGAATTTAAGCTAAATGCTAATACAGCTGCTACGAATGCTGGTATTTCATAACCAATTATTTGCGGGACACCGAAATAAATAATCATTAATTGCAATACAAGTGGTGTACCACGGAAAATTGATGTATAAAAATCTGCCGCTATATTTAATGCTCGTATTCTAGCAATTTTGCAAAGCGCTAATAACGTTCCTAAAATAAACCCCACTAACGCTGATACTGCTACAATTTTTAAAGTAACTTCTAGGCCTTTTAGTATATATGGTATCGAAGGCGTAATCGCCGAAAAATCTAAGTTCATTCTTTTCATTCCCCTCACAGAAAAGTGAAAAGCAGCTTATTTTTCGCTGCCAAACCATTTCTTCACTAATTTATCCATTTCTCCATTTTCTTGCATTTTTTTAATTACTTTATTAAATTCTGCTGTTTTATCACTGTTTTTCGGAAGGGCAATTGCTGCTCCTACTTCTTCTGGTGCTTCTTTAATTTCAATTCCTTGTAATTCTTTCATTTTTTCTAAATAATTTTTAGCAACTGTGTCTTCTATAATTGCAGCGTCAAAACGACCAGCTTTAATTTCTTGTACGATCTCTGGTATACGGTCACGTCCCTCAACTTTGAAATCTACTTGTTTCTTAAATTCTGCTGCTTTCTCTTCTTGGATAGATCCTGTTTGTACCCCTACTTTTTTCCCTTTTAAATCCTCTACAGATTGAATATTAGAATCCTTTTTAGAAACGACCATGTTTTTCGCAACAAAATAAATATCTGTAAAATCAACATTATTTTTACGCTCTGCCGTTGGCGTCATACCTGCCATTACGAAATCAACTTTTCCTGAGCTAAGAGATGCTAATAAACCACCAAAATCCATATCTTTCACTTTCACTTCATAACCAAGTTCTTTTCCGATATATTTAGCAACATCAACATCAAAGCCGATAATTTCATCACTTTTTGAGGCTTCTACGTATTCATATGGTTTATAATCTGCTGAAGTCCCCATAACCAGTACTTTTTTATTTTTTCCAGTAGCCTTTTCTTCCCCATTACTACAAGCACTGAACATACTTACAATTAAAATAAGTGCAAACGATATTGATAATAACTTCTTCATCTTTCTTCCCCCTAATAATGTATATTTAAAAGTTTAATAGAATATTTATTCGATGTTTGTATTGTATCAGCACTTTAATTTTTATGCAATATATAAAATAAAAATAAATAAAATAACAATATTAATACCGTTTACAATGTATAAAATAATGCATAAAACAACATAACTATGCATATCCCATAAATTTTAATACTAAATAAAAAAGGCGGTACATCCACTTCATTGTGGACGTACCGCCTTTTCGCTTATATTTATAGTTCTTCACAATTCTCTTCGAAATAAGATTGTAGTTTTGCAATAACTTGCATTGGTTCATGACCTTCAATTTCATGACGTTCTACCATCGTTACAATTTTCCCATCTTTTAATAAAGCAAATGATGGTGAAGAAGGTGGATACCCTTCGAAATATTCACGAGCTCTTGCTGTTGCTTCTTTATCTTGACCTGCAAACACCGTTACAAGATGGTTAGGACGTTTATCATAATGTACGGAATGCGCAGCAGCAGGACGAGCAATACCACCTGCACAACCACATACAGAGTTTACCATTACAAGTGTTGTTCCATTTCTTTTAAACGCTTCTTCTACTGCTTCCGGCGTCGTCAATTCTGTATATCCAGCAGAGACAATCTCTTCACGTGCTTGGCGGACAACATCATTCATAAAAAAGTTAAAATTAATCAATCTTTTCCCTCCTCTAAAACTACCTATTTGTATCTTACCAGTTAATGTTTATGAAATACAAGTAAGTTTACTTGTATTTGGGTATAGAAAAGGTGTTAGAGCTCTTGCTCTAACACCTTTTCTTAATGGCCACGATGCTTTTGCTTTGCTTTTTGTACTTTGATTAAACGTCTTCTTTGTTTTTCAGCTTCTCGCTTCTCCTTAGATTGCACTTTCTTTTCTTGTTTATGCAATTCATAAGATAAGCTAATTGCCTCTTGCGCCTTAGTAAAACGGTTTATATTTACTTCTTTTGCTGCTTCTCGTATGATACGCTTTATATTTTTGGGACGCTGTTTTTCTTTCACTTCCACACCACATCTTGCAACGTGCTGAAAATAGGCTAACATTGGACCAGTCACAAATATAAGTATTTCTTCGTCTGACGGCTCCGTTCCAAAAATATACCTCGCTCCATACAATTTCCCTGTTTCTTTATGCGTAATAATTCCTACGAAAAATTGACCATCGTGATATACTGTCAAATCCATTGACAGCCCCTCCTTTAAAAAAATTAGAAATACGGGACATCCCGGAGGGGAAGGTTACTGACATGTA
Source organism: Bacillus sp. BPN334 (assembly GCF_008368885.1). Classification (NCBI taxonomy): domain Bacteria; kingdom Bacillati; phylum Bacillota; class Bacilli; order Caryophanales; family Bacillaceae; genus Bacillus; species Bacillus sp. BPN334. The sequence goes on along the minus strand of NZ_QOZW01000006.1, from coordinate 280,556 downwards.
ATCATGCGTCTGGACTACCAACCAGAACTGTGTTTTTGTATTTCTCTCACTATTATTATATCTCTTTTTCCATAATCTTCATATATTCGCCAATCATTTTTTTATGCGACCCTACAATATAGTCAGGTAGTTCTGTTAGTGGGAAGAATGTAAGCTGAACGGCTTCTTCTTTATTCATAACAAGCTCCCCTTCGTATTCATCCGTATAATAAGCTGTTGTGACAGATTGAAACTCATCACCATTTGCTAGTTTTGTAAAATAGTTCGCTCCAGAAAATATATTAATTAATCGCAAGTTCTTCACTTCTATTCCTGTCTCTTCATATACTTCACGGCCGGCTGTTTCTTCTGGTGATTCACCAAGCTCCATTAACCCACCAGGCAGCCCCCACTTTCCGTAAGGCTCTGTTCTTTGTTGCAATAAAACATCTCCATTTTCATTTATAACGAGTACAACAGCACCAACTAAAATTAAAGGGCGATGACCAACTATTTTTCGTAATTCTTCTACATATCCCATCGTATCGCCTCCTTTTTCGTTGTCCACACTATTGTATCATATGTATGAAACGACAAAATGCGTATATTTTTCATTTTTTTAACAAAATATTTATTTTATGTGCTTCATCTACTGTAGCTAACATAATGGATTTGACTTCTGCACTCTTCTCTAGAAATTCTCTCGCCCACTCTTCTGTTTTTCCTAATAAAGCAAGAACATCTTTCTGAATCTTCCCATCCTTTACTAATACAAAAGAAACTGGAGATCTTTTTCCCGCCACTTTCAGATCAAGCCGCGAAACTGCTTCATACTCTGGATACTGAAATATAGAAACAACACCATTCGCTTCCCACAATGCTAATTTAATCGTTTGAATATCGCTCACATTTCGCATACGAAGTTCCGCAAATAAATATTCCACCGTAATTCTCGCTTTTTTCAAATTGCTAAAATCAATGGAACCATTGTGTATAAGAATAATAGGTGCTGGCTCTAAAAAGCGTCTCCATCTATCCCATTTCAACATTAAGACTGAGCTTATAATGTGAAGTACAACGAGTATGAACGTTGTAATCATTGAGCCGAGTAACCCCACTTTTTCATCAGATAATGCATTAGAAATATTCCCACCAAGCAATAATACTAATACAACATCTAAAAAACGAAGTTGCGCGATGGACCTTTGCCCCATCGCTTTCGCAACTAATGTTAAAAATATGTATGCTATAATAGCCCGAATAACCCATTCACTATTAGAAAGATGCCGTGCCCCTTCAAAAATATGCATATGCATCACTTTGCACTCCTTACCCATCTCAAACTGCTATTCTGTTTTAGTTTGCAACGTTTAAGAGCATATATGTAAAAAAGCTGGTTCGTTTTTACACGAACCAGCTTTTTTATTTAACAGAAAACATATACTTTTTATACGTTTTCCGTACCGATAATATAAGACCCATCATAATCATATTTGAGAATAAGGAACTTCCTCCATATGATAAGAAAGGTAATGCAATCCCTTTTACAGGCATTAATCCAACGATCATACCGATGTTTTGGAATATTTGAACCGTTAATATTCCAATTGATCCAGCACATAATAATGTACCGAATAAATTATCAGCAGAATAACCGATAATAATTGTTCTATATAGTAGTAATAGGAACAAGAATACAACTAACGCTGCTACGATAAATCCACCTTCTTCGGCAATTGTAGCAAAAATAAAGTCAGTATGCTTCTCAGGGATATAGACGTTCCCTTCGCCAAATCCTTTCCCTTCCATACCGCCACTACCTACAGCTAAAATCGATTGCTGTGTTTGATAACCTTGATCTGTATGTTCGAATGGATCTAACCAACCTAAAATACGTGATTGTTGGTGAGGTTTTAGTAACGTAACTAACTTATTAAAGAAGAAATCTTCATACCTTACGTAAATAAATATTAACGCAGATAATATGGTGACTGGAATAACTGTACATAACGCTATTAATTTCTTCTGAATACCTGACATAAATAAAATACATGCAATTGCAGCAGCATATAAGAACACCATCCCTGTATCCGGTTGGCTATATACAACAGCCATAGGCGGGAGGGATACTAGCACAATTTTACCTACTAATTGTAAATCCGTTTGGAATGTCCTTGCCATATACTGTGCATTATGTTTCACTGCTATACTTGCTACTACGAGAAGCAATGAAATTTTGAAAAACTCAGATGGTTGAATTTGTCCAACTAACGGAAATACAAACCATCTTTTTGCACCTAATTTTTCAGGTGTGAAAGTGGAAACCGGTAGTATTTTCAAAAGAATAAGTGAACCAAATCCGACGATATAAAGTGGCCAAGACAATTTTTGTAATTGATCTAAGTCGATGCTTGCAACAAGCAATAACAATACAACTCCAATTATGTAGTTCAAACCCTGTTTCATCGCAAAGTTTGCCTCTCCATATTGGCCAGTTTGCTGACTGCTATATATAGCAGCTATACTCGTAACACATAATGCTAACAAAATTAATATTAATTTTACATCTAAACTTTTTAGAAACTCGGTACTTCTTTTCATGACATCCTCCTGAAACATTGTTACAGCAAAATAAAAAACCAGGAGTCAACATTCTTCATGTTTTGACGACTGATTACACATTATCTATAAAACACTTATATAGAATAACTCTCTTTTTCATACAATACAATATATTATACTACAGTTTCGTCAGTAAGATTTGCCAAAAAAATTATTCTTTTCTTATTTTATATCCATATACCATATATCAGCAATGTATTTTCATAAATTCCTAATACATAATCGTTCATTGTAAGATTACTGGGAAAGATATTATACATATAGTAGGATGTAGATGAAGAAATAAGATGATAAAAAGCTCGCATAAGCGAGCTTTTTATTAATATACAGATGTATTATTTTCTGACGTATTTTCTAAAATTTCTTTTACACGTCCTAAGAACTTACCACAAATTAAGCCATCTAGTACACGGTGATCAAGTGATAAACATAAGTTGACCATGTCGCGAGCACCGAACATACCATTATCCATAATTACTGGGCGTTTTACAATTGATTCAACTTGTAAAATAGCCGCTTGTGGGTAATTAATAATACCCATAGATTGAACAGAACCGAATGATCCTGTGTTATTAATTGTAAATGTTCCACCTTGCATTTCGTCCGCTTTTAACGATTTCGTACGTACTTTTCCTGCAAGCTCTGTAATTTCACGAGCGATACCTTTAATCGTCTTCTCATCCGCTTGTTTAATTACTGGTACAAATAGTTCGTCCTCTGTTGCAACAGCGATAGAAAGGTTAATATCTTTCTTCTGAACGATCTTATCCCCAGCCCACATTGAATTGATTTGAGGATACTCTTTTAACGCTTGCGCTACTGCTTTTACGAAGAAAGCAAAGAACGTTAAATTAAAGCCTTCGCGCTTTTTGAAATCACCTTTAATTGAATTACGGTATGACACTAGGTTTGTCACATCTACTTCAATCATCATCCAAGCATGTGGCGCTTCGTGTTTACTACGTAACATGTTCGCTGCAATTGCTTTACGCACACCTGTTACTGGAATTTCGATATCGCCAGGCATTGTTGGTACAGAAACTGGTTTTGCAGCTTCTACTTTTTGTGCTACCGGCGCTGCTTTTGGTGCTTCTGGACGCGCTTCTACTACTGCTGCTACCGCTTCCTCTTTCTTCGCACCTGCTTGCGGAATATTTCCAGATTCCACTAGCTTTAAAATATCTTTACGAGTGATACGGCCATTTGCTCCCGTACCTTCTACTAAATCTAAATCAACATTATGCTCACCTGCAAGTTTTAAAACAGCTGGTGAAAAACGTGGTTTTCCATCAGTTGGTTGTTTTGCTTTCGGTGCTTTTTCAGGCGTAGCTACTTCTGCCTTTGGTTCTTCTTTTGTTTTTTCCTCAACAGCTGTCGCTGCTACTTCATCTGCGCCTTCTACTTGAATAACACAAACTACTTCACCTACAGCTAACGTCTCACCTTCACCAGCAATTAATTCTTTCACAATACCAGTGAAAGAAGATGGTACTTCAGCATTTACTTTATCAGTCATTACTTCTGCAAGCGGATCATACTTGTTTACGTGATCGCCAACATTAACGAGCCATTTACTAATTGTACCCTCTGTAACGCTCTCCCCGAGCTGAGGCATTGTGATATTTTCTACAGCCATGTATAGTCCCCCCGATTAAAATTCCGCAAGTTCACGCATTGCTTTTTCAACTTTATCTGGATTTACCATAAAGAATTTTTCCATTGTTGGTGCATATGGCATTGCTGGAACGTCTGGACCTGCAAGACGTGCGATTGGCGCATCTAAATCAAACAGACAGTTTTCAGCAATAATTGCTGCCACTTCACTTATAATACTTCCTTCTTTATTGTCTTCTGTTACAAGAAGAACTTTACCTGTTTTAGAAGCTGCTTCAATGATTGCTTCTTTATCTAATGGATATACAGTACGTAAATCAAGAACATGTGCCGAGATGCCATCTTGCGCTAACTTTTCAGCTGCTTGAAGAGCAAAGTGAACACATAATCCGTACGTGATAACAGTAATATCATCACCTTCGCGTTTTACATCTGCTTTTCCGATTGGTAATACGTAATCATCCTCTGGCACTTCACCTTTAATTAAGCGATATGCACGCTTATGCTCAAAGAATAATACTGGATCTTCATCACGAATTGCTGCTTTTAATAAACCTTTTGCATCATATGGTGTAGAAGGAATAACAATTTTTAAACCTGGTTGGTTCGCAAACATCGCTTCCACAGATTGTGAATGATACAATGCACCGTGAACACCGCCGCCAAATGGCGCACGAATTGTAACTGGACAAGTCCAATCGTTATTAGAACGATAACGAATTTTTGCTGCCTCAGAAACAATTTGGTTTACTGCTGGCATGATGAAATCAGCAAACTGCATTTCAGCGATTGGACGCATACCATACATTGCCGCACCAATTGCTACCCCAGCAATTGCAGATTCTGCAAGCGGTGCATCAAGCGCACGATCTTCACCAAATTGATCATATAATCCGTGTGTCGCTTTAAATACGCCACCTTTTTTACCAACATCTTCACCTAAAACAAATACTTTCTCATCGCGTTCCATTTCTTCGCGCATTGCTAATGTAATAGCATCAATATAAGACATTACAGCCATGAAACGTTCCCCCCTATTCTGCGTATACGTGCTTCAATGCATCTTCAGGTGCTGCATACGGAGCATTTTCTGCATATTCTGTTGCTTCATTTACGATATGCATAATTTCGTCTAACATTTGTTTTTCAAATTCCTCAGTTAACACGCCAGCTTCTTTTAAATAAGCTGCAAATGTTATGATTGAATCTTTTTTCTTTGCTTCTTCTACTTCTTCTTTATCACGATAAACACGATCATCGTCGTCACTAGAATGTGCTGTTAAACGATATGATACTGTTTCAATTAAAGTTGGGCCTTCACCACGACGGCCGCGGTCTGCTGCCTCTTTTACAGCTTTATATACTGCAAGCGGATCGTTTCCGTCTATTGTATATCCAGGCATACCGTAACCAATTGCACGATCTGATACGTTTTTACATGCTAATTGTTTTTCAACTGGAATAGAGATTGCGTATTTATTATTTTCACACATGAAAATAACAGGTAGTTTGTGTACACCAGCAAAGTTTGCCCCTTCATGGAAGTCACCTTGGTTTGAAGAACCTTCTCCAAATGTAACAAACGTTACTAAATCTTTCTTTTCCATTTTTCCAGCTAATGCAATACCAACTGCATGTGGTACTTGCGTTGTTACTGGAGATGATCCTGTCACAATACGATTTTTCTTTTGACCGAAGTGACCAGGCATTTGACGACCACCAGAGTTTGGATCTCCAGCTTTCGCGAAAGCAGACAACATAAGCTCTTTAGCTGTCATGCCGAACGCTAGTACAACACCCATATCACGGTAGTATGGTAATGCATAATCTTTTTCTCTATCAAGAGCGAATGCTGCTCCAACTTGTGCAGCCTCTTGTCCTTGACAAGAAATTACGAATGGAATTTTACCCGCACGGTTTAATAACCACATACGTTCGTCGATTTTACGTGCAAGTAACATCGTACGGAACATTTCTAATACTTGCTCATCACTTAAGCCAAGCTCTTCATGGCGCTTTTCTTTTACTTCTGCCATTTTTCATAACCTCCTAAATCCACATTTTTATGCGTGCAACGCTTTTCCATCTACAGCTAATGCTGCTTCACCAATCGCCTCAGATAATGATGGATGCGGATGAATTGTATGTGCTACTTCCCACGGTGTTGCATCAAGTACTCTTGCAAGACCAGCTTCAGAAATCATATCTGTTACATGTGGTCCAATCATATGAACACCAAGAATGTCATTTGTTTCTTCATCAACTACAAGTTTTACGAAACCATCTGATTCGCCGTATACAAGTGCTTTTCCGATTGCACGGAATGAGAACTTACCTACTTTTAACTTATAGCCTTTTTCTTTCGCTTCTTGCTCTGTTAAACCGACAGAAGCAACTTCCGGACTGCTATATACGCATTTTGATACCATAGAGTAATCAATTGGTGTAACTTCTTTACCAGCAATATGTTCTACTGCAACTATTCCTTCATGAGAAGCAACGTGAGCAAGTTGTAAGCCACCGATTACATCTCCAATTGCGTAAATATGAGATTCTTTCGTTTGATAAAACTCATTTGTTTGAATGTATCCTTTTTCCACAACGATATCCGTATTCTCTAAACCAATATTTTGCGTATTGGCTTGTCTTCCTACAGATACAAGCATTTTTTCTGCTTTAAATTCTTTATTCTCACCGTTATGTTCAGCTTGAATTGTTACTCCATTATCTTTTACCAATGTTTCTGGTAATACTTTTGCACCAGTTACCACTTTAATACCTTTTTTCTTGAATAGACGTTGCATTTCTTTTGAAACGTCCTGATCTTCTAGTGGTAATATCGTTTTCGCATACTCTAATACTGTAACTTCTACACCGAAGTCAGCAAGCATAGATGCCCACTCAATACCGATTACACCGCCACCAACGATAATAATTGAGCTAGGAAGCGTTTCCATTCTTAGGGCATGATCGGAAGACATTACATACTCTCCGTCTAATTCTAAACCTGGTAATGAATTCGGACGAGAACCTGTTGCAACAAGTACATTTTTTGGAATTAACATTTCATTCTCTTCTCCACTTGCAAGTTCAACTGAAATTGTCCCTGGCATTGGAGAGAAAATAGATGGGCCAAGAATACGGCCGATACCTTCAAACACATCAATTTTACCTTGTTTCATTAAGTGTTGAACACCTTTATGAAGTTGTGTTACAATCTTCTCTTTACGCTCTTGCACTTTCGCAAAGTTTAGTTCTACATTACTTGCAATAACTCCGAACTCTTCGCTTTTTTTAGCAGTTGCGTATACTTCCGCACTACGTAAAAGAGCTTTACTAGGAATACATCCTTTGTGCAAACAAGTACCACCAAGATTTTCTTTTTCAACAAGTGCAGTTTTTAAACCTAGTTGTGATGCTCGAATAGCAGCAACATATCCACCAGTACCGCCGCCAACGATGACTAAATCATATTCTCTTGCCATTATCTCAACCCCTAGCTACTGTTTGTTTTTCTCGTACAACATACTCTTTCGGTGCTTCTTCTTCACGTAATACACGAAGTGCTCCTTCTGCTAATGCTTGTAATTCATCTTCCCCTGGATGTACGATAACATCTGCAATCCAGTCAACACGTTCTTTTATTTCATCAACAAGAATTTTACTGTACGCAAGTCCACCAGTTAAAACGATTGCATCGATTTTCCCGTGAAGTACAGCGCTAGCTCCGCCAATCTCTTTTGCAACTTGATATGCCATTGCTTTATAAATAAGAGTTGCTTCCGGATCACCTTTTTCAACCATTTGTTCTACTTTGATCGCATCATTTGTACCGATTAGGCTTACAAGTCCACCTTGTCCAACAAGTTTTTTAACCATTTCGTCACGGTAATACTCACCAGAGAAACACATCTCAACTAATTGCCCTACCGGTACTGTACCCGCACGCTCTGGACTAAATGGTCCTTCTCCGTTTAAGCCGTTATTCACATCAATAACTTTTCCTTTTTTATGAGCACCAACTGTAATACCGCCACCCATATGTGTAACTAATAAATTTAAATCCTCGTATTTGTGATTTAATTCTTCAGCCACTTTACGAGCAACCGCTTTTTGGTTTAATGCATGGAAAATACTTTTACGTTCCATACCAGCAATACCGCTTATACGAGCAATCGGCTCCATTTCATCTACAACGACAGGATCTACTATGAATGCCGGAATATTTAATCCAGAAGCGATTTCATATGCTAAAATGCCTCCAAGGTTTGAAGCATGATGACCGCTAAACCCATTTTTTAAATCTTCTAACATCGAATCGTTTACTGTGTATGTTCCGCCTTCGATTGGACGAAGTAATCCCCCACGCCCACAAACTGCGTTTAATTTTGAAATGTTAATACCGTGAGAATGTAGAACTTCTAAAATCGTTTCTTTGCGAAACTCATATTGATCGATAATTCTCTTATATTTTCCAATTTGTTCTTCGTCATGACGAATAGTTTCTTCTAAAACAGGTCTTTCATTATCAAAAACACCAATTTTTGTGGATGTACTACCCGGATTAATAACAAGAATTCGATTTAAAGACACTGTTGCTACCTCCACTAATAAATTCAAAAGGAGGTGGAAACCTCATAAGAGGTAACCACACCTTTTGTAAAAGTAATATATGAATGATTAGCGACGACTAATAATGTCGTGACCGTTGCGTAAGTATGTGCTACGAGAGTTTTTCAAGCTTGCAATGCGCTCTTCAGCTAGACGATCTGCTGCTACATAAGTTGCTATGCCATCACGTTTTGAAATTTCGATTACTTTTGCAATTGTGTCATAAATAGACTCAACACGTTTTAGTGCACGTTCTCTATTGTATCCATATAATTCGTCTGCTACGTTAATTACACCACCAGCATTAATAACATAGTCTGGTGCGTATACAATACCCATTTCATGAATCATGTCGCCGTGACGATTTTCTTTTAATTGGTTATTTGCAGAACCTGCGATTACTTTTGCTTTAAGTTGTGGAATAGTTTCGTCATTAACTGTTGCGCCTAATGCACATGGTGCGTAAATATCACATTCAACACCGTAAATTTCATTTGGCTCAACTGCCGATGCACCGAATTCTTCTACCGCGCGTTGTACAGCTTCTTTATTAATATCTGTAACGATTAATTTTGCTCCTTCAGCGTGTAAATGTTTGCATAGGTGATATGCTACGTTACCAACACCTTGAACAGCAATTACTTTTCCTTCTAAATTATCAGTACCGAAAGCCTCTTTCGCAGCTGCTTTCATACCACGATAAACACCGTATGCAGTTACTGGAGATGGGTTACCAGAAGAACCGAATGATGGTGAAATACCTGTTACAAAATCAGTTTCTTCGTGAATAATATCCATATCATCTACTGTTGTACCAACATCTTCAGCTGTAATGTAACGTCCGTTTAGTCCTTGAATGTATCGTCCTAATGCACGGAACATCGCTTCACTCTTATCTTTACGTGGATCACCGATAATTACTGTTTTCGCACCACCTAAGTTTAAGCCAGCTGCTGCGTTTTTGTATGTCATCCCTTTTGCAAGACGCAATGCATCTTCAATCGCCGCTTCTTCAGAATCATATGTCCACATTCTTGTTCCACCAAGAGCTGGTCCAAGTGTTGTATCATGAATTGCAATGATTGCTTTTAAACCAGATTCTTTATCTTGACAAAATACTACTTGCTCATAATCATATTTTTCTAAGTATTCGAAGATTTCTAATGTCATTGTCGTTTCCCCCTAGTGATTTACCCTGTTTGGTTTATTTTGAAGCAGTCGTAACTGCCAATGCTAATGAATATACTTTTGTTTCTGCTGAATCAGCACGAGATGTTAAAACAATCGGTGCTTTTGCGCCAGCAATCATAGCTCCTACTTTTGCATCCGCAAAGTATACGAGTGATTTGTATAGCACATTTCCAGCTTCAATCGTTGGGACGAGTAAAATGTCTGCCTTACCTGCTACATCACTTACTATGCCTTTATGTTCTGCTGCAATTTGTGATACTGCATTATCTAAAGCAAGTGGTCCATCAACGACACAATTTTTAATTTGTCCGCGGCGATTCATTTGAGTTAACATCGCGGCATCAATTGTCGCTTGCATCGCAGGATTAACAACCTCTACCGCTGCAATTGGTGCTACCTTCGGCAAATCTATTCCTATTGCCTGGGCAACTTCTACAGTATTCTGTATAATAGCAGCTTTTTGTGTTACATCAGGTGCAATGTTCATCGCTGCATCTGTAACAAAGATAAGACGATCGTAATTTGGAACTTCAAATGCTGCAACGTGTGAAAGTACGCTACCTTTACGAAGTCCCCACTCTTTATTTAATACAGCTTTCAAAATATTTGCTGTTGGGATGTTTCCCTTCATAAGAACATCTGCTTCGCCATTTCTTACAGCTTTAACAGAAAGTTCAGCAGCCTCAGCACTTGACGCTGCTGCAATCACTTCAATGTGTTCTGAAGTTTGTAAACCATGTTCTTGTAGCATCCCCATTATTTTTTCTTGATTTCCATATAGACGAAATTGAGCTAGCTGTAATTTAATTGCTTTCGCTACAGCTTCAACTACTTCATGATCTTCAGCTACTGCTACAGCCACAGTTTTTTTAGGCTGTCCTGCTGCTTGATCAATTAAGTGTTCTAACTTCATATTTTGTAATCAACCCTTTCCGTCGTCCCTCGTCTATTTATAAAGCAAATACCGTGCCAACTTTCAAAAGTGGTCTTACCAATAATGAAAACGCATTCAAAATGCAGTAAAATCAATACTTTGGAAAATAACAAAACATTCTGTCTTGTTTTGTCGTATTTTGTATACCATGCAATAAATTGCATGGTACGCAATTTATTGCATGCTATTTTTTGCACACTCATACTTTTCTAGCTTGTAATATAAATTTCGAACCGAAATTCCTAACGCTCTTGCAGTTTTTGTTTTATTTCCATCAAACCTCTCTAAACATTCATGAATGATATGCCCTTCAAACTCTGTCACTAAATGTTCAAGTGGCTTTTCTTCTAATTCAGGTAATAAGTTATTTTGTTTTACCTCAGTCTGCTCTTCTGTATGTAAAGGTGGTAAATGATGGACATCAATATATATTTCGTTATAATTCATAAAGATAATAGCTCGTCCTAAAATGTTTTCAAGCTCTCTCACATTTCCTGGCCATTCATATGATTGTAAATATGAAATAGCCGAATCAGTGAGCCCCTCTACATTCCGGCCATAATCTTGGTTAATTTTTTGAATCAACCTGTCTGCAATTGCCGGTATATCTCCTTTTCGCTGACGAAGAGACGGAATTTGAATTGGAATTTTATTTAATCGATAATATAAATCCTCTCTAAACCCTCCTTCTAGAATGCCCTTTTCTAAATTCACATGTGTTGCTGCAATTACCCGGACATTTATAGGTATCGCTTTCGTTCCACCAACTTTTACAATTTCTTTTTCTTGCAACACGCGAAGGAGTTTCGCTTGCGTATTTGCAGACAATTCTCCTATTTCATCTAAAAAGATACTACCGTTATTCGCTTCCTCAAAAAAACCTCGTTTTCCGCCTCTTTTTGCTCCTGAGAATGCACCTTCCTCATAACCGAATAATTCACTTTCTAATAAAGTCTCGGAAATAGCAGCACAGTTTACCCGGACGAATTTATTATATTTTCGATTACTTCCATTATGAATTGCATGTGCAAACAATTCTTTACCCGTTCCGGATTCTCCGCGTAGCAATACTGTTGCTGGTGTATTCGCCCCAAGTTTCGCCTGCTCAATAGCAGCCGTTGTTTCATCTGAATTTCCGACAATGTCATCAAATGAATATTTCGCTTCTAACGTTCGAATAATTTGCCTTGCCCTATTCAATTCATTTGTTAACTTTTGAATTTCTGATACGTCACGAATTACACCAACGCTTCCTTTCAATATCCCATCCACTATAACTGGCGCTACGTTTACAATTACATCACGCTTCTTTTGTCCAATCTTCATATGTATTCCGCGTACCGCCCTACGCGTTCGAAGTACTTTCATATGCATACTTTCACCTTCTACAATATCAGTTGTAGCCGGTTTCCCAATAATGTCCTCTTCCGTTAAACCTGTTAATTTCGTATACGCAGGGTTAATTACTAATCCTCTTCCCTTTTCATCCACGACCGAAATTGCTTCCTCAGACGAGTTGATAATCGCCTCAAGTAACGTTTGAATCTCCTTTAAATCTGTAACTTCTTCCGCAAGATCTACAACCTCTGTTATATCTTTAAAAATCGCAAATGCCCCTTGTACTTCTCCTCCCTCTTTTAATATTGGAATACGGGTTGTAATAATTTTCTTTTCATTCTCTAATGTCAGTTCATAATTTACTTCTATTTGTTTCGTACGTATAATACGAAGCAACTTACTAGTCGGAATAACTTCTAAAATATATTTCCCTACCGCATCTTCTTTTTTATATCCGATAATACGCTCTGCACTTTTATTAAATAGGCGTACTTGTCCATCTCGATCAATCACAATCATACCGTCATGCGTAGAATTTAAAATTAAATCCCCTTGCTGCGTCTGTTCTTCTAACTTTCCAATTAAACCTTCCTTCTCATGTGCTAATCTCGTAACAATTTTCGCAATATCACCTGGTATAAGAAGAGTATCTTTATGCTTTTTCTTTATTAAATCTTTATGTAAATCATCGTCACCCGTCATATCAAACATTACATCAATATGCATAGAAAGAAACGGCGTTACACTCTCTCCAATTGTAACCCCGTATTCCTTAGCCATTTGTAATCCCTTCGCTATCGGATTTATATCAATAATCCCTATAATTTGAAATATATTCGAACTTTGCAACAGATTCAGCAGTGTACTGCCACCTTCACCTGCACCAACAATTAAAACTTTTTGTTTCATATATTACACTTCCTCTCGAAGTATCTCTGCAAAATTTTTCACACCCTTATCTTACTCGTTCAGCCCCCTCTTGACAAACCCCCTTTTCATATAACATCATTGAAATAAACAAAATAATCTGAAAAGGAGCGTTTATATGCAGCGTTACCTTGCTCTATCATTAGCACTCATCCCTATTTCATTAGCTGTGTTTGGCATTAAGTTAATGAGAGATACTGTATTCGGGATTCTATTTCCTCCACTCTCTATACTGTGGTTACAATTTTTAATTGGCGCTCTTTGCTTCGCGCTCGGGTTTTATATTTTTGGTGGCTTCGTCTTACACCGAGACCGTAAACGAAATAAAGTACAAGCTCGCTTTAGAAGATAGGAAAGCCCCACTATTTATAAATAAAAAATGAGACCGTTACACTCGGTCTCATTTTTTTATTGGCAATAACATTCTTGCTGTTTCAGGATAATCAGTAATAATCGCCGAAATATTCATATCAAAATATTTACGCATAAGCGTTTCTTCATTAATTGTATAAGGGCGAACCTCTACACCACTCTCCATCGTTAATTCAGCAACGGCTTCTTGAAGATAACGATAATTAGGATGCACTGCTGTAGCGCCCATTTTTTTCGCATATGCCCATGGACTATGCAAACCTTCGCGATATAAAATCGCTGTTTGAATATCAGGAGCCATCATATGACACCTTTTCATACTGTAGTGATTAAATGAAGAAAATATAACACGATTTTCTAGATTACATTTCCGTACAAGCGTTATAACTTCTTCCTCTAAACCTCTGTATGGAATTTTATTATTTTTAAGTTCAATATTAAGTAGCAACTCTGTTTTTTCAATCCATTCTAACACCTCTTCTAAAAGAGGTATTTTACAAAAACCTACTTTATCACCGAATTTATAGCTCGCATCTAATTTACATAAATCCTCATATAAATAATTACGAACCGCACCTTTTCCATTTGTTGTCCGGTCCACTGTTTCATCATGAATGACGACAACTTTTCCATCTTTCGTTAATTGAACATCAAGCTCAATTCCATCTGCTCTAAAAGATTCAGCCGCTTCAAATGAAATCATTGTATTTTCTGGGTACGTTCCCGCTGCACCACGATGTGCAAATATAAGAGTCATCCTCACTCCCCCAATCTTATGCTATACTATACGAAAAAGGAGGTACTTCTATGAGACCATTACAAATTTCTCCAGACACTGCAGTCCGCCTATCAAAAGCATTAGGTGTTCCACTTGAACAACTTATGCATATGCCGCAGCACATTTTAATTCAAAAGTTAGTTGAATTAGAAAAACAAAATAAAGACGAAGAATAATACAGTCCTGTTTTGCAGGGCTTTTTATTATTTTCTATTATATCACGGATGACTTCCCTGCTAAAACCCTTTAACAGATGCACTATGATTCCATGTAATCTTTTCTCAAAACATTTATATTCAATTAAATGAAACCCCCCTCTTTTAATAAAAGAAGGGGGTTCTTACTACTTGTTTCAATTACTCAAATTATGCATTTTTTTCTTTGTTAAAAATCATAAACAATTTATACAACCCTAAAGAAGCTGGAATATTCATAAATGCAAATGCTTCATACGTATAATGAGGAGCTGTTTCCCATAGTAACAAGAAAGTAAATACTCCTAATGTACTAATCATCGCAATTCGTATAACTTCCGATTCATTTTCATCTTTCTTTTTATAAAGAATAATAGCCGCCAGAACAGCTACATAAACGAATAATTTGATAACATACGAATATATAGTAACGATTTCATAATTCGTTGTACTATAGTTCGATACGTAATTAGTTATCGTGTCATTCTTCTGCTCAAACCATTCTCCAATACGGTACATGGAGAACTGACTTGATACCCATTCTCTAGTTATTTTTTCATTTAAATGTTGTACATAACCCGTTACACCAAGTTCACTGAAACGCTGCACTATAACTTCTTTATTGTGTTCATTCAAATCCTTCGTATTCTTTATGTTTTCATCATCAATATAATCTGCATCTGCCTGATTCCACACACCATACGTATCTTTGTTCAGCCCCATTTTCACCCAATGAGTGAATGGAATTTTTTCAATTTCATTATCGGTGCTGAGATTTAACTTTGTCGTTATACCTTTAAAACTTACAATAAGGATTAAACAAAATAAAACACTACTTAACACCTTTATAGAATATTCCTTACGAAACTTTAAAATATTTTCAATTAAAATCGCTAAAGCTACAGCCAATGCGGTTGGTCTTATAATATAAGTACAAGCTGCGAAACCCCCTAATAAAATCCATAAAATAATCTTCATTCTTTTTGTTTCCGCCGTTTTCAAGCACAAATATGTATACATCGTTGCTGAAATAAAAAATATTACTAATGTATGCGTATAGAAAACTGGTGCCTGCCAATATATAAAAATGTTTAGCACAGATAACACGATCGATATGTGAGCAACTTTAAAGTTTGTAATTTCCCTTACAATCAATACATTTAAAATAATACTACCTGTTATACAGGCTATCGGTAATATTTTTATCGCTAAATCTACACTTCCTACCAATCTAGCAAAATATCCTCCTAATAATACGATATGTGTATTATATGGATAAAATAGAAGCTGTCCCATTTCTAAGAATTGATCATCTCCATTAAACACAGAGACAATCCCTTGTTTAAGGATGGCATAATCTCCTATAACAGGGTTAAATGCTATGGAAGTAATAAATATTTCCATCATCAAAATGATTATACTACCTAAAGTAATCATAATATTTGTGTGTGTTCTTTTCATTTTATTAATAACCCACTTATAATACATAAAAAAGAGCGCAAATAAAAGCAACGTCACCGCTATAACAGCACCGACTTTTTCAGGAGTATACTCCTCAGTCGGATAAGGAAATTCACCACTCATCAAAATTGTTTTGGGGATAAAAAATTTACTTACTATCATTGAAAATATAGATAAAAACACCGTCATAACAATGAGTGGGTAAGCTCGATTCACTATTTTTTTTAAAGTCATTCATCCATTCTCCTATATTTCTAAATTTTCCCAATCAATGATACGTTATAGAGATTATGATGTCAAACCCACGTATTTCCTGTGCACACCCTATTTTCACTGCATTTTTTATATACATATGCATTCCTTCAAAATCCTTAAATCAAAGCAAATAAAAAGACCAACGAATTCTAAAATTCATTGGTCATTAAATAAAAAGTTCATTGGTTTTACATTTAATATCGAGTATAAATTTAAAGAATGATTAAGCTTTACTAAAACTTAAATCCCTTACTATCTTTACTCTCAGCTAGCCTTATGTTCAAGTCTCAGCTTATCCGCAACCATTGCGATGAACTCGGAATTCGTAGGTTTTGCTTTTGACATGGATACTGTATAACCGAATAAGGACGAAATAGAATCAATATTCCCACGACTCCATGCTACTTCAATTGCGTGACGGATTGCACGCTCGACGCGGCTTGCTGTTGTATTATATTTCTTCGCGATATCTGGATACAATACTTTCGTAATAGATCCAAGTAATTCGATATCATTGTACACCATAGAGATTGCTTCCCTTAAGTACATATACCCTTTAATATGAGCAGGCACACCGATTTCATGAATGATACTCGTAATGCTCGCGTCTAAGTTTTTCGGTTTTCCATCTATTGTAGTTGCTGAACGGAAAGATGGAAGTGGACGTTTAATGGTAGCGTTCGCCTTACCGCTCACTTGACGAATATGACTCGTTAAATTCTCCATATCAAATGGTTTTAATATGAAATATGAAGCACCTAAGTCAACTGCTTTTTTCGTCACATCTTCTTGTCCAAATGCTGTCAACATAATTACGCTAGGCTGTCTTAGCCTTTCAATATGTCGCATTTTCTCTAGTACAGCTAAACCATCTAAATGTGGCATAATAATGTCTAAAACAAGTACATCCGGCTGCTTATCATTTAATAAATTTAAACACTCTTGACCATTATAAGCAGTACCAATTACTTCCATATCATCTTGAGCAGCTACGTAACTCTCTAACATTGATACTAATTCTTTATTATCATCCACAAGACATACTTTAATTTTCTCCACAGCTTTTCCTCCCTTACCGAATCGATTCTCCGACATGTGTATCCTTCTAGGCTACATGAATTGTTCGACAATTGTGTGAAAATTCCCTTTTAAAGTTTGTTACTTTCCGATAAAATCACAAAAAAATATGTTTATCGTTCATTTATTCCCTTTCGCAACACATTCCATCATAGAAATACAACGAAACGTTCAACCCTTTTCTTTTATTTTACAACAAAAAACACCTCTTGCGGAGCTTTTACAAAATTTCAACGAATTTTTCAACAGAAAAGCGAGCTAATTAATAATTAGCTCGCTTTTCTTTCTTGCTCATAAATGTTAATTCCAGCCTCATGTAACATCCATTCAATATGAACACCATATCCTGATGTTGGATCATTTACAAATACATGTGTAACAGCACCAATTACTTTCCCGTTTTGTACAATTGGACTTCCGCTCATGCCTTGTACGATACCACCCGTTTTCGCTAATAAACGTTTGTCTGTTACTTTTATTACCATGCCTTTTGTAGCTGGGAACTTTTGCGGTACTGTACTTACAACTTCAATATCAAACGCTTCCACTTTATCTTTATCAATAACTGTTAATATTTTTGCCGGTCCCTCTTTCACTTGATGAGATAGTGCAATAGGCATCGCTTTATCCATTACGCCATTTGGTATATTTGTATTTAATTTTCCGAATATACCGAATGGACTATTTATTGTAATATTACCAATCACTTCACGATCTGGTGAGAACCTCGCTAATTTCTCTCCTGGATTCCCATGACTACCTCTTTCAATTGATGTAACTGTCGAACGCATAATTTGTCCATCTTCGACTTGAATCGGCTTTTTCGTATCGTTATCAGAGATGACATGACCAAGTGCCCCATATTTCATAGAATCAGGATGAACAAATGTCATTGTTCCGATTCCAGCTGCCGAATCACGAATATATAAACCAATTCGATAAGACGATTCTCCACTGTCTTTTTGTGGTGTTAACTTAGTGCGGATATGTTTCCCATCTCTTAGCAAAACAAGATTAAGCGGTTCGCCTGTTTCACCACTATTATGAATAAATGGTGCTACATCACTCATTCTTTCAATTGTTTTACCATTAATTTCAGTAATCATATCTCCAATTTGCACACCAGCTGTTTCACCAGGAGAGACTTTCCCTTTTTCAGTTTGAATTAAATGATGCCCTACAACAAGTACCCCTTTTGTATTTAACTTCACACCAATTGATTGTCCACCTGGAATAACTTTAAAATCTTTCAATACTTTCACATTTACTTTTTTCACTGGAAAACCAGCAAGCTGAAACACCATATCTGCTTCACCATTTTGATGAGGATTTACCATAAGTCCTTGTTTTTGTTCATTGGAACTTACTGTAAACACATGACGATCTGTAGATGAAGCTTGAAAAACTGGTAATGAAGCTATTTCTGATTGTTGTCCTTCAAAAACAACAAGTTGCTTCGGGGATGAAATAAACGTCCGAAGCGGTTTAAAACACCCAATAAAAACTAAAGAAACAAGGAGACAAAGACCTATTATTTTGCGAAATCTTTCTAATCTCAATTTGTTCACTCTCCTCGCTCCTACCCCACATTCAGCCTCTTGGCTTCACTTTTTAATCTCTCCTTGCAGTGCTTTATTTATAACCGGAAGAATTAAGAAATCATTATTTGAGAAAAAAAGCTATCCATTACTGGATAGCCTCTGCTGTCTGTTTAAAATGATGCGCTTGCGTAAGTAATTCTTTCGCATGTTCTGTCGTTAAATCTGTAATTTCCACACCAGAAATCATTCGAGCTATTTCTGTTACTTTATCCTCCATAGTTAAAACGGTAACTGATGTAATTGTCCGATCATTCGCTACTTGTTTTCGAATAAATAAATGTGAATCCGCCATTGAAGCTACTTGAGGTAAGTGCGTAATACAAAGTACTTGCGAGTTTACTGATACTCGATAAATCTTTTCCGCAATAGCCTGTGCAACTCGACCACTTACACCAGTATCCACTTCATCAAAAATAACAGATGCAACACCTTGATGCTTAGAAAAAATGCTTTTTAAAGCTAAAATAATACGAGATAACTCTCCGCCAGAAGCGACCTTTGAAAGTGGTTTTAGCGGCTCACCTGGATTTGTTGAAATATAAAATTCCACATGATCGTAGCCATCCGCTGTAAGCCTTACCGGGGCACCCTCAACAAGAGGCTCTTCAGCATTTCCTTCTCTCTTCATGATTCTAACTTCAAATTTTGTTTTCTCCATATATAATTCTTTTAATTCCTGATGAATGGCATTTGTAAGATGCTCTGCAAGCTCATGACGCATATTACTTAAGGACGTTGCTTCTTGCAGAATAACACTTTCTAATTCCTTTAATTGCTTCTTCGTCGTTTCAATATGAACGTCTTTATTTTCAATCGTAAAAATTTCTTGTTCAATTTTATCAGCATACGCTAAAATCTCTTCTACAGTATTTCCATATTTTCTCTTTAGCATACGAATTTCATTTAAACGCGTTTCAATTTCGTCTAAACGATTCGGATCATATTCCATCATATCGAGCTTTTCTCTAAGTTGATACGCAACTTCTTCTAATAAGTAGTAGCTATTTGCAATTGAATCATGATTTTCTTGATACACTTCATCTAAATGTGTAATACTCTCCATTTGTCCCATTGCACTTCTTACATTATCTAAACCTTGTCCGTCAGCGCTTAATGAGCGATATGCATCGCCTAATGCTTTGTAAATTTTTTCAAAATTAGAAATTTGCAATCGTTCTTCAGTTAATTCAATTTCTTCATCCATCTTTAAATCCGCCTTACTGATTTCTTCATGCTGGAATTGAATTAAATCTAAGCGATGCGCCATTTGTTGTTCATTTTCACTTAACGATTTCAACTGTTTTTTTAATTTCTCATAGTCAGCGTATACATTTTGATATATACCCAATTGTTTAACAATGCGATCTCCATCAAAATGATCAAGCATAAACATATGACGCTCTTCATTCATTAAATCTTGTGTTTCGTGCTGCCCATGAATATCAACAAGTGTTTTTCCAATTTCCTTTAATATACTAAGGGTGACCAGTTTCCCATTTACACGACATACACTTTTTCCATTTGCAGCGATATCACGCTTCAAAATAATCATGCCGTCTTCTATTTCTATATCCAACTCTTCTGCCTTTTCAATACACGGATGCTTATCATCTTCTACATAAAATAGCCCTTCTATCTCAGCTTTTTCTGTTCCGTATCGAACAAATTCCGCTGAACCACGACCCCCTACAAGTAAACTAATCGCATCAATAATAATCGATTTTCCGGCCCCTGTTTCACCACTTAAAACCGTTAACCCTTTTTGAAAAGAAATATTTAATGCCTCAATAATAGCAAAGTTTCTAATCGATAATTCCGATAACAATGCCCCATTCACCTCGTTATAAACTAATCCCCTATTAAGGGCTTTTCTCAGTTCTTCATTCAAATAGTCATACTATATGTTTGTATGTATAAATTACTTTTCTAACCGCTCCATTGTACCAAACATTCGTTTTACGGGTCAATCCACCTATTTTCTAATTTTATTCAAAGAAAATATTATATTACAATTAAGAATTCACATTTTTAACCAATAAAAAAATCCTGTTCACTTTCCACTTTACAGAGGAAAGCAAACAAGATTTTTTTATTACAGCATATTTAAGAAACGATCAGAGACAACACCTGTATCTTCAGGTGTACGGCAAATAATTAAGCAAGTATCATCACCACAGATGGTTCCGATGATCTCATCCCACTCTAAATGATCAATAAGTGCTCCAAGTGAATGAGCGTTACCAGGCAATGTTTTTAGCACAAGCATATGTCCTGCCGTGTCTAATTTTACAAATGAATCCACTAGATTGCGTTTTAATTTTTGTAACGGATTAAATCGTTGATCTGCTGGCAAGCTATATTTATAGCGACCATCATGTAATGGCACTTTCACTAAGTGCAGTTCTTTAATATCGCGCGATACTGTTGCTTGCGTTACATTAAATCCCTCATTACGTAAAATATCAACTAATTCATCTTGTGTTTCAATTTCTTTGTTCGCAATAATTTCCCTGATTTTAATATGGCGCTGACCTTTATTCATACATTTGCACCTCACACTATCTCTTACCATAGTTTAAACATTGGTATACTTCACTTATTTATGTTAACTTATAATTCGTTGCTTGTACACAATTGTTTTTACAATCATTATACAATTACAACAAAAAGAGGAATAACATATGTTATTCCCCTTTTCCTTTTTGTTTTAGGACATCATGCGCCTCTGTAACTACTTGCTCAACAGAAACTGGAGAATGATTTTCGCCATTCTCACGTTCACCATGCCATTTCAGATGAATTAAAAATTCAATATTACCATCCCCGCCCGTAATTGGTGAGAATGTTAAACCTTCTACGTCGTATCCTTCTTTTATAGCAAAGTCGACAATCATTTCTACGACAGCCTCATGTACTTTTCGATCACGAACGATACCTTTTTTCCCAACTTGCTCTCTTCCAGCTTCAAACTGCGGTTTAATTAACGCTGCTACATCCCCATTAGGCATAAGCATTGTTTTTAAAACCGGCAGTATAAGCTTTAATGATATAAATGAAACATCGATACTAGCAAATTGCGGTAAACCACGTTCTAAGTCTGCTGGTGTCACGTAACGGAAGTTTGTCCGTTCCATTACGACAACACGCTCATCTTGACGCAATTTCCACGCAAGTTGATTGTATCCTACATCTAATGCATAAGATAATTTCGCTCCGTTTTGAAGCGCACAATCTGTAAAGCCACCAGTTGATGAACCAATATCTATCATAACTTTATCTTGTAAATCCAGGTGAAATGTCTCTAATGCCTTTTCAAGTTTATAACCACCACGGCTGACATACGGCATAACTTGGCCCTTCACCGTAATCTCTGTATCTTGTGGGATCTTCTCTCCTGGCTTATCAAGTCTCATCTCATTCGCATATACAAGTCCAGCCATAACGGCGCGTTTTGCTTTCTCACGTGTTTCTATAAGTCCTCGCTCTACTAATAGTACATCTACTCTTTCTTTTTTTGCACTCATTTGTTACGCCCTTTTTTGTTTTGATGGAATCATTGTATGAATACGGTCTACAACAGCATCTGTCGTTAAACCGATTTCTTCTAATAATTTTGTTACACTACCGTGCTCTATGAAACGATCTGGAATACCCATTCGTTCAATTAACGCACTATGGTACCCGTTCTCAGACGCAAATTCAACTACTCCCGTTCCAAAACCACCAATTAAGCAAGCTTCTTCAATCGTTAAAATCGGTATATTTTTCCCTAAGAGATCATGTAAATATGCTTCATCCATCGGTTTAATAAAGCGAGCGTTCACTACTTTCACTGAAACTCCAGCCTTTTCAAGACGCTCAGCTGCTTCCATTGCCATTGGTATTGTCGTACCAAATGTTAAAATAGCCGCTTGTTTACCTTCTTTTAACGTTTCCCATGAACCGATTGGAATCGCCTTTAATTCTTCATCCATAGGAACACCAAGTCCATTACCACGCGCATAACGTAATGCGATTGGTCCATCTTCATATTGCATCGCCGTATATACTAAATGTTGCCCTTCATTTTCATCTTTCGGCATCATAATTACCATATTCGGCAAGTGGCGTAAGAATGAGATGTCAAATACACCTTGATGCGTTTCACCATCTGCTCCTACTAATCCAGAGCGATCGATTCCGATGAAGACATTTAAATTTTGGCGGCATATATCATGAACAACTTGGTCATATGCTCTTTGTAAAAATGTTGAATAAATCGCTAAGAATGGCTTCATTCCTTGCGTTGCCATACCCGCTGCCATTGTTGTAGCATGTTGTTCTGCAATACCTACATCAATCATACGATCCGGGAATTCTTTTTGGAATTTCTCAAGTTTCGATCCAACAGGCATTGCAGGTGTAATTGCAACGATACGCTCATCCGTTCTTGCTAGCTTAAGTACTGTATCACTAACAACAGCACTCCATGCTGGTGCAACCTCTTTCGGTTTAACGAAGTCACCTGATTCAATTTTATAAGGTCCTGTTCCATGCCAAGTTCCAATAACATCACTCTCAGCTGGTTTATAACCTTTTCCTTTTTTCGTAATAACATGAACAAGCACTGGGCCTTTTGTTTTCTTTGCGTATTGCAACGTTTCGAATAACTTTTCATAATCGTGCCCATCAACTGGACCTAAATATGTAAAGCCTAATTCTTCGAAAAAGACACCGGATACTAGTAGATATTTAAGACTATCTTTTATTTTCTCTGCTGTCGCAGCAACTTTCCCACCGACTGCTGGGATTTTCTTTAATATATACTCTAGTTCATCTTTTACCCAATGGTATTTCCCTGCGGTACGTAGACGTCCAAGTACATTATGAAGCGCACCAACGTTTGGTGCAATTGACATTTCATTATCATTCAAAATAACAATCATGTCTGTTTTTTCATGTCCAATATGGTTCAATGCCTCTAAAGCCATTCCGCCTGTTAGAGCACCATCTCCAATGATTGGTATAACATATTCTTTCGTTTTCTTTAAATCACGTGCTAGAGCCATTCCCATTGCAGCAGATAATGATGTCGAGCTATGGCCAGTTTCCCATACATCGTGCTCACTCTCGCAACGTTTTGGGAAACCACATAGACCTTGATATTGCCTTAATGTACCGAATTCCTTTGCACGTCCTGTTAAAATTTTATGTACATAGGATTGATGTCCTACGTCCCATAAAAATTTATCTTTCGGACTATCAAATAATTTATGCAGAGCAATTGTGAGTTCTACTACACCTAAATTAGGTGCAATATGTCCACCTGTTTGAGAGAGCTCTTCAATTAAAAACTTACGAATATCCTCACTCAATCCCTCTAGTTCACCGATAGACATATCTTTCAAAAAACTAGGGTTTTGAATTTGCGTTAGATCCACATGGATCACTCACTTTCATTTCATAATCTGTCAACATGTCAAATATTATAAAAAACATTTACACAAAACAAGAAATTATCTTTTTTTATTTTTCACCTTGTCCTGCAATTAACCAGTCTATTGCGCCCTAATCCCATTATAAACCATATTTCTTTAGGCGATGAAAAAAATAGCCGCTAACACGAAGTGATAACGGCAATGTAATCTACATATATTTTTGCCAATAACAAGAAAAGAAAAACCTTTTCCTACATTTATATCATAAAATGATGAATGACTCAACAAATGGAAACGCTGTTATATTAGTTATTACGTTTTGCAATCAAATCGCAAATAGATAGTAAATATTCATCTTGTAATTGCAAGGAACCAATAGCACCTTTTGCTTTTGCAATTGTTTCTTCTAAAATATCCTTTGCTCTATCTACAGTAAATAACGTCGTATATGTGCTCTTTTCGTTGGAAACATCACTACCAATTGGTTTTCCAATCTCTTCTTCGGTTCCTTCCACATCTAAAATATCATCTCGAATTTGGAAAGCTAGGCCGATATATTTTGCAAACGCAAGTAACTTTTCTTCTTGTTCTTCTGTGGCATCAGAAAGTATCGATCCTGCAAGCACAGCGAATTCAAGTAGTTTCCCAGTCTTATGCTTATGAATATACTCCAACTCATCCATCGTAAGCTGTTTCCCTTCAGCTTCCATATCTGCCACCTGTCCGCCAACCATTCCTTCTGGTCCTGCCGCTTTTGCAAGCTCAAGTACAAGTCTTACTTTTTTTTCAGCAGAGATTTCCTTTTGTTCATATGCCATAATAATTTGAAAAGCATACGTCAACAAACCATCGCCTGCTAAAACTGCCATCGCTTCACCAAATACTTTATGATTTGTGGGCTTACCTCTTCTTAAATCATCATCATCCATACAAGGTAAATCATCATGAACTAACGAGTATGTATGTATCATTTCAAGAGCACAAGCTGCACCTATTCCAAGATTTCTTTCTTTACCAAACGCTTGTAATGTCGCAAATAAAAGTAACGGGCGGAGACGCTTTCCACCTGCCTCCAAAGAATATGCCATCGCTTCACGAAGTACATTTGGACATTGTAATTCATTTGCATAGCTTACAAGCTTCTCTTCTACGAAAGTTTTACTTTCTTTCAAAAAAGTATCAAAAGCAATAGTCACTATGCTTCATCTCCTAAAGCAGTAAACGGTTCAAGCTCTCCATCTTCCCCAAGAATAACTGCCATTTGTTCTTGTACGTTCTTCAACTTCTCATCACAAAGCTTAGATAATTCCATACCCTCTTTAAAATAAGAAATTGCTTCTTCTAAAGGTACGTCACCTTGCTCTAGCTTAGAAACGAGGTGCTCAAGTTGCGAAATTGCCTCTTCAAAGCTTAATTTATTTTCCATTATTCAATTCACGCTCCTCTATGCCTGATACGCTACAATCTAGTATTCCATCTTGTAATTGAACTGAAACAGCATCTCCAAGGCTGACATCTTTCACACTTTTTAACACTTGCTTCTCTTCATCATATACAAGCCCGTACCCTCTCATCATTACTTTAAGCGGACTTAACGCTTCAAGTTTTTGAGCAGCTCTTACAAAAGCAAATTCTTTCGTCTGAAGTAATGTTTGCATTTCACGTTGCAATTGCTTTTGCAATGTTTCAACCGCTACCTTCGTTTGCATAATTTTTTGAGCTGGGTGGTGCTTCTCTAAATAAAATGAAAGCTGTTTTAACTGATTTACCTTTTTATCAATATAGCGCTCTTTCGCTAAAACAAGCTGTTCTAACGCTCTATCTAATTGCTCTTCTTTTTGCTCATATACTTGTCTTGGATAACGGAACGCATAAGATTTTTGCAATACTTGTAGTTTTTCTTCTTTTTTATGTACTAACTCTCTCATTGCTCTTTGCAATCTTAGAGTTCTTTGTAATACCTTTTCTTGTAACTCTATAATGTTAGGCGCTGCCAGCTCAGCTGCTGCAGTCGGTGTTGGCGCACGTAAATCGGCAACAAAATCCGCAATTGTAAAGTCCGTTTCATGGCCTACTGCCGAAATAATAGGGATCTCACTCTTAAAGATTGCCCTTGCTACCATTTCTTCATTGAAAGCCCATAACTCTTCAATAGAGCCTCCCCCTCGCCCAACGATTAGGACATCTATCTCTCCCATTTCATTCGCTGTACGAATCGCTTGTACAATTGAGGGAGCTGCTGACTCCCCCTGTACAAGTACCGGAAACACAATAACATTTCCAATTGGATAACGACGTTTAATCGTTGTTATAACATCACGAATCGCTGCCCCTGTTGGCGACGTAATCACACCTATTGTTTTAGCATAAGGAGGAATTGTTTTTTTATAAACTTGAGAAAACAAACCTTCTTCCTCTAAACGAACCTTTAATTGTTCGTAAGCTAAATGCAGGTTTCCGACTCCGTCAGGCTGCATGTCTTGAATATAAATTTGATAAGAACCACTCGCCTCGTAAACGGAAATTTTCCCTTTCACAAGTACCTTCATCCCATTTTCAGGTCTGAATTTAATATTACGATTATGACCCGCAAACATAACCGCTGCGATTCTTGCATTTTCATCTTTCAATGTAAAGTACATGTGGCCACGACTATGATTTTTAAAGTTGGAAATTTCACCTTTTAACCAAACAGACTGCAAATGCGGATCATATTCTATTTTTGTTTTTATATAGCGTGTTAACGCTGTAACGGTTAAATATTGTTTTTCCATTTCTCTCTCCTCATAGCCGACTCAAATTATTTACAAACGACACCTACACGCTTAGCAGATTCAACAGTATTATGAAGAAGCATTGTGATCGTCATTGGACCAACACCCCTTGGCACAGGTGTAATGTAACCTGCAACATCTAACACGTTGTCAAAATCAACATCACCACAAAGTTTACCTGTTTCTAAACGGTTCACACCAACGTCGATTACAACCGCTCCTTCTTTAATATAATCAGCTGTTACCATTTTAGGTCGTCCAACAGCTACGATTAAAATATCAGCTAACTTCGTTAACTCTTTCATATTTTGCGTTTTAGAATGACAATATGTGACAGTTGCATTTTCATTTAAGAACAATTGCCCCACTGGCTTGCCGACAATATTACTTCTTCCAATTACTACAACATGTTTTCCCGAGATATCAAGATTTGTTTCTTTTACTAATTCTACAATACCGTGCGGTGTACATGGAAGGAATGTATCTTGTCCCGTCATCATACGTCCCACGCTGATTGGGTGAAATCCATCTACATCTTTTTCTGGTGAAATTCTTTCAATGATAGCTTTTTCTTCAATATGTTTTGGTAAAGGTAATTGCACTAAAATGCCATTAATACGGTCATCGCCATTTAAGCGATCGATTTCAGCAAGCAAACGCTCCTCAGTAATTGTTTCAGGAAGTTCAATTAGCTCTGAATAGATTCCTACTTGTTCACAGCCCTTTTCTTTTCCTTTTACATAAGAACGAGATGCTGGATCTTCTCCAACTAGAATAACTGCTAATCCTGGTACAATCCCTTGCTCTTTCAACTTCACAACTTCTTCTGTTAATTGTGCTCGTTTTTTCTCCGCAACTTCATTTCCTTTGATGATTACTGCTACCATTTTAAGATTCCCCCTTAAAGAAATTACAGTGTATCTTTTATATTAGATAAAACGCCGTTAATAAAACGACGAGATTCCTCATCCCCAAATGTTTTAGCAATTTCAATCGCTTCGTTAATTGTTACGTTGTGTGGAATTTCTTCCATGTATTTCATTTCATACACAGCTACACGTAAAATACTGCGATCAACAATACTAATACGCTCCAGCTTCCATTTTTTTAAGTTTTGACGAATCGCTTCATCAATTACTTCTTTATTTTCTACAAAACCTACTACAAGTGATTCTAGAAACTCATTTGTTTCTTCACCTTCATCTAGCGTGTTTTCCACCGCTACTTTCGGTTCTAATTCACCTGTAATATCCATTTGGTATAATGCTTGCATAGCTCTTTCTCTAGCCGTCCTACGTTTCATTGTAACTCTCCTTTATGCTTCAAGTCTTTCCTTATGCTTTGTTATATTATTATAATTTATAAGCCGTCAATTCACTTACTCTTACAGTTTTCATTGATTTTCCAACCTTATAATACAATGATAATAACACAATTTATCGTTTCACACACGGGTTACAAGGCTGAAAAATAATAAAAAGATTAACTTCAAGTTCCATATCTTATCACAATGTACGTTTTTTGGAAAAACGAAACATCTTCTTTTTGATTTCTTATTTTTTGAAATAGTATAATAATTAGAGGGTTTTAATTTGTGAAGAAATGAAACGATAAAAAAGGTGCCTATGTTACTAGGCACCTTTTCATTCTTACACTGGTTCGATTTCTGTTTTTTGTGTTTCGAATGTTACGCCAACGATGTGAACATTCACTTCTTTTGGCTCAAGCCCTGTCATTGTAAAGAGTGCCTGACGAATGTTGTCTTGAATCTTTTGTGCAACAACTGGAATTGCTACGCCAAAATACATTACAACATAAAGGTCAACGATAATATCTTCGTTTGCTAATTCAACCTTTACACCTTTACCATGATTTTTCTTACCTAACTTCTCAACAACATCTGTAGCAAAATTACCACGCATTGCCGCTACACCTTCTACTTCAGCAGCTGCAATACCTGCGATTACTTCAATTACTTCTGGTGCAATTTCTACTTTACCAAGAGTTGTATCTTGACCCATATCTAACATATGTTCAGCCATGAAAAAAACCTCCTTTAATGTATCACTGCGTCACAAGTTCATGCTCTTCCAAAAATTTCGTATTAAACTCACCTTTTACAAAATCAGGATGATCTAGCAATTGCAAATGGAACGGGATTGTTGTATGTACGCCTTCAATGACAAACTCACTGAGTGCACGCTTCATTTTTGCAATTGCCTCTTCACGTGTTTTTCCGTGAACAATTAATTTAGCAACCATCGAATCATAGAAAGGTGGGATTGAATATCCCGGATATACAGCTGAATCGACGCGAATACCAAATCCGCCTGGTGGCAAGTACATTTCTACTTTACCTGGAGATGGCATAAATTTTTTGGCAGGGTTTTCCGCATTAATTCGGCATTCAATTGCCCAACCATTAAATTGTACTTCTTCTTGCTGTAACGATAACTTTTCTCCAGAAGCAACACGAATTTGTTCTTTAATTAAATCCATCCCTGTTACCATTTCTGTAACTGGATGCTCAACTTGAATTCTCGTATTCATCTCCATGAAATAAAAGCTTTTCGTTCTATATTCATAAATAAACTCAACCGTACCAGCACCTGTATAATCAACCGCTACCGCCGCTTTAACTGCCGCATCACCCATCTGCTTACGAACATTTTCATCAAGTGCAGGTGATGGACTTTCTTCTAGTAGTTTTTGCAAGCGGCGCTGAATTGTACAATCACGCTCTCCTAAATGAATGGCATTTCCATGTGTATCTGCCATTATTTGAATCTCAACATGGCGGAAATCTTCAACGTACTTTTCTAAGTATACACCAGGGTTCCCAAAAGCGGTACTAGCTTCTTGCTGTGTAATTTGAATTCCTTTTACAAGCTCTTCTTCATGGCGTGCAACACGAATACCTTTTCCGCCGCCACCTGCAGTCGCTTTAATAATAACTGGATATCCAATTTGATTAGCAAGCTCGATCGCTTCTTCGGTATTTTTAATAATCCCTTGTGAACCTGGTACAATCGGAACCCCTGCTTCTTTCATTGTATCACGAGCAACGTCTTTTGTGCCCATCTTTGAAATAGCTTCTGGACTTGGACCGATAAAAATTAAGTTACATTCACGGCATAGCTCTGCAAAATCTGCATTCTCTGCTAAAAATCCGTATCCTGGATGAATAGCGTCGCAGCCTGTTAACTTCGCAACACTAATAATATTCGTCAAATTTAAATAGCTTTCTTTCGAAATCGTTGGCCCTACACAATACGCCTCATCAGCAATTTGTACGTGAAGTGACTCTTTATCTGCTTCTGAATAAATTGCGACCGTTTCAATATCCATTTCTTTACAAGCACGAATAATTCGTACAGCAATTTCCCCACGATTGGCTATTAATACTTTTTTTATCATCACAAAGACTCCCTTATTACGCTTTTACAAGAAATAGCGGTTGTCCATACTCAACAAGCTGTCCATTATTAACAAGAATCTCAACAATTTCACCATCTACATCTGCATCGATTTCGTTAAATAACTTCATAGCCTCGACAATGCATACGATAGAATCTTTTGATACTCTGTCTCCTACACTTACATATGCAGGTGTATCAGGCGAAGATGAAGAATAGAATGTACCTACCATTGGTGATGTAATTTTATGTAGGTTTTCATTTTGAACCGCTTTTTTCTCTTCTTGTTTTGGTACTTCCACTTGTGCTGCCGCTACTGTTGTTTCAACTTCAACAGGTGCTACTGGTTGTACGACTTGTTTTGCTACAGGTGCTTGCACCGCAACAACTTCATTACCACGCTTTTTCATTTTGATTGTCGTACCATCTTTTTTGTATTCAAATTCATCAATATTAGAGCTATCAATTAATTTAATTAATTCACGAACTTCTTGAATTTTAAACATGTAAAATCCACTCCCATACTCTTGTTTGTCCCGTTTTTACAGATTCTCGTCACTAAAACTAGATTGACTGTAAAAATACGATGTACTCTATTAGAAAATGCATTTCATTTACTAATAGAAATAGTTGCTATTTCCATCTTACGATAAATTTTTTAAACATTCCAATTTATATTTCTTTATAATAAATCGAAACTCCTGTAAAAATATTATTCCAATAAAAAATTATTACCTAGTAATAATACCAAGTTTCACACGAAATTGGCAAGACCACTTCTAAAAAACATTCCTTACTTTTTTCACAATGCTACACAATAAACAGATCATTACCGCTCCACTCTTCACCTCATCTATAGTCAACAACATATTTTTACCAAATATTATTTTTTTGTTTACACACCGTTCATCATTCCTTCATATAAGAATAGTATGTTCAAAGTGTAGAAAATATATCGTATCGAGGTGTGGACATATGATATGGCTCATTCTCTTCTTACCTGCCGTAATGGTCTGGGCATTCGTTCTCTTCATCCACGTCAAATCCGGAAAAAGTAATCATCGTTACCATGAACCGCTAATCTTTTACTCACAACGTATTTCTCCATTCCGAGTTGAACATAATAAAAACAACTACAAAGACGAAACAGAAAAAAGCTATCGAAAATGATAGCTTTTTTCTATAATTATTTTCAAACAATCCGATTCGTAAAAACTAATAATCCGCAGGGGATTCCCCCGCGGATTATTAGTTTTTATTTTGTCGGTGGATCAAATTTCACACCTACATCTTTTGATCCGCCTTCACTTCTTACAAGCTGTATAATTTTATTCGCTTCTTTTTGTGAATGCTTTGCTGCTTTCACAGTTACTCTAATATCAGTTCCATCAGCTCTTACAAGGGCATCTTTATATCCTCCTTGAGACTTAATCACTGTCTCAAGTAATTCTTGCTTCGTTTCCATTGTAGTAATTGCATCAAAATTATCTTTCGCTTTACTCTTTTCTGTTGCTGAAGATTTTGCTGAATTCATAACTTCTTGTAATCTTGATTTTTGTTCACTTAGCTGATCTTCCATTTGCATACGTAGTGCTGTGAAATTTTCATCACTTGATTGAACTGTTACGTTAGCATCTTTTTTACTTGTTTCTTTGTTAGCACTCTCTTTTTTGTCTGTTTCTTTATTTGATGTTTCCTTGCTTGTATTTTCTTTTTTTGGCGTTTCTTTAGGTGCTTCATTTGTTACTGCTTTATCAGTACCTTGTTTTTCTTGTCCAATCTTTTCACCTGTTGCCGGCGATGCTGTATTCATTTTGTCAGGAGTTGTTACGTAATAAACAGATAGTACAACAACTAAACTTAACATCGTTAATAGCCAAACCGTTTGTTTTTTTAACACTTTATTTCCTCCCTATCAATTTTTCGGTGAAACTGAAACGCGATGGGCTGGTACATCTAGCAGCCGTATGACAGCTTCTTTTACCATCGCTTTAACTTGTATATTATCCACTCCTTTTGCTACGACAAGAACACCTCGTACTTTCGGTTTCTCTGTTCGTAAAACAACAGGAGTTTCTTTATCACCTTCACGTATAATGACTGTCTTTTCATCAAGGGACTCATCTTCTACTTCCCTCTTACCACCTGTCTTATCTGTTTCACCTGTTGTTTGTGAACGTTTCACTGTATTTTTCTCTAATATTTTTTCTTCTGATGAATCTAAATTTACTTTAATCGTTACATTTTTTACTCCCGCTATTTCTTCTAAGGCTGCTTTTAATTCTTGTTCATACGCTTTTTCATACTTTTCTACATTTGACATACTATCATTATTTTTTTGTCCAAAAGTTGGTACGTCTTTTTCTTGGTTTTGCGTTTTTTGTTCTTTAAATACAGGTACTTCTTCTTTTTTACTTGAAAAAAGACTACTAGAAAACATAAGCAAAATCCCAAGTATGAGTAGGACAAGTAAAAACTTAGGTGTTATCTTTTTTCCCTTCTCATTGCTTTCTTTTTCATCCCCATTCAATAAGTTTCGAAAAAATGAGAACTTCGAATTTTTATCTTTATTGTCCATTTACTCTACCTGTCCTCCCTTCCATTTGAACTTGGATTTGTTTATTCTCTAGTTGCCACCTGCTTGAAAAGAAATCTTTCATTTCTACATTCGTTTCTTCTACTTTTTTCGGAGGTTCCTTCGTGTTAATTTCAACTGGTTTTACTGTTTCGATTGCATCATTTTTACTACGTTCTTTTTCTTTCAACGTCACAACAACAGTTTGAATATCTTTTGCTGACTTTACTTCCGCTGTACTTTCCGCTGCGACTATTTGTATTTCAGAGACTGTCATACCATACTTTTTCTCGAATTCTTTTCCTACTTCTTTTTTCATTTTGGTAGCCATCTCTTCTAAACTATATGCACGTGTTAGAGCTTGTATTTCTTTTTTCTTCGAATCTATTGAATTTTTTACAGATCCTTCTGCTACGTACTTCTCTTCATTAAAATTTGCGATTACTTCATTCACATCTGTTTGCAGTAGTTTAAAAAGGGGCGTTAAGATTAAAACAACTAATAATAGACTTACAACGAATTTAACGTACTTTTGCAAATTTGAATTTGGAAGAATAAGATGAAGCATTGTCGCTAAGAGTAAAAAAACGATAATATTTCTAATCCACTCTGTAACAAATTGCATACCCTTCACCTCCTACCGCATCATAAGTGTAATGTTCCCCGCAGCAATAATAATTGTGATACTTAAAAAGAACATAAATGATACGATAGCTAAGCAAGCAAATACATAAATGATGCTTCGTCCGATAATATCTAAACATTGAATAATTGCTCCGCTGCCAACTGGCTGTAATACTGCTGCTGCGAATTTATAAATAAACGCGATACAAAAAATTTGAATCGCTGGAAAAGCGACAATTAAACATAGAATGACGAGTCCAATAATTCCGACTGTGTTTTTTAATAATCCCGATGCACTAATAACAGTATCCGCCGCCTCTGTAAACATTCTTCCTACTACGGGAATAAAGTTCCCTGTTACAAATTTAGCAGTTTTCACAGCGATTCCATCAGCAACAGCTGTCGCTGTTCCTTGTACAGATAATACCCCTAAAAAAATCGTTAAAAAAATACCGATAATCCCAACGCTAACGTTTTGCAGAAGCTTGGACAATTTCGTAACTTTATATTGATCACTCATCGTACTTACAATACTTAATATCGTTGCAAGTAATAAAAGCGGTAGAACGATATAATTCATCAAAAGCCCGCTCGTGTTCATTAAGAAGATGATAATCGGATGAAAAAACGATACAGATACAACACCACCTCCAGTTGCTATGAGTGCAAGCAAGATTGGCAATAGCGCTAATATGAAATCTACCATTGTTTGTATCGTTTCTCTTGCATATGTCATGACGACATAAAAACTATTTAAAGCGAAAATAATAAGTACCATATATACAACTGCATCCGCAATTTTACTTACACTACTCTTTGAAAATGCAGATTGCAGTGATTGCAACAATGCACTAAAAATTGTAAGCATAATGAGCGTTCCCAGCAGCTTCCCATTTGCAACAAGCTCGTGAAATAAATACTTTAATAAACCTAGCATCCACTCTTTTATAGAAATTTCTTTTTCTCCCTTTACAAACTCCATAAAACTACCTTTTTGACTCTCTGGTAAATAACCTCCATATTTTGTAACAAGCCCGTCCCAAAATTGCTTCACATCTTCAATTCCGAGCTTATCCAATTGTTGATCAACGACGTTTGTTTCTACAGGAGAAGCTTGTACAACAACCGGTAAAGAAAAGAAAAGGAAGCAAGCAAATAGCAGCTTAGCTCCAAACCCCCTCAACATTCACTCCCCCTTATCCCGTCGGTAAAAATCCGAGAATAGTTTCAATGACAACCGTCAAAATAGGAATCGCCATTACTAAAATTAAGATTTTTCCAGCTAATTCAATTTTTGAAGCGATTGCACCCTGCCCTGCATCTTTTGTAATTTGTGCTCCAAACTCAGCAATATAAGCAATCCCAATAATTTTTAGCAGCGTTTCTACATATACGTTGCTAACTTTCGCTTCACTCGCTACTCTCTCAATCATTTGTAAAATAGAGTGAATTTGATCAATTAAAATAAGAAACATCACGCTACCTACGAACACAATAAATAACGACGTAATGCTAGATTTATGCTGATTTAATACAGCCGCTAAAAACGTAGCAACGAGGCCTAATCCGACAATTTGTATAATTTCGATTCGAACCGCCTCCTTTACTGGAAGAGAAAGACACTCTTAATCTTGTCGAATAGCGTATTAATTAAAAATGCCACATGAAATAAAATAACGACAAAACCGACAAGGATAACCCAATTTGCAATATCCTCTCGCTTTAATTCTTTTAGTACGGTATGAATAAAAGCTAAAACAATGCCGATTCCGGCGATTTGAAATATTAATCCAACATCAATGGACATCGCCTTTCTCCCTCCTATAGCAGTAAAATTACGATAAGTAGCCCCGCTAGTACCCCTAAGCTCTTGATCATTTTTTCGTATTGCAGTTGTAATGCTTTCGCTTCTTCTTCTTCTCTCTCTAAATGTGTAATGCATAAGCGAATATGTTTTTGTTGTGATTCACGATCATGCTGTCCGAGCGTTTCGCCAAATTGCTGCAAAATCTCGTACTCAGTTTGTTGAAATGCTGTTAGCTTCCAATTTTCTTTCAAACTATCTATCCAAGCTTCTCTTACTGTTTGGTCTCCACTTTCTAGCCTTCTAGCGAAACTTTGAAATATCCAATTTAACGGCTTCGGCATTTGTTTCACTAATCGCTCAGCGGCTTCAGATAA
Organism: Bacillus sp. BPN334; assembly: GCF_008368885.1. Classification (NCBI taxonomy): domain Bacteria; kingdom Bacillati; phylum Bacillota; class Bacilli; order Caryophanales; family Bacillaceae; genus Bacillus; species Bacillus sp. BPN334. Next base: position 244,615 of record NZ_QOZW01000006.1, on the reverse strand, counting down.
AGGTGTATGCCCATACATAATTTCTGCCTCTAATGATTGAAGTGCCGCTTTTAATAATCTAAGTTGCCTTGGTCTCTCACTGTATCTTTTAGCGTATGAAAACCCGAAAAAGGTGCTGACCGCAACGATTAACACTGCACCAAATATTTTTACCATACGCCCTCAGCCTTTCTATGAGGTAATACCGATTTTCCATATTTATCTTTTACTTGCATAACTGTTCCTGGCCCTCTTGCTTTTGATAGCTCCACAAACCTATCAAATATGCCGAGCTCCAGCACCGCTTTTAGTGATGGACGTTTCACAACATCATCATAAGAAAATCCATGTGCACTTATAAAAAGCTGAACCCCTGCATGCACGGCCTCCATAATTGCTTCACTATCTTCTTTACGTCCGATTTCATCTACAATCAAAACATCTGGACTCATAGAACGAATCATCATCATCATTCCTTCAGCTTTTGGACATGCGTCTAACACATCTACTCGCGCTCCAAAGTCATATTGCGGGATGCCTTTCACGCAACCTGCAATTTCTGACCGCTCATCAACAATCCCGACTTTACAAGAAGGTATTTTCGAAGCACTTACACCTTGACTCATACAACGTGCTACATCTCTTAAAAGTGTTGTTTTCCCCGTTTGCGGTGGGCCAATTACCATCGTGTTTAACCATCTTGACTCATACAAATACGGCAAAAGTGGTTCAGCAATTCCTATTTTTTGACGAGCGATACGAATATTAAAGGAAGAGACATCTCGAATCATTTTCACTGCGCTTTTTTCTGTAATGACTTTTCCAGCTAAGCCGATTCTATGTCCTCCTCGAAGTGTCACATACCCACGTTTTAATTCCTCTTCCATCGTATAAATTGAGAATTGACTTAACTTATTCAATAAGTAAATGGCATCCTCTGCTGTAACGATATAGTCATAAAAAAACACTTCGCCATGAGCAATACATTCTAGCGGTCTTCCAATTCGAACACGAATTTCCTCTAGAGCATTGTATTGCTTACACCTTTCCACTAGCTGCTTCATCGTTTTCGGTAAAACTTCTAATACTTCTTTCATCAGCTTCTCCCCACTATACTCGACTTACTATTTCAACAACGCGATAAAAATGCAGCCAATTCCAAGCGCTAGAAAAAAGAGTTTCAAGAAAGAAATCTCACTTGCCACACTCGCTATGCCTATTGTCATTGTTAAAATTAATACGGTCGGTCCAACAAACGCCAACATACCATTTATAAACAATGCTTTTTTCGCATCATTCACATAAAGCATAAGCAAAGCGGCGAATATTTCCGCGCTACCCGAAAACAACCGAAGTAACCCCATTACAAGCACGGATGTTTCCATTGCCGCTAGCCATTGTTTCATTCTCCCACCTTCTCCCATAACGGTTACTAGTGCTACATTCCAAAAAAGAATATATTTGTACAACCATATGCAGGGGTTGTCTATTTCAGAATTAAAAACACAACTTTTCTCTAACGATTTTATTAAATCTTAATATTAATTTTTTATGGTATATTTAATTTAAAAGGGGTATAGACGATGCAACACGTTACTTTAGTACCACTCGATTTACGCTATGCAAATGTGATTTTTAAGCTATCAAGTGATCCACACGTAAAAAATGCATTAGGAATAACAGTAGAAAAGATCGAAGACACGAAAGCATTTCTTCTTTTCGCAATAGAAGAAGAGCGCCAAAAGAGATCTTTATCGAGAATGATTGTAAATGAAGAAAACGAAATAATTGGTCTCACCACACTTAAACATATTAATTTTGAGAAGAAACAATCTCATATTGGTAGTTGGCTCGGCTATCAATACTGGGGAAAAGGATATAATGAGGCTGCTAAAAAAGAAATCTTTAAAATTGCTTTTTTGGACTTACAACTTTCCTACGTATTTGCTGGCGCTAAAACGAATAATGTCCGCTCGTTAAAAGCACAAGAAAAACTGCCTTATATTTCATTGCATGTGGAAGATAGATTCCCTGGTGAACATTCTACCTTAGAGAATGAAGTAAAATCTTCTTGTGTACTACATGTCGTGTCACGTGAAAAATTTCTAAATTGGCTAGACCTACAAAAGGAGAAGGAAAAATATGAAGGTAGTAAAAATTAGTTTAACAGTCGTAGTAGAATTAGCTCTTATTTATCTTTTTTCAATAATAGTCGGTTGGTCATTTATGGAGACCTTTTTCCTTGGTAGCTTAGCGATATTTGCAATTACATGGCTAATTATTATGAGTAATCATAGAAACAACATTACGGATCACGCAATAAGTAAAACATTAACTGGTGTTGAGACTGGCGAAATAAAACCATTTCAAATCGTTTTCACTCCATATATGGCGGGTACTCTTTCACTTGTTTTAGTTAGTTTTATTATCACCGCTATTTACTACCTACCCTATTTCCTATAAAAAAAGCACTCGTGATCATCACGAGTGCTTTTCTACTATGCACGAGAAACGTATTTACCTTCACCAGTGTTGATGATAAGCATTTCGCCTTCGTTAATGAAAATTGGTACTTGTACAACAAGACCAGTTTCTAATGTAGCTGGTTTTGTTACGTTAGAAGCTGTATCACCTTTAATACCAGGCTCTGTTTCTGACACTTTTAATTCAACTGTGTTCGGAAGTTCAACACCAAGTACTTCATCTTGGTATGTCATAATAGATACTTCCATGTTTTCTTTTAGGAATTTAAGTTCGCGCTCGATTTGGTTTTCACCAAGTTCGATTTGCTCGTAAGTTCCGTTATCCATAAATACGTGAGACTCACCGCTCGCGTATAAGTATTGCATACGACGGTTTTCGATGTGTGCTTTTTCTACTTTTTCACCTGCACGGAATGTTTTCTCTTGAACAGATCCTGTGCGAAGGTTACGTAGTTTAGAGCGAACGAATGCAGCACCTTTACCTGGCTTTACGTGTTGGAAATCCATTACTTGCCAAAGGGCATTGTCCACTGAAATTGTTAAACCTGTACGAAAATCGTTTACTGAAATCATGTAAAAAAATCCTCCTGTATATTACAAAATAATAAGTTCTTTTGGTGATTTCGTAATTACTTCATTACCTTCACTTGTTACAATGATATCATCTTCAATACGTACGCCGCCAATACCTGGAATATAAATACCTGGTTCTACTGTTACAGCCATTCCTGGTTCAAGTACTGTATCAGAACGGAACGCTAAACCTGGTGCTTCATGGATTTCAAGACCAATTCCATGACCAGTAGAGTGTCCGAAGTATTCACCATATCCTTTTTCAGTTATGTAATCGCGCGTTAACGCATCCGCTTCACGGCCTGTTAAACCAGCTTTAATACCGTTCACACCACGTAGTTGTGCTTCTAAAACGATATTATAAATTTCTTTTAATTTATCAGATGGTTCACCAACTGCAATCGTACGAGTAATATCAGAGCAATATCCTTTATAATAAGCGCCGAAGTCTAATGTAACGAAATCTCCTGTTTCTATCACTTTTTCAGATGCCACGCCGTGCGGTAATGCCGAACGAAGACCTGAAGCAACGATAATATCAAACGAAGAAGATGTTGCTCCTTGTTTTCTCATGAAAAATTCAAGTTCATTTGACACTTCAATTTCAGATACTCCCGGGCGAATGAATGATAGAATATGTTCAAAGGCAGCATCTGCAATCTGTGCAGCTTCCTTTAATATCTTAATCTCTGAATCAGTCTTTATCAAGCGTAACTTTTCTACAAGCCCAGAAGTTGGGATAAATTCAGCATCGATCGCTTCTTTATGTGTTGAATAAGAACTATATGTAAGAGTATCTTGCTCAAAGCCAAGCTTTTGAATTCCCAGTTCCTTCACTTGCTTTGCAACTTCATCAATGATTAATCCTGCATGCTGTACAATCTCGTATCCAACCGCTTGTTTACTAGCCTGCTCTACATAGCGGAAATCTGTAATAAATTGAGCACGTTTTTTCGAAATCAGTACAACACCAGCTGTTCCTGTGAAGTTTGCCATATATCTACGACTATGTTCATTTGTTAACAAAATACCGTCAATACCAGCCTCATCAAATGCGCTTCTTACTCTTTCGATTTTCTCCATTACTTTATGCCTCCCTCAATTTCTCCATTAATGCAAATAACGCTAACTTATAGCCATAAAAACCAAATCCAACAATTTGTCCCGCACAAACAGCTGCCGTCACAGATTCATGACGGAACGACTCACGCTGATGAATGTTAGAAATATGTACTTCAATAACAGGAATCGAAATGCTCGCAATTGCATCTCGAATCGCATAGCTATAATGCGTAAATGCTCCAGGATTTAAAATGATCCCTTCATATATATCTTCCGCCTCATGAATACGATCGATAATCGCACCTTCATGATTCGATTGGAAACATTCTAACTCCACTCCCATTGTTTCTGCTTCTTGCTTCATATCTGCTTCAAGTGTCGCTAGCGTGCCCTTTCCATATACATTTACCTCTCTGACACCGAGGCGATTTAGGTTAGGACCGTTTACGAGGAGTACCTTTTTCATATGCTTAAAACTCCTTAATATTAAATATCTATACAACATTTTAACATAGGAGTTACTTGTTTGAATAGTTCGTCTTCTCTTCCCCTTCTTGCTCGGCCTTATTGGTATTTACTGCGTAAGAAACAGAGTATGCAATAAACACACCATACAATATAAAAATACATATCGTCGTCACAAGTGTTTCTTTCGGTAAATGGAGTGCGCTTTTAATAGCAGGCGCTATTAACCCCATTCCGAAAAATAGTAACGCCCACCAAAATAGCCCATAAATCATCCCTGGAAGAATTCCTTCAAACTTTGCCAAAAACGCTTTATACAAAAAGGCAATTAAAATCGAAAGTAGTCCCATACAAACAATTCCTGACACATTGCCCCATACCCCTTCTTTCCAGCTTCCAAAGGCAAATGGTAAAAGTAAATAGTTCGGTCCCGCTTCCGTAAATGAAAATATATGAAGGAAATACCATATCCCCCCCCAAAAGATTCCACCAAATAAACCAATTTGTACAAAATTCCTTGTTCCTAATTGTTCTTGACTCACATCGACACCTCCGCTCAATAGTATGCCCGAAACTATTTTGAACCATGTTTAAATACTGCGAAATTTGTCTATAAAAAGAATAAGAAATGTCCGACTCTCGTAACATTTTTCCTTGTCATATACTTGTATTTGTCGATAAAATAAAGGAAACTCGGTGATTGTCTTATTTCAAAACGACAGAACCCAGTATGACAATTGCCTCTTTTTCTACATAAGAGAGAAACAAATACAGGTTGGTGTTAACATGGCAGAAGAGTCAAAACAAATATATGGCGGGCAAGCAGTCATAGAAGGAGTTATGTTTGGCGGTAGAGAATATACTGTTACAGCGGTTCGTCGTAAAGATAAATCGATTGAATTTTATCGATTACCACGCGTTCGTAATAAAGCATTATCTATCCTGAAAAAAATTCCATTTTTACGAGGGATTGCCGCTATTGTGGATGCAAGTGCGAATGGAGCAAAACATTTAAACTTTGCTTCAGAACGATTTGATGTCCACCCAGAAGAAGACGAACAAATCGCAAATAACAAAGAAGAACAATCGAAATTAACGATGGTATTAGGAGTTGCAGCAGTTGGTGTTTTATCTTTCATATTTGGTAAAGTCATTTTCACAGCAGTTCCTGCACTACTAGCTGAATTAACGAGACCGATTTTCCCCTCTCATACAGGGCAAATCATTGTCGAAAGTGTCATTAAGCTCATGCTATTATTGAGCTATATATACTTTATTTCTTTAACCCCACTTATTAAGCGGGTATTTCAGTACCATGGTGCGGAGCATAAAGTAATTAATGCCTATGAGAATAACCTTCCAATGACTGTAGAAAATGTGCAAAAACAAACTCGCCTTCATTATCGCTGTGGCAGTAGCTTTATTATATTTACAGTCATTATTGGAATGTTTGTTTATTTCCTTGTCCCTACAGATCCACTTTGGGCCAGAGTCGTAAACCGAATTTTATTAATTCCAGTCGTTCTCGGCATTTCTTTCGAAGTGTTACAATTTACAAATCGATTACGCGATATTCCAGTATTACGCATACTTGGATATCCCGGATTATGGCTGCAACTGTTAACAACGAAAGAACCAACAGATGATCAAGTGGAAGTAGCCATTGCATCGTTTGAAGAATTATTACGTTTAGAAAACAAACAATAATTATTTAAAATTGGTGTTCAACTCCTTTCCTCATCGTTAATATACTAATTTTAATATATGTTTTTAGGAGGTGTCCCTTATGAACGGTCGTTCGTTTACATTCGCTATAGTTATGCTTATTATCGGATTAGCAATATTCGGCCTTGTTTCATCTGTCATTACAAATCCAATGGGTGTATTAAGAAATATCGGGTACATGTTACTTGTTGTCGGTATCTTTTATTTGCTATACAAGATGTTTACAAATTCTAGTGGTTCTGCAAATTCGCAAAGCTCTTATAAGCGTGCAGCGAAACAATCGAACCGCAAACATGGGAAACAAAATGTAGCACCCCTAAGCAATTCTTTCTTGAAATCCAACGCTTCTAATGACAAAGGTAAGAAAGGCGCTCCTTCCACTTTGAAGCGAAAAAGAAAACAATCTCATTTAACTGTCATTGAAGGTAAAAAAAACAAAAAGAAAGACCGTGCTTCCTTTTAGGAAATACGGTCTTTCTTTATATTTTGCAGTACTTCTTTCAAACTTTTATCTTTCATACTTTCAATTCGAAGGTGATGATTTTCAAATGGTAAATTCCTTGTCACATCATTAGGTACAACAACGCACTTTAATCCTGCTGCAATCGCTGCTTTTAATCCGTTTAACGAGTCTTCAAATACAACAGCTTCAGACGGATCAATTCTTAAATCTTCTATCGCAATTCGATAAAGTGCTGGATCCGGTTTTACCTTCTCAACATCTTCCCTTGTTTTAATGACTTCAAAATAATCTCGAATTTGTAGCTCTTCCAAAAAAGAAGTAACCCATTCTCTAGATGAACTGGAAGCTAATGCGATTTTCAATCCCATTTCTTTCGCTTCCTCTAAATATTCTTTTACCCCGTCACGAGCTTCTGGTATTTTCATTTTCTCTTTATGTAAAGTTTTCACTTTTTCTTTTAATGCATCCTTGTTAAACTTCTCTTTTAATTGCTCATTTAAATATGCGTAAAGCACATCGTCTGTCGTTCCAATACATTTCGCAAATTCCGTTAAAGGTAACTCCCCACCGTACTCACGAACAGCGTCTCTGAAAGAGTGAAACCATATTGTTTCTGTGTCTACAATTAATCCATCAAAATCAAAAATAATTGCTTTCATAATTTCCCCATCCTTTTCGGTTGAAATAAAAAAGGAAACGACATACGTTCCCCCTTAATTACTTTTCTCTTCATTTGCTTTTTGAACGCCACGAAGTGTTTCCACTCGAACCTCATCTTGTTCAAAATATTGCACTAGATCACCAATGCGGTCAATTGCTTCCCAACTTAAATGATGTTCAATTCCTTCTACATCATTGTAAATTTTACTTTCATCCAAACCGATAATACGCATAAATTGCTCTAGCAAGTCATGACGATATACGAGACGTTCTCCGATTTTTTTACCTTTTGATGTTAATACAAGCCCTCTATATTTTTCATAAATTAGATATTCATCTTTGTCTAATTTTTGCACCATTTTCGTTACAGAGGATGGATGTACACTCAGCGCTTCAGCAATATCAGATACGCGGGCATAACCCTTTTCATCAATCAACAAATAAATTTGTTCAATATAATCTTCCATACTAGGGGTAGGCATCGGTTTCCTCCATCCAATTTCATTTTGCTCATTCCGTACGAAGCAATCAATAAAATGATACACCAGAAAGAATAACGTGACAAGTTGAAAACAAGCCTAAATATTTAAAAGAAAAAAGAACTTGCATTCCAATACAAGTTCTTTTCATGTAAAATATTGAATTTCTGCGTTAGGAAAAAAGTGATGAATATATCCTCTAATCGTTTCTTCCAATACTTCTGCATCATCTTTTTTATATACGTATTTCCCGATGCCATATCGTCCCCATTTATATTTGCGCTTCTCTTCATCCATTTCAAGCTTCGTATTCGGATAACGCTCTTGAATGACCTTTTTTGCTGGTTTTGTAAAGCGATGTTGAATTAATTCAAATGTTAAATTCGGTATCGACAAATCTTTTAGCGCATTGTACAGTCGCTCAAATAGTTCACGATATCCTTCTTCCCATCCTTCATGAATATTAAAGTGGTGCAACTATAAACCCAAGTGGATAACCCGCACCTGCTACTTTACGAGCCGCTTCAATTCGTTCTTCAAAAGGTGATGTCCCCGGCTCAAAATTTTTGATTACATACCGTGAATTAATACTAAATCGAAAACGAGTTTTCCCATTATGTTTTGCATCTAATAAATGATCAACGTGCGAATATTTCGTAACGAAACGTAAACGCCCATGCTCACTTTCTCCAATGAATTCAATCGCCCGCTTTAATGCATGTGTTAAATGATCAATTCCAACAATATCTGATGTACAAGCCGCTTCAAACCTTGTTATTTCTGGTGCTCTTTCATCCATATACTGCTTTGCCTTCTCAAATATTTCATCAAGATTGACATACACGCGAACGTAAGGCTTACTCCCAAGTGTCGTTTGCAAATAGCAATAATGACAATGTCCCATACACCCCGTTGCGAGCGGGATTGCATATTCAGCTGACGGTTTTGACGTATCAAACTTTAATGTTTTCCTCACCCCAACGACAAGTGTTGCCTTTGCATTACGATACTTTTGCAAATCATTTTCACCTGGCAAATTTCTAATTTGATTATGGGATGTCATTTCACGAATTTCTAATCCCATCTTCGTAAACTTCTCATACAGCTCTTTTCCAAGCGGATATTCGAGTGCCTTCGGTTCAAAGTAAACGAGTTTTGGCATAAATGGTTTCATATGCTTCCCTCCTCTCGTTAGTATGGGAAACGATGAAGAATTAACACTCATTAAAGTTTTCCACTTCAGTAACTTGCGTTGCAAGTTACTGAATGTTATAATTTGGATAACAGCTACCTTGCAACGCAAGTTACCTGAGTAAAAGGTGGTGAAATCATGCACAGCCAAATGTTAAAAGGTGTGCTCGAAGGTTGCATCCTATACATCATTTCACAAGAAGAAGTGTACGGATATGAACTGAGTACAAAATTAAATAAACACGGATTTACATTCGTAAGTGAAGGAAGCATATATCCGTTATTGTTACGTATGCAAAAAGAAAAATTGATTGAAGGAGCATTAAAAGCTTCCTCACTCGGTCCAAAGCGAAAATATTATCACGTAACCGACAAAGGATTAGAGCAGCTTGAAGAGTTTAAACAAAGTTGGGGAATGGTTTCAACTACGGTGAACAATTTATTACAAGGGGAGTGATAGGGATGAATGCACAAGACATGATTGAATTGAATAATAAAAAACGTGAGCTTCTAACTTCCGAAAACGAAACTGCTTATGGCGATATGCTAGTATATCTTCGATTATCTAATGTACCCGAACATCAAGTAGAAGAACTTTTATTAGAAATATTAGACCATCTTATCGAAGCACAAGCAGAAAATAAAAGTGCTTACGACATTTTCGGTAATGATTTACAATCTTATTGCGATGAACTTATATCAGCTTTGCCTGTCCAAACAAAATTAGAAAAAACTTCTTTAATCGGTTTTGTTATTAGCTTACTTCTTGCTATACAGTTTGGAATCGATGCAATTGTTTCCTTTTTCATTTTAATCTTTGAAAATAATGTAGAACAATTCACCCCAGCTTTTAGTATCCCTGGAACTATTTTGTCTGTTTCACTCATTATTCTAGGAATACTGCTTATTTTATATTTATTAAAGCGTTACTCCTTTGATCAAAAAATAAATTGGAAAAGACGAATTCTATTCGGGCTCGCTTTTGCTACTCCATTTTGTTCAGCTATATTCGTAAATATTTATTTTAGAAAATAACCTTACCTTATTTATCATCTAACCTTTTGGCAAAACGCCTTAATCGCTATCTTATTTTTTATTTTATATAAATTACTATACAAAAAATCAAATTTTTAACAGCCTTTCAAAAGGCTGTTTTTCTTCTGTCTAATTTTACAAATTGAAAAATTTCATAAAGAAAATAAGAAAAATGCAAAATAATTAAAGTTAATTGTTGACGTGATGCTTTTATTATCGGTATCATAAATCTTCGTGAGCAATTATTTTTCGTTATACGATTTTTTTATTATTACTGAATTTTTGAGAGGAGAAATTAAATGTCAGTTAAGAAGAAAACGCAAGTACGCACCGGCAAAATGGTACGTGAACTAATGTTAGCAGACGAAGATGTAAATGCTTCGCTAATTATGGTATATAGTGAAAACGGTGTAAACGCAGAAATTAAAATCGAGGGCTTAACGCCGAAATGTAACGAAGAATTATTTTTGAGCGGAAACGTGGATTGGAACAAGAGTGTTATTTATAAAATTGTTGATTTCACTGGGAACGCTGAAGTTGGTAAAGTTACATTAACAGCGATGAACAAAAATAATGTTTCTCTAGAAGTTGAACGCGTTATGTGGAGCAAAGAGAATAAAGAAGCTGCTGAGCAAGAAGAAACTGTTGTAGAAGCTACTCCGAAAAAAGAAGTAGTTGTAGAAGCTCCAAAAGCAGTTGCACCTGCTCCAAAACCTGTTACGCGAGTAGAAACACCTGCAGCACCTAAACCTACTCCGGTACCGACACCGAAGCCAGTAAGTGTAGAAGCAGCTGTGGAACTATCTACTCCAGCACCTGTGAAAAAAGCAGCACCAACTCCAGTTACAAAGCAAGAGACAGCACCGGTCGCTCCTGCAAAACCGAAGCAACCTGCTTTGACTGAAACAAATACAAAACTACAAGAAAATTATGTTAAACTTGTGAAAAAGACAATTGAAGTTTGTCAAGATTACGAGCTTGGCATCGACATAGATGATTCTATTGAAAGCTTAAAAAAAGAACTACAAAGCCAAGGTATTAGCGTTACATTTGACAAAGAAATTATGGACGTTGTAAATCGCCTTCGTTCTTTACAAGATAAAGGAATCAAAGTAGAAAAAGTACTTAATTTACTATAAAAAATAAGAGGTGGCAATTGCCACCTCTTATTTTTTATAATTCCATTCCTTACTTTCATACTTCTCTTTTGCTAATGTTTGCACTTCATGTAACTGTTCTTCTGTTAATTCATACGGAACAAGCTCTACATCTAATCCTTTTTCAAACCCAACCTCAAACGCTTTAATTAACTGTTCGATTGTAAACGTACGGTCTGTTAATTCATTAATTGCTACCGCTTTAGAAGAGAACATACTCTTCATACGCTCTTTTACACGTTCATTCGGGAATAAAAACAGATCGTATAATTCATCTAAATCTATTTCTAACGGAATCGATCCGTGCTGTAAAATCACACCTTTTTGACGTGTTTGAGCACTACCTGCGATTTTTCTTCCTTCTACTACAATTTCATACCAAGACGGTGCATCAAAGCATACTCCTGAACGTGGATTTTTTAAATTTTCACGGTCTGCTTCTGTTTTTGGAACTGCATAATATGCTTCTAATCCTAATGCCTTAAAACCGTCTAATAAACCTTGCGAAATAATACGATACGCTTCTGTAACTGTTTTTGGCATATTTGGATGATCTTCAGACACAATAACACTGTACGTTAATTCTTTATCATGTAGTACACCCCTGCCGCCTGTTTGACGACGAACGAATCCATATTTCTTTTCGTTAACTACATCCATATTAATATCTTTTTCAACACGCTGGAAATACCCAACTGTTAATGTTGGTACTTCCCATTCATAAAAACGAATGGTTGGTGGCATTTTCTTTTCACTTTGCCAATTTAATAAACATTCATCTAACGCCATATTAAATGCCGGTGAACATTGACCAGAGTTAATATAACACCATTTTTCTTTTCCCATCCTGCACCTCATATAACCAATTATTTTTCACATTCTCTAGTCTACCAAATTCGACAAAATTTGTGAAAGAATACGAAATTTCTTCTTATATGCAAATGAATCTGTTGCATAAATACATACGGGCATTATAATATTGAAAGTAGGATAAGAAAAAAGGGAGCGATAGAACCGTGTCAACAACTTGGATTATTTTATTAGCCGTAATCGTAGCGTTCATCGGCTACACTGTATGGATGTATTTCTATCAGAGAAAATTAATTAAAACACTTTCAGAAGAAGAGTTTCGCGCTGGCTACCGCAAAGCACAGCTTATCGATATTCGCGAAGCAGACGAATATACTGCAGGACATATTTTAGGCGCACGTAACATTCCATTATCACAAATTCGCCTTCGTCATAAAGAACTTCGCAAAGATCAACCAGTTTACTTATACTGCCAAAGCGGATTCCGTACTGGTCGTGCAGCTCAATACTTAAAGAAACAAGGCTACAAAGATTTCTACCAATTACAAGGTGGATTCAAAACGTGGACTGGAAAAATTAAAAAGAAATAATAACATACAAAAACTAGCTGAATCATTCAGCTAGTTTTTTCATTCCATATTATTCGCAATGTATACTAAATTTTGCTTAATCACATCTTTATCATTCTCTTGCACATTACGATACAGCAGCTGATATTCAAGTCCTTTCTCTTTCCAAATAAGCGTAGCGAATTCATCTCCTCGCCCAGAGTCATCCTTATTTTTAAAATAAGCGAATGCTCCACTATTCAATTTCATTTGTTCTTGGAATCGCTTCTCTTCCACGAGATCCGGAAAACTATAAGGAAAGTTTGCAACATTTAACTCAATATACTCATTTCTATCTGGCTCCTGCTGTTTATATTTAATCATTAAGACAGCGTTCTTCTTCCCAATCGTTCTGACTTCCCCCTTCACATCACTCGTAATGTCATACGGTAAAAACGCCGGAACTTTAAATTTCACTGGAAAATATTTCGGAAGCTCCTTTAGTGGAATAGGAGCCGTAACACGATCCATAGCTCCCCCTGTTGTTCCCACAAAGTTTTTTTCTTCTTGCATCGTTTGCTGAAACGAACATGAACTTAGCACTAGACTAGAAAACACGAAACAAATGATTCTTTTTTTCAATTTGTTTCCGCCCTTTCATACCGCTATCTTTATGAATGAAGTGTTTATATGCTATTCATATTCGCTTCATTAACAAACTCCCCCTTTGAAAACTTTCCACGTTATTCTCACACATTTTGACAAAACTTCTTTTATAGACGCAAAAAAGCCCCCTATCATTCTTACGCCCAAATAAAAAGGTTACGCGAATAAAAAGAAGCCTTACTTATAACATAGTTTGTGAAAAGCTTTTCAGGTCAAGATTTTTTCATTCTTATTATTTTCCCTTTATAATAAAGGAAAGAGGTGATACATATGGCCAATATAAAACAAATTGCAAAAACCGCTGGTGTATCCATATCAACTGTTTCCCGCGTCCTTAATAATCACCCTTACGTAAAAGAAGAAAAACGTAAGCGTGTTCTAGATGCTGTTGAAGAATTGAACTATGCAAAAAATATAAATGCTATTCATTTAATAAAGGGAAAAACATATACAATCGGGGTTATGCTCCCCTTCATTAATCTTCCATACTTCAGTACCATTATTGAAGGAATCGGAAACGAAGCGTTAGCAGCTGGATATCACATTAATTTATGTCAAACAAATTACGATAGCCTCGAAGAGATTCGTGTTCTTGAAATGATGAAAATGAAACAATTCGATGGAATGATTATTTGCTCTCGAACGAGTTCTTGGGAACAAATTGAACCTTTCGCAAAATTTGCCCCTATTATTTCATGTGAAAAGATGAAGCATCCCCTCATTTCATCCGTCTACGTAGATCACTATGAAGGCTTCCGTCTCGGCACTGCCTATTTACTCAGTAAAGGCCATGAAAAAATCGGAATCTGTTTAGCAAGAAAAACGAGTGCAAATTCTATGGAGCGCGAAAAAGCATTTGCTGATACGCTTCATAACGAAGGTAAAACGGTACATCCAGATTGGATTTTTCATCAATGCTATACGATGCAGGATGGTGCAAAAATACTTCATCGCATTTTAAACATGAAAAATCGCCCAACCGCTATTTTTACAGCGAACGATCAAGTTGCAGCTGGTTTATTAACAGAGGCGCGAAAGCATAGTATTCGAGTCCCTGAAGAACTTGCTATCCTTGGATTTGATAATCATGAAATTTCAAAGGCGTTAGAAATTTCAACAATTGAGCATCCCGGCCTTACAATGGGCTCACATGCTTTTTCTTTATTCCATAAACAAATCCAAAGCGAGCAAATTGCCGGGAATGCAGAAGAGCTTTCATTCCATTTAATTGAGCGAGATACTGTCTGAAAAAAGAGCGTTACCTATAGCGCTCTTTTTCAGCTCTTCACCTATTGACTTTATATTTCCCATCTCATATAATGAACCTAACGAACGGTAGGTAGGGGATGAAAATGACAGCAAACCGCATTAAAGCTGTAGCACTTTCTCATTTCGCACGCTACGGCTATGAAGGAACTTCATTGGCAAATATTGCTCAAGAAGTCGGGATTAAAAAACCATCGATTTACGCACACTTTAAAGGAAAAGAAGAGCTATATTTTATATGCTTAGAATCCGCTCTTCAAAAAGATTTACAGAGCTTCACAGACGATATCGAAAAATTTTCAAATTCGTCTACTGAAGAATTGCTCTTACAGTTACTAAAGGGCTACGCAAAACGATTTGGTGAAAGTGAAGAATCAATGTTTTGGTTACGAACTTCCTATTTTCCGCCTGATGCATTCCGCGTACAAATTATCGAAAAAGCGAATGCACACATTGAAAACGTCGGAAAACTTTTATTCCCTATATTTAAACAGGCAAACGAGCAAAGTGAACTGCATAACATTGAAGTAAAAGACGCTCTAGAAGCTTTTCTATGCTTACTGGACGGACTTATGGTTGAACTACTATTTGCAGGTTTAAATCGCTTTGGGACTCGTTTAAACGCCTCTTGGCAAGTATTTTGGCGAGGTCTTTCAAACTGACGGATTGCTCCTTTGCAATGCGTCGTTTTTAAGCCCTTTACCTAACGACTGGTAGGAAGGAGAAATGACATATGGCATGGATTTATGTAATCATAGCTGGTATTATTGAAATCTTTTGGGTGATTGGACTTAAAAAAGCGGAGGCACCACTCGAATGGGCTGGTGTTGCGTTATTAATTACAATTAGTTTCGTCTTATTATTTAGAGCTTATAAAGATTTACCTGTCGGCACTGTATACGCAGTCTTTACAGGAATTGGAGCTGGTGGGATCGTTCTTACAGAGATTTTCGTCTTCGGAGAACCTTTCTCTATTGTAAAAGTTCTATTAATTGGTTTAATCTTCTTCGGAGTAATTGGGCTAAAACGAGTAACAGAAGAAAAAGAAGCGAAGGAGGCCGCATAAAATGGCTTGGTTATTTTTAATTCTAGCTGGTATTTGTGAAATTATTGGTGTACTCTTTATGAAAGTAGCCACTGAAAAGAAAGGCTGGGCACCAAAAGTTATTTTAATCGCTAACTTCGGCGTAAGTTTCTTCTTCTTATCCCTTGCGATGAACACGTTACCGATGGGAACTGCTTACGCGATTTGGACTGGAATCGGAACTGCGGGAAGTGCACTTCTAGGTATTCTTATTTTCCGCGAATCAGCGGATTGGCGTCGTCTTGCCTTCTTAAGTTGCATTCTATGCGGCGCTGTTGGCTTAAAACTATTAAGCTAACGTGAGGTGAATGTCATGTGGAAAGAAAAAGGAAAACAAATGTTAGCATGGATTACACTTGGAATTGTCATTCTATTACAAATCAGTTTTCATATAATAGAATGGTTGTTTCATAAAGTAGTATCCATTCTTACCTTCCTTCCTAGCATGGCACTTGAAATTGCATCTATTGCTTGGTCAGTTATTGCCTCCATTGCAATCGTCATTATATGGAGTATCGCCAAACTATGGAATAAATTATTTAAAAAGGACATTACTTCTGAAAAAGAGTAACTGTCCTTTTTTATATTCATTCAGACTTCCTGTAGAAGTTTGATGCGATAAGACAAAGAAGACCAATTATAACAATACTTACACCAATTCCTTTATGCAAATTAGGAAATGGTGATGGTATATCTGAGTAAAAATTTGCTAATATGAGACCGATTGAAAATAAAAGTACTCCTATTCTATATAACCATTTTCTTTTGTTCATCATTCTCCCTCCTAAAATTTTTCATACACTCCTTTCTTTTGGACATACTACCTAAAAAAGGAGTGAATAATATGCAAAATTCTATACATAAGCAGATCCTATTTTTATTTTTCCTCTTTCTCATTCTCGTTATCGTTTTCAGCTTTATATTACATACTCCAAAAGATGTTGTACCGAATAGCCTCTCTGTTTATAAACTCTTACTTTCATATTGTCGTTATTGAAGAAGGTGCCTTATATAAGGCACCTTTTAAAATTCTCTTTTCTCATACAATTTCACTGAAACGAAGATAGATATTATAAACATGCATATTGAACTAACGAATAACACGCTGTTATATAATTGAATTTGTTCCATGCTGACTTCAAAGAACATAGTACCAATTGCTGTCGGTGCTATTAGTATGAATAGCGTAATTAAAGAAGCTTTTTTATAGCCAAACCAAAACAATATCGGTAAAACAATGCTTAAATATATAAAAACAAAGCCAGAAATCATAATTACTGTTGTCGTTATAAATTCAAAAGTTCCATCTTCAAATCGATTGATTACTACAGGACTAGACACTATCATACTTATAATAAAAATAATAAGTGCCATTATGTATTTAGCTAATACGATTTCCTTTCTCGCTAGCGGTAAACTATTTACTATTACTTCACTATTATATTTTTTATCGTCATTAAATGTTTTTAAAATTGCTATTACTGGAATTATAGCTGACATAATCATGTAAAAACTTTTAATATCTATTAATGTCATATACAAGAAAAGAGGATACATTAAGTGCCATATTAAATACTTCCATTGCACGATAAAGTCTTTTATTATAAGTTGCTTCACGATCGCTCCCTCCTTATAAATCACGTTCATTGTACAAATGAATTGAGAAAAACATAGACATAACATATAAAAGAAGGAGTCCTGCTATAAAACAAATATTTACGACTAGACTCGTGTTCCAAGCATTCTCTACATCTAACCATACGTTACTTACAATCAGTCCACTTAAATACCCAAATGCAATTCCGGCGAACGGAGCAATTTGTTTTGCACTGCTATATCCTACTGAAAATTCGATTGGGAGTACAATCATGCTATAAACCAATCCTCCCGTTATTCCGCCAAGAATCTCTCCCCATAGCATAAATACAGTTATATGTTCATTTTGTAACTGGATTAAACCAACTACAAGTGAGAAAATCCCACCTAAAGCAACTAAAATACTTACAAATATGTATTTTGCTATGACAATTTCTTTACGTTGTAACGGTAAACTATTTACTAGCATTTCACTTTTATTTTTATTCTCATAACTCATTAACAGCATGATTCCAAGAACAGGTATAAACATGCTAAATGTCATCAGAAAACTATCACTACGAAAATCAACAATAGCAAGAAAAAACAAACATATTAAATACGCAAACCCTAACTTTCTTTGCAACATCATATCTTTTAAGACTAATTGCTTGATCATGTTTTACCCTCCTAATATGAAAATGCTCCTTCTATAACTCTGCCTCCTGAAACATTTTCATTGAGAGAAACATTGATATGACTATACTTACTAACACTCCGATACCAAGAATACTCATTGATAATGTAGCATCTTCAGATTGAAGTACTTTTAGCATGATTATTTCATCACCAAAAATATTGCACATAAGGCCAATCATACCCATTAAAGGAAAAATCATAATCACATTCAAGACAGTAATAGCTTTGTATCCTCCAATGTAATTAGTAGGTATCGTTACTACACAATAAATTAAAGTTGCTACTATTGCTGAAAATATTGCATATCCAGGAATAGCTATGTCTCTGTTCAATAAAATATTTCCTAATATTACGACTATAAAAGTTGTACTCAAACCAGCCATAATAAATAATGAGCTTGAAATATATTTAGCTATAACTATCTCTTTTCTCGTTATAGGCAAACTCACTAATACTTTTTCTGTTTTACTTTTCTCGTCATAATAAAAAGAAATATATATAATCGTACTACATGTTATAAATAATCCTATTGCAATCCCCATCGGTTCTACGGAATTTCTAAAAACGGATAAAATAGGTATTAAAAAATAGAAAGGAAACATCTTCTTCTGTAAGAAAAACTCCTTCAAAATCAACTGTTGCATATGAATTCCCCCTCTCTATAAATCACGCGTTTCATAAATTTTAATTGTAAGAAACATAGAAGCGATATAGACACTAGCTAATATAATTCCTCCAACTATAAATACACCGATATGCACTGGATTCATAATCCACTCAATGAATGAAGGTGTTGTTTCATCCAATCCATCTCCTATGAATATCCAAGCAATTCCACCAACTACCATTGATGCTCCTGACACTATACTTCGTGCTATCTTTGACCTTGTAACATAATAACTAGGAAAGAATGTTACAACAAAAAATACGGCATAAACAGCTCCATTTATTACTTCATACCACGGAATTTCAATGTATAGATTCGGATGATAGGTACCGATATCACCAATGACCACAATGCCTCTTACAAGAAAAACAACTAACATCGTAGAGAGTATGCCACCAACAATAAATATTGCACTGGAAACATATCTAGCAATTATGATATCCTTTCGGCTTACCGGTAAACTATTTATAATAATGTCACTGTTATTCCTTTCATCCATAAAAGTTAACGTCATAACGGAAGAAAGAGTTATAAATAGACAACTCATCGAAAATAACAATTCACCACTTGGATCTAACATAAATAATACAAGAGGCACAATTAGATTCACTAACCACGTTACCCTAAAAAAGAACAAATCTTTATATATGAGCTGACGCATAGGGACCTCTCCCTTTCGCGGTGTAAACGATGATATCGTCTAATGTTGGTTTTTCTAGTACAACCTCATTTCCAAACCAATCGATAATTGCTTGCTTATCCTTTGCTAAACCTTCGAAACCAAATTTATTTTTTCGTAATCCAACAAATAATTCTTTTCCTTCTCTATCTAATAAATCATTACTTCCTTTTACAATTACGTAGTTCTCCATTAATTCATCTTTCTCACCAGTAAATATAATTTCTCCATCATTTATGAACGTAATATAATCCGCGATGCGCTCTAAGTCTGTTGTAATGTGTGTTGATAATAATACAGATACTTCATCTTCCATTACAATTTCTTGCAACATATCAAGCAATTCACTTCGAACAACCGGATCTAATCCTGCCGTTGGTTCGTCCATAATAATAAACTCCGCGTGGTGTGAAAGTGCGATTGCAATCGCAAATTTCATTTTCATCCCTTTTGATAATTCTTTAATTTTTTTATACTTCGGAACTTGCAATCGATGCATATACGATTGATACTGCTCTTCGTCCCACTTTTTATATAGCGGTGCAATAATACGTTTCATTTGTTCACACGTTAAATCTTCGTAGTAATGATTTTCATCATATACAAAACCGATATTTTGTTTTATTTCCTTCTCGGCTTTTTTATTGTCCTTGCCAAAAATTTTTATATCACCGCTATCTTTTCTAATTAAATTCATAATCATTTTGATCGTCGTACTTTTCCCTGCTCCATTCGGTCCGACAAATCCCATAATATATCCGCGTGGTAACGTAAAACTTATATTTTTCACTGCAAAATCTTGATGACTTTTACAAACGTTTTTTAGCTCTAACATCTCTTATTCCCCCTCATATAAACACGCAATCATCTGCTGTAAATCTTCAAGTGAAAGCTGCAACGCTTTACTTTCATTTACAACCTCTTCCGCTTTACTTTCCAATAGACGTAGCCGCTGTTCTTTTAGTAGTTCATTATTTTTACGTGAAACATAAGTCCCCTTCCCAGCAACAGTTTCTATATATCCTTCTTTTTCAAGCTCCTCGTACGCACGCTTCGTTGTAATTACACTAACTTGTAATTCCTTCGCTAAGCTACGAATAGACGGTAATTGGTCTCCACCCTTTAAACCACCATTTAAAATAAGCTGGCTTAATTGTTTTCTTATTTGCACATAAATAGGGTCTTGGGAAGAATTCGAAATAATAATATTCATGTTTTCCTCCAGTGTGTGTATATACTGTATATACCTTATATATACAGTATATACACACCATCCTATTTTTGGCAAGAAAAAAAGACCAACATTTTCCTGTTGATCTTTCGTATATGTATCACTTTTCAAAGCGATCTAACATCTCATCTCTCATTCCAAAACTCACTACCGCAATTCCTACATACATAAACAGAAGGAACGCCGGATGAACTGTATTGTACCAAGTGCTATCAACAATTAAATAAATCGTTAATGCTACAACAAGAACAAACGCTAAGATAAACATATAAAAGTGTCTTGTACTACCCATAATAAACTCCTCTCTTCTCTCGTCACCATTCAACAGTATATTGTATCGAATAATTCGATATGACTCAAGGTTAACTTTCTGTTATGTAATCAAGTTCCACCTTTACAATGTCCTCACATGCTATTGAAATGATTGTTCCTTGCTTATCAATTGCCGTCACTTCTCTATTATCCATTACACGATGTGCTACTCTTTCTAGTACTTTTCCTTGATCTCGATAACAAAATTCTTTTACATCTTTAATCGTTTTTCCGTTTTCTAAATGGTATATCATTCTATAACACCGATATCCCACATTTTCACCCCCAGCTTGCTCGTTTTTTCACATATACATAAAAATGAGTCATTCCTATCTCATTACATCTTCTTAATTTCAATAAAATTCTAACAAAAATAAATACTTTTATCAAACTGACTTTTTCAACAAAATCACCTATAAAACTGCTTCTTTACACCATTATGAAACAAAAAATATAAACTTTTAACATTTTCTTCACTAATTCTGCACAAATTCTCCATACAAAAAAAAGAACCCGCATATAGCGAGTTCTTCCTTTGTTATGCTAATCAAACTTGTACAGGAGCTAACTTTTCATAACGTAAAACTGGTTTACGAGCAGCCAATGTTTCATCCAAACGTTTAATTACCGTTGTATGTGGCGCTTCTTGTACAACTTCTGGATTTTCTTCTACTTCTTTAGCAATTTGAATCATCTTATCAATAAAACCGTCTAATGTTTCTTTTGATTCTGTTTCTGTCGGCTCAATCATAATACATTCTTCCACATTTAATGGGAAGTAAATTGTTGGTGGATGGTAACCGAAATCAAGCAGGCGTTTTGCGATATCTAATGTACGTACACCAAGTTTCTTTTGACGACGACCTGATAATACAAACTCATGCTTACAATGTCTATCGAACGGAAGATCATAGAATGGTGCTAATCTTCTCATCATATAGTTCGCATTTAATACCGCATACTCCGTTACTGCACGTAGTCCATCTGGACCCATAGAACGAATGTATGTGTATGCACGAACGTTAATTCCGAAGTTACCATAGAATGGTTTTACGCGCCCAATTGCTTCTGGACGATCATAGTTAAAGTGATAGCCATTTTCTGTTTTCTCTAAAATTGGTTTTGGTAAGTACGGAATTAAATCTGCTTTCACACCTACTGGACCAGAACCTGGGCCACCGCCGCCGTGAGGACCTGTAAATGTTTTATGAAGGTTTAAATGCACAACGTCAAATCCCATATCTCCTGGGCGCGCCTGGCTTAATACCGCATTTAAGTTTGCACCATCATAGTATAATTTACCGCCTGCGTTATGGACGATTTCTGCCATTTCTAAAATATTTTCTTCGAATAGACCTAATGTATTAGGATTTGTTAACATAAGTGCTGCTGTTTCTTCGTTTACAACACGTTTTAAATCTTCTAAGTCAACAAGACCATGTTCATTTGATTTTACTGTAATTGTTTCAAAACCAGCTACAGTTGCAGATGCTGGATTCGTGCCGTGAGCAGAGTCAGGAACAATTACTTTCGTACGGTTAAAGTCACCATTTGCTTCATGGTATGCACGAATTAACATTAAGCCTGTCCATTCTCCGTGTGCACCAGCTGCTGGTTGTAATGTAACAGTATCCATACCTGTAATTTCAATTAAATGCTCTTGTAAGTCGTACATTAATTCCATTGCACCTTGTACTGTCTTTTCATCTTGTAATGGATGAATATTTGCAAATCCTGCGAAACGAGCTACATTCTCATTAATTTTCGGATTATATTTCATCGTACAAGATCCAAGTGGATAGAATCCAGAATCTACACCGTGGTTACGGTTTGAAAGTGCTGTATAGTGGCGCATAATGTCAAGTTCAGATACTTCTGGTAGCTCAGCATCTTCTACTCGAATATAATCGCTCTCAAACACATCCTCTAGTTTCACTTCTTCTACATCTAATTTTGGTAGGCTATATCCTATGCGTCCTTCTTTACTCACTTCAAAGATAAGTGCTTGGTCTTGGTTCTTCATTGGATAGCCCCCATTTCGTTTACAAGTGTGTCAATTTCCTCTTTTGTACGAAGCTCAGTTACTGCTACAAGCATATGGTTTTCATGCTCTTTATAATCACGGCCTAGATCGTAACCGCCGATAATATTCTTTTGTAATAATGCATCGTTTACTTCTTTCACTGGACGCTTGCAATCTACAACAAACTCATTGAAGAATGGTCCAGCAAATGTAACTGTGAAGCCTTGCGCTTCAAATTGACGTTTTGCATATTGTGCTTTAGAAATATTTTGACGTGCCATTTCTTTCACACCTTGTTTACCAAGTGCCGTCATTGCAACTGATGCTGCTAATGCATTTAACGCTTGATTTGAACAAATGTTAGACGTCGCTTTGTCACGGCGAATATGCTGTTCACGTGCTTGTAACGTTAATACAAACCCACGTTTACCATCTGAATCTACAGTTTGTCCAACAAGACGTCCTGGAATTTTACGCATAAATGCTTTCGTTGTTGCAAAGTAACCACAGTGTGGTCCACCAAACTGCGTTGGAATACCAAATGGTTGTGCATCACCGATTACAATATCAGCACCAAATTTTCCTGGTGGTGTTAATGCGCCTAATGATAATGGATTTGAAGAAACGATAAATAATGATTTTTGTTGATGAACGATTTTTTCAATATCAGCTAATTTTTCAACTTGTCCGAAGAAGTTTGGATATTGAACGATTACACAAGCAACTGTATCATCTACTTCACTTTGTAATACGTCTAAATCTGTTACACCATCTTTATGATTAATTTCAACAACTTCAAGATGTTGACCTTTTGCATACGTTTCAAGTACTGCTCTTGATTCTGGATGAACTGCACTAGATACAAGAATTTTCTTTTTACGAGTATGGCCAGCTGCTAGCATTGCCGCTTCAGCTAAAGCTGTACCTCCATCGTACATAGAAGAGTTTGCTACATCCATTCCTGTTAATTCACAAATCATTGTTTGGAATTCAAAGATTGCTTGTAATTCCCCTTGTGAAATTTCTGGTTGGTATGGCGTGTAAGCTGTATAAAATTCTGAGCGAGAGATAACGTGATCTACAATTACTGGAGCGTAATGATCATATACGCCTGCTCCTAAGAAAGAAGCGTACTCTTTTAAGTTAGCATTTTTACTAGCCATTTGAGTTAACTCTTTTAGCAGCTCTGGCTCTGATTTTGCTTCTTTAATTTTTAAATCCCCTTTAAAACGAACACTCTCTGGAATATCAGAGAATAACTCATCGATCGTTTGAACGCCGATCGTTTGTAACATTTCTTTTTTGTCTTCTTCTGTCATTGGAAGATAACGATGCAACATGAAATCTACCCCTCTCCCCGTTACTTTGAACGTTTATAAAATGGTGTTGGAACAACTACTGCTTTGACGCGTTTATTACGAATTTCAATTTCTACTTCTGTATCAACTGCTGCGTATTTTACATCAATTAGTGCTAAACCAATGCTTTTCTTTAACGTTGGAGATTGTGTACCACTCGTTACTTCCCCGATTTTTTCTTCTCCAATAAATACAGGGTAATGTGTACGAGGAATTCCACGCTCGATTACTTCGATGCCGACTAACTTACGAGGCGCACCGTTTTCTTTTTGCTCTTTTAACGTTTCTTTTCCAAAGAAGTCTGCTTCTTTATTTGGTTTTACCGCAAAGCCAATGCCAGCTTCAATCGGTGTAATATCTTTTGATAATTCTTGACCATAAAGTGGTAATGTTGCTTCGAATCGAAGTGTATCACGAGCACCTAAACCACATGCTTTTAAGCCTTCTTCTGCTCCAACTTCAAGAAGTTTCTCCCAAAGTTTTGCAGCATCTTCACTCTTACAGTAAATTTCAAATCCATCTTCACCTGTGTAACCTGTACGAGATACAAGTGCTGGAATTCCATCTACAAGAATATCGTTTTTAAATTTAAAGAACTTAATTTCTTTCAAATCTTCTGACACAACTTTTTGTAAAATGCCTTCTGCTTTTGGACCTTGAATTGCAAGCTGTGCAACTTCACTAGAAACATTGACTACTGTCGCATCGCCAATTACATGGCTAGCTAACCATTCGTAATCTTTCTCGATATTTGATGCATTGATTACTAATAAATAGTCTTCTTCACCACGTTTGTAGATTAATAAATCATCTACTGTACCACCATTTTCGTAGCACATAGCTGTATATTGTGCGCCTCCTACTTTTAAAGTAGAAACGTCATTTGTAACAACACGTTGTAAAAATGCTAAACTATCTACACCTTTTACCTCAACTTCTCCCATATGAGATACATCGAACAAACCTGCAGCCGTACGTACAGCTTCATGTTCTTCTTTAATGCTTGAAAATTGAACTGGTAATTCCCAACCACCGAAGTCGATTGTTTTTCCACCATACTTCGCGTATACATCAAATAACGGTGTACGTTGTAATGTAATCATGCTCTCTCCCCCTTATGCTTTGACAAATCAATAAAAGTTGCTCGCCATATCTAAACATTTTCACTCTGAAAAGATAGGATATACGGAATCTCATTATATTTTTTTATGAAAGCGTAAATAAAAAATCACTTTCTTGGATAAAATACGAAAGATTCCACACATTTCACACCATTATCCTAACATTATTCGCTATATTTCATCAATATTCTAGCATAAAAAATAATTTAGAATTTTTCATTCTTAATCTTATTAAATACAACTTTCAAAATTCAACCCTTTATCTTTGCCTATTCTTTAACTTTCAGTATGTGTAATAGCGCCTTATTACAAGGCTTATATAATAAAGATTTTTTTAATAATTACTTTAGTTTATAAAAGGTGGGAGAGTCGTAATGAATGTCGATATTTCCGTAGATCGAACGTGGCAAAACAATTTTTTAAATAGAATTAATGAAGATGGTCCTTGGACAAATTGGGATTTATATCATTTAGCTTATAAAACAGAAAAATCGTTACTTGTTCCTACTTTCGATGGATTACAAGCACCGAAACATTTATCTCATTTCACACCACTTCCTCATCAATTAGAAGTCGCTCAAAATGTCATTGAACAAATGAATGGTAAAGCGATACTAGCAGATGAAGTGGGACTTGGGAAAACGATTGAAGCTGGGCTTATTTTAAAAGAATATATGGTCCGCGGCCTTGTGAAAAAAGTACTTATACTCGTCCCTGCCTCTCTCGTATCACAATGGGCATACGAATTAAATACAAAGTTTTTTATTCCAGCTGTAGCCCAAAAGAAAAGCTACTCGTGGGAACAAGCCGATGTGATTGTATCATCAATTGATACTGCAAAACGTTCACCGCATCGCGATATCGTTTTGAACCTAGAATATGACCTTATTATTATCGATGAAGCACATAAACTTAAAAATAATAAAACAAAAAACTATGAATTTGCACAACGATTAAAAAAGAAATTTTGTTTATTATTAACCGCTACGCCTGTTCAAAATAAGATTGATGAAATTTTCAACCTCGTTTCTTTATTAAAGCCAGGACATTTAGGCAATCAATCCAACTTTGAAGAATATTACGCTTCAAAAAATCGTTCCGCCAAATCTGATGAAGATTTAAAAGCTCTTATTAACAAAGTGATGGTCCGAAATCGACGTCATAATACCGGAATTGATTGGCCAAAGAGACATGTACGTACAATTTTTGTTGAGTTTAATGAAGAAGAGCAAGCTTTGTATAATGGTATTGAAAATTGGCGAGGACAAGATGCCTTCACATCTGCTTTCTCATCGTTAACTTTAAAACGGGAAGCGTGTAGTAGTCGTGAAGCTGTTTACTACTCATTAAAAAAACATGTGGAAAAAAGGCAGAAAGAAAATGAGCATTACATAAAGGACCCACATATTGATGTGCTAATGGACAAAATTAATCATATTCCTTTCAACTCAAAAGCGAATAAAGCTCTTGAGCTTATAAAAGAAATTGACGATAAAGTCATTATCTTCACTGAATATAGAGCTTCACAAATGTATTTACAATGGTTTTTACAACAACACGGTATTTCTTCCGTTCCATTCCGCGGCGGGTTTAAACGCGGGAAGAAAGATTGGATGAAGGAGCTTTTCCAAAACCACGCACAAGTATTAATTGCAACGGAAGCTGGTGGCGAAGGGATTAACTTACAGTTTTGTAGCCATATGATCAATTATGACTTGCCATGGAATCCAATGCGTCTTGAACAAAGAATCGGACGTATTCACCGTCTTGGTCAAAAGAATGATGTTCATATTTATAACTTAGCTACAAAACATACTGTTGAAGAACATATTTTGAAACTGTTATATGAAAAAATCAATTTATTTGAGCGTGTTATCGGCGAGCTTGATGAAATTTTAACGAGAATTAATATGAAAAACATCGACGCGCATATTCAAGAAATCTTTGCGCAGTCAAAAAGCGAAGGAGAAATCCGAATTAAGATGGAAAACTTAACATCTATTATCGACTTCGCGAAACGAAATGAAGCTGAGGTGCAAGGCTATGCAGCAACATGAAATTCATAATTACTTATACAATTTTTTTGAGGCGAATAACTGCGAAATTTTAAAGCGCTCCCCTCATCTATTAGATGTGCAGTTAACAATTGAGATGGATAAATTATTAATGAACCGTCCTTTTTATTGGCACTATCTTGAGAAAACAGGAGGCGTACCGAATCCGATGCGCCTTACTCTTCTTACAAATCCAGAAAGTGAAGAAAACGATGGTGAGCTTATTCACTACGGTTCACCACGTCTTCATCAAATTTTCCAAACGACAAAAGAATTAGGCTCTTACATACGTTTATATGAGGAAGTACGGCATAGCGGGGCAACGCATACACCGCTCCATCCTTGGCTCGGTGTAAATATAAAGGTTTCCTATCAATGTGATCGAAAAAAAGACATCCTTCACTCCATTGGGATTCATCTCATTTCTGGCACAATGATTGCAAACTTTCATGAAACATTAGCTAAAATTAAACTTACACCGAAAATACCTGACTTTTGTTTTACGCTCTCGCCTATCATTAAACCGCAAAGCGGTTTACAACGTATAGAGGATGCTTTAAAGAATATTATTGCAGAAGATGACCATACGTGGGCGAAAGAAGCAAGAGTGCGCTGGAATCACGATTTAGACCTTTTAAATCGTTTTTATGAAGAGAGTGATGAACTTCCCGAAAGCTATGAAATTGAAAAGCAAGCCTTGCAAGAACAATATGAACCCCGCATTACAGTGCAAATTATTAACGGCGGACTCTTTTATGTTACTGCGAATCATTTTCTTTCTTAAAAAGCCCCTTCTGTTTTAGAAGGAGCTTTTTTTGAGTTATCCTCTATCGCCATTACGCTCTTGTTGTTTTTGCTTTGCCATACGTTTTTGATGCGCACGATCCTTTGCGCTCACATGATTAGCATCAGTTGGAAGATTTTCTTTTGAACGACCAATTCCATTGCTCATCTTTATCACTCCTTTTTATATCTTTCAAAATACATCCTTATTTTCAGCTAGAGATACAATCCTTATACAAAAAAATAAGAGCAGCCATTGGCTACTCTTACTTACTCACTCACGTATTTTTGAAACATATCATGGATGCCTTTATTTACTAGGTTCGAGATCTGCTCGTCAGATTTATTCGGATAACGATCACGCAATCTGATAGATGCCTTCACCATTAAATTTTCTAATACAGAACGGCCACCTTCTCCATAAATAATTTCAGCATACTTAACAAGCCTTCCATCCTCTACTGTTGCTGGATTATGATTGAAGAAAAATTTACTCATTGTCTCCACCTCTCTATTTTGATAACGTTTACATTTATATAGATTATTTATGTTATTTATTTCACAATATTGTATGCATGTATATTTAATTAGTTTCATTATAAAGCAACATATCGATAGTAAATATGTGATTTTCCGTCCATTTTGTGAACAAACCAAAAAATGAAAGCGTTTCCTTTATTATATACTAAAAAAACTTACTACGCTAGGGGCAATTTTTTTAATCTACTACTCCCTCAAAAATTAATATATTTTTTCTTTTCCCATTAAACCTTATACAATTTTCAGAAATTATATTATAAAATATATGTATGACTTAAGGAGGATTTATATGAATCAAAATAAAAAAGCTATATTAGATCTTGTCTTTTATCTCGTAATCCCATTCCTCATTTGGAAATTTGCAAAACCTTATATCGATCCTTATTACGCGATGTTACTTTCCTCTGTTCCAGGGATTATTTATACACTGTATACCTTTAAAAAAGAAAAACAGTTTAACGTGACAGGGTTCTTTATTTTAATTACACTCATTTCTAATACAACAGTAGACCTATTATCTGGATCAGCTGAACGAATGTTGTGGAACGATGCGTATTATCACATCGTACTCGGTATTATCGTCATATGTACAATTTTTATAAAAAAACCACTTATGTTATATTTCGCAGCAGATATTGCCGCATTGCAAGGCCATGACCGTGATAAAAGTCGTGAACTGTATCGTGATAGTCGTATCTATCCAGCACTACAATATTTAACGCTATTTTTCGGGCTACAATTTATATTAAAAAGCTTCTTAAAAATTTATTTCATCTCTGTTTTCGGTGTAGATGGCTATGGTGAAATGAGAGCGATTATGACCGCTGTTGGGTGGGGCATTTCCATTTGTATCGGAATTGGATTTGTTTGGGTAAACAATAAAATACATGCAGTGACAGAAGAAAAAGAATCTGTACAGTAAATGAAAATCCCCTAGTAGCATCATACTACTAGGGGATTTTCATTTTGCTACACATATTACGAAATCGTTAACTTGATTTTTTTCTTTTATCTTTTACGTTTCGATAAAACAAAGCAGCACTTAGCGGCATAACACCAAACCACTTATTCATAAATGGCTCTTTTTCAGCACGGCGTTGTTCTTTCTTTTGTTTACGATCTTCTTTTGGAGCATCCATGTACGACACAAACTGCTGTGTCACAAAGCGAACATAATCATTAGTAGACATATTATCATCACCTCTACTTGATTAGTATGTCCACTTTTTTATTCATTAATCTTTTCTTTTAATTCATTCATAATTTGCTTTACAGACTTATTCGTCGTATCGATATGAATATGAGCCTCTTCATAATAAGCTCGGCGCGATTCAAATTTTGCCACAAATGCCTCTATATCTTTCTTCTGAAATAGTGGACGCGTCGTATCTTCACGGAGTCTTTCTGCAATTACATGTGGATCACAATATAAATACACGACAGTTCCATTTTCCTTCATCCACTTTCGGTTTTCCTCTCGCTCGATGATTCCACCACCAGTTGTAATAATTACATTACAACTGGGTAGTGAACGTAACATTTCACTTTCATATTCCCGAAAAGCGATTTCGCCTTCTTCGGCAAAAATATCACGAATTGCCTTCTCCTGATTCTCTTCAATTTTTTGGTCTGTATCGACAACATCCATATGAATTTCTTTACTTAACGCTTTTCCAATTGTTGTTTTCCCAGCTCCCATATAACCGGTTATGTATATAGATTTCATGTTCGTTCCTCTCAATCATCCGTTATTATTTTTTATTATAACGAAAGATTTCATTATTTAATAAAAAAACGTTTTGTTCTCCTTATACAATGAAGAACAAAACGTTATATACACGCTTTTACTTATAAGCGCCTCTTCTCACCCACTGTGTTGCAATCCATTTCTCACCTTTCGTTACAGGTGCCCCTCCATGTAACGTAAGCTCATTTAATGATTGGTCTTGATAAAAATACTCAAAGTATACTGCCATTCCCTTTCTAGGGTGCACAGAAAGATTTAATTTCGGAAAGAACGTTTCTCCGCCTTCTTCTACATCATTTAAGTACATGACAAGCGTACTAATACGATTATTAGCAGCTGATCTACTATGTTCCGCAAAATAATCATAGTGCGCTTTATATTGTTGATCCACTTCATAATTTAAAATGTGTAATCCTTCTCCATGCGACACAGGAACATTCATGATAGATGAAATTCGTTTTTCAATCTTTACAGTAAGCTCATTGTCTTCCAAAAATGCACCGCTACTCGTTCGAATATCATTTACATCACGTGATGAACCAACTTTAGAACGTTCCATTTTACTTTTAGACAATTCAATCAATTCGCCGCATTCTTCATCACTTAATACATTTCCTAACACGACAATAAGAGGTTCTTCGAATTTTGAAATAATGTGTATTTCCCTATCTTCCGTCATAATTGTATTTCCTTTATGATCAAAAATAGTTTGTTCCTTATTTTCACCTATTTGATTGTTATTTGTCATTTCCCTATTCTCCCTAAAAAAATATGTTTGGATAGCTTGAATATATCATATTCTTTCCACCTTTCTCTTTTTTGAGAAAATTTAAACTTTCGTTCGTTATATTTATCCATTTGCTATAAAAAAATAACCTATTTTAAAATAAGAAATTATGGTTTTCATCCGTATATTTTACATTCTATCCTTCTATCCAATCGAATATTTTTTCATCCTTTTTTCTATACCGAAAACTAACCTTGTAGAAAACTTCTTGTTTTATTTTGCACTGCAACGAAACGAGTATAACATCGTTTTCAAAGACGTAATTCCCACTTGCTTCGCCCTTTTCATATTGAAAGAAAAAAGTATCTTCCTTTTCTTTTTGCTGTAAGTCTTTTTTTATATTTGTAATTGATCGATTTAGTAGTTCTTCCAGTACAAACTTTTGCTCTATTTCAATATAAAATTTTTTATCTATAAGCAACATATTCGTTTCGTATACAAAGAACGAAGTTAATAATACAAGAAAAATGATTGTTCCTGGCATCGTAAATCCATCTTGTTTTCTCATATATTTATTTCCATTTCGCTATATCTGACAGCTACACCTTCATATATTTTCCCACTCATATCTTTCACATTTATAAAGAGCAAATGAGGTGTTACTTCATACGAAACCATTTCAACATTTTGTAATATAACTTCTCTTCCGCGCTTATTCACTTTTCTTATAAGATGATTATTCAATTTTTCATACGTCACTTCATCTCCAGTGCGAAGACGGAAGCGTAAAAGATTATCTTTATTTTCAGGGACTATTTTTTCTACAAAAGATACTTCACGAAACTCTAACTGTACTTGTCCTATAAATAGATACACCCGTTTTCTTTGCTTTTTTACCTTTGTAAATACCTTGTTGTATCAGCATTTTTACCCATGACCTTTTTCAAATGTTTCCTATCTTTTTCTATAAAGCGGGGCAAGGGTGGGGCATTACTAAAAAGATGGGGCAAAAGAGCTGAATCTACATTCAGCTCTTTTTTATTGAATTGAATAACGAAAATAAAACTACATCAAATCATACTTTTAAAATATTGTATTAATTGTTATGCTTTACTTAAATTAAGGGAGACGATTATGTGAAGGTTGTTCAATCTATATTTAGGGGATTCCGTTTATTAAGTAAAATCATTAATCCGATATTAAAGGCATTGTCTAAAAGTAAATTTTAAATCTCATAATAATAAAAATCCCCTTCTGCATATGGGTGCAAAAGGGGATTTTTATTATTATGGATGTCTCTTATAGATATAAAATTCGATATTGTTTTAACTAATAACGTCTGCTTCTACTGCTAGTATTGTTCCCGAAAAACACCCACACAATAGCTACAAATATTAAAAGGCTTACTAATACTCCTAATAAACTCGAAAAAACATATTCAATAAAAGTTAATACAAACACTCCATGAATAAACCCTATAACGAATGCCATAATTCTTCCCATGATCGGCTCTGAGAAATCATCCGCAAAAATATCTTTGAACCACACACCTACCATTACAATATTAAGAGCTATGCTTAAAATGTTCATCCACCAAGTCCAGGTTATTTCTGAATTATCTTGATGACTATTGATAATATTCCAATAATCCTGTACAGTTTCAACTTTAATGTCTTGATATTTAAAAATCGCAACTATACTTACGATTAATACAATTAATGAAGCGATAGATTTTCCTGGACGCTCTTTAAATACATCTATAATTTTCTCCATAACGTCTCTCCCTATATTTTATATAAGTCTTATGAAGAGATAAGTCACGTCGCTAAGCTTACCTATTCTATTTATCTATTCACTTTTCTTTTCTGCTTTTCTCTTTTCAAGATAATCCTTATGCTGTTCTGGAGTAACATTCCAGCAAAATGCTTTCTTTCCTACATCCTTCGCATAAATCCTTCTACCTTTTACCGTAATAAACGGTCGACAAATTTTCATTATTATCACTATCCTCTACATAAATTATTTGCAAAGGACCTTAAAAAGTGTTACATTATATGTGTTAATTTTCTGGCGGAAATTAATATAATGTAGCGACGATCACTTTTGATTATTAGCTATGTAGGCCCTTTACATGGGCTATTTTTTTTGCGATTCATGCCTTTTTCTCCTCCATTGTTCTAGATATTCTTTAATTGAATTTGCGCAACGGATAAAGAGACTCCGCAACTTAAAGCAACTTCTCGTGCGGATAATCCCTTTATGATTTGAGGTGGTGCAAGTAACTCACCAGCAAATGTGTTAGCTTGCCACTCTGGATCTTTATATGCTGGTATAGACTCGATATTTTGAGTTCGTGCAAGTTCAATTTTCCCAGGACTATGCATAATAAAATGTCCAATTTCATGTGCCACTGTGAATCTATCTCTTGCACGACCATCAATGGCTCCTTCGTAAACATCCTCACGTAACCTTATTAAATTTTTTTCTGGATACGTTACTCCATATTTACCAACCATTTCATCAATTGACACTATTTCATACTCAAAATCCTTAAATAGCTCAGTCAATCCAAGCTCCAAAAAATCAACAATTGGAAAGTATTCCTCATATTCCATATCCATTATCGATCTTAGCGTATTCGCTAACTCTCTAATACCTTTTCTCGATGTAGGATTAGCGACATAAATCCCCATCTAATCCCTCCCTTTTTTCTTTTTAAGGAGGATATTTTTAATTTTATTTTTCTCCTTCTCGTCTAACTCTTTAAATTCTCTTGCTAAAGCTAAAACAGTAGTTTTATCATCAGAACTAAAACCTTCAAAATCAATTTTAATGACTTTCTGTGAATCTTGTACAGATTGTCTTAATTCTTCAGATTCCTCGTTACTTAAAGAATAAAATACTGAAATTTTGTTAAACCATTCTTGAGGAACATTTCTTTTACCATTTTCTACCGCAGATAAATATGAAGATGTAACTTCTAGTTTACCTGCCATATCCTTTAGTAACTCGCCATTATCGATTCTTAGCTTTCTACAAAACTTTCCGAATGGAGTCAGCATATTTGTTCCTCCTTCCTATTTACGAAATTGTTTACACCTTTATAATACAAAATCTCGTTAATTCAGTCAACATTTTTTGTTGATTCATTTCACAAAAAGAATAAAAGTAACTTGATTTGCAAAAATAGTACGATTGTCAATTAAAACGTTTAATTAGCACACTCTACTCAAGTTAAACAGAAACATCTACAATGGTTATATGCTATCTTTTCAGAAATTCTAATTATATAGAAATAAAAAAACCGCCCAATAGGACGGCTCTTATTTTCGTTAATCAAACTATTCTTTTATTTAACTTCATAATGCCAACCAAGATGTAGCAACCATTCTTCGCAAGCTTTCAGTTGTATATCAGAAGTAGGATCTGTGATGATATAAGCTAATCCATCCGGCTCAAGGATGAACTTACCAGTCATCTTTAACGATGTAAGAGCTTGCATGGCATTAAGCACTTCATAAGGTGAAAACGCTCCTGTTTGAATGATATTTTGTCTAGGTACCTCCGTTTGTACTTGCTCTTGTGCTGCTCCCGTAAACCAAGACAGTGACTTACTCCCTATAAGTGAATTTAGGTCACATTTCCCGATACCAGGTACATTTCCCGTTTCTGTGTACTGCCAAATATCACAAGGATATGCTGGTTTATTACCGCCGTAACGTGGAATCCATACAAAGTCACATTTTACATTTGCCATACCAAATGGAGCATACATATGATGGCCGACATATAAACCAACTTTCTTAGCTCCTAATCGATATAACTCATCGATAAACGCCTGTGTACCGGCTCTCATGTCATCCATTGTTTTTACTTCTACATCAGCCACCCAAACCGTAGCGCTCTTGTCACCGCGATTCCAGAAGTCTTGCGCTTCTTTTTTCGCATCATTAATTGATACAAAACGGCAAAATGCATAGTTACCAAACGGAATGTTATGTTGCTTCATGCTTTGTACATATCCTTTATATAATGGATCTACATAATTTGAACCATCTTGTACACGAGCGATAATAAAATTTATGTATTGCTTTGCTAGAGGCCAATTAATATTACCGTTCCATTTTGAAATATCCACAATATATCTCATTATTCAACATCTCCTTTTTTCTCTTCTTGTTTTTGTTTGCCACCTAAAATCTCAACCGCATTCGTTAATGCTGAAGGTAAAGTAATCCCCATACGTCCTGCGTTTTCTAAAAGAGACAACAGTTCATTTCCAATGAATAAAAAAATTGTCGCTTCACGAACTGCACTATTTGTACCCATAATCACATCAACTTGAGTAGCTGCTGCAACCAATAAAAATAGCATCACCTTTTTGGCGATGCCTTTGAAACCTACTTTACTTTTTAATTCTCCATTGAATCCAGCTGCAATTACCCCTGTTAGGTAGTCAATGACCGCCATCGTAACTAACACTTTCAATGTTGCATCCCATCCTCCCAAGAAGTACCCACAGAAGCCCCCAAACGTAGCTATAAATGTTTTCAATACTATATCAATACGATCCATATTTTCATCTCCTTATTTAGAATAAAAAAGAGAGACGCTTGTCCCTCTCTCAATAAGTACTTTTATTTTAAATTATTAAATCATCCCTTTTAATATTAAACCCAAAAGTGACATAGTGATTGCACTGATAATAATTCTTAA
Source organism: Bacillus sp. BPN334 (assembly GCF_008368885.1). NCBI lineage: Bacteria > Bacillati > Bacillota > Bacilli > Caryophanales > Bacillaceae > Bacillus > Bacillus sp. BPN334. The sequence continues at coordinate 208,737 of NZ_QOZW01000006.1, read as the reverse complement.
AATCCACGTTGTATTCATGCTAATCTTTTCTAATTGCTTATTAATTGTAGCGATGTCTTTCTCGTTAATTGTTGTACGAGTCTCTAAATTACGAATATCTCGCATAATTTCTTTTTGTTCTGCTTTTAAACTATCAATTTTTACATATACATCTTCCAATATACTCACATCCTTTTTATATCTTAATAAAATAATCTCTACATGATATGAGACAACCTTATTCATGGTGAGTACATCGCAGGAATTTCCATACAAAAGCCGTATTTTGTGCAAAATAAAAAACAGCTTATAGCTGCTCTGATTTCTTATCAATTAAATTTTGAACTAACAATTGTTCTAACACTTCAATTCTACGGTTCATTTGTTTATTCTCTTCTTTTAACTCTTCAATTTCAGCATCTTTAGTAAGTTTTTCTTCTTGGAACGCTTTTATTTGAAGTGCTATTGAAGAATATATTTCAGCTGCATTTTTTTCTTTTGTAACAAAACATTCAGGATTACTTTCATCATCTGCAATCCAACCGTATCGAGTTTGAATATCATTAGTAGTAAGTACCGGATCGTTATCTTGACGATTCATTCGCATTTCATATAGTTGTTCCATATCCGTTTTCAAATTGTATTGTTGGATATTTAACGCCATAATTTTTTCTAAAGCGCTAAACTGCACATCTCGAATATTTGTTTTATACTTACGTTGCGATGATGTTTCAAAATTACTTGCCACTACAGGCGAAAAAGAAGTACCTGAACCGGATTTAACCTGTAATTTACCCGCATAGCTAGATGGTCCATTTCTAAGCGTTAGTGTTTGGAACCGTAAATCCGTATCTCCATTGTAGTCCACTACATCAAGCATATTTTTATCTTTCAAGCTGAAAATAATAGCTGTTTGACTGTCTATCAATACGTTTTTATTTCCACCTTTTAATCCGATACCACCAGTAGCTTCTACCCAATACGACCCACCATTTGCGTAATTAGTTATACCTTTACCTGATTTAACGGTTACAGCCCCATTCATGCCCCCCTCTAGGATCAAATCACCTGATCTTCTAAACATAACTGAGCTTACAAAATAAGGGTCTCCGTTAGAATCTTTTCCGTTTATTATTCCTAAGAATCCTTGCGTTGGTTGTTTACTTAAGACAACAGAACCATCTTGGAAATCAGAATCTCCCCCTAATACAACTGTTGGCTGAATTTGGCTTGTACGATCTTTATAGTATCCAAGGTAAGCCCTGCTTATATTTGACTCCATTAAACGGATGAATTGCTTTTGAATGTGAACGTAATTAACACCATTATCTGTTCGTATTGTAGTCCCTTTAAGCTCCTGCGCTTCTAGATACTTTGCTATAGTTGTTCCATCTAACTCTATTTTACCTGCTTTAATTTTAATAGTTTCTGCTGTTTGATTGATAGATGAAATGATATCGCCTTTTTTCACAGTACTAAGGATATTGGTCTCAGTAACGTGAATACGTCCTTCTAAATCCCTTACATAGGAATCCTTAGCGAATTGTCCATCTGCTTGTATCCTTGTATATACTTCTGTCTTTTTTGCCGCTAAGTCAATGCCTTTCTCATTAACACTAAAGCGGTTATCGATTTGAGTCATCTTTTGATTGTATTGCTCAGTTGCTACTCTATTAGCTATATCTTCTAGCATTTTATCAGCATCAGTTTGATCTTTCGGATGTAACCAAAACTCAGTTGCTACTGTGCCACGTTGCATTATAGGTGCAGCTAACCAAAAACGACCATTTCTTTCGTTGTACGCTCTCCACCTTACGAAACCAGTGTTAGCAGGTGCCTTGCTTGTGTTAACACATCTAACCCATGTGTGGTTTAAGATATTCACTTTAGTCCTACTTGTTGTAATTCTAGTTTTTTTGTCTGAGGTCCAGTATTCTATTTCAATAAAGCAACCAGTCCCAGGATCAAAAACAGGAGGTTTTCCATCAGTAATGAAGTAAGCTGAAGCGACAAAATCCTCTCCAGCTTGACACACTATAAAATCTCCAGAAATGCCCCACCATCTATTCTGATCTAGTCCACTAGTATTGAATTGGAATGAGTTCATGCCTTTGTATTTAAGATTCTTGTCCACAGATACCGTTGTGCCTATATCTCTATTGATAAGCCAATACTTTAAATCTTTTTCGAAATCAGCATTCCTTAATTCGTTAATAGATCCTAATCCACCTACATAGTCCTCAACGTCTTTCTTTTTCATCGTTAGATTCAACGCCTCAGAATGTTGCTCTAACGTTGTAGTAGCCTGAGTTAATGTTTTCCCTTGCTGCGTTTGTGTCTCTTGTAATTTAGAAACATTTTGAGTAATTCCATTTGCTGTTTTCTCTACCTCGGTAAAACGTTTATCAAATCCGCTTTGATTATTTTCTACTTTTGTTATTGTTTCTTTAATGCCATCAACATTTTTTTCAATTTCGGTTGTTTTCTTTGTGAATTCATCTGTTGTTACTTGATCTTCAGGAGCTGGTGTCCATTCGGTAGCTTTATTACCTATTTCAATTTGAAAATTAGAAACGATAATTTTTGCTCCAGTTGTAAAATTATCTAATCTCATATTTATAGATTTAAAAGCACTACCACTAATCGTGATTACTCCTAAGTATTTTCCGCTTAAGTTTTGAGGAGAAAATGTAATTTTGGCCGCAATAAGGGGATAAGGATTACTCCCTTGCATATGCATAGTGCCCGATGGTGTCGTTGTACCTTCAACTTTCCAATCAAAGGAAACACAAGTTTCTTTATTTAAAATTGAACTAGAATCCCCACCTGCAAAATTATAAATATTTACAGTTTGATTCGCTGTATTATTACCAATTAAACTAGCTGGGATTGATGTGCCGAGAACAACATTTCGTCCACCTATTTTAGCATTATTTACTTTGGACTCTACACTCGTTAGCTTCTCACTGATTTTCCCAGCTTCTTCTTTGATTTCAGTTGTTGTTTTCTTAAGCTCACTTGTTGTTTGCTGCACATCAGAAATCGTCTTTTTTGTGCCTTCCACAGTTTGCTCTACTGTATTTAATTTATTGCTAATATCATTATCTTTTTTAGTTAACGATTCAATAGATTGCTTAAATCCATCTGCGGTTTGCTCTATTTGAGTCACTTTTTTATTAATATTGCCTTGTTCTTTTTGTACATCAGAAATTGTGCGACTAACACCCTGTAAGCTTTCCTTTACTTCGTTGAATTGTCCTGTTGCTTGATTCTGCGCTTCTTGAACCTTTTGATTCAACTCTGTTTTTGTGGACTCGATATCTTTGCTTACTTGTTCTAAAGTTTCTTTCTTTACCTTCTCAACATCAGGAACAACTGGGTCCCAAATACCATCTTTCCATAGTTTTAAAATGCCAGGTTTACCATTAGAAATATCTAACCATAATGTTTTTCTATCTTTAAGCCCAGTTGTCGGAGGGTACTTCGATTCAATGATTTCAACGGTATTATTTTTAATGTTCTCTTGAACCTTTTCAGCAATCTTTTTGGCTGTTTCCGATTCTTCCTTTGCATTAATAGCTGTATTTTTAGCTTCTTCCGTTAATTTCTCCAGTTGCTCTAACAGTTCTTTGTTAGCTTTGTTCCCAAGCGAACTAAGAATACGATTGTAAATCTTTCTTAATTCTTCATTCGGATCAACAATTTCATGATAATCTCCAAATACATATTTATCTTGCAATGGATTTTTATATGATTCATCGCCAGCAATCGCTCTTGCTTCTAGATACAATTTAGGTGTAAACCCTGTATCTTTTATTCGGATTGTGTCTCCATCATTAATTAACTCGTGATTTAGTCCGAATACACGACCGATTGATTGTGCTTCAACTTCATAAAAAACAGAGGAATTTACACGTTTTTTTAACTCTGTATTCATAAGAGTCATTAAACGTTTCGAATCCATGTCTTCGTTTTCTGTCTCGGGACTATAAAATCCGAATTTATGTTGCCCTTTCTCATTCCACCTTTGAAATGCATCGCTGTCCACAAGATAAGGGACACCACCATTTATTTCTGTAATAGTAACAAACTCTCCACCTTCTTTTTTCACAAAACCTAATAAGGCTGTACAAATGTTTTGAGAGTTTTCAATCCGTTTAATCCCCAGCAAATCTTTACCGAGGGTTATTTCTTTTCCTGTTTCTCTACCACGCTTCTTTACCATATCTACATAACGCCCAACGATTTGAGAGCCTAAAACTTCAGCGCGGTATTGTATTTCTAGTTCGAATAATGATGCTATCTTTTTTAGAAAACTTAATGGATCAATGAATTCATCAATAGTCATGGAACGGAAACTAGCATATTCTAAATTTCCTTTTTTCCACTTTGTACCTGCAAGAGCTATATCCATCATTTCTATTAAGGTCTTACCTTCTAATTTTTGTGGAGGGATAATTCCAGCTTTAGCAAGTTGAATCCATTCACCAGATGCATAAGCAATTACTGATCTATCATCAGAATTCTTTTCAATTTCAGTAATTACATAAGGAACAATACGACCATCGCGCACTTCTTTTAACACTAAGTTTTGCTGCATAAGTGTGGATGAATGCCTTGTATTATCGAATACTCGAAATTCTAATGTATCGATGTTATTTTTAATTTCCCAATGTCTTTTATCATCCCAATAATCTGTAGGCTGAATAGATGCAACAATTTGTTCTGTTTTAAAATCAACAACATGCAATTCACCACTTGGCGTTCTCATCTGTATCGCTCCCTGTAACTAATTGTTGCTCTAACACCTGGTGGCATAATATCAATACGATTATCTCCACGTATGATTTTAGGAAACTCACTAAATATATCTTTAATATTGATAGCATCTTTCCCGTTAATCGTAACAAGGCTTCTTTCAGTATCAATAATTACTTTATCTCCTGCATCGAAAATATAAGGTTTTGTATTAGAAGGAACTTTGTTTACCTTCCAAATCTTTAAATCATCAATTTGTATTTCGTTAATAGGCTGGTGATTATCCCACTTACAAATCGCAATCATAACTTGTGCAATTTTACGTTCTGTCATCGGATTTCCTGTTTCATCAATCCAACGTTCCACAAGCGAAGCGCCATCTGTTTCTTTACCATCTATAAACTTAGCTACATATACAGACCACACATTTCCACGCCTAGCGATACGTAAACGCCCTCGGAATTGGTTAAATGTATTCGAATAATATCCACTTGTATCAACTAATTTCCGAAAACTATTGGGTGTTCCGCTATTTCCAATTTTCATATGAGCCTTTGTAATTTCAGCAGTCACATATAGATCATTCATATTGATGCGAGCTACCACGTTGCTCGCTTCATCTAACAGAAGAACTTCAACACGCCCCATTTCATCAATGTTTTTGGACTTTAAAGTCATCCATGCCTCCATTTCAAAATCTTGTAATGGACCACCTGGAATGCTTTTCTTAGCTATTGCACCGTAAAATCCTTTCCCTTCTCCGTATTCTTCACAATATAGTGCGTAACCGCCTCTTGATTTAAAACTACCTGTCCCTTTCATATCATCAAATTGTCCAGTAACAGGAGTCCAGCCTATAGGTGAAGCCATTTCATCCCATAGCACACGCTCACGCTCTTGTACCGTTGTTTCCTCAACAGTTAGGGGATAACCAATACGGAAATAGTTTCGTTCTAAAGGATATTTACCAAACCATACATCTAAAAAAGTGCTTGGTTCTTTTACAGTCATTTCAATTAACGCTGGAGCTTCTACACTTCCTTTATTCGTGAACTCTGAGGTAATCTCAGTGGACCAACTTTGAGTGAATGTGTGAGTCTGTACTTTACCTAATTTATATGGTGTGGGACAAACAAATTTAATTGTACCGATGCCAAGCGTTACAAATTCATCTGGATCAAAACTATCATCCACTACGGCTAAATATGTTCTATTTGGTTCTACATCGAAAGTAAGCTCTGCTGCTTGATCTGTAATTAACCAATCTGCAATTTCTTCTTTTATGATTTCTAAATCTGATCCATCAGGAACGATAATTCCTACAGGGATTGATAAAACACGCATTTCCGTTTGTGTGTTTAATAATCTTGCACCTGGATATCCAGGAACACTTAAAAAATTCCTTTTTAACGGTGCCCAAGCTGGTCTTTTCCATCCTTTTGCAATTTGAATAAAGTCTTTTCGTTCGTTATTAAATGTAAAAGAACTCATGTTGACACCTCATTTTTTAATAAAATAAAAGAAACCCAAACCTAAAAGTCTGAGTTTCTTTTTGCTTCTCTTTCTTGATATTCGGTTGTATAGCGATACGTACCGCGTGCCACATCTTGCCCATTTAAAACAACAGGAACTTCCACTACTAAGTCGCCGCCCTGCATTGGACTTACCCTATTATCACCGGATGATCCAGGAGAGTAATTGAGTACTTGATTTGCAACGCCGCTGGTCATAGCTTGTCTACTATTTGACATATTTCCATATACTCCACTCATAACAGTCTTTAGACCTGACAACTGACTCATAGAACTAGCCATCATACGACTCATATCCCCCATCAATTGATTCATTGTTCCTGTTATACCAAGCGATTTTTCTTTTGATGATAAAGGTGTAACCGTAATGGAATTACCTTTCTTATTAAATAATTCTGGTCCGGCTTCTCCGGTAATAAATGAACCATCACCTACAGGTTTTCCACCTTTAGCAAGCATCGGAACATATGGAATCGTTGGGGCGCTCACTCCAGGGATTCGATTTAATAATTGTGCCGGTGTATTGAATGCGGCAATAAATTTATTTATCATATAAATAATTCCGTTAATAGCTGATTTTATACCACTTTTAAGACCACTCCATACACCAAGCACAGCCGATTGCATACCATAAAAAGCTCTGTTAACGGCGTTAGTAACCCAATACACAGGAGTCATTATTGCGTCTGTCAATCCAGTCCATATCGAGGATGCTGTTGATGTAATACCACTCCAAATACTAGAAAGCGTGTATTTAATTCCATTCCACACGCTGCTACTCATACTACTAATCACATTCCATATAGATGAGATAACTTCTTTAATATTATTAAAAATAGACCTTGCTGTTGAAACCATTGAGTTCCATAAACTAGATAAGTAGTTTGTAACGGCGCTCCATACTGCACTTGTAGTAGAACTAATCGTGTTCCATGTATTTATAATCCATTCTTTTATTGAATTAAAAATTGGTACCACAAAAGCAACTATTCCGTTCCAGCATGATTGCAAGAAACTCTTAACTGCATTCCATACATTCACTGTTGTTGTACTGATTGTATTCCACACCGCTATGATCCAAGTCTTGATTTGTTCAAAAATCGGCACAACAAATGCTACAAGTCCATTCCAACAGGAAACTAAGAAATTCTTAATCGTTTCCCACACAAAACTTGTAGTAGAACTAATCGTATTCCAACATTCAGTAATATAATTCTTGATACTTTCAAATATCGGAGTAACAAAGTATAGAATTGCTGTCCAAATCGCTTGTAAATATTGAGTAATGAAATTCCATACGGTTTGAATAACTGTTGAAATGCCAGTCCAAATCATAGAAAAGAAATCAGCAATTCCCTGTAATACAGGAGTTATAAAAGCAACTAGTCCATTCCAGGTGCTAATAAAAAACTCACTAATCGCTGTCCACACTTCAGAAGTTGTTTGTTTAATACTGTTCCAAGCTGCTGATAGTGTCTCAACTGCACCATTCCAAACTCCGGTTAAGTATTCGACAATTGAACTCCATATTTCTGTAGTATTTTCAACCATCGTATTCCATGTTCCAGTTAATAAGTCCCTGATTCCATTCCATAGCTCTATTAAATATTCTTTAATTGAATTCCATATGGATGATGTGGATTCACTAATACTATTCCATGTATCACTCGCCCATTGTGCTATACCTTTCCATATTCCTACTAAGAAATCTCCAATTGCATTCCAAGTATCAATGGTCCATTTCGTGATAGAATCCCAATTTTTATAAATAACTACACCTAAAGCAACCACAGCGGCTACAATCAAAGCGATTGCTGCTATCCATCCCATCATTGCTGCCCCTATGGTCGATATGACAACAACTATTGGCGCTAAAGCCATAAACGCTCCTGAAATTACCCCTATAGCTACCGCTATAGCTGCTAATGTAGCTGCTAACTTTGGATTATTAGAAATCCAATCCGCAATTTTAGCAACAACATCAGCTATAACTCCAAGAACAGGTTTGAGGGCCATTTGTAAATCTTGCATTGCTTTTTGAAATTTAACTGCTGGACTTGCATCTATTTTAGAAGTAGCACCATGTAAGTCCTCTACTCCTTTTTTTAAATCAACTTGTTTACCTTCTGCTTTCAAGATGGTGTCTATGATTTTCTTTCCTTGGTCTTCCCAAAGAGTACCGAACATCTTCGTGCCAAGTGCATTTCTGTCTGTTGCATTTTCAACACCAGCTAAGGCCTTGGTTGCTTCAAGCATAGCTTTTTGTCCACTTTCACCGCCACCAACAATTGCCTGACCCCATTTTTCAAACTGATCTGCCGAAATCTTTGTTTTATCTAAAACCTCTTGCATAGACTTATCTATACCGGCCCCAAACTCAGCCATTTTGATACGTCCTTCTTTAACACCATCCAAAAGGTTATCTATATTCCAACTTTTAGTATCGACTCCTGCAGACAGGATTCCTTGGACTTCTTTAGCTGAAAATCCAGCTTGAACCATCTGATCCCCATATTCAGCAATGATATCTAATTGTTCAGGTGGAAAGCCAGTTTTTAATAGCGTATTAACTAACCCTAATGCTTCCTCATTAGTAATACCTAACGTTGCGCCAATCTCATTGGTTTCTTGTATAAGTTCATTAAAATCAATTCCAGCGTAGGATGCTGCAATAGTCGCTGCCCCTTTAACCACAGCGGCATTTGTTTCATCAGAAGCATCCTTATTTAATGCCCATTGTCTGCGAACACCTTCTAATGCTTCTTCAGCGTCAATACCATAAGTACTAACACCTCTAATAGCTTCTTCAACTGATTTTTCCGATGATTCTGGAACATCAAAGGTGATATCAATCTTTGTTTGTAGCTTTGACATATCCATCGATTTTTCAATAGCGGCTGCAATTCCGCCACCTGCTGCCATACCACCAATAACATTTTCTAATCCTATTTTTAACCCCTCGAATTTCTTCTCTGTTCTGCCAGCCTCTTGCTGTAAGTCCCTTAATTCATTTCGTACTTGCTGAATTGAATTACCAGAATCCACAGATCGAAGCGATTGCTGTAATTTTTCAATGTCAGCTTCTGCTCCTAATGCTTCACGACCAATAAGACCAATCGCTTGGTCTAACTGCCTACTTGTTGCTGTGCCGCTTTTAATTGCATTCACAAGACGATTCCCTAATGCTCCTGCAAAATCATCAACACTTTTCCCAGTTGCGCTAAACAATGTTTCTAATTGCCTTGTGGAACTCGCCACATTATCTTGTTCAGCCTTCATATTTCCAAGCTTATTTTTCAGACCATTAAGAGACCCTTCTGTAAATTCAATCTCACGCCTAAAAGCACGATATTGTTCTTCAGAAATTTTACCGTTTTGAAATTGGGCTTGTACTTGTTGTTCCGCTGCCTTTAATTTATCTAATTTCTGCGTTGTATTTTCTATTTGTTGTGTGAGTAATTGTTGTTTTTGAGCAAGTGCTTCAACGTTGCCTGGATCAAATTTCAATAAACGCTCAACATCTTTTAACTCTTTAGCCAAAGAATCACTTTGTTTATTTACATCTTTCAAGGCATTTTGTAACGGTTGAGTATTCCCCCCGATTTCAATCGTAATCCCTTTAATTCTTCCTCCTGCCATCATCTCACCCCTTTCTTAGAATGCATCGAAGTCTTTTTGGTTCGCTTTACGAGTTTTGTCTTTATCTGGGTTCTCCATTTCAGCAAATTCAGCAATGTAATCAAAACAATCACCAATTGTCATAACTTCTAAATCCCAATGCGTTAATTTCGCCTTATAACAAAGAGCAAGGAACGTATCAGTGGTTAATTCTTCATCACTGAAAGTCCCTTGCTCTTCATTATTTTTGTTTATTTTTTTTTTGCTCCCATTGTACTCTGAATCATATCCATAATTTCTGGAAGGATTTCAGAGATTGGGAATTCATCAAAACCATCTAACCATGTAATTGGTTCAGCAATTGCTGGATTTGCTGTTTTCGCATATAACCAAACTAAATCATAAACCACTTCAAAATCTACTTTACTCAAATCAGCATTTGCTAAATCAATAGTAGCTAATGAGCCCGTTTGAGGATTTGAAGGAGCAATAACCCCTAGCTTAAACATGTCTGCAAATAAATCACGTCTAAATTGTGCTTTGTATCGTTTTACAGTTGCCGCTGTACTTTTTAATCGAACCTGTTTACCGTCTATTGTAATTGTCTTTTCCATTTATTTACGCTCCTTTTGATGCTGCTGTTTTCTTTACGTACACTTCTTTGTACCAGTTATCGTAAAGGGCTTGAGTTGTTTTAGAAGTTGTTTTTGTTTTAACCATACGTTTTCCATTAATATCAATAGGGCTTGATACAAATTTAAGTTCATTTGTATTTGGCTCCGCTGAATTTGTTTTAGTTTTAGATGCAATAGTTGGTCGGCTTGCTGAATTATTGTACATAACGTGTCGAGTTGCGTTTACATCACCATCAAACTCAAACAATAAGGCGAATGGGTTACCTTTCGCATCAGCTAACTCATTTAATACCCCATCTGTTTCATCTAACTGTTCGCCTAACGCATCAATAGCAAATTGTTCTGGAACAGTCGCAATGGATAGCGTTCCATCATAACCTTGGTTATTACTTGCTGCATAGTAAAGCATGTCATCTGCGTAGAACTCAATTAAATCTCCGCGTGGATCAAACGTTAATTCAACCGCTCCTGGAATTGGAATTGGTGTTTTAAATGTAACGACCCCACCTGTCACATCATAAAGTGCGTAATAAACGTTCTTTAAACCAAATGCGACTTTATTTTCTTTAGTCATTTATATCAACCTCGTTTCATATATTTTTTGATACATTTTTTCAGATTCAATAAAAGTCCCATACGAGTCATAAGGAATCTCATGATCGTCTAGGACTTTTTCAAGTTTTGCTTCTGCAACTAAATCTTTTTTAGTTGTGTAAAGCTCAATATTTGCATCGTCTATCTTGTGATAAACCTTGTTATCAGCCATTAAATTCGCTGATCCATCCACAAGGATACAAATATAAGGTGGCGCTGGCACTGGCTTACCTGGCGTTGCTATGAAATGCGAATAAGCCACAGGATAACCTGTAGCTCCAAGGATTTTTGTTAATTCACCTAATGTCATTATTCAAGCGCCCTTTCAATCTGTCTTGGTAATTCATTAATTACATACTCTTCAACTGGACGAATATGTACTTGAGCCGGAACACGTCCACCACCAGCCTTTGCATGGCCATTTTCCAAAAGATGCGTTAGTTGTCCTTTGGTATTGTGAACGACAACGCTATTACCTTCTTTTTTCTTACGCCACCCTTTACGATAAGCACCTGTTTTTTTAGGGCCACTTTGTCTTAATTTACTTACAGCAAGATCAGCTACTTCTTCTTGTGCTGTAAGCAATTCTTCTTCTACAACATTTGCATACCTTTGTAACTCTCTAGCAAGTTCGCTCGCAAAATCGTTCATATTAAACATGCTCCTTTGCGATAATAGTCAATGTTTGATACATTTCATCATCATTCATTGGTGGTTCGATAATGTCAAAGATACGACCATTCATTTTAATTCGCATTAATTCTGTAATACCTGTTGTATAAGGAATTACAAACCGATAAATTCGTGTAGAATGTGAAGCCGAAGCTTCAATATACTCAGAACCTTTTAATGTTTTTGTCATTGCCCATACTTTTTTAACTTCTTGCCAATTACCTGTTTCAACTTCTTGATTTAATTCATCTTTTATTACTTCAGGTTGTTCAATGATAATTCGATTTCTAAAATCACCTGTATTCAGTGGCTTTTTGTATTGAAAAGGACGCATATCAATCACCGTCCAATTTAATTTCTTCTAATGCTTTATCGATGCCTAAACTATTAATCTGACTTAAAAAATTCTTGTCAAAATACTCTAAAGCATCGTTATAAACATAACGAGAGCGTTCAAAGACTAATTCTTTGAACTCCTCGTCATTATTTAAATCATAATCTCCACAAACCCTAATTAATGCCTTGTTAGATGTAGAGAGGATGCGCTTTAGGTTATCATCTTCCTCATCCCCTAAGTGCATCCTCTCTTTAAATCCTTGCAATATTCCATCTGAAATTGTTGCGTTTCTCATTCACTTCACCCTTTATTTAGTTTTTGTTTCTACAGGTGGTGTAAATGAAATTTCTAAATCGTAAACAAGAGCCGCTTTATTATCTTTCGGTTTCCCATTAGCAAATTGTTTAATTGTATAAAGAGTAGCATCTTCGAAAGCTAATGTTTGATCGAATTCTTTTAACTTATATCCACCTGCGATTGCAGCAATATATTGTCCTTTTACAAAGAACACTGCTTTACCAACAGGAACTTCCTCACACTCAACAGGTTTAATGTTATAAGGCAATGCCATTACCCATTGACCTGTTGATGTCTGGATTGTATTACGTGCTTGTACACCAATCGCATCAATCGGGTTAACTACCATTACAATTTTATTTAATACTTTTCTAGATTTCCCTTTTGCATCAACAGATAAAGCTTTTACCACTTCATAAAGTTCTCCGGCTACGATCTCCCCTTTATCAGATGGAGCAAATGTTAATTTACCAGAAGATTTTTTGTCAGTAACTGCACCTGTTTCTGGATTTACATCTTTCATTAAACCAACCGGTTGATGTGCCACAGAACCACCGCCATTAACGAAACCAAATTCTAAACCGACAGAATACGTTTCTACTAAAACAGTTCGGACATAACGCTCAATCCATTCCGGCCCAAGTTCTCGCATATCATTCGGAATTGCTGCAAATGCAGTTAATTTAAGTTGTCCAATTTTTTCTTGTTTGAAGATGGCGTCGATTTGCCCTCGAATTTCACCGAATAATTCGCCCCATACATAAGCTTTTGTTGCATCAGAATAGATAAATTTCGTGACAGCTCCTAGATCTTGCAAACCAATTTCAGCCAATAACGGATGCTCTGTAACTAAATCTTCAAATACACGTTCTTGTGTCGTTACAGGAAGAATTTCACCGTCTGTAAATCCACCCTCTTTTACAACAGCATTGAAGAATTTTGTTTCTGCTGAAGTTAAAACGTTTTGACCACGTTGTTGTAGAATGGAACGATCAAGCATATCATTGTTTACTTGCTCACGAACTGTATTCGCTACATCTGTTTGTAATGCATCAAAGAAATTTTCAAACGCTGTCGTTTGCTCTTTTTCTGTACTTTCAGCATTAGTTAGAGTGTCTGTTAATTTTGCTTTCGCCTTAGTAAAAGCTTCTGATTTATTAAATTTAATTGTCATTATGTGTTTCCCCCAATTTTTATAATTTTAAAAAGAGCCCTTTAATCCCACTGTTTTTAACAGGTTTCGGATTTGGCTCTTTTGGTTTTGGTTCTGTATTAGTTTGTAAATCATTCATGATTTCATTTTTTAACCCAGATAATGCAACGTTTAAATCTTCTTTTGTAATCCCTTCAGATTTCCCTTTATTAAGTGTTCCGTTTCTAAAACCATCGATTACTTTCTGCGGAATCATAGCAGAAGCGGCACCTGAAGCAGTCATTTTCACCGGATTATCCATAAACATAATTTCATCCACAAAATTATTTTCTAATGCTTGTTGTGGTCCCATCCATGTTTCTTCAGCCATCATATTAAGTAATTCCTCTTCAGATTTACCACTTTTAATGACGTAGGCATTTACAATTGCTCGATCTGTCGTTTTCAACATTTCAGCAGCTTTTTCCATATCGCGATGATCGCCACCATTCCACATCGATGCATTATGAATCATGATTTGTGCTGTTGGAGAAATTCGAACTTTATCACCAGCCATCGCAATAACAGAGGCCGCACTTGCAGCCAAACCAACAATTTGAACTTCAACCTGACCTGCATAGTTTTTTAATGCTGTGTAAATCTCTGAACCTTCGTGTACATAACCACCAGGACTATTAATTGATACAATCAAATCCTCACCATTGGCATTAGTAAGTTCTTTTGCAACCATCCCTGGGCTTGTTGCATCCATTTCAAACCATTCATATATCCAAGCTTCATCACTAGAAATGATTGGTCCTTTAATATCAAGCTTCACCGTCATTTTCTTTCTCACTTCCTTGAGATTCAGTTAGTTTCGTGTAATTCTTCGTAATATGATGTGTATTTAAATTAGGATCGTCAGAATCTTCATATCCTACTTCTAATCTGATTTCATTTCCTGTAAATGCACTTGAAGAAATAAGTTTATCAATACTTGTCGCAAGGTCAAAAATACTTTGATACGAAACTGCTTTGATTTCAATTTTTTGCCCTTCAAGATATTCATTTTTTTCAAAGAATTTCACATTTCCTTCATCTGCAATCTTTTTTAACAATGGTTTTACTGTGAAAAGCATGTAATTTTTTGTTTGCTTTTCTACATCAGCCATTTCCCCGTATAACAAAGCAGTTGGAATACCAATAGTCATTGCAACTTGATTAAGAAAACCGTTTGTTACTTTGTTTATTTCATCCACACTTTGACCAGAATTTCCACCACTTGATGTTTCAGCGTATTTGAATCCAGGTTGTTGTGGAATTATAGCAACGTCCTTCTCTCCAATCGCTTTATACATGTTATCAATGAATTCTTGGAGTTTTGCTTGATGCTTCTCGCTTTTTGCTGCAAGCATATCCATATCAACTGTTCCGCGAATTTGATTTTTACGTTTTTGAGAGTTTAATATTCTTCCAAATAAATCACCATAGTCAGCAAAAAGCCCATCAATTAACGGCGATAACTTATCATTCCGATATTTTAAATGAATGACTTCACTTTGTTTAAAACTTCTCTTAAACTGATAATCTTTTACGATAACATTTGTAAAAGTGTCCTCAAAAACGGCGTATTCATCATGCACAAAATCATCAGCAATAAGTAAATCACCATCATCAGCTTGTATAATTAAAGCCTCATTTTCATAAATAAGTTTGTAAATGAACCTTTCCCAAAAGGTGCTTGCTGTCATATTCTTATTTGGTCTAACATTCAATCGATAATAAAGTTCATTTTTTTCAAATTCTTTACCATTTCTCACTCTGAATTCTGACTGACTAATGGTCCGACCTAAAAAAGAAATACAAGTATCAATAGCAAGTCGTTTCATGTGGATTCGATTTGCTTTTTCTATAAACATTTCTATATCAAACATAAAGCCTACTTCACTATTTCTTTTAAATACTGAATCTAGCCATCCAATGGTTATCACCCCCTTTATTAGAATTTAATATCGCTTAATATGAAGTCTGCGGCTTCTTGTATTTCATCTGCTCGATAAAGAGAATGAACAAAGCTTTGGAATCCGTCAGTTTTTCTTCGCACCGGTTCTTTCTTTTCATATATTTTGTTTCCGTCACCCTTAATCACAACCAATACATTCTGTGTATACCAACGCATAAGAGGGTTATCACCGAAAATAATCTGCTCATTTGCAAATGCCATTTCAATCCGTGGCGCTAATAAACTATGAATTGCTTTAGGGTTTCTTATAACTTCTATTTCAAACCCTTCTGCTACTAATAAAGGTCTTATCGCTTCCATTCGGAAGTTATCAGCTATAATTTTTTTAATGCCATATTGTTCACGCATTTTTACAAACCAATCAACAATGTGTTGAGGATTGATAGTTGGCTCGTCCACAACAGTTAGTAAGCCTTGTTCTTCCCATTCTTTTATTGGTGCAAACTTCTGTTTTTTGAACTCGCCTGCTTTTTTTGAATATCCATAATAGACATCAACAAATTCTTTTCGTACAAAGGAATGAGTTTTAAAAATATACTCTCCAGTTTGTCTAAACAAAAGACCACATGCCGCGAAATCTCGAATGCTCGCAAAGTCTAATGATCCAATGCATTCTTGACCATGTAAATCTGGAAACGGTCGATTTGTAGCAAGAATTTCTGACCACTTTGCAACAGAGCGTTCTAAATTAGTAACAGGTAAGTTCATACGCTTTGTCATGAACTCTTCTCTATTACTCGGGTCGTCTTCTAAATCTTCATATTCTTCCTTAATTGTTTCAAGTAACCCTTCAGCATACTCACTTAAAGGCTTAGATAACATGGGATTCGCAAGCTCCCAATTATCAAGATCATCTACTTCAGTTTCGTCATTCAATTTACAAATAAAAGGAAAGACAGCATTCGGACGTGCTTCGCCGTTTAATACCTTCATTGCCTTTTCTTTTTGCTTATCTAAAAAACCGTCACGAACATATCCATCTGTACCAATGTAAAATTCACGTGGGTTTTTCTTTTTCCCTAAACCACTGATATGAACACGGACATCTTTATTGCTTTCGTATTGATGTATTTCATCAAATACAACCGCACCATCACGCAAACCATCTTTTGTATCTCCATTTGAAGTCCTAAATTTCAGTACACTTTCAGTAGCCTTTGAAACTGTTTGAGTTAACGTTGTTTTAAAGGCTCTTTTCAAGACCTCATTCTTCTTCACACATTTATGAACCTCGTCAGGGCTTGTTTTTGCTTGTTCTTCACTATTCGCTACAACTGAAATGTTATACTCTGGAATGCCATGTAATTCACTAATTAAAAAGTGAATAATAACAGAAATCAGACCGTTTTTACCACCGCCACGTCCTAACATCCATAGGAATTTGCGATAAAATACACGTCCATTTTTCTTATAAAATAAAAAGACGAATGCTATTAAGAATTTTTGAAATGGCTGCAATGGAAAATACCACTTCTCACCGAAGTTGATACAATCCTCAATCATTTCATCATCAAAATACAAATCGTCTCTGTTTATAACATGTTTTTCTAGATATTCAATTAACAGTTCTCTCTCTTTATTGAACTTTACTTTCCCACTTCGATAAAGTTCAATATATTCTTCCACATACTTTTGCTTAATCATGTAAGATCACTTTTGCTATAACCTGCATTAGGGATAGTATTCTTAACAACAAACTTTATATCTCTCCCTAATGCAATTAAAGAACTGTTAATTTTATTCCTCTCACTTATAAGAGGGTGGGCCTTAACGAAAACTTGAGTTCCATTTTTAATTGTTACGGATTCCCCTTCTTTAGTTATCGTTTTATTAATTTTTCGAAATGCTTTAACTAGATCAATATAGCGTTCTACCTTTTCAACTTCAACTAAATCTGTCGTATCAATACTATTCATAAGCTGTTCCTTTAACCTTACAATACTAACAGCCATCTACCCACCCCCCCTTACGTGCGTATTTCCGAAAAAAACCTGACAGTTAACCCCCTCCTCCGGTGCCCCTTAGAGCAATTTTTGATGAAATTTTTTAAGGGGGGGGTTATTTCTGATTCTTTTTTACCACTTTTCATCGTTTTCCCATTTATTCTGTTTCTTTTCAAAGAATCTTCCATGTTCTTTATTATGGCAATCCACACAGACTGTTTCTAAATTATCTTTTTCTAATGCAAGTTCTGGATGATGTTCGAGTTCTTTTATATGATGGACAACGAGTTGAATCTTCTTACGCTTGGCGCTCTCACTGTACTCATTCGTGTCTGTTTGTACTCGACCATTCCGTTTACATTCCTGACATTCATAGTTGTCTCTCTTCTTTACTTGCTCGCGTATACTCTTCCATTCACCACTGTCATAGAACTTACGCTTCTGTTGTTTTGTTTTGTATTCATTCATCTGTCTTTATCCAGCGTGTTTGATTCTCTTTATCTCTTTCCAATAAATCTTTTATTGGTGTTTGCATGAGATATTCTATAGAGTAAAACATTGGCTCCTGTTCATACAGCTTATAATATTTAAAGCGCTTAATATCAATCCCAGACTTCTTATACGCTTTCTCATTAGGCTTAAAGTATTTGATGTATGCTTTCTTATCAATAGGTATAAGACCAAGCGCAGCAACCCTACTGTTTAAAACACTATCCAATTATTTTCACTCCTTGCTATTTAATAAATCATCTATTAACTTATTAATTAAATCTGTTATGGCTTCTTCCTTTTCTTCCAGCTTTGTTCTTTTGTTTAACCTATTTAATACTTTAACTACTGGTCGCAATGTTTCTAATTCCACATACTCTTTAAGCTTGTCTTCATCAATAGCATTAAGGATTGTACCAAGAGTAATTGCTTGCTCAAGTTTAGTTAATTGCATCTATACTCACACTCCTTATGCTCTAGGAATTAGAAATTCATCTATCGCTTTATCCAGTACATTAATAAGCGCTTCGCGTACTTGCTTCGGTGTCATATCATCATTCATTTCGTTATGCAATGCTACAGCCTTCTCTAATTTTTGTGGATCAATATGTTCCTTAACTAATTCCAAACCAATAACATTGTTGATTAACTTACCGATAATAACCGTTTGTTCTTGTTTGTTTAGTTTCATTTATTCTCACTCCTCAAAAATAAAAAGCACCCGAATGGATGCTTTTTATAGATTATTAATTTGTACTTCAATTACGGTACGTGAAGTTTTATTCTTCTCTCAGCTAACAACCACGACAGACACTATTGGCAAACTTATCAGGTTCACCTCATTCCATCTACCTAGGATGTTGTTAGCTCAAAGAAGAGCAAAAGCTCTCCTTATTAACGGTAACATTCAATCAGTACCATCTGCTGGTTTCGGATTTTATGCGCCGTCATTATGAAGCCGTTTAGAAATTTAGAAAACAACATAGTGAGTTGTGTTTTCCGCCACTTCTCACAATACAAATATAACACGTTGATTCCAAAACAACCGGCACATTTCCTGCCAAAAAGCGGTCACGACTCTGCCACTTATTTTCCAAAAAAATAATGCAATAAAAAAAGCACCCTCGAAAGGATGCTCTCAAAATCAATTAGCTTCCTGATGATATCGTACAATTAAACCATCAGGGATTTCACGATTAGCACCTGGCCTAAACACTCTATCCCAAGGGCCTCCCGCTTGATGTGTCTTAGCAACTAACTCTCCCGCGCTATATCCACCGTACTTTTTTAATACATTTAAAATGCACGCCACTGCCTCTTCACCATGTTCTGAAGATGTCACCTTCATAATAGAAGGTGTAATAGCTAATGATTCTGTTGAATAACAAATTGTCTCATCTTCTTTATAATCAATTACTGTAGAGCCATGAACTTTATACTTATGAAAAACACTTTCAACTACAGGGCCATATTTAAAGGCTACTAATGGCTCTTTAAATAATTTAGTGCCTGTTTGTATCAAGAATTCTGCATATGAATAATAAAGTAATTTTTGTAATTTAAGGTGTGAAGATGGCAAAATTGATAGTATGAATTTCGAAACATCTGTAGGACTTAACTCTTGACCCTGAACAACCATTCCAATAAAAGTATCAATATCTGGAGTTCTATACACATCTTCAAAGAAAGAATCTTTTTGCACTACGGAATCCCAAGAAGTAGAATCAGTTACTAATTTGTGAATGCCTAATTGTACTTCTCCACATTTTCCTTCTACCCTCTTAAAGAAACCTTGAATATATTCTTTATCAAGTCGAGAATCAGCAGAATAATGCCAAGCAATTCTTCCCCCATGCGAATAGTGACTCATAGCTGCAATAAAATGATAAGCCATAATTAAGCACCTCCTTCAATTTCTTTTGTATTCTTATAAATTTTTGCCCATTCAGTATATGAGCGTTTATGTACTCCATGTGAAATGTCATTTGATTTACAATCATCTGCATTCCATATTTGTAGTTCCCAAGGAAAAAATTTATTATTTCCGCCATAAAAATAAACATGCGTTGCTCTATAGTCATTTTTTGATGAGTTAATTATACGTATTTTATATTTATCTTTTACAGGTTCACAAATTTGATAAAAGTATTCACAATTATGGTCAAAATTCTCAATAACTATTCGAATACCGAAAAGGTCATTCAAACATTTATTAATCTTAAAGGCTCCTGCAACTCCATTGCCTTCTTTTCCAGTAGTATAATATTGTAATTTGTTCATTATCGAATCAAAATCTTTCCCACGAGATCTCATATCAAAATGCTCATAATTATATGCCATCTCGAAATCTATTGCTAAAGGTTTTAACTCATTCATGTAATTTTTTAAAAGACGATTAAATTCATCCTTCGGGAAAAACACTTCTCTTTCTTCGTAAATATCAGTAACTTCTCTAACTTGTTTCTTATTTAAGTTTAGAAATTCTAAATCACTTGATTTATTCTTATCTATCCACGTTGCTGAGAATTTATTATGAAAATCACAGATTTCAATAATAATCTGCTTTATCTCATTATAGTAACAGTGTGGTTTAGTTTCTTGTAAACTTTGTAATTGTAAGCTTTCCAATTCTTACCCCTTCTCCTAACAAATCATAAAGAAATTTAAATTCCCCTTTCATATATAATACCAGAAAAATGAATTTCATTCCATATATGACTTACCCATATCTTATATTGTGTGTAACTGACCCCTTTGCCGAATCGCTTGATATCATTGACTTAATTAAACTTTCCCTTTTGAGTTACACAGTATGGAATTTATGAGTAACTGTATAGAATTAAAAAGAAAAAGCAACGCTTAGATTTTAAATCTAGTCATTGCTTTATCCATTGCATCTTGATTTACACCTATATAACGTAATGTGACCTTCTCAGACGAATGATTGAATATCTCCATGAGTAATGCTATGTTTTTTGTTTGCATGTACATGTGATACCCGTACGTCTTCCTCAAGGTATGTGTTCCTATTTCATCCAACCCAAACTCTGCTGCCGCTCCACTTAGTATCTTATATGCCATACTACGACCAATTGGACGATTCCTACCTTGCCTGCTTTGCAATAGATACTCATTATCTTCTCTTTCTTCAATAAACCATTTAAGTTCTCTTTTCAGTGCTGCAGTAATTTGTATCCGTTTCTGTTTTCCTGTTTTCTTTTCTCTCATAGATATATGACTACTTTTTACATCTCCTACCTTCAATTTCAAAATATCTGAAATTCTCAGGCCTGTATTGATTCCCATGATGAAGAGAATGTAATTACGTAAGCTCTTTTCTTTAAAATAATCTTTTAGCTGCTGTATTTCTTCTGGATCACGTATTGGCTGAACAAAATTCATTATTCATTACCTCCAGTCTCTTCTGTCTCGTAAACTTCTAATCCAAGTGCAAAAGCAAGCTTATAAAATGCTTTAGACTTCCAACGTCGATAAGTACGCTCTGACATCCCTATTTCGTTATAAACCATGTAATCACATACGTCCTCTTCTTCTAAATAACGTTTATAAATAATATCTCTTTGAATGCTTCCTGCACGTCCGTTCCCTAATCGATTTAGAAACTGATCAATACGTACTGACATTCGTTCAAGCCACTCTTCTCGTTTACTTTGTTGGATATTTGCTATAGCAACATCTTCTAATGGTTTTCCAACTGTATGTGTAGGACCATGCTCACGTATTTCATAAGAAGGAGTGACTTTCATTTCTTTACGCATCATCCCAAATTGTCTATGTATACGTACACTTTCCAACACACCTTCTAATTCCTCTTGTGTTGCTACTCTATCGATTTTTGGTAAGAAAGATAATTGTTTAGTCATGTAAGACCACTCCTTTTTATTTTTAAATTACTTTTGTCTTAATGCTCCACGTCTACGTTCATATCGTGGCCCACGAATCCCCATTAAATCTTCAATATCACGAGTACTTAATTTCTCTTTTTGTTTTTTCTTATTTTTCTTCTTTGCTTGTTTCGATTGCTTTTCCCACTCACGTAACTGATCTCTTAACACCTTCATTTCCCCATCTCCCCTTTCAAAATAAAAAGGACACCTATTCCTAAAACAGCTTTAATTGCTGTTCTAATGAATTGGTGTCCTCTAGTTTTCTAGCCGGACCATATTTGTTTTTCACTTTAATTTAGCTTTTTTACTTCCCTTATAAAATCCATACCGATGATCAACCTCTGAAATAAAAATTACAAGTACCATAATGATTCCAGCTTGTATGAAGCTTTTTGAATTACTAAAGGTCACGAACATAATGATTAAGTAAAGAGCCAAATACATTCCGAAAAACTGTTTACTATTCATTTTTTATTCCTCCAGTACTGTTATTTTATTATTCCAGCTTGAACAAAAATGTTTCTCCAAGCGTTATCGACTTGATGTTTCTCTACTGCCTTCGCGCGACGAGCAATTGCTTTTCTAATTTTTCTTTTCTTCAAACCTTTCATTCTCCCAACCTCGCTTTCTATTAAAAGGATTATTTTATTAAAACACAGGAAATAACTTCAAATTCTTAGATTGAAATGAACATCTAGACGATTACACCATATGCTAATTTAAATACTTTCTAGGAAAGCAGGTGAATACTATGCCTTCAGTTGTAGCAAACCTTGTCGTACAAAATAGTACTGGTTCTTTCAACTTAGGCGATTTTTATAACGTTTCTCCAAAAGAGAATACAAAATCTTATAATGGTTCAGGGGCGTCAAATGTTGGTTTTGTTGTCAATACCTTTAGCGGTGTTAGCGCAACAAACACATTTGATGCTGATGTTGCAGACCAAAACCAAGTTGGAACAGCCTAAATTTATTCATTTACCTCTCCCCCTTGAATAAAACTCAATATTCCGTAAATACTGTAGATAGGCTGTTTAACAGCCGGAAATCTCTTATGTGTAACCGTACTGATCGAGATCTCCAATCCACACTGAGCAGTTAGCTTTTGCTAGTTGCTCTTTTATTTTTTCTGACACCTATATATATGGTGATTCATACTATATATAGAAAATCAAACTCATTCTTATATTTGAGGAATATTACTCATGACTCACAACTTGGGTATTCCACTTGTCTGTTTAGTTTTAGGTAGCTTTTGGCAAAATTCACTCCGAGAAAGGGCACTGTTCGAAGGTGCTCTTTTTATTTGTGACCACTCTAGACTAGATTCCATACAATATAGTCAGTCTTTTCTTATAACCTGAGCTCGTCACTTTCGTTATAAAAATGGGATTATATCCTATAACCTTTTCAGGAATTATTCATATTTTATTTCTGAAAAAGTTGCTCTGTTTTATAAAAAGGTGGTTGCGGAAACAACTGCCTTTTTATTTATGACAAAATGCAATTTTCATCACAAATTCAAAATTATGTATTAAAAATGAATCCATTTGATAAAAATCATTTCTTATAAGGGCGCTATTTACTTGCGCCCTTATTTAAATACTTAACTTTACTCCTGACATATTATTTATAAATTAAATACAGTGCCATATGGAATCATTGAAAAAGGCATTCCATATGGCGTAGTGTGATACATTGGGTAATAATATCCCATAGATGAATAGTACGGTTGTGTGTCTTGTTGCATTTGTTGTTGCATTTGTTGTTGCGATTGCAATGCTTGTTGAGCAGCTTGAATTGTACTTTGCATTCCACTAAACGTGATACCCACCGTACCATACGGTCGCATTCTGGATCGATTATCAAAATATGAATAAAACATTATTATTCAACTCACTTCCATATAAGTCATTACAAAATATGATATGAATTTCAATCTCATTAAGTGTTGAAAACTAATCCACTTACTTTTATTTAAATAGCGTTTTTATTTAATTATTGGTTTCACTTCTTCATTTGCTTATATTTGACATGAAACATTGCATATTTCGACATTCTTCTACACAAACAGTCAAATATGGTGTATTATATAGTGGAAGAGTAAGGTAAGAGTTACTCTTTGCCATTTTAGGAAAGGGCCTGCTATTTTTAGCGGGTCCTTTTTTGTCAAACTACAACTAAAATAAAGATTTTGTTTAGTTTTTTATTAGATCTAGACTTTCGTAAATGTTTCCTATCACTTCTAATTCATAACCTCCAGGAATCCATCCGATACAATGTACATCCATATATATGTCATATCCAACCATATCAACAACAAAAGCCCCATCTGATTCATAAACCTTAGAAACGTATTCTTTTTCTTCTGGATCATGAGGAACAAAAATCCTTACGATATCCCCTTCATAAATCTCCTTATCATTCTTGTCTTTTAAGCCTGTGTATTGCATTAAATCAATGCGACTTGTTATATTCAATCCTTCGTAATAAATTTGACCGTTATTCGGGTTAAATGAATATCCGTTGTTATGAAGGCTGATCCAACATTTCTTTTCTTTATGCCAAGCACGAAATTTATTCTTTTTCATTCCCGTTCCCCTTTTCGATTAAAATAAGAATTTTGTTTAAATTACTTCTAAATTTCACATGACCATTTTCTTTAGTGACAAGCTTCATAAACCCAAGTAAGGCATACAATATTAAGAATTTACTCATGAAACACTTTACCTACACCACTTATCATTTTAAGAACACACATATTTGTGTGTTCTATTCTTTTTTAACTAAATAACTATTTTGTTTAAATTTCATGTAATTCTCCGATGTAAGCTGTAACGTATCGGATATACGACTCTTGATTATTTTTTCCGTTCCAAATCTCTATTCGGTCTATGTTTATACTTGGGAATCTTTCTTCCAATAGATTTATCAGTAATTTTTTATTAGTATCGTTATCCACTAATTGCAACTCGTTATCTTCTTTCATAAAAACGAATCCCTTATCACTTAATTGTTGAATTTTATCTACTTCTTCTTTCTTATCTGATACTGGTTTCTTGCTAAACATTCTGCTAAGTCTAGTTAAACTGAAAGCAAATTTTATATTCAATCCACCATACTCAGTGAAAGTCATTTCAGAAATATAATTAAATCCGAGTTCTCTCCACCAACCTTTAATTTTGTTAGTCAATGAATTAAGTTGTTCACTCAGACCATCAATAGGTTTCATATCAGCCATCTTCTTTTCTAGTTCTCTAATACGTAAATTCGCATTCCTAAGATCAGTACTACGTCTTTCTCGTTCCCTAGCCAAATCAGATTCGTAGTTTGTTTCTTTCGCTATAACTGAAATATGACTTTCGGATAAAGAAATAAGTGTCCCCTTCATTTCCTCCGTTAACTTATCCTTTGATAACCATTCATGCATTTGTTGTGCTGCAAAACATAAATCTTTTAATCTCTTTAAAGTGACTGCCTTTTGATCTTCATTCAAAACAACTAATGGTTTTTGATTTTCCACTTTTCATTCCCCTTTTCGATTAAAATAACGCTTTTGTTTAGTTTTTACGTACCTTATCCGCAATCATCATTACGAAATTGGCAACATCTGAGCATTCTTTAATAATTTTCTCCTTGTTGTCACCTAAATCTCTATGAGCATCCAATTCACGCGATAACTCCACGCACTCTTTTATTGCTCTATTGAGAAGCCAATAGCAATCACAATCTTGCCAACCGCCTTTATGGTCATTCTCCTGCAACTTGCTTTCCATCTGTTCAGCAAACCATTTAACTTCAGTTCTCATATTATTCGTATCATGTAATAGGTTCATGGTTTCAAGGTGTTCACATTCACTCTTTTCTAATGCTCTTGCGACCTTATCATGACTTTGTTTCCAATCATCTATTTCTAAATTTGAATTCTGAACTTGTTCAATTAACCAATCGTAATCAAACTTCGTCATACAAATTGCATGATCTGCTATGTTTGTGACATTTTCTTTCACTTCCTGTAATCGTTTGTTCATATCCCATTCCCCCATTTCTTAATAAAATTCAAATTTGGTCTTACTTTAGTAGATCTGAACCCGCCCTTTTCCCTCTGTGTTGAGTTAATATAGTCTCTAATGCAATTACTATTCCTTCATTCGCAATCCACTGTCCACGCAAGTATCCTGATAAACCTAAATCACCATTTTCATACGCTTTATCTGATCCCTTTCTGTTCTCTACTGCGGACTGTTTTAAATGATTGATATATTCTTCAATTGCCTTTTTCATTTTCTCCATCCCCTCCTAATCCAGTGCCAGAAATTCAGCTCTGGTACGATTCGAATGAGTTATCCTAATCTTCTGAATACATTTTCCATGCTCTTCTATTGTTGCGTTCCAAGCTTCGGTTTCAGTCTTAGCATCAAAACAATCCATCTTTTGGCGTTCCTCTTTATCGTAGAAATGGACTTCATAGCTTGGATTCAAAAACTTTTCACTGGTACTTATCGCGTTGTAGTTGAAACTACCTATAACGTCATCAATTGTTAATTGCTTCATAATCGCATCCCCAGTTATTTAATTTTTTCAGTGATTGTAGTTGATACACGATCAACTTTCCCGCCTTGCCAAGTAATTACTTGTTCACCAAATCCTGTTGCTGGAGGATTCAGCGGAGTAACCTCACCGTTTTTTACTACATAAATTTTATTATCCGTAACATCGATTTCGATTTTCATAGGCTTCATACGACTGAAATCCTCCTCTTTCTTGTTAACTAGCTTTTTGTTGTTTCTTTCTTTCTAATTCTTGTTTCATTGATTCAAATTTTATTAACCATGCTTGCCAACGCTTATCGTTTTCTTCTTGCTGTTGCTTTGCTACTTCACAATTACAACCTTCCGTTAGAGTTACACCCGGATAAGTTTCTTTACGAATAATCCCTGTATCATGACATAATACACACATGCTTATTCCTCCTTTTTGAAATTACGTAATCTATAATTATCCCCATACATTTCTAACATTTCAGCGTTTTCCATCATCCGACTGAAATCACGTTCTCCATACATTCCTGCTAATTCATCGACCGTAAAATTAGTAGTAAATAATGTACTTTTACCTATACGGCTATCTACAATTTCATTTGTCTTCGTTTGCTTCCATGTAACGCCTTCTTTATCTTTCTCTGTGAATTCCGCTCCAAAGTCATCGATAATCAAGACATCAACTTTTGCTAGAAGGGACATAAGCTTGTCCTCTGTCATTTCACTATTTTTATTCCAAGTTGATTTGATTTTAGTAAATAGCTTATTCATTTGAATAAACATTGCACTGTGACCCTTTTTCATAAGTTCTTTAGTGGCTGCCACACACAAATGACTTTTTCCTACTCCATAATCACCCGTTATTATCATGCTTGTTGGTTCTTCTTTATTGAATGAAGTAACAAAATTCATTATCGTTGCTTTTGCATCAGCTAATTCCCTTTTAGTAGGTACATAATTTTCAAATGTAGCTTTTTTGAGTTTGTCATTTATTAAACTGTTATCAGCAAATGAATCATATAAATGAATGATTTCATTTTTCTTTTTTATAGCTAGTGTCTCTATAGCTAATTTCTGATCTTCCTTTTCTACCGATCTGCACTGAGGACAAAATTCCTCGTTTGTTTCTGTATCTATCAACATGCGTTTACTGCAAACATCTTTAAAATTTTCTTTTCCTACTAAAAATACATTCGTGCATCTATTAGGCGACAACACATATCTTTGACTAGCGTTTCTTGAAGTTATATTTGTTGATGAAGCTACTATCTTTTTGATTGCTTGCATTAGTTAAACCTCCTTTATAGACTCCTTTTCGTCGTACAGGTTTTTCATTTAAATAACTTTCGAATTTAGTTCCAAATAAAGTGATAGGTCTCAAATAGCCACTCATTTCCGTATTATCAATCCATTGTGAAGCCTTGATGTCAATTACCTGTTGAAAATGATTTAATCTGAAACCCTCTTTCCATCTTGTCCTAATTAAATCTTGTGTTTTTTTAGATGTATATTTGTAATTGGTTTTTGCTTTCGTATTGAGATAATCAACAATTTCTTGATATGGAATAGATTGAACGATGTCCTGAGGTTTTTCAGGACTATAATTCTTTTTTATTTCTTTATCTATATCTTTATCTAAATCTTTATCTATGTCCGTTACGTCATCGTTACATGTAACGTTACAACTAAGTGTTTGTTGTTTTTTCCTTTCTCGGTGTGCCGCTACGCGTTTTCTAGTGTCTTCCTTTATCTTTTCTAAACGGTCTAGATTCTGATGATTTCCCCAATTAACGACGTTGATGTAATGATTATCGTCAATATCAATCATTCCGAAATTTTGAAATACACCTAGTGCCATCCGAACTGTATTTAGAGGTCGATTAAATAGCGTTGCTAGCATATCTTCCGTATATGGGATATTCTCGTTTAAAAAAATATAACCACTTGCATTTGTTTTACCAGCTTGAGCTAATAACTTAATCCAAATGATTAATAATGTATCAGCTTCAGGCATGCTCTCAATTAAGCGTATTTTTTCATCCTCAAACATCGTTGTTGAGAGTTTTATCCATTTCACTTTTACTTCAGACATAGTCCTTACCTCCTCGTACAAATTGCTATATGTGCTTGTCCACTTTGGATAATCCGTTGAATTTCATAATGCGAATAACCAATTTTGAAATACTGCTTAATCATTTGTTTTAATTCTTCTTTGCTTTTTGCTAAATCCCAAAACTGATTAGGTAATAGCACTTGATATTCGATTAAATCCATGTACTATTTCCCAACTTTCCGTGTTATACTTATAGAAACTTGTTTTTTCTAACGGACCCACTGCAATGGGTCTTTTTATTTTGTTCTACATCACTCCAAGCCCATTTTCTTATTGGCTCATAAGTGATATACAGTAGCCATAATCCACCTGTGATTGAAAATCCAAATATAGCTAAAGATGTTAAATCTTCCACAAAATCACCTCCTTATTGTTCTGATAACCATTGCAATAAAAATTCTTTTACTTGTTGAGCTGGGAAATACCACTTTCCTCCTACTTTGTGTTTCGGAAATCTAGGATCAAAAAAGAATGTTTTTTGAATGCTATTCCATCCCATACAAGTTCTTCTTTTTAACTCGTTAGCGTCCCAATACACTAACTCTGCATCGATTTCTTTAACTTTTTCCGCGATTTCTGCTAGATAAAGGTTTCTCACTTCATTTTCATCAACTTGAACACTAATCATTTTCTTTCTCCTCCAATTCCCTAGTTGTCATTTTGACAACTTTTTCCGTAAAAAAAAGTTCGTCTATTGATACTCCAAGCGCATCTGCCAAGGTAGGTATCTTTTCAGCATCTAATCTTCTCTTGCCGTTCTCTATGAAAGAAATAGCTGAAGCGTGGCTAAAATCAAGCTTCTTAGCTAGTTTTTCTTGAGTAATATTCTTTTGTTTGCGAATATCTCGGACTCTGCTTCCAAAAGTCATATCCGCTTCACCTCCTGTTGTTGTCGTTTTGACAACTTCTTGATTTTATTATAGGTTGTCATTTCGTAAATGTAAACCCTATTTTGTCATTTTGTTATTTTTTTTTTTACAGATAGTGAAAAGTTGTCAAAAAGTATATATACTGTAATTAAGCAAAAGTTTTGCAAGGCACAGCAAGGCAGTGTAATACACCTTAAATTAAGGCGAGGCACATAAGTAATGGGATATTATTTATAAAGGGGAATAATGAAATTATGAACTTAAACGAAAGATTGAAAGCGTGTCGCGAAAAGAAAGGTTATACGCAGACTTTCATCTCAGAAAAATTAGACGTGAATAAAGCAACTTTATCTAGTTATGAATCAGGAAGACGTAAACCCGATTATGAGACATTAACTAAATTAGCAGACATATACGAGGTTTCTATTGATTATTTATTAGGAAGATCGATGCATCAAAAATTAACAGTTAAAGAAACCGAAGAAATACACAAAGAAACTAATGAATGGATGACACTGATTAACCAACTTTCTGAGGACAACAAAGAGTTATTTAAATCAACAATACAAAACTTTATATCTAAAAATAAAACTCCGTGAGACTAATAATTGTCTACGGAGTTTTATTTTGTTCTTTTCCCTGTTCAGCAAGTCCCTTTAACAAATCGCGTAAATGATTGACATTTACCCCTTCAGCTTTCTCTATTAATAAAACTTGCGTTATCATTTCTTCCATTTGCCTTTCCCCCTGCATCCTCTTTTAGTTATACACATCGTGGAAAGTTTTTGACCATTCGGTCATTTACTTTCCATTCCTTATAAAGCACGAATGACGCTATCTCTATGATAGCGTCATTCTTTATTTTCAGCCGCCTCCAGCACCCGGATCGACCATCATTCTATATTCAATTGGAGTTTGAGATTGTTGTGATACCTTTTTATCATTTTTTGTTGGTATGAAACCAATAGAAGCAATAATTGCTGCTGTTATTACTATTTTTATAGCCTTTAACTTCAAATAAAATCACTCCTTTTCATACCACAATTATATCATTTTAAGCACTCTCTTGGTAGTCTGGAATAGAAAAAATCCCCTAATCTTTCAAAATCTTCTATTGATTCTTTGAAATAATTTTCTTCCCCAGTGGCTAGACCTTTGTAATATTTTTGTATAGGACTTAGTTTTTTATTTTCTTTTTCTAATTCGTCTAACAACAATAAAGATTTTTCCTCACGACCGGTTACAGCATATAAAAA
This sequence comes from Bacillus sp. BPN334, assembly GCF_008368885.1. Taxonomy (NCBI): domain Bacteria; kingdom Bacillati; phylum Bacillota; class Bacilli; order Caryophanales; family Bacillaceae; genus Bacillus; species Bacillus sp. BPN334. Next base: position 178,042 of record NZ_QOZW01000006.1, on the reverse strand, counting down.
TGCTTCTTCAGCCTTATCCGTAGGTCTTATATTTTCTAAATCCATTCTCCAATAAATCTTTAGGAAATTAAGAGTATTCTCTATAGCCTTTTTTCTTACTATACTTTTACGATTTGACGGAGAATCCAACGTTGATATCCCTTGTTCAAAATAATACTTTGCAATACTGTAATCCTCTAAGATATAAGTTTCACCTAAAATACAGTAAGCTAAAGCTTTCATACACTCATATTTATTCAAAGGATCATTTACAATTTCAAAGCAATATTTTCTTGCTTGTTCTAAATCATTTGCATGCTGGTTACTTGTAGCTAACATTTCTTTTGCTCTTAATGTAAAAGATGTTTTCGAAGTTCCTTTTTTGATTTCATCAATATATGGCATCAATTGCTTTGTGTATTTTAAAACCATTTTGTGATCGTTAAAATCTAGATGTGAGTATATTAACGCGAAATCAGAAATTATTTTCAGTTCATTAGTCGATATTTTTCTTGAATTTCGAAAATCATCTACCGCCCGAAAGAATTCATGTTTATTTATAAATCCTTCATTACGTAATGCTAACAACTGATATACTTCTGCCATCTTTTTATTCAATCTCGCATTTTTATTTGTTTCTGTATTATTTTGGATCTTAGAAATCAATTTTTTTTGTAGTTCAAATTCTCCATACATATTTAATACTTCAAGTCCTAGTCTTTCGTTATTGGGAGATAAGTCATTAAACGACTTCAATAATGACTCTCTTCGAAAATTAATATCCTTAGGCTCATATAATCTTAATGTTTCAACATAGTGCATGAAATCAAATTTAGTACCTTGGGAAAAATAGCTATTCACTGTCGTATGACTAACATTAAATAACGCCGCTAATTTACGATTAGTGTAACCATTAGACTTTAAATCTTCATGCATCTTTTCCAATAACAGTTTCACTTTGCTCCTCCTTGTCGGAACAAAAGACACGTTATACCCATTTTTTAACTTTTAAAGGAAAACGCGTCACTACATTCAAATGATGTGTTATAATTTATGTAAGACTTGCAGTAAGTGTTTTCCCTAGCTGGATTAGGGAAAGCGGTGTAAGAGTGTTAGCGCACTACTTATACACGCTGTGAGTCTTTTTTACGTCCGTATATTTATTTATTTTCATAATAACACAAATTTCCCAAAATTCGGTCATGTAGTTATCTGATTTTTATTGAGAAAGTCGAGAAACCGTGGTAAAACAACGTTTCTTATGTTCTTAAGAATAAGATATGCAATTTTGCATGTACTTGTATGAAATTCCATATCAATATTTTACCATAAAACCGAACTTTTGTTCTATTATATTTTGTAATTAAAATAGATTTACTATCAATATAACATAAATGACAATAAATCTATCATTTATAGTATATCAATATGTCTATAATTATACTTGTACTATGAAGACATTTAGTGAAACTTTAAAAACGTTAAGAAAAAGTCGTTCGTTAAGGCAAGAAGATTTAGCTCTTGAACTAAACCTAAGTAGAAGTCAAATAAACAACTACGAAAATGGTTTTTCAGAGCCTGATCTCACTACATTATTTCACCTCGCTTCCTATTTCAATGTAACACTAGATGTGCTTACAGGTCGCATTGATAATTCGGATGATGAAATGTTACATAATACCTTGATTGGTGTTCAGAAAACATATGGGGTGTTATCTGAAACACAAAGAAAAAACTTCTGCAAGCAACTAGATTATTATGTACGTTTCCTTGGTGAGAATAATGAAATACTATGATTTGATTTCATCATAAAAGAAATCATTTCCAATTTCAAATTGTAAAATTTTCTTCTTTTTACAATTTGAGCAAGAGGGCTGAATAGCTCTCTTTTTTTATTTGACTAAATATAAAAGTGTAAAAATCAATAATTCCCTATCATCGTGTGAAAATCTTACATTTATCAACAAATTATTATTGTATTTTCAGTTTTCAGAATGTAAAATATTCCAATGTAAGCATATACCATTTAAGGGGATGAAGGATTTCATGAAAAAACTATTAGCATCAGCTACAGCATTCACACTATTAACAGTTGGGTATAGTTCCGCTGCATTTGCAGCCAAAAGCCCTAATGACACAAAAAACTGTGGACATTTTAAAAATCAACAAGAGGCTCAAGCTTTTTGGGATCAAAACGGATATGCTGTTGGAAATGATCCAAATCGTTTAGACAATGATAAAGATGGCATTCCATGTGAAGATTATAAGTATCAAACAAGTACAAATACTACAACAGACAATAAAGAAACTGCTAAACCTCAAGAACAAACTAAGCAGGAAAATATACAACAAAATAACCAAGTAACCAATAATAACCAACAATCTAAACAAACAGCTGTAACAGCTGAAACAAAAAAACAAGGCGAAAAATTACCTAATACAGCATCTAACGGTGTTACAATGATGCTTGCAAGTGCTGCTTTAGTATTAGTAGGTTCAATCCTTGTATTCCGTCGTAAAAAAACGAATGTCTAAACTAATACCTAAAACGGCAGGAATATTCCTGTCGTTTTTAATGTGGAGTGATACTCTTGAAAAAACTTGAATGGTTGGGAGTTTTATTAATTACTATAGGCTCTTTTGCTTTTGTTTATTACTTTATAGATTGGTATGATGCAAGAAAAACTGTTGAGTCCTTAACAAGTACTGAAATTCAGCAATATAAAAATATAGAAGCTGTCACTAATGAGAAAAAAGATGTCAACAACGAAGCAAACAAAGAACAATCCCAACATACTCTACCACATCAAGAATCGAATCTTACAAACACTATTGAACCATTACCGGAATCACAAAAACAGATTCCAGCTTCTCAAGTTCAACATCAAATGGGAGAACAAATCGCTTACATGGTTATACCGAAAATCAAACAAAAATATCAAGTTTATTGGGGCGCTGATGCCAAAACTTTAAAAAAAGGAGTAGGAATGTTTGTTAGTGATATTACGACCGCTCCTTCTGGTAATGGACATACTGTTTTAAGCGGACATCGTGACACAGTATTTACTAAATTGGGGGATTTACAAGAAAATGACTATATTTTACTTGAATATGATAAAAAAATATACATCTACCAAATTCAAAAACACTGGATTACAGGGGCAGATGATCGTACTGTGATTATCAAAAAAAATACACCCACATTAACATTAACTACCTGTTATCCATTTAACTATATTGGGGATGCCCCTAATAGGTACATAATTGAAGCTTCTTTAGTTTCTATACAATAAAATACTGATTTTTTCTCAAAAAAGACACTTAAAAAGTGTCTTTTTTTATTATATCCCTGTTCCAGGTCCAAATAACTTTTGCTTACCAATTCCGCCACCTGGTCCATATAATAATGACGATCCTCCTGGATCAGTCATTCCATGCCCTCCCGGATCAGCCATTCTATGACCACCTGGTTCTTCAGTAAAACTCTCCATCTTTCCATTCCCCTTTCTTATTTTGAATACATAATCATTTTAGCACACACGTTCTACATGTGTAAGTTTTTCTTTTACAATAATTAGGTTATCGTGCTATGATTCAAATTAAGTTCAGTGATAACATATCCCATAATAAATTACTAACATGAAATATACATAAAGAGGAGGAATTTTAATGGCAACGTTCAGAAAGCGGGGCAAAAAATGGGAATATCGTATTCGATATGTGGACAAGACTACAGGTAAAAAAAGAGAGATTAGCAAAGGTGGATTTGATTCAAAAAAAGAAGCAACCTTCCATGCTAATGAACGAGAGCGTCAATTATTTCACGGAATGGATGCAAACACCAAAAAAACTCTATTAAGCGAGTATTTAATAGAGTGGCTAGAGACTTATAAAAAGGGAAAAGTGGGGCAAAGCACTTATATTCTTCATAAGAGCAATATTAATAAACACATCATCCCGTATTTTCAAAACATCAAATTGGCTGATATAAATAAAATAGAATACCAAAAATTTATTAATCATCTTATAAACAAAGATTATTCAAAACGTACAGTTAAAATTATTCATTCAACAATGTCTAATTCAATAAAACGTGCTATAGATTTAGAATTGATTTACAAAGATTTTACCAACGGAATTCTAATTGCTGCTGATCGTTTCAACCAGCATTCAAAAAAAGAAAATTACTTAACAAAAGAACAAGTAACAAAATTATTGAATGCGGCTCATAAGGATAAAATACTATACTATACATTCATTTATACCTTAGTAGAAACTGGTATGCGTAAAGGTGAAGCAACAGCATTAGAATGGGATACGAATATTGATTTAGATAACAAAATGATTCATATTGATAGAACTATAAACTATTACGCTTATACTCCTATAGGACAGAAAAATAACAAAGATTTAATTGGTAAAACAAAAACTTATGATTCAGTACGTTCAATTACTATTTCAGATAGACTTGTTACTGTGCTTAAAACATTTAAAACATATCAAAATGAGTGCAAATTAAAACTAGGCGCTAAGTATGATAAAACTTTTGATTTTGTATTCACGACTACAGGTAAGCCATTAACAAAATCAACATTAAAAAATGTTTTAGATCGTATTCTAAAAAATGCTGAACTACATCAAATTAGTGTTCATGGATTAAGGCATACTCATGCTGTACTTCTTTTGGAAGCTGGAGTTGAAATGAAGTATATACAAGAAAGATTAGGACATAAAAGTATCGAAATTACTTCTGATATTTATTCACATGTCACACCTAAAGTAATCCAAAATGAACAAAGCAAATATGAGGCTTATGTGGGGCAAGAATTTATCCTTTAGAAAAAAGCGGGGCAAAAGCGGGGCGTTTGAGATTTATAATACAAATACCCTTCATTTCAAACACGAATAGAAACCCGATAAACCCTTACGTATCAACGGGTTTCAGATTCACCGAGATTACAATAAAGACAAGTGAAACTATCAATTGTCTTTGTCCTATAAACACATCCCATTCCCAATTATTTAATCCTTTTGATTGGTTGTTTTCTATTCCAATAAAATTCAAACGTGGTAAGAGTAAAAAGAACAGTGATAACAGAAAAAAACATACGATCATTTCTATTAATGTAAACCCAACTTCTAATTTATTTTTTCTCCTGCATAAAAGCATTGTTCCATCATTCTTCCTTTCACATCTTTCCACATAGCACAAACTTCATTTCCTCCCCAATATGTGTAATATACATTTCCGTTTACGTCTTTTTCTTTCTGTTGTTTCGCCCCATTCTCATACATATATAAAGCTGCTTCCCTTTTTAATAATACAAATGCTTTATAACGAATTTGTATGTTTTTTCGTTCTTGCATCATCAATACTGTTTGCGGAAGTAGTAAAAATACTGCCATCATTACTATACTTAATGCTACAAGCATCTCAGCCATCACTGACCCTTTTTGACATTTCACGATACGTAAATCTCCCTCTTCCAAGTTGAAATACAATCTCATATTTATAACTTCGATACGAAAGTAAAATCGTTCCACCTCTATTAATATTTCCACTCGGATTATATGTCATCGGATTAGGAAAAGTATTCAAATCAATTTGTACATCGCTATCATATTCTCTTTTAATGATAGAAAGATTCGTACTCGAATCCCCTATATAATACGTATGTCTATCTTTATGCCATCGTAATGTATAGTGTTTTTGACGGTTTATCGCTAATTGTTGCATATACAAAATATCATTTGAAAACTGTCTTAAAAATTGTTCCACTTTTTGTTTTTCATGTAATGAATGTACGTTAAAATACGTGACCATACTTAGTACAGAAATTGCAAATAGAACGAGTAGCATTTCTAAAAGAGTAAAACCTTTTTGCTTCACAGTTTCCCAGTTGTTACTGTGCCATCATTTGAAATATGAATGGATTCACCATTCGGACACTCATCAGCTGTAATATATTTTTCATCCCTTAGCTCTTTTAGCGAGGGTATTTTATTATGTTGTAAATGGTATGCTTGTATTTGAGCTTCTATAGATTTCACATAGGCTTTACATCCTTTTCCTTCGACGGATGAACGCTGTGTAACTACATTCGGAATAATTAATAGTAATAATACAGTTATGACGACCATAACTAATAACATTTCTAAAAGGGTAAACCCTTCTTCATTCTGCATGTAAATGCCTCCTAAATAGAATTCATCATTTGAAACATTGGCATAATCATCGCTAAATACATAAGAACGACTATTCCTCCAATACACGTAAATAAAATTGGTTGAATGATCACTAACATACGTTTAACTTTTTGCTCCATTTTTTCCATAATAAGATCGCTATAGTCACCTAATTCAATCGCCAAATTACCGTTTGCTTGTCCATGCGTAATAATATAAGAAAGTTCTTCCTCATAATATCCGCTTTTAGCAATAATAGATTGCAACGGTTCTCCCGCAATTAATTGACGTTCAATTCGGCCCGCTTCATATTGAAAAAACGGATGATAATGTTGCTCCATCATTATTGTTAGAGCCTCAAGTACTGATAGTCCGCCGTGTAATAAACCGCTCAATTGAGTGGCGAAATAATGTGAATGCTTTAAAATAAGAAATTTTTTTACGAGGGGGATACAAAGCTTAATTTTTACCTGCTTCATATGCGGGAGTTTTTGAAAGTAAAATATATATACACTACAGCCAATCATAACGATAAAAATAGTGCTAAAAATAAGATAGGGTAGTAGCTTAATTGCACTTAATATTTGTTCTGTAAATAACGGTGCTGTGGAACCAAACGAACTATATACCATGTCGACCTGTGGTAATAAAATGCGATTAAAAATCAAAATCATGATTAGTAAAAAGAGCGCCAAAAACATAGGATACTGCATTATTTTGATCATATCTTTCCTATACTTATCCTTTTTATAAAGAAGTGCGCTCCCTTGTTGCAATGCAAAAGAAATATCACCATGTTTCTCGGCATAAAATAAATAACTTAACATCTCCTGATGAAACTTTAATTGATGAAAAGAATCGTGTAGACTTTTTCCATCTTTTAATCCATCAATCATATGCTGCAATTGTACTTTCTTTTCTAAAGGTAATTGAAACCGCAAAAATTCTAGTGCCTGCAAAAGAGAGTACCCTTTCTCTAATAATTCTCCTAATCGTTTCAGTAATACTACTTGATCACTTAAACTCCATGTTTTCTTAAACATAAACATCTTCTTCTAAAAATCCTAAGGCGTATCCTTTACGTAACGAAGATTCTAATGTTTCATGCTTGTACGTAACACATTCTCCGTTCGCTCCTTTAATCGCTTGTTTTAACTCATATCCATATAACAACTCATAAATGCTCGCTTGCCTTACTTGCCGCATTGATTTACATAAAACAGAGCAGTTTCCTCTGCAAAACGGGCACTTCAATTCGACAAGTCGCTGTGCAGCTACAGCCAATAAAGATTGTTCAATCTCTTGCCTCGTTATGCCATAATCCATAAATCGTAGTATCGCTCCTTTCGCGTCACTAGTATGCAATGTCGTCATTACTAAATGGCCAGTCAAACTTGCTCTTACAGCTATTTTTGCGGTTTCTTCATCACGGATTTCACCGACTAAAATAATATCTGGGTCATGACGTAAAATAGCCTTTAATCCCGTCTCATATGTGATACCTGCTTTTTCATTTATTTGAATTTGTAATACATCATCATTTCTTTTTTCAACCGGATCTTCAAGTGTAATGATGCGACGTGTTTTCTTTTTTCTAATCGCCTCTAATAATGCATACATTGTTGTTGTCTTGCCAGAACCAGTCGGTCCAGTAAATACGAGTAACCCATGTGAATAGTGTAAAAAAGAGAGTATTTTTTTCGCTGTACTTGGAAATAACGAAAGATGAGATAACGGCTGAATAGATGCTTGTAAATGAAGACGAATAACGAGACTTTCTTGATATACGGTTGGAAGCGTGGAAAGGCGTAAATACACTTCTTGTCCATCCATTTGTAAATACAGTGAACCATTTTGTGGCTTCCGTCTCTCCCCTATATCCATGGATGCTAAAAATTTAAAGTGTGAAACAAGTTTTTCTCCAAATTCCTTTTCGATACAGTGTTTCGTCATTAAATCTTTTCCTATACGCAGTTGAACCGCTACATCCTTCTTCCGGGGCACAATATGTAAATCCGAAGCTTGTACCCTGCACGCCTCTTTCAAAATCATATTCGCAAAAATTTCAATTCCATTCATCATTTTTCCCTCCCCACTATGTATATAGCATGAAAAAACAGATAAGAAAAATCGATAATTTTGTATTTTCACCAGAGAAAAAAGGGAAAATATGTTTGTGAAATTATGAACAATTTCCGAATTATTGTCTGAAATTACCTATATGGAAGTTTATCTGTATTATAATGTTATTATCTTGGATAAAGTGATAAAGGTGGAGATCCTCATGGAACAAGCTTTAAAAATTACAGGCGTATTATCTGACCCAACTCGTTATTACATTTATAAATATATTTCTCAAAAACATAGTTACGTAACTGTACAAGAAATTGCAGATGAGTTTGACATTCATCCGAACGTAGCGCGTTTACATTTATCTAAATTAGAAGATGTTCATATGCTGAAATCGGAAACGAAGAAAACTGGAAAAGGCGGAAGACCAAGCAGATTATATGTATTATCTGAAGATGTAATTCAATTGCAATTTCCATTCCGTGATTATCAATTGTTAGCAAGAATCGCATTTAATTCTTTACTTAGCCTTGGCGCTGCTGGTGAAAAGGCGCTATACGAAACAGGAAAACAATTCGGGGCCGAGTTAATGCAACAACATATGCAGCGTTTACATGTGAATGAAGATGCTTTAACAGTAGAGCAAAAAGTTCAAATTGCAAAAGAAGCTTTCTCAACAGCTGGCTTATCACCTGCTTTTGAATTAAGTGCAGATGGAACGAAAATTTTCTACGATGTACACAATTGTCCATTTAAAGAGGTTGCTGTTCATCACCCAACTGAAATTTGTAATATGCACGGGGATATGATGAAAGGGATTTTCGAAATCCTATTCCCTAACACGGAATTAACTCGAAACGATAGTCTACTAGATGGATGTAAATCTTGTAATTATAAACTAACAATTTAATTTCTCATATAAAAAGAAGCCAATTATAATTGGCTTCTTTTTATATGAACGAATATTTACAATAGTAAGAAAAATAAACTATAATGAGGAGAGGTTTACTTTTTTTAGAAAAGGAGGGAGATGGCATGGAGCGCATGTTTCGCGTTCTCGGCTTTTGGACTGGAATTTTCTCGGTTATGTTTTACGTAGGGGATATGCATTCGACCGCACTACTATTTTTAGGACAAACAGGTTTCTTCGTACTTTTAAGCTATTTAAATTTAACAGAGCGTATGTATATATACGTATTCGGGGCATATTTAACTGTTTTCTTCATAGGATTTACATACTACACGACGTTTTTACTTGTCCCTGGAGCTGGACATTAAAGATGGCATTTTGCCATCTTTTTTTTAATTCCGCAATTCCCTAGTTGACTTATAGGTTTTATTACCTTATATTCTATATAACAGATTGGAATTAGGGGGAATCAACATGAATACACTGCTTGTCGGAATTAACGTTGCAGTCATGCTCATCTTAGTTGGCGTATTATATTATATGCAACGTAAGCATGTATCTTTTAATAAACGTGTATTTACTGCTTTAGGAGTCGGCATTATATTCGGTCTTATATTACAATTTATTTATGAGCCAACTTCTAAAGTAATTATTGAATCAAATACTTGGTTTAGCTTGATCGGTAACGGTTATGTGAAATTACTTCAAATGATTGTTATGCCACTTATTTTAGTATCTATTATTTCCGCATTTACAAAATTACAGTTAACGAAAAACCTTGGTAAAATTAGTGGTCTTATTATCGGAATTTTAATTCTTACTACAGGAATCGCTGCAGCTGTCGGTATCGCTGCAAGTGCAGGATTTGATGTATCAGCAACAGGCTTACAACAAGGTGATGCAGAATCCGCTCGTCTGAAGTTAGTTGAAGAAAGATTTACTTCTATTGAAAAAACAACAATTCCAGATAAATTATTAGAGCTGTTGCCTACAAATCCGTTTCTTGATTTAACAGGTGCTCGTCCAACATCAACAATTTCTGTTGTAATATTTGCAGCCTTTATCGGTATCGCCTTTATAGGGGTAAAACGAAAATATCCAGAACAAGCAGAACTATTTAAGAAAATGCTTGATGCTGTATATGCAATCGTAATGCGTATGGTAACATTAATTTTACGTCTTACTCCATATGGCGTATTAGCTCTTATGGCAAAAACAGTTGCTGGTAGCGACATAAATGCTATTTTAAAACTTGGTAACTTCGTATTAGCGTCTTACGTGGCACTTATCGTAATGTTCGTTATCCACTTATTATTAATTGCTCTATCTGGTTTAAATCCAATTCAATATTTAAAAAAGGTGTTCCCTGTATTAACATTTGCATTCACATCTCGCTCTAGTGCTGGTGCAATGCCATTAAATATTGAAGCGCAAAAAGAAAAGCTTGGTATTTCCGAAGGGATTGCAAACTTTGCAGCATCATTTGGAGTATCTATCGGACAAAACGGTTGCGCAGGTATTTATCCAGCAATGCTTGCAATGATGGTCGCTCCAACTGTAGGAATCGATCCATTACAACCACAATTTATTTTAACTTTAATCGCTGTCGTTGCTATTAGCTCATTCGGTGTTGCCGGTGTTGGTGGCGGTGCAACATTCGCAGCGTTAATCGTACTATCTACAATGAACTTACCAATTGGTATTGTCGCTCTTGTTATCTCAGTTGAACCATTAATCGATATGGGTCGTACAGCTCTTAACGTAAGTGGTTCTATGACAGCAGGTCTTATTTCTAGTAAATGGCTTGGTGAATTAGATCAAGATACGTACAATCAAGATGATACAAAAACTGGTGAAATTGCTTCATAATAAAAAGGACGCTAACAAAAACTGTTAGCGTCCTTTTTTAGTTCTTTCCATCTTCCTCTTTGTCTTTTATACATAAGGCATAACATATTGTTTCAAACACTATGTATAAAGCTCTACAAATTACTTCAACCATGGCAAAACATCACCTGTATATTATTACGTATAGATATAATGAAATAATACCATTTTTCATTTTTTTAATAACTATTATTCCTCATCTGCAAACTGTAAAAACTCTTCCAACCGCTCCTTTAACTCCTCCTCTATCTCACAATAAGATTCACCAACAAGTTCACCACTTAACTTACTTCCCCAAAACCTTATTTGAAGCGTTACTCCTAAAAAATAACTACAACATTCCCAGATAGGAACTGTATAAAATTCAATCATCTTTCCTTCTTCATCTAATACAGCTATCGAAATCGATGAAGAATATCCTGTTTCAAAAGGATTTTCTTTATCTCTGATCAGTTCTATAAATAATTCCATGTTTTTTTCTATGTACAAATGTGAATAATCTTTAAAAAGTTTAAATGATATTCTCTCTATTTCCTTCTCCATACACTGAATTTTCTCTTTTAACTCCAATGTAAAATCTTGTTCTTTATACTTCATTCTCGCCTCCTAAAACACTGAAAAAGAGAATACCAATCTCGTATTCTCTCATTCTTATGCTGCTACAATTATTTTTATTATCTCACAGCCCGTCCTTCTTACAAATAACCATTTTGTTCGCACCATTTATGAAATTGTCCTACGTCTACTCCAACTAACACGATATCCTTTAGCTCTACATCAATGATTTGTTCTCCAATTACAATAGCAAACTGCGCTTCTAATTTTGTCTCGCTGTTCTTTACAATTCCAATTCGGTTCCGATGCGGTCCATCTTTTATATATGCTTTTTGTCCTACAATATCAAAGTTCAAGTCTCTCACCTCTTTTATTGCGCTTAAATTTGAAATACGAACTCAAATTCGGAAAATTCCCTTTCCTTGCACTATTTCTCTATATATATGACGAAACAATAAAAGAGTCCTCCCTTCTTTACAATTATTTTTTCTTTGTTTCATTTTTGTGATTGAAACGTAAAGTTTATAATAAAATACACTTGGAAGCGCTTTCTATGTAATTTTTTGTGTTATAATATATAAGTAGAACTTCGCAAAGAGGGTTAAAAAAAATGAATACAAAAATGATTAAAAAAGTAATTGACGCATTAAAAGTATATGGCTTTCAGAATGTATCATTCTGTGACAAAACGAAACAATTTTTATTTCATAACGAAATGGATATTATGAGCGGCTATGCAGAAATAACATATAGTAGTCAATTTGAAAAATTCAACGTACAAATTCATCCGATTGAAACACATCACCAAGCAGAGTTACAAGAGGTTGAAAGACATATACAGGCCTGTATAAGAAAAGTGGAATATTTAAACGCACTTCTTAGCGGACAAACAAAACTAGATGACAAAATTATTATAATGTAAAAAAAAGAACGTGAGGATATCACGTTCTTTTTTTTTCACATTATACGTTCATCTTTCCCTTCAGTTGTAATCCTGTAATGGATTCTAATACATCCATTGCTTCTCCAAATGTCATATCAAAAATTGTCTTATCTTCTATGTATGGAAATTGTCTAAAGCGTTTTTCTAACGTTTTCACGGCGTCTGACGTAAAGTGTACGCTATCAATGCCAAATTCTGTTTCAAGAAGAACAATCCAATCTAACACATGAAAACCTAATCCATTTACGAATGAAATAAGTTTTTCTTCTGGCTGTGAAGATAAGAATACGTGTCGTTCCATCTCATCGAAAAGTTCTTCACCTAAAACTTCTGCTAATTCATCATCATGTTCGCGTTCAATAATCTCTTCATATCCGTAATCATCCACAAGCTCTTCTACTTCTTCACTATCCTCACAAAGCAATTGACTAAGAACGGCCTCTTTCTTAAATTCACTATTTTGTACAACTTCTAAAAAGCTCGTTTCCCATCCATTTTCTAATTTCATATTATATACTCCTTTATATACGTTTCTTATCATCACTGTACCCAAAAGATCACTTTTATAACCTTTTAGGTCGTTACTATTATTTCACATGATTCATAACATAAGATGCAAATGCAGTTGCATCTCCTTCAAAAATATTTATTTCTGGCAAATGATAGAACGTTGTTTGAAGCGGGTTTCTTTCATGATATACATATATCTTTTTCTCTAGCGCAATCGCCATTCCAAACTCTGTATGGCTCCCGTTTCCGCCATCTAACATAAGTAAAAAGACATCCGCTTCTTTAATAGCATTCTTTTCTGCCTGACCAATCTCTCTTAATTGATCTTGATTCACTGCTCTTTCGTTTCTTGTCCAATCATATGTATGGTGCCATCCTGCATGTTTCAGTTCATTTGCTATAGAACGTACAAGATGTTTATTTTGGAATCCTGAGGCGACATAAAAATTCATTTATATACACTCCTTCATTATGTACGGGAAACTCCTTTTAGCGTTACTTGCTATAAACATAATAAAGAACGACTTCAAAAAAAAATGCCCATCTTTAAAACTTATTTGCGTTTAAATGATGGGATTCTTCATGCTCTTCTTTTATTTTTTTCTTTTTATAACTTTCATCAGCTAACATTTCTAGTTCAGCTGTTATTTCTGATTTTTCAAGCTCTCTTTCTTGCGAAAATTTCCTTGAAATATAAACAATAACACTACCAACGTACAACACAAAGCATATAATAAGTGCAGTATTTTCATAGAGACTTAGCTCCAACACAGTCACTCCTAATCCATTCGTATTTTCACGCTTCATTAATTGGAATTTCCCTACTAATCCATTTGCTATTGTAACATAAAAATATCAATCCTTGGAATCTTTCACCCTATTAAAAAAGACATGATTGTTTCATCATGCCTCTGAAATATGTTGAATGATTGTTTGAATTGCTTCTTTTCCATTATATTTTTTTAGAGCTGTTTTATACATCTCATTATTTTGATTTAATTCTTCGACATGCTTTATAAGAGATTTCACAGTCACATCTTCTTCATACAATACGGAAGCATATCCTTGTCTTTCAAAAGACTCTGCATTTAGTATTTGATCTCCACGGCTTGCAAATTTCGATAGCGGAATTAAAACCATCGGCTTTTGCAATGTTAAAAACTCAAAAATGGCATTAGAGCCCGCACGTGAAATAACAAAATCTGTTATCGCTAATATGTCTGGCAGCTCTCCATGTATATATTCAAATTGTCTATATCCTTCTTGATTTTGTAAGCTTTCATCAAGATTATCTTTTCCACAAAGATGAACAATTTGATACTTTTTCAGAAGTTCTGGTAACGCTTCTCGAACAGTTTCATTAATTTTCTTTGCGCCCAAACTTCCTCCCATAATTGTAATAACTGGCTTTTTACGTGAAAAACCTAAAAACACTAAACCTTTTTCATGATTTCCCTTTAGCACGTCTTCACGTACAGGAGATCCTGTATAGATTACTTTTTCTTTCGGTAAATGTTTCGCAGCTTCTTCAAATGTAACAAATATTTTCGAAGCAAAACGGAGCGCAATTTTGTTTGCTAGTCCTGGCGTCATATCAGATTCATGTAATAAAACAGGGACTCTATTTAGCCATCCTCCAATTACGACTGGTACAGATACGAAACCACCTTTTGAAAAAATCACATCCGGTTTTAGTTTTCGAATCCTTACATAGGCATCCATAACACCCTTCATTACAAGAAAAGGATCTTTTATATTTTTCAAATCAAAATAACGACGTAGCTTTCCGCTTGCAATACTATAGTACGGAATGCCTTCCTTTTCTATAATTGTTTTCTCAATTCCTTGATGAGAACCGATATAAGAGATATCCCAATTCTGTTCTTGTAAATGTGGAATGATGGCTAAATTAGGTGTTACATGCCCTGCCGAACCGCCACCTGTAAAGACTATTTTCTTCATACGTCTCCCCCTTCTACACTATAATACACTAAAATATCTTGCCTCAGGGTGAGAAAATACCATAGCCGTTACAGATGCTTCTGGTTCCATCATAAATCCTTCCGTTAATGAAATACCTATTTCTTCTGGATGAATAAGGCGAAATAACTTTTCTTGATCCGCAAGTTCTGGACATGCTGGATAACCGAAGGACACGCGTATCCCTCTATATTTCGTACGGAAGCGTTCTTCCATCTTCAGTTCTGGTGAATCTGGAATGCCCCAGCGATCACGAATGAGCATATGTGTTTTTTCAGCAAGTCCTTCTGCTAGTTCAAGCGCTAACGATTGAATAGCATGACTGCGTAAATAATCACCCTTCGCCTTCCACTCTTCAGCAATGTCCCGAACGCCTTCCCCAACCGTAACAGATAGGAAAGCAACATAGTCCATCTCATCTCCAACTGGTCGTACATAATCACCTAAAGTACGATATGGTGCTTTTCCTTGTCTTGGGAATGTGAAACGCTCTATAACACGCGTATGATCTTCTGGATCATATATTACAATGTTTTGTCCGTCACTTTGCGCTGGGAAAAATTGATACACCGCTTTCGGTTTTAACCAAGATTGTCCTTCCTGCAATAATTCATCTATTAAATCATTTAATTCATGTGCTTTCTTATCTCCCTCTCGCAAAAGCTTCTTCACATTTCCTTTTAATCCAAGGTGATGTCCAAGTAGCATTTGTCTATTTAAAAATGGAGCGAGGTGTGCAACTGGAATATCACGTAATACAATTCGCTTTGTTGAATCAGGTATCATAACCTCAGCCTTCGGTAATGGTTCAATTACTGCTGGAATTTCTACTTTCTTCTCCTCTTTTTTTACGATATGAAGATGACGCTCTTTTTTATCTTGTTTCATCTTCTCGCGCTCTTCTTCTTTTTGAAGCTTATTAATAATATCAAGCCCGGTCATCGCATCACTCGCATAGCATACGAGCCCTGTATATGATGGTGAAATACGATTATCTGTAAACTTTCTCGTTAATGCTGCCCCGCCTACAACGATTGGAATATCAATATTTGCCGCTTTTAAATCTTCAGCAGTCGTTACCATTTGTTGCGCTGATTTTACTAATAAACCAGAAAGGCCAATAATGTCAGGCTTCTTTTCTTGTACTTCTTGTACGATTCGATCCGAGCGAACATTGATTCCTAAATTAATAATCTCATATCCGTTATTCGATAAAATAATTTCAACGAGGTTTTTCCCAATATCATGTACGTCACCTTTAACAGTTGCTAATAATACTTTCCCTTTTTTCGCACTCTCGCTAGATTCCATATGTGGCTCTAAATAGCTTACGGCAGCTTTCATACTTTCAGCACTTTGCAATACTTCGGCAACGATAAGCTCATTATTATTAAATAATCGTCCCACCTCATCCATTCCTGTCATAAGTGGGCCATTAATAATATCCAAAGGTTTTCTTCCTTCTGTAAGTGCGAGGCTTAAATCTTCTTGTAGCCCTTGTTTCGTACCTTCAACAATGTAATTTGCCAACCTTTCATCAAGAGTTAATGTTTCTTGGATAACGACATCTTTCTTTTTTGCCGCGCGATAAAAGTTTGTAAATTCTTCTAACGTCTCTTGCGTCGTTTCAAAAAGTAATGCATCTGCAAGACGTTTTTCTTCCTCTGGAATTGACGCATACCGTTCTAATTTTTCCGTATTCACAATCGCGTAATCTAATCCTGCTTTCGTTGCATGATATAAAAAGACGGAATTTAATACTTCGCGGCCAGCTGGTGGTAAACCAAATGATATGTTACTTACACCTAAAATCGTTAAACACTCTGGTAATGCTTCTTTAATAAGGCGAATTCCTTCTATCGTCGCTGCCGCTGAACCAATATATTCTTCATCACCTGTACCTACAGGAAATACAAGTGCATCAAAAATAATATCTGACGGGCGTATACCATATTTCGTCGTCAATAACTCATAACTTCTTTTCGCGATTTCGAGTTTTCGTTCTGCACTAACCGCCATACCATCTTCATCAATTGTTCCTACAACAATAGCAGCACCATATTTCTGAAGAAGCGGCGTCACTTTTTTAAATCGTTCTTCTCCATCTTCTAAATTAATTGAGTTAATAACAGCTTTTCCTTGAATATAAGTAAGAGCTCGCTCCATCACATTTTCATCTGTTGAATCAATCATAATCGGTACTTTTAACACTTTCGTAACTTCTGCCAAGAAGTTTTCCATATCTTCTATTTCATCGCGATCAGGGTCTGCCATACAAATATCAATAATATGAGCATTTTTCTTCACTTGCGCTCTTGCGACTTCAGCAGCCTCTTCAAATTTCCCTTCTGCTACTAATCGTTTAAATTTACGTGACCCAATAACGTTTGTTCTTTCACCAACAAATAATGGTCTCATAGAGTCATCATATTGAAGTGCCTCTAATCCACTAACCCCGTGTCCAGCTCTTTCGTGGTGTTCACGCGGCTTAAGAGAAGCTAACGCGGATTTCATCGCTTTTATATGTTCTGGTTTTGTGCCACAACAACCACCGATAATATTAACCCATCCTTCTTCAGCAAATCGCTTCACTTTTTCAGCGAGAGAAGATGGAGATTCATGATAATGTCCATCTTCATCAGGAAGACCTGCATTTGGATAACAAGAAATGTAACACTCCGACAAATCAGATAGTGAACGAATATGGTCTCTCATAAACTCCGGACCAGTCGCACAGTTTAATCCAACAGATAATGGCTTCATATGTTCTATCGATAAGTAAAAAGCCTCAATTGTTTGCCCAGCCAGAGTCGTTCCCATCGGTTCGATCGTTCCCGAAATCATAATAGGGACAATTTTATTTAGCTCGTCAAAAGCTGCTTGAATTCCAATATAAGCAGCCTTCACGTTACGCATATCTTGACTCGTCTCAACGAGTAATACATCTACGTCGCCATTCAATAAACCTCTCGCCTGCCGTGTATAGGCTTCAATTAATTCTCCGAACGTCACACCACCTGTAACACTAATCGCTTTCGTTGTTGGTCCCATTGCTCCCGCAACATATACTTCCTTCCCGCTTTCTTTGACCGCTTGCTTCGCTAAACGTGCTGCCTTCTCATTTAATTCCTCATCTAAATGAGACAACTCATAATCACTTAATACGATATTCGTCGCCCCAAATGTATTTGTTTCAATAATATCCGCTCCAGCTTCAACATAAGCTTTATGAATCTTTAAAATGACATCAGGCCTTGTTTCTACTAAATATTCATTACAGCCTTCGTACTCTTCTCCTCCGAAATCTTCCGCAGTTAAGTCCTCTTGCTGGATCATTGTTCCCATTGCACCATCTAATATTAAGATGTTATTTTGTAATTTTTCTTCTATACATTTCATCAGTTAATACCTTCTTTCACTTCTTGCTTTTCTCTCACATATTTAACAAGATGTTCTGTAATTTCATATTTTAGAAATGGTGTAATAAGATAAATGCCGTTAAAATACTTCATCGCCGCATCAATTAATTCTTGTGAAATGAGAATTCCTTCCTCAATTGCTGCCTCTTTCGTTTCATGTCCATCCATTCTCTCCCTTATTTCTTCAGGTAGAGTAATACCCGGTACCTCAAAATGAAGGAAATCTGCATTCCTTTTACTTATTAATGGCATAATCCCAATAAAAATAGGTTGTTCCAAATGCTTTGTCGCTTCATACACTTCTTCAATTAACGCGATATCATAAATTGGCTGCGTTAAGAAATATTCCGCTCCAGCATCTATTTTCCGTTCCATTCGCTTAACCGCTGCTTTTAAATGTCTTACATGCGGATTAAACGCACCTCCCACTGAAAACCTTGTTGCTGGACCTATTGATTTCCCTAAAATCGAGCGCCCGTCGTTCATTTCTTTAATCATTTTAATGAGCTCAATAGAGGACAAATCATATACAGAAGTGGCACCTGGAAAATCACCGACGCGTGCTGGATCCCCAGTTAAAGCTAACACTTCTTCCATGCCTAACGCTGATAGGCCTAGTAAATGAGATTGTAGTCCGATGACGTTATGGTCTCTACACGTTAAGTGCGTCAATACCGGAATATCGTGCTTCGTTAATAATGCCCCCATTGCCATATTCGAGATGCGAGGCGATGCTAATGAATTATCTGCTAGAGTAATAGCATCTGCACCAGCCCTTTTCAATGCTCTTGCTCCTTCAAAAAATCGCTGCGTATCTAACGTTTTCGGTGGATCTAATTCCACTACTACTGTCGTTTGTTTTTTTGCTTTCTCTGCTAAAGTGACATGAGCTTTCGAACGTTTCTCATGTGTATGAACTACTTTCGGTCTTTGAATCGTATCCTTTTCTATTACAGGCGTAACATTTAGAGTAGCACGTTTCATACTTTCGATATGTTCTGGAGTAGTGCCACAACAACCACCCAATAACCGAATACCTTGCTCAATAAATTTCGGTGTCATCGCTTCGAAATAAGCCGGACTTCCCTCATATACGTAGCGTCCCTCCACATAATTCGGGAGACCTGCATTTGGATATGCTGACAAGTAGCCATTTTGAGGAATCGATATCATTTTAAAAGCTTCCGTCATGTGAAGTGGCCCTAGTTGGCAGTTCAATCCAACGACATTTGCACCGTAATCTAAAAGCTGTTTTAATATTTCATTTACATCATTTCCATTTTGAGTCGTACCTGCCTCATGTAATGCTAATTGAGCTACAATTGGAATATTCGTTTGTTTTCGTAACACCTGAACAGCATGAAGTAATTCAAACTCATCATAGAAAGTCTCTAATAGCAGTCCATCAACCTGTTCTTCTAGTAATGCACTTGCCTGTTCCAGTAACATAAATTCTCGCTCCATATCAGTTGTCGTAACAGCTCCAATATGTTTCATACCGCCAATTGTTCCTAAAATTGCATTTCTGTCTGTAACAGATGCTTTCGCCAGTTTTACTGCGGCTCTATTAATTTCAGTAACTTGATTTTCTAAACCATACATACGTAATTTCGCCTCATTTGCTCCGTACGTATTTGTTTGAATCACATCTGCCCCAGCAGCTACATATTGTTTATGAATCGATATAATTAAATCTGGATCAGATATATTTAATTCTTCAAAACTACTTTGCAAACCATGTGAATGTAATAACGTTCCAACCGCACCATCACCTATTACAATTCCTTTTGATAATAAATCTAGTAATTTCACAAATCTCCCTCATTTCTATCAATATAAAAAACCCCCTCTTCACTTTGAAGAGGGGGACATAATCGTTCCTCCTCTTATTATGCAAAACATTCGTTTTGCAGGTATTAGCACCGTTTCAAACATTTCGTTTGAAGGTTGCCGGGTTTCACAGGGCCTTTCCCTCCACCGCTCTCAATAAGAGTTTGTCTTTATTATTTTATTTATGTAGCTAAAAGGAAATACGTTCCCCTTTTAACAATGTTTGTTAATTTTTTAATAAATTTAGCATGCACAAATTCAAAAGTCAATGACACTTGCGGAAAAATAAAAATTATTTAAAATAAAGTTGCAATTCAATTATCTTTTGTTGTAAAGTTAAAAACATAATAAAATTTCATACGAACATTCTTATCTAGAGAGGTAGAGGGACTGGCCCTATGACGCCTCAGCAACCATTAACATTTGTTAATAAGGTGCTAATTCCAGCAAATTGTGAAAGATTTGACAGATGAGAAGAAGACTCTATTCAAACCGAAAGCCTTCTTCTTTAGAAGGCTTTTTTTATTTTACATTCACTTAATTGTTAATTTAAAAAGGAGGAATTTTCACATGTCAACTATTGAAACAAAACTAGCACAAATCGGAAACCGGAGCGAAACTACAACAGGAACTGTTAACCCACCTGTTTATTTTTCAACTGCTTATCGTCACGAAGGAATTGGTAACTCTACTGGCTTTGACTATTCACGAACTGGCAATCCAACTCGCGGTCTTTTAGAGCAGGCAATTGCAGATTTAGAGTACGGTGAACAAGGTTATGCCTGTAGTTCAGGGATGGCAGCTGTTCTCCTCGTCCTTTCCCTATTCCGTTCTGGAGACGAACTTATTGTATCTGAAGATTTATACGGGGGCACTTATCGATTATTTTCTGAGCACGAAAAAAAGTGGAATGTTCGATGTAGATACGTAAATACACAATCTATTAAACAAATTGAGCAAGCTATCACAACTGAAACGAAAGCTATTTTCATAGAAACTCCAACTAATCCGTTAATGCAAGTTACTGATATTGCCGCTGTCGCAACTGTAGCGAAAAGACACGGACTCCTTCTTATTGTAGACAACACATTCTATACGCCTTATATACAGCAGCCATTAACAGAAGGTGCCGACATTGTACTTCATAGCGCAACGAAATATTTAGGGGGACATAACGATGTCCTAAGCGGACTTGTCGTTGCAAAAGGAAAGGAACTTTGTGAGGAAATCGCTCATTATCATAATGCCTCTGGTGCGGTCTTAAGTCCATTTGACTCATGGCTATTAATTCGTGGTATGAAAACGTTAGCGCTTCGTATGAGACAACATGAAGAAAATGCAAAAGCAGTTGTTGCTTATTTAAATGACGCTGACGGAGTGACAGATGTATTTTATCCTGGAAGAGGCGGCATGATCTCATTTCGTCTGAAAGATGAAACATGGATCAATCCATTCTTACAATCTTTATCCTTAATTACATTCGCTGAAAGTCTTGGTGGTGTTGAAAGTTTAATGACGTATCCAGCAACGCAAACACACGCTGATATTCCTGAAGAAATCAGAACAGCAAACGGTGTATGTAATCGTCTTCTACGATTTTCCGTTGGCATTGAAAATAGTAACGATTTAATTCAAGACTTAAAGCAAGCCATTAAACTTGTAAAAGAAGGTGTAAGAATATGAGTTATTCTATAGATACACTCTTACTGCACAACCAATATAAACATGACTCGCAAACAGGAGCTGTTAACGTTCCCATCTATAATACATCAACATTCCACCAGTTTGATGTAGATACGTTCGGAAAATATGACTATAGTCGCTCTGGTAATCCAACTCGTGAAGCTCTTGAAGATATCATTGCTTTATTAGAAGGAGGAACAAAGGGATTTGCCTTCGCATCAGGAATTGCAGCGATTTCTACTGCATTCCTCCTTCTTTCACAAGGCGATCACGTACTCATTTCAGAAGACGTATACGGAGGAACTTACCGAATTATAACTGAAGTGCTCTCCCGTTACGGTGTGTCACATACATTTGTTGATATGACAAATTTAGAAGAAATAAAGCAAAACATTAAGCCAAACACAAAACTCTTTTATGTGGAAACACCCTCTAATCCACTTTTAAAAGTGACAGATATTCGTGCTGTTTCTAAACTTGCAAAATCTATTGCTGCCCTTACTTTTGTTGATAATACATTTTTGACACCACTATTCCAGAAACCACTTGATCTTGGCGCCGATGTCGTTCTTCACAGTGCCACAAAATTCATTGCCGGTCATAGTGATGTTACTGCCGGATTAGCGGTTGTAAAAGATGCCGAACTCGCTCAAAAACTTGGATTTTTACAAAATGCATTCGGCGCTATTTTAGGTCCTCAAGATTGTTCTCTCGTACTTCGCGGTCTAAAAACATTGCATGTACGTCTTGAGCATTCAGCTGCAAACACCAATAAAATTGCACACTATTTACAAGAGCACGCTAAAGTTAAAAACGTCTATTATCCTGGCTTACAAACACATCTTGGATTTAATATTCAACAATCTCAAGCTACATCAGCCGGAGCTGTCCTATCTTTCACTTTACAATCAGAAGACGCACTCCGCCAATTTTTATCAAAAGTAAAATTACCTGTCTTTGCAGTTAGTTTAGGAGCTGTCGAATCGATTCTTTCCTACCCAGCTAAAATGTCACATGCAGCACTGTCGCAAGAAGCTCGTGATGAAAGAGGGATTTCTAATTCATTACTTCGGTTATCCGTCGGTCTTGAAAATGTTGACGATTTAATATCCGATTTTGAAAATGCCCTTTCTTATGTAGAAGAACCTGTAAATGCATAGAACGAACAGAAGGTATGAAATTAAGTTTTCATATCTTCTGTTTTATGCCGTTACGTATATTTTTTACTTTTCGTATAGTTCATAAAAAAAACGAAAGAGCACCATCTATTTCTAAATAATGAATTAATTGATATATTAAGAAGTAAAAAAGGGGCAAAAATAATGGATACTTGTGCAGATGTTTTAATCGTTATCGATTTACAAAATGGAGTATGTTATAGCGAAGAGCATTTATTTGATTTACAAAATTTACTTACAAAAGTAAATAAAAGAATTTCTTCATACAGAAAATCAAATAAACCAATCATTTTTATTCAACATTGTGATGATGATTTAGTACCCGAAAAAGAACTTTGGGCTATTCATGCTGATCTAGATGTTCAGGAACAAGATTTTTTTGTAAGAAAAACACATGCCAATTCATTTTATAAAACAAACTTGAAAGAGATTTTAGAACAATTATCTGTACACCGTATTGAATTTTGTGGCGCCCAAACAGAGTACTGTATGGATGCTACGATTAAATTTTCCCATGGACTAGAATACGAAAACTTCATGGTACAGAAAGCAACCTCTACGTTAAATAATCCATTTATGTCCGCAAAAGAGACAATTGATTTTTATGAGAACATATGGAACCGCAGATTTTTAAAGCTGATAAAAGATGAACTCTAGAATATATAACTAATGTCTTGGTAATTCTAAAATTTATCAGCTATACTCAAATGTTTTGTTATCACCATAAAGATGCTGACTACATTCAGCTTCTTTTCTTTTAACCTGTTTTATATTCTATATATAACATTATAATTCCTTTTTCTTATTATTTTAAAAATTTTGTATATTCATTTGAAAGAATAAGAAAATCATGATAAAATTGTGTTACAAATATATCTATATCTTTCAATTTTTAAAACGCATCAAAATTTTCACCCAAAAATGTCATTTTACAAAACCATGCAAATTTACCTACTTTATTTACATCAGGGTCTCTTTTCTTACAATTTCTTTACTTTAGGAATTTTTTTCTGCAACAACTGTTTTCTTTTCTTTAATTTTTTGGTATGTATAGTATGGTATAACAGCTCACACGGAGGTGGAAAAGAACATGTTAGAAACCTTTCAAAAAGAAATAGAACTATATGAAAGCAATGCAGAATTATTGAAAGTACTTGCTCATCCTGTTCGCTTATGTATTGTAAAAGGATTAATTGAACGTGGTCCAAGCAACGTTTCTACAATGTACACTGGCTTAAACATGCCACAATCTACAATTTCACAGCATTTAGCAAAATTAAAAAGTGCTAAAATCGTTTCAAGTGAAAGAAAAGGATTGGAAATTTATTACAAAGTAGAAAACGAGACAATTATTCAACTCGTTCGCGTATTATTAGGTTAAGAGCTCATAAACAGAGAAAAAGGGCGTATTTTATATTTTTCATCTCATATCTTTAATATAAATATATATCATGAGAGAAAATATATGATGCTACATAATTAAAAAGTCGTATTAAAAAACAAGACACAGAAATATGCTGTGTCTTGTTTTTTTATATTTTCAAATACTGATTCAAGTGTAACTGTTGCATATGTTTCGTATGTATCACAACATCAAATGCAATCCCTAATCCTCCGCTCAAAATCATAGAACGAACTGCACGATTTTGTTTTTGAGTTTCAGAAAAAGGATTTCGATCTTGGTGATCCGTAAGCTGATCTAATATTCCTGCTGCTAACAAAAACTCAGATTGCTTCTTATGCCATACTATATTCATGCCTTGCAGGCTAAACATCTCTTTCAGTTCGTCCCAATGAATATGAGTAGTAAGATCCATTTCACCTGGATGCGCTAAAGGATTACGGATTAACTTATGCTCGTAATATCCTCGTAAACTTCCTTCTTGATGTGCAGGATGCATCCATTCTTCTTTTGTGTATCCATAATCAACGGTAATACATACACCTCGTTGAAACCATTTCGCCATTTCTACTATATATTCTTCCATCGCAAGTGGCACTTCAAAACGCTGACCTTCAGCAAGATGAATATTATATTTCAATAAGTATCGACCAATACTTTTCTGTAGCGGTCTACATACTTCTGCGAGTTTCCCTTCCTCTGTGTACGTAACACGTACTTCATACAATATTCCATTTCTCTTCTCAATTACTTCAACAGGAAATGCATCAAATAACTCATTCGAAAAAAGAATCCCTTCGAACGATTCTCCCATTTCACTATGCGACGTATAATACGACACATTAGAAAACGAACAAAGATTTTTCTGCTGTAAGTTTCTATGAAAAGGGCTCATTTCAATCATTGAATAGTTTAAATCCATAAAGGTTTCTGGAGATACTTGCTTCCACTCTTGTAAAATATCATAGGCAAACCTTCCTGTTCCCCCACCAATCTCACAAATATTCGGAGCAACTTCACCATTTTCAACAAGACGAATAAAAAACTTAGCAAATGTTTTTGCAAAAACAGAGGATACGTTGCTACTTGTAAAAAAATCCCCTTGTCTTCCAATTTTTTCACGTTCCTTCATATAATAGCCATGTCCCTCTGTGTACAATACGAGGTTCATATACGTACTATATGAAATTGAATAATCCTTCTCTTTCTCCATCCATTCTTTTAAAATGAGCTCCATCTCCATACTAGCTCCTTACTGTAAAAATGGATTATTTTCTTTTTCAAAACCAATGCTTGTTTCTGGACCATGTCCACATAGCACCGCTGTTTCATCTGGTAATACAAATAATTTTTCTTCAATGCTTCCAATCAATTCAGCAAAACTTCCACCGGGTAAATCTGTTCTTCCGATGCTCATTTGGAACAATACATCACCAGAAAATACAGCATTCGCCTCTTTACAATAATAAGAAATACTGCCTGGAGAATGTCCTGGCGTCTCAAAAATCTCAAAATTAAATGAACCAATTGCTAATGCACCTTCTGCATCAATAATATGATCTGCTGGTTTTGCTGTAATACTGCGATTCATCATAAAAATTTGAGAGCCATTTACAGTTGCATCGCCTAACCAATCTGCTTCTTCTTTATGTACATACACAGGAATATGAAAAGCGTCTCTTACCGCGTCAACAGCACCAATATGATCAAAGTGAGCATGTGTTAATAAAACAGCCAGTGGCTTTAATTGTTCTTCTTGTAAATATGTAACGAGCTTCTCTCCTTCGTGACCAGGATCAAAGATAATACACTCATTTTGATCATTCGTTAAAATATAAGCATTCGTTTGTAATGGGCCTAACGGCATTTGTATCCATTTCATATGAAAATCTCCTCCAATTATTAAACTTACTTTCAATGATACAACATTTTTTTCTCTTAGGAAAAGAAAGGATGCTATCTCGACAATCATTTTTAAAACATGTACAATATAAAAGAGTTAATATTCTAAAAACTCATATTAAGGAATGGGTAGACAGAGGAGGATATTGTATGGGCCTTGTTATTATTTTTGCGCTAGTCACTCTGTTAGCTGTATTCGCTACGCTTAGAACTCTTCGCGAAAAAAATTTATTCGCGGGCGGCTTTGCAATTGCAACTGTACTCGTTTTCGGATGGTTTACGATCATGACTGTTCTATATAACGGGTACCCACCAGCAGCTTAATTCATTTACATGTTATTCTTCATCAAGGTTTCACACAAAAAGAGGAAGGGTTTCCCCTTCCTCTTTTCATATTTCACAACTTATGCCATCTTCGCTTCGTATTTGTGCTTTTTTACAAGCCAAGCTCCTCCGATAACACCTGCATCATTACCAAGTATTGCAATCGCTAACTTTGTGCTCTTTACAGCACGTGAGAAAGCATATTGCTCGAAATAACGTTGAATTGGCTCTAATAGTGCATCTCCAGCTTTAGATACGCCCCCGCCAATAACAATTTTCTCTGGGTTCAACGTACTAGCAAGGTTCGCTACAGCTAATCCTAAATAAGAAGCTACTTTTTCTACTACTTCGCCTGCTAGCTCGTCACCTTGTCCAAGTGCTTCAAACACATCTTTTGATGTAATACGCCCTTCTTCTGCTAACATAGAACGTAGAACACTCTCTTTATTAGTCTCTTGTATTTTTTGCATAGCAACACGCACAATACCCGTTGCAGATGCTACAGTTTCTAAGCAACCAAATTTCCCGCAATTACATGGGAAAGCATTCTCTGTAACTACTGTAATGTGTCCGATTTCACCAGCAGCTCCGCTTACGCCGTGTACAATTTCACCATTGGCAATTACACCGCCGCCAACACCAGTACCAAGTGTCATACAGATTAAATCTTTTGCTCCTTCACCAGCACCTTTCCACATTTCACCAAGCGCTGCTAAGTTTGCATCATTATCAATAACAACAGGTAATCCTGTTTCTACTTCTAATAAATCTTTTAACGGATAGTTTTTCCATCCTAAATTAACCGCTTCATAGATCATTCCAGACGCCACGTGTACAGGACCAGGAGCTCCCATACCAATACCGATTAACTTGCTTTTCAATTCACCTAACTCTTCTAACTTTTTATCGATAGCTTTCGCTACATCAAGCGTAATATGTTTTCCTTGCTCATTTGTATTCGTAGGGATTTCCCACTTATGTAAAATTTCACCGTACACATTAATAAATGCTAATTTAATCGTTGTACCACCAAGGTCAACCCCAACTAACCATTTCTCTTCCATGTTGCTTACCTACCTTTATCTAATTCTTATTTAGCTCTTTTTGAATTTCTTGCTTCAATAAAAATAAAGCTGTTTGATAGTCTTGTGGATCGATTA
This sequence comes from Bacillus sp. BPN334, assembly GCF_008368885.1. Lineage (NCBI taxonomy): Bacteria > Bacillati > Bacillota > Bacilli > Caryophanales > Bacillaceae > Bacillus > Bacillus sp. BPN334. The sequence goes on along the minus strand of NZ_QOZW01000006.1, from coordinate 150,124 downwards.
ACTGTGATTGATTTAATTCACGCAATTCATCTTGCATTAATTGTAAATCTGCAATTCGATCACCCGTATAAATAATCGTACCAAATTTCTTTAGCAATTGTTGAATATCATAAATAGATACCATTTCATCACCCTCTATGCTCACTTACTATAAAAAATTATAATAAGAAAACGTTCACATATTTTATTATAATCAAGAAGAAAAAGTCTCGTCAATTTTTATTTGTCTATACAAGCCCATTCTTAACCATTGTTCCTTTTTCTGTAATAATTTTTTCTACGTTTTTATCAAACGGCTCTACTGGAATATGGTCTACCATTTGAAAACTATAAGCTAATGATAGCGTTTTCCCTTTATAATGCACGAGATAACGATCATAATACCCACCGCCATATCCAATCCGTTCTCCTCGCTCTGTATAAGCTACACCTGGCACGATTTGAAGATCAATGTCATCTGCATTCACTTCTTCCGTACGCGCTGGAATTGGTTCACGTAAATTCATATACACTATTTCTAATTGATCAAAATTACTAATTTGCCGGAAAGACATTGTTCGTGTTCCTTTATTACACTTTGGAACAACAACTCTCTTTCCTTCTTCCCAAGCTTTTTCGATAATAGAATATGTATTCACTTCATTTTCCATTGAGAGAGTGATTCCAATTGTTTTAGCTTCAGCCCACTCTTTTTGCGCATACAACGAAAATGCAATTTGCTCTGATAAAGTTGTATACCGTTCTTCTGATAAAGAATTCATGTGCTCTATTATTTGTTTACGTAAACGTACTTTCTCTTCTCTCACACACTTTCCCCCTCACAGTAATACTTTGCTCTACGATGATAGTGTATCACTTTTAACAGGGGAATCGAATAAAAAAAGAAACAGTAGGAAAATATTCCTACTGCTTACTTTGTTTCACGGTGTAACGTAGACTTCTTGTCACGCTTGCAATACTTTTTAAGCTCGATACGCTCAGCGTTGTTACGTTTGTTTTTCTTTGAGATATAGTTACGATCTCCGCATTCTGTACATGCTAGAGTAATATTCACACGCATTCTTATTCCCTCCAGTACTAATAACTTAAATCAGACTATACTATAATACCACTTTTAAAATAAAAATTCTACACCTTTTGATATTGTCTAATTTTTTCTATAAGATTTTTCATGTTTTCCCTTGCTATTACTGGGTTTCTGGCATGTGAATACACTAAAAATTTCGGTTGTTTTGTGTCAGAAACGATATAAGACCACTCTTTTTCGGTATATTTGAACTGTACTCCTTCAAATATACCTTCTTCCTTTCTTTCCATATCAGCCAATAATTTCCTCATTACTTTCCCTTTTTCATTCCATGAACATACAACTTCATCACAAAGTAGGTAGAGCGGCGGTGATTGCTCTACTATGCTGAGAAATGTTTTCCCCTGCAATGCTATTAACTCGAATAATTTTCCAATTCGATATAAAATATCTCGCTTCCATCTTGCTTGAAACGACTTTTTTTCATCCTGCGTATAAAATAGAAGGTAACATTCTCCTAATTTCAAAGACATCGGGTAAATATTTCCTGCCGATTCAAGTAATAAATCTGGAATATCTACCTCTTCAAAATCTGTTCCTTGGTAAATATTACTATGATTATCATATAACTCGAAATAATTTCCTTGCTCTGAAAACATAAGTGCCATATTTGCTTTACTTGATTTCATCAAAGCTTTCACATGATCCTTTTGTTGGCCCGCATAAATCCATGTAACTGTGCATCCGAGCCTTTGTAAAAAGAGCATCAGTAAATGTTGTAACATATCATTCCTCTTATTAATAAGAAGATGAAACTTTTGTTTTTGTATTTTCTCAATATCAACGCGCTCTAATACAGCCTCTATATAATCATGTAAAGAAACGTGGACTAGCTTATTCCGCCCCATTTCTTTCTCACATACGTAATAAAACGACTCAGACATATATACTTGTTCTATCGCTTTTTGCTGCTTATACGTTAATTGTACCCCATCCTTACCATATAACTTTATAACAACCTCTTTTTCATTTTCCACTTGAATGAAAACCCCACCAGCACATTGTAAATCCTGAATGCTATACTGAAAAAGCGATTCGTTCATTTCTTTGCATTCCATCGTATGAACCCCGATACCATGAATCGCATGAAGAAAGAGATTTTTATAAGAAGTCGTTTCTATATGTTCTTGACTCCCAATTAATATACTTTCCCCTTTCGCAAAAAGGGACCCGTACGCCATTGCAACCTTTACAATAAATTGAGGAGTGATCTCAACATTACCTCTTCCTACAATGCGGCTTTTTTGCAGCCATCCTGCACTCTTTTCACTTTCTTGAACACCAGCCGATCCTACTACCGAATAGCTGTCAATCGCCTTATATGGCCATAGTTTTCCCTTTTGCTTAATTACCGTACTTTTCCCTATATGACAATGATCTGCTACAATGCTTTTTTGAAACAGCGTAACGTCATCTTCCACCATTGTATGCTCTCCTATTGTCGTTTCTAATAGCTCGCAATACTGCCCAATGTGCGTATTTGCAAAAACAATACTTTTTTGAAGATGAGAATAACTTGAAACAATACTATTTTTCCCGATAATAGAGTACGGTTCAATTACAGCTCCAGCACCAATCTTTACTCCTTCTCCAATAAAAGAAGGACCGTGAATTTTCGTTCCTTTTCCTATCGTCACACCTTCTCCCATCCATACCATCGGCAATACTTCCGTATAAGGAATTGGTACTTGCAATTTTTTCGTTAACAAATCAAATTGTGCTTGTCGATATTGATCAAATGTACCGATATCTAACCAATAACCTTCTGACAAATATGCAAATAATGCGTTCTTATTTGCCAATAGCGGAAACACATCTTGACTGAAATCAAAAAATTCTCCGGGCGGTATGTAAGAAAAAATTTCTGGCTCCATAATATATATACCTGTATTCACAATATTAGAGACTACTTCATTCCAGCTCGGTTTTTCTATATATCGTGTAACCTCTTGTTCTTTGTTCATTACAACTAAACCGAATGAGAGTGGGTTTTCTACTTCCTTTACAAACATAGTTACCATTCTTTTCTTTTGTTCATGAAACATAATTCCTTCTGATAATTGAAAATCAGTTAACGCATCCCCGCTTATGACAACAAACGTTTCATCTAAAAATGTTTCCGCTTGTTTAATACTCCCTGCGGTTCCAAGCGGTGGAGAGTCTTCAAAATAGTACAAGTTAACGCCCCATTTGCTACCGTCACCAAAATATTGCTTAATGGCTGTACTCATATACTGAACAGTAATTGCAATTTCACGAATACCATGCTGACGTAATAATTCAATATTGTATTCCAAAACTGGCTTTTCTAATAATGGCAACATCGGCTTTGGAGTATTACATGTTAATGGTCTAAGGCGTCGTCCTTTTCCTCCAGCTAAAATAACCCCCTTCATATACTTCAGCCTCCACTTATATAATGTTCAGTAACTTCATATACGATATGTATATTATCTACCCCGCATTAACTAGCAGTATAAAATAAAACTTTAATTAGTAAGGATTTTGTGCATCCCCCACTGATTATTAGCCTTGACCACTCGACTCGGGCTTTTACAGGCAGTAAAACTCCCTATATACATGTACATTTTAAATGCCACGAAAGAAAGCGCTTACTATTAACTCGTTAAACTATTACTTATTAAATGAACAACATATGTGTCCTATTTTTTCCATTACATTATGATACATCTTATCATCATAAACTAAAGGAAACAACGAGCTTTTTTTGTCATGTTTTGACTAAAAAAGGCAGGTGATGTTTCACCTGCCTTTTTTCTTTATTCATTTAATAAGTAATGCTTTCCTTTTACTAAATAAAAAACATTTTCAGCAATATTTGTAATATGATCTGCTACACGCTCGATATATCTCGCCACAAAGGATAATTGTGTAATTTGTGTAATTGCTTCTGGTTGTTCTGGAACTGAAGATATAAATTCACGAATCGCTTTCCCATATATTTCATCAACTGAATCATCCATTTCGGCAATTTGTTTCGCAAAAGTTAAATTTTCTTGCTCATATGCTTCTAGCGCTAACTGTAGCATCTTATTTGCAATTGCAAACATTTCATCAAGATTGTGCAAACTAACAACCACCTCTTTTTCCCCAAGACGAATTGTTGATTTCGCAATATTAACAGCATGATCTGCAATACGCTCTAAATCTGTCGCTGTTTTAATTGAAATGAAAATCCTTCTTAAATCACTTGCTACAGGTTGCTGCTTCGTAATAAGCATCAGCGCAAGATCATTTATTTCCTCTTCTAAATTATCCATACGATAATCACCATCAATTACCTCTAACGCTTTCTCTACATCCCTTTTATGAAGACCTTCCATAGCAAGCAATAAAGCTTCCCTCGCTAGCTCTCCAAGCTCAATCACCTTTTGCTGTAACATTTTTAAATCACATTGAAACTGTTCTCTTACCATTGTTTCTTCCCCCCTCAATATTATGTGCCATTATATATAGATCTCCTACCTAGCCTATTTGTAATAAGCCTTAAGATAGGAGAAGTATTACTTCTCTAATTAAATGAGGTAAAAATAAGAAATACCCTCTGTTAAGAGGGTATTTACTCTTATCCTTGCAACGATATCAACCGAATCGGCCTGTAATATAATCTTCTGTACGCTTATCTGAAGGTGTCGTAAATAATTTATTTGTATCTGTATATTCCACAACTTCTCCACTTAAGAAGAAAGCAGTTTTGTCTGAAATACGTGCTGCTTGTTGCATGTTATGCGTTACGATCACAATACTAAAGTCTTTCTTTAACTCTTGAATTAATTCTTCTACTTTTAATGTTGAAATTGGATCTAGTGCCGATGTTGGCTCATCCATTAAAATAACGTCTGGTTCAATTGCTAAACAACGTGCGATACATAGACGCTGTTGCTGTCCACCAGATAAACCGTATGCATTATCATGCAAACGATCTTTTAACTCATCCCAAATCGCTGCTCCACGTAAACTTTTTTCAACAATTTCATCCAATGTTTTCTTATCACGAATACCATGAATTTTCGGGCCATATGCTACATTTTCATAAATAGATTTCGGAAATGGATTTGGCTTTTGGAACACCATTCCCACATGAGTTCTTAATTCTTCAACTGGGTATGATTTTTCAAATATATTGCGCTCTCTATATTCAATTACACCTGTAGTTCGCACGATTGGTACTAACTCTACCATACGATTTAATGTTTTTAAGTACGTTGATTTACCACAACCACTTGGTCCGATAATTGCTGTAACTTCATTCTCATGAATGCTTAAGTTAATATCTTTTAAAGCATGGTCTTCTCCGTACCATAAATTTAAGTTTTTCGTATCAAATACTACTTTATTTGGTGCAGTCTCGATTTTCTCCTCGTTTTTCACCTGTACATTTACTACTGTTGCTACCATTTGAATTCCCCTTTCATCCATTTCCAACTTATTTTCGATTTCGTAACCATAAGACAAATATATTGATAAAGAGTAATAAACCTAACAAGACAATCATCCCAGCAGCTGCTACGTACTGAAATTCTTCTTGCGGTCTACTCATCCAATTAAAAATTTGAATTGGTAAAACTGTAAATCTATCAAACATACTAAATGGAACATAATTTGCAAATGCAAGTGCCCCGATAACTAATAGCGGTGCCGCTTCTCCAATCGCCCTTGATATCGCTAACGTACAACCCGTTATAATTCCTGGGAAAGCAGATGGCAATACAATTTGATACATCGTTTGCCACTTCGTAGCACCTAATCCGTAAGAGGCTTCTAATAATGAACTTGGTACAGATCGTATCGCTTCTTGACTCGCTACAACAACTGTCGGTAAAACGAGTAAACTCATCGTCAGTGCCGCCGCAATAATACTCTCACCTAAATGAAGAGCATATACAAAGATAGTTAAGCCGAGTAATCCAAATACAACGGAAGGTACTCCTGCTAACGTTTGATTATTAATTTCTATTACCTTTTTAAATATAGATTCCTTCGCATATTGCTCCAAATAAAGAGCAGTTCCAACTCCAAATATAAAGGAGACTGGTATAACAATACTCATAAATAATATTGTTCCTGACAAAGCTGCAGCAATCCCAGCTTCTTTCGGATTACGCGAAGCGAAGTTTGTAAAGAAATCTATCGAAAGGTAACTTATACCTTTTTCAAAAATTTGAAAAAGCAAAATAAGTAGTATTGCTATTGAAAATAAAATTGCTATATAAAATAACAACTTGTAAACTCGGTCTTTTAAAAAACGTGATGCCATATTTTCTTGTATTTTTTTATGATTCAACATTCGCATATTATGTCACCCTCCTAAAGCGGCGCATAATAGAGTGTGAAATGATGTTCATTATAAGAGTAAACAAGAATAACGTTGCGCCTACAGCGTACATGCTGTAATACGTAATTGTTCCATGCGGAGCATCACCTAAGCTCACTTGCACAATATAGGCTGTTAGCGTTTGAATAGAGTGTGTCGGATCAAGCGATACATTCGGTGTAGATCCCGCTGCAATTACAACTATCATCGTTTCACCAATTGCCCTGGAAGCAGCTAATATAATCGCTGCCATAATCCCTGTAAAAGCCGAAGGAAACACGACTTGTTTTACCATCTCAAACCGAGTTGCTCCAAGTGCTAACGAAGCTTCTTTCGTCCCTTTCACTACAGCTCTCATCGCGTCTTCAGATAGAGATGCAATTGTAGGTATCATCATAAAGCCAATAACAATACCTGGACTAATCGCATTAAAAAACTGTAAATCTGGTATAATCCGTTGTAAAAGTGGTGTGACAACTGTTAATGCAAAAAAACCATATACAATTGTCGGAATACCTGCTAATAGTTCTAACATCGGTTTTAATACTTTCCTTGCACCGTTTGAAGCATATTCGCTTAAAAATACGGCACACGCTAAACCGATAGGAATTGCTACAAGCATGGCAATTGCTGTTACAAGGAACGTTCCACATATAAGTGGTAATATACCGAATTTAGGATCTTCAAAAAAAGGTAACCATTCTTTTCCCGTCAAAAAGGAGAGTAATGGTATTTTTTGAAAAAACATCAATGTTTCATTTGCCAATGTGAAAATAATTCCAAGTGTCGTTACAATAGACACGCTAGCAATTATTTTTAGTACTAACGGAACGATTCGATTGATTCGCTGCGTTTTTTTTCTTTGTTTTGTATTTCTTTCAATCAAATGTTGTACAGAAAATGTAATTTGATTTTTGTCATTATGAGCCAAAGATGAAAACCCCTCTCCACCCTGACATTACCTTTTTATTTCTGTTAACATCCGCAGCTGTTCATTGTATTGTTCTTTTGGTAATTTTACATATCCAACCTCTTCAGCAAGATCACCAACATGTTGAATCATAAACTCAATATAATTTGCTACATTCATTTTATTTCGGATAGATGCATCATTCACATAAGCAAATAGTGGCCTAGATAATGGCTTATACTTACCTGATTGAATGGTATCTTTCGTCGGAAGTACACCATTCACTTTTATTGCTCTCACCTTATCTCGATTGGCCATATAATAAGCATATCCTACAAAAGCAATGGCATTTTTATCATTCATTACCCCTTGCATAATAACTTGATCATCTTCAGACAAAGAGACTTTTTTTACAATGCGACTATTTTGTAAGATGACATTTTGAAAATAATCATACGTACCAGAGTCTACACCTGGCGCATAAAACTTCACCTGTTCACGTGGCCATGATGAATGAATTTGTGACCATCGCTTTTCGCTTTCATCTTCACTCCATAATAGACGTAACTCTTCTACCGTCATATTGTCTACCCAAGTATTTTGGCGATTTACAACGATCGTAAGACCATCGTAAGCGACTTCAAACGGTGTAAACTGAATGGAGTTTTTCTTCATCTCATTTTCTTCCACTTGTTTCATTGCTCTCGAAGCATTATTTATATCTACTTCTCCTTTACTGAAACGATTAAATCCTCCTCCTGTTCCAGAAACACTAATAGAAATTTTCACGTTTGGATGCACCTTTGTATATTCCTCCGCTACTGCTTCTATAACAGGAAAAACTGTTGAGGATCCATCAACTCTCACTTCTCCCATTTCATTCACAGCAAATGCAGTAGACGTGCCAACATAAAGGAAACATGTCGACAGCATGAAAACTTTAATCGATGCACTTATCCATTTCACGTGTTCTTCCTCCTAGAAGTAACCGGAAATAACAGGATTACAGATATAAGAATACTGCTAAACTATTAATTCGGTTTTAATTGTTTGTAAAAGTTTTGTAAAGTTCCACAAGAATCAACATTAGGTAAAACTTTAATCCGTAGCCACTGTTCATTTTCACTGATGATTGGTTCATAAAACCATTTTCCTCCAGAGGAATGTATAAGTATCATTTGTGAGGCCTCTTAATTTTCCGATATGATATGCTTGTCCACTTTATTAGAACGTATGCATGAACCATAAAAAAAAGCACACTATCTTTTCAGATAGTGTGCTTTTTTTACAACTTTTTTATTCATCATCTTGCTCTTTATTTTTCTTTTTATTATCTATTTCCTCTTTTGAAGCTTCGCCATTTTCTATTTTTTTCAAATCAAAGTACGCGTCCATAATGTCACGGCTAATATATCCGTTAATACCTGATTTATCATCTACCCAAGGTACAACAACAGAAAATGCTACTTCAGGGTCTTCAAGTGGCGCATAACCTACTAATGTTAAGTTATATGTTTCTTTACGCTCACCGTTTGCCTTTCTACCAATCTCTTTATCTCCGCCATACACAGTTTGAGCTGTACCTGTTTTACCAGCAGCTTTATATTGTGCACCTGCAAAGTATTTCGCAGCTGTACCACCAGAATCGTTAAATACTTGTCTAAATCCTTCCTGAACACGTTTAATTTGTGATTCAGGCATATCAATACGATTTAGCACTTTCGGTTCCATTGAATGAACCACTTTTCCAACTTCGTCTGGTTTCACTGCCGGTTGACGAATTTCTTTCACAACTTGCGGCTGCATACGGTAACCACCATTTGCAATTGTTGAAACATATTGCGCTAATTGAAGTGGTGTATACGTATCATACTGTCCAATTGATAAATCTAATAAGAAACCTGGCTGAATTCCTTTACCTGTTTGGCCCGCTGATTCATTCGGTAAATCAATACCTGTTTTCACACCAAGTCCAAACTGTCCGAAATAATAACGCATCGTATCAAATGCTTTTTGTGGTATATCTAACGTACCACCTCTCACATATTGAACACCTGCGAGATTCATCGCCGTTTTAAACATATAAACGTTAGAAGACATTTTTAATGCTGTCAAATCATTAATATATCCCATCGTCTTCCAAGAAGATTTTTTCGGCGTTCCTTTCAATACGATTGGTTCATCGAGTTGAACTGAACCTGGTTGAATCGCACCTGTTTGATAGCCTGTAAGTACTGTCGCACCTTTTACAGTTGATCCCATCGGATAGGAACTTGTCATCGTTCCTAATGCGAAATCCTGCACTTTCGTTTCGCCATTTTCATTCACTAACTGTTTCCCTGCCATAGATAAAACTTCACCATTTTTCGGATTCATCATTACAACGAATGCACGATCTAAAAGAGGTTGTCCCCCTTTATATCTCAATAAATTTTTAGTGATAATTTCTTCTACACGCTTTTGTAATTCCATATCAATTGTTAAATTCAGATTATTACCACTTTGCCCTTTTGATACATTAATCGTTTCTAAAATATTACCGTTTTTATCTGTAATATTTTTCACTTCCGCTTTATTACCATGCAAACTATCTTCATACTGCTGCTCAAGATAACTTTTCCCTACGCGGTCATTTCGATTATAATCACGAACAAGATAGTAATCTAGTCTTTCTCTAGGTAAACCTTCATCAGACGTTGACACCCCGCCAAGTACACTTCGGAATAAATCATCATAAATATACTTTCGATCCCAATCAACATTCGTATCTACACCCGGTAATGCTGCTAGGCTTTCACTAATAATCGCATATTCTTCTTCTGTAGCATCTTTTTTAATAACTTGAGGTGTCATTGCATATCCGCCGTCCATTTTGCTTTTAATCGCTAGTATTTCTAAATCTTTTGCGGATAATTGATTCACTTCTTCTTCTGTCACGCGACTTCGTTGACGTTCATCTAATTCTTTATCGTCAATTTTTTTATCTTTTAACTCTTGACGATCTTTATTCGTAATCTTTTCTTTAGCTTCCTCTTTGTGCATAGCAAGCCAATAATCTTTTTTATCGCGATCTGTTAATTTATCTGTCGGTACTTCAATCAAATCTGCTAGCTTTTCCGCTGTTTCTAAGCGAGCCTCTGCAGTTGATCCTTTCATTTTTGTAAATGTAATCGTACGAACAGCTGCATTATCTACTACAGCTCGCCCATAACGGTCAAATATTTTCCCACGTGGTACAGGATTACTTATCGTCGAGTTCTCTTTCCTCTCCACTTCATTCTTATATTCCTCACCGCGAACAATTTGTACATATCCAAGTCTTACAATAACCGCGGAGAACATTAAAAACACGCAGAAAAACAGCACGTTTAACCGAAAAGGAACGTGAGTCTTTTTCTTTTGTTGTTTCTGCTTCTTGCTCATACAAACCCCCTCTACCAACAGCTATGTAATGTGAAAGGGACACCTTCATACAGGTGTCCTCACTGCTGTCTTACATCTTTTTCTATTCTAGCATAAAACAACCGAGAAGTTAACCTTCTGGTTCTGTTTGATTCTGCGCAGTTGCTTGCGTTACAACACTTGTTTTACTTGCATTTCCCTCATCATATTTGACATTTTTAACTGCAAAATAAATAAGAAAATGTCCTGCACCTAAAATACATAATAAGTAAGGTAAACTTTTTTCGGGCGGAAAGAATAGTACAGCACATAAAAAACTTAAAATCGAGCAAATTCTTCCTGCATTTAACCATAATTCCCGGACAACTACATACTCTACACGCCACTCTCTCGCATTTTTCGCTCTGCCAATTACATCATATGTCATGGACCCGTACGGAACGAGCAAAATAGGGTATGCAATCGCAATACACGCTGCGTAAATAAGTAATTTTGCGTATGTAACATTGAATATAACTAAAAATACGACTGCATATAAAATAATGCCGCCAAGCAAAATTGCTTTTTTCCGCCACTCTTTCTTTAACATACGAGTGACTAAGTAGTAACATACAAATGATACAGCAGAATTTACTAAGCTATATTTTCCTAAGGCGAGTTCGCTATCCGTCGCTAAATACACGTACACGGAAATTACAAAAATAAACGTTCCCTCTCTCAACCCTTGGAAAAAATGAGCACGTGTAATTCTTCCCCAATTTTTATCAATCTGCCGCTCTTTCAATACTTGTACAATTTCATACCGTCCTTCACATTCTCTCTTAGATACAAAAAAGCTTAAAATGACAGCAATTGCAAATAACAGTAACGAAAGAAAGAATATGACCGTATAACCACTCCATTTTTCCATACGTGAAATTGTGTATCCAGCTGCTATCGGTCCAATCATGCCAGAGAAGGATGTAAGAAGTCCAAGAAACCCATTAAAGAAATCTCTTGTTTCTGGTTCTGTAATCTCAAATGTTAATAAGTTAAACGCGAGCCAGTAAAAACCATATCCGACTCCTAAAAGAGCCCCCATTAATAAAATATAGTGAGAAGCGCTTTTTCCCGCTACTAAAACAACGATAAAAAAAATAGCTAACGTGCCTACGCCTATTCGTAACAAGATTGAGCGATCAATACGCTTCGCTAATTTCCCACCTATAAGAAATGTGAGAGGCTGTAATACAACGCTGGCCAAATTATACAAGCCAAGATTCACATAATTTTGTGTTTGTTTCCATAAATAAATGTTAACAAACGTATTCGATAAAGAAATTGCGAGCGTGTATAAACCTCCAATAAGGAGCAATAACACTAAATCCCGATTCACTTCAACGTCACCAATTACATGTTTCCACTTCATACACAACTCTCCTTTACTTCATGTTCTAGTCTTCCAAAGACAAGCCCAATTATGTAAAAGGAAAGCATAGAAAAAAGCTAGGAGCATTCTCCTAGCTTTTTCTATCGTTATTACAATTATTTTGCTTCTTGGTAACGTTTTTCAGCAGCGTTCCAATCTACAACGTTCCAGAATGCACCGATGTAGTCAGGACGACGGTTTTGGTAATTTAGGTAGTAAGCATGTTCCCAAACATCTAAACCTACAACTGGAGTTTTACCTTCAGTTAGAGGAGAATCTTGGTTTGGCGTGCTTGTTACTTCTAACTCACCATTGTTTACTACTAACCAAGCCCAACCAGAACCGAAACGAGTTGCGCCAGCTTTTGCGAATTCTTCTTTGAATGCATCGAAGCTACCGAATTTCGCTTCAATTGCAGTTGCAAGTTCGCCTACTGGTTGTCCGCCGCCGTTTGGAGATAAGATTGTCCAGAAGAATGTATGGTTAGCATGTCCGCCACCATTGTTACGTACTGCTGTACGGATTGCTTCTGGTACTTCGTTTAAGTTTGCAACTAATTCTTCTACGCTTTTGTCAGCTAATTCTGCATGACCTTCTAAAGCAGCGTTTAAGTTTGTAATGTACGTGTTATGATGTTTTGTATGATGGATGTTCATTGTTTCTTTGTCAAAGTGAGGCTCTAAAGCATCATACGCATAAGGTAAATTTGGTAATTCGTGTTTTGCCATTGTTATATTCCTCCCAATTTATGTATTGCCACTTAAGTGACATACAACTTCATTCTACCCTAATTGCCATAGGGTGCAAACAAATAAATCACATTGTCTTGCTATCATTAACGTAGCAAAAATCCCACTTCTTTTCAATTAAAATGCTCATATATTCCGTAAAAAAAGCTCCCTTCTACAAGGAAGCTTCCCACTGACATAATAAACATGTGAAATGGATATGGACCCTGTAGGACTCGAACCTACGACCGGACGGTTATGAGCCGTCTGCTCTAACCAGCTGAGCTAAGGGTCCACAATTATGTATGTAACAACATATCAAATAAAGGAATTCCTATCAGATATATCCTTTAAGAAATGTAAGATAAATTTACCATATGGCAAAGAAAAGTGTCAATTGTATTTTTCTCATATAAAAGAAGAAAATTAATAAAAAGAAATTTAGTTATCTCCACTATATGTAAATATAATATATCTTGAGATTCTCTAGATTCCTACGTTACAATGATTTTATACATACATAAAGGAAGTGAATCTATGTCCATATTTACCCAATTAGCCAAAAGCGTGTATTCGCCTAAAGATATGGCGTTATTCCGTTTTCAAAAAATCGGAAAAACCATTTTGTATATTATGCTACTTTGTCTAATCACTACTATTCCAAGAACATTCTTTTACGGTAGCTTTATTCAAGATAGTGTTACCATGGTAAATCAAGCAATTGAAAAAGATTTACCTGATTTTAAAATCGAAAACGGTGAACTAAAAGCAGATATTGAACAACCTATTCTAAAGGAAGAGGGAGATGCTCTTTTCGTATTCGATCCCAATACAACAGATATAGAAACATATCAAAACAAAACTGGTTTATTTATTTTAAAAGATAAAGTAGTTTCTATAGGAAATGGTCAGACACAAACATACTCCTATAATGATTTATTAGGGACATCTCTTGAGAAGAAAGATTTGCAAGATTTCATTTCTGTATTCGATAGTATTTATCCAATTTTACTAGCTGTTATCGGCGTGTTAGTATACCTATTCCAATTGTTTATTACTTTCTTAGGAATTACTTTACTTGCGTTTATAGGTTCTGCTATGAGCGGTCAACGTAAATTATCTTATAAGCAAGTATGGACGTTAACTGCATACAGCTACACAATTCCAACAATCTTCTTTATGATTATGGATCTATTCAAAATTGTTGTACCTGGTTCAACATTCATTTATATCGCAGTTGTTTTAATTGTTCTTTACTTAACGATTAAAGAAGTTCCAAAACCGAAAGAAAAATAAGAACGAAAAAAATGCCTAAATAGGCATTTTTTTTTTGGACAAGCATATATTCCTAGCAAAGGAGTGAAGAATATGAAGAGATTAGGTGTATTCTTATTCGTGCTTGTTCTTGGTTATATATTTTATTACGATATAAAAATCGGCACTTTACCGATGTTAAGTTCATATAAAAAAACAAATGCGGCCCAAACGATAAAACAAGAAAGTACAGATACAAAACAAAATAAAGAGAACAAGGCAGAAAAAGAAACAGATGTAACTTATAAAACAATTGAAGTCAAAACAGGTGAGACAGTTCTTTCTATTACCGAACAAATTAATAAGAAAAAAATCCCTTCCATCGAAAAGGTAATTGATGACTTTAAACAACTAAACAAAAGTACGTCTGCTACAAAAATACAAATTGGAAAGTCTTATAAATTCCCGTTATATCAATGAGCAATCACTTAATCCTTGTCAATTGCATAAAGGCGCTGATACAATAGTAAAAGTGAAACCGAGCACTTCGGTTTCTATAGCCCTGTATCACGTATACTTTCATTGATATGAGGGACTAAATAAGAAACTTCTTTTATAAGGAGAGCGATCTATTCGTGAATGAAATGACTCATCGTACAAAAACACGTCCAGTTAAAGTCGGTAATTTAACAATTGGCGGTAATAATGAATTAATTATACAAAGTATGACAACAACAAAAACACATGATGTTGAAGCAACAGTTGCTGAAATTAAACGTTTAGAAGAAGCTGGCTGTCAAGTCGTCCGTGTTGCTGTTCCAGACGAACGTGCAGCAAATGCTATTGCTGATATTAAAAAACAAATCAACATTCCACTTGTTGCTGATATTCATTTTGATTATCGCCTTGCTTTAAAAGCAATTGAAGGTGGCATTGATAAAGTACGTATCAATCCAGGTAACATTGGTCGTCGCCATAAAGTAGAAGCTGTTGTAAATGCAGCAAAAGAACGCGGTATTCCAATCCGTATCGGTGTAAACGCAGGTTCATTAGAACGTCACATTTTAGAAAAGTACGGATACCCAACTGCAGATGGTATGGTCGAGAGCGCCCTACATCACATTAAAATTTTAGAGGACTTAGATTTCCACGATATTATCGTATCTATGAAAGCCTCTGATGTTAACTTAGCAATTGAAGCATACGAAAAAGCTGCTCGTGCTTTTGATTACCCATTACATTTAGGTATTACAGAATCCGGAACATTATTTGCCGGAACTGTAAAAAGTGCCGCTGGTCTTGGCGCAATCTTAAATAAAGGCATCGGAAATACACTACGTATTTCATTAAGTGCTGACCCAGTTGAAGAAGTAAAAGTTGCGCGTGAACTATTAAAGTCATTCGGTCTTGCATCTAATGCAGCAACACTTATTTCTTGTCCAACTTGTGGTCGTATTGAAATTGATTTAATTAGCATCGCTAACGAAGTGGAAGAATACATCTCTACACTAAAAGTACCAATTAAAGTTGCAGTACTTGGTTGCGCTGTAAACGGTCCTGGTGAAGCTCGTGAAGCTGATATCGGTATTGCCGGTGCACGTGGAGAAGGATTATTATTCCGTAAAGGGCAAGTTGTTCGTAAAGTACCAGAAGAAATAATGGTAGAAGAACTGAAAAAAGAAATCGATGTAATTGCTGCTGAAATGGCTGCTGAACGAGAAAAAGAAAAAGAAACAGAAACACAAGAACAATAAAAAGAAGGTTGCCACAATATTTGTGGGCAACCTTCTTTTTTACGTAAAAAAGCTCGTCAGTTATGTAACCGACGAGTTCTTATTTTGCACATTTTGGACAACGGCCATATATTTCAAACTTATGCCCGGTTACTTCATAACCGTTAAAATCTTTATTCATAAAATCCATCGGGCAGGAAGTAATCTCTTTCGTCCCCCCGCAATCTAAACAAATAAAATGATGATGATGTTCCATAATAGAACATGTAAAACGAAAATGTTTTTCACCATTTAATTCCGTTTGTTCTAAAACACCAATTTCAGCAAACACCGTTAAGTTACGATAAATCGTATCAAAGCTAAGACCTGGATAATCATCCTTCATATGCTCTAAAACGTCTTTCGCCGTTAAATAACGATTGTGAGCCGCAAATAACCTGAGCATTTCTTCCCTTTTCCCAGTATGTTTGTATCCTTTATCTTTCATTAGGCGTAAAGCTTCTGTTAGATTCATATCTATCCCTACTTTATGCAGTTTTTTTCTTTTTCCATAAAATCGCACCAATTAAAATAAGAACTGCTATCATAACAATTGTACCACCTGGTGCTAGATCAAGTTGATATGAAGCAAACATTCCACCAATTACTGCAATTTCACCAAATAAAATGGAAAAGAAAATTGTTTGTTTAAATCCATTCGCAATACGAATACTTGCTGCAACTGGTAACGTCATTAATGATGATACAAGAAGAACCCCTACTACACGCATTGATACTGCAATAACAAGAGCAACCAATATAATGAAAATAAAGTGAATCCACTTTGCACTCAAACCGGTTGATACAGCATATTCCTCATCAAACGATAGTAAAAATAACTCTTTGTATAATAAAGTGATCGTTATAATAACAACAATTGCTACAATGCCGATGATTATTAAATCCGTACTTGTTACAGCACTTACACTCCCAAATAAATAACTAAATAAATCAGTGTTAAATCCATTTGCAAGTGATATAAAAATAACCCCAATCCCCATTCCTGCTGAAAGAATAATCGGAATTGCTAATTCTTGATAATGTTTATATACAGTACGTAATTTTTCAATTAGTAACGCCCCACCAATAGAAAAAATCATTCCCATATATAACGGATTTAAAAATCCTCCTGTGAAAATTGTTTTTTCTAGTAGTAAACTTGCAGCAATACCCGA
Source organism: Bacillus sp. BPN334 (assembly GCF_008368885.1). Lineage (NCBI taxonomy): Bacteria > Bacillati > Bacillota > Bacilli > Caryophanales > Bacillaceae > Bacillus > Bacillus sp. BPN334. The sequence goes on along the minus strand of NZ_QOZW01000006.1, from coordinate 133,053 downwards.
TAATGTCACGTGACTTAAAGCATCCGCAATAAGCGACATTCGGCGAATGACAACAAATACACCGATAAGCGGCGCAACAAGTCCTATTAAAACCCCTGCATATAAAGAGTTACGTAAAAAGTCATATTGTAAAAAATCTTGTATCATTATATCCTCCCGTGATGCTCATGCTCGTGTTCTAAGCGATGAACATGATGTCCATATAAGACGGACATTTCTGCATCTTCTAACTCTCGGAACTTCTCTACATTTCCATGGAAATGTAGATGTTGGTTTAAGCATGCCACATGTGTTACCTTCTCTGTAACAGCTCCCATATCATGAGTAACGAGAATTAATGTGATTCCTAACCTTTTGTTTAAATCCTCTAATGTCTCATAAAAACTTTCTACATTCTTCACATCTATTCCAACAGTGGGCTCGTCCAAAATAAGTAATTCAGGATCACTAACGAGCGCACGAGCAATAAATACACGCTGTTGTTGTCCACCAGAAAGTTCTCCGATATTGCGCCCTTGAAACGCACTCATCCCTACATCAGCAATCGCTTTTTCCACCTTTTCCTTATCGTTTTTCGTGAAAAAGCGAAACAGCCCTTTTTTCGAAACGAGTCCCATTGATACAACTTCAAAAACAGTGGCCGGAAAACCAGAATTAAAGCTATTTGCCTTTTGCGACACATAACCAACTTTGTTCCATTCTTTAAACTTCTTACTATCAACACCAAACAAACGAATACTTCCCTGTTTTGGCTTTAAAACGCCTAATAAACATTTTAGCAAAGTTGATTTCCCAGAACCATTTGGCCCAACTAAACCTAAAAAAGCTCCCTTCGGAACTTGCAAATTAATATCTTCTAACACATTTCGATCTTCATATCGAAATGACAATCCTTCTATTTCTAATATATTATTCATAGCATCTCACCTATTTTAATTCAGAATGATTCCGATTTATATCTATTTGAATTATAGTACAGCTTATTATAGTTGTAAACCAATCTGCCTAAAATATATCAATTTTTTCAAGAAACCTTACTATTATAACAAAAAGCAGAGAAAAATTCTCTGCTTTCGAAAAGTATTCCTATAAAGTGAAACTTTAATCAGTGGGGGTTTTCTTCATCCCCCACTGATTATTAGTTGAACCAATCGGACTTTTATGGGCAGTTGATCCCCCACCTAACTTCTTTGCTTTCGCTGAATTTTGAGGTGGGGGTCTTACTGCCCATTAAAGCGGGATAAAATGAAACCTTAATCAGATGAGGCCATCCCCTAACGATTGGCGAGGGCTTTTTCTGGATAATTTTTCTAGTGGATAGCTGATTTAAACTTGCCACCATTTGTCTCTTGTGTATTCATAATCGTAACAAACGCATTCGCATCAATTTCATACACAATTGATTTTAACTTCGTCACTTCCAGACGCGTTACAACTGCATAAATAACTTCTTTTTCTTTATCCGTGTAACCGCCTTTCGCTACAAGCTTTGTAGTTCCACGACCAAGACGATGCAAAATCGCATTTGATACTTCCTCATATTGATCTGATACAATTAAAACTGCTTTCGTTTCATCTAAACCTTGAATAACTGTATCAATTGTTTTGAATGCGATATAGTACGTCATAACAGAATACATAGCTTGTTCAACACCAAATACAAATGCTGCCCATGCAAAAATGAATAAGTTCACAAACATTACAAATTCGCCAACAGAGAAAGGTAATTTCTTCGTTAATAAAATACCCATGATTTCTGTTCCGTCCATTGATCCACCATGGCGAATAACGAGCCCTACACCAATCCCTAAAATAAGACCACCAAACACTGTTGCTAAAATTGGCTCTGTTGTAAATGGCGGAACAGCATGTAACGTTGATTCAATAAACGCTAAAGCTACAATACCGAACGCCGAAGATAGCATAAACGTTTTTCCGATTTGCTTATAACCTGAATACATAAATGGGATATTGAGAATAACGACTAAAGTAGAGAAACTTAACCACCAAATATTAGGAGTAAGATAATCTAATATAAGAGAAATACCAATAATTCCACCATCAATAATTTTATTTGGCATTAAAAATAGTTCAATCGCTACCGCTGCGCATGCTGCCCCAAAAATAATCATAACTAAACGATAAATAAGATGGATAACACTTTCTTTTCGATGTTGCTTTTGTTCCATAAGTCCTCCTTATACTCTTTTTCTATAGTTTCGTCCTTATATTATAACATACGCTTCTTTTTCTCATGAAAAAAGAAACTCTACGCGAATATGTACAAGCTACGTACTCATATATTTCGATAGAAGAACGTGTGAAGGAGGATAACTCAATGAACCTCATTAAACAACTTGTAAATAAAAAATTAAATCATATTTCTACAAAAGAGTTATTGAAATATAGTAAAGAGTATGAAGTTTCTATTACGACTGCACAAGCGGATCAAATTGTTTTACTTATGAAAGGTAAGAATATTAACATTTACGATAATGACGAACGGCTAGAGCTCTTAAAACAAATAGCAAAAGTAACCTCCCCTGCTACTGCCCAACAAGTAAATACTTTATTTCAGCAACTACTAAAATAAGGAGGGGAAAATCCCCTCCTTATTTCTTATTGCGCTTTAATTTTCTCAAGAATTCCTTCATCAAAAGTACCATTTTTCAGCATTTCGATTTCTAATTTATATGGCGGCTTCTTATCTTTTTTATCTTCACCTACATATGGCGTTTCAAGAATTTTTGGTACGTGCATTAACTGCGGATGATGTACAATATGATGTAACGCTTTATAACCGATATGACCGAAGCCGATATTTTCATGACGGTCCTTTCCTGCGCCGCATACATTTTTACTATCATTAATATGAAGTACTTGCAAACGATCCATACCAACAATCTTATCAAATTCGTTTAATACGCCGTCAAAATTATTTACAATATCATATCCTGCATCGTGCGTATGACACGTATCAAAGCATACTGATAATTTTTCATTATATTTTACACCATCAATAATCTTTGCAATTTCTTCAAAGCTACGACCGCATTCTGTTCCTTTTCCTGCCATCGTTTCTAACGCAATGTTAACCGTCTGCTCTGACGTTAATACTTCATTAAGCCCTTTAATAATTTGTTGAATACCAGCATCCGCTCCTGCACCAACGTGCGCACCTGGGTGAAGAACGATTTGTTTCGCTACACCTAATGCCGATGTTCTTTCAATTTCCATGCGAAGGAAGTCTACACCTAATTGGAATGTTTCTGGCTTCGTCGTATTCCCAAGATTAATAATATATGGTGCATGTACGATAATTTCCTCAATACCGTTTAGTTCCATATGTTTTCTTCCTGCTTCTATGTTCAATTCTTCAATTGGTTTTCTTCGTGTATTTTGCGGTGCACCTGTATAAATCATAAACGTCGTTGCACCGTATGAAACAGCCTCTTCACTTGCTGCTAATAACATTTTCTTACCACTCATAGAAACATGAGATCCAATCTTTAACATACAATCACCTCTTCAATATACAATAGATATAATGATAGCATAATTTGTAGAAATATGTAGCGAATTGTTTGTTCCTAAAACACTACGCAAATTGTAACTAGCTACACCGAAACTTTAATCAGTGTTTTTCCATTCCCCACCGATTATTATCCCGCAAATAGCCGGATAAAAAAAGATAAGGGGGCTCCCCTTATCTTTTTTTATTGCTATATTTTTTCTTGACTTTGTCACGTTCTGTTGCAAGTTTACGTTTATAGTTTGGTTTTACTTTTTTCGGCTTTTTAATAACTTTCGTTGCCATAACGTCAAGTTCATCATTTGGTTTTTTACGGCTCTTACGACGACGACGTTCACCTAAATCCGCCCACTCATCTCCGCGTAACTCTACATGCTTGAACTCAATATGACGTTGTTTTTCTAAACTATCTAACGCTTCTTCATTTGCTGGATCATAAATCGTCACTGCAATACCTGAATGCCCCGCACGTGCTGTTCTTCCAACGCGGTGAACGAAGAAATCTAAATCTGATGGAAGTTCGTAGTTAATAACATGACTAATTCCTTCAATATCAATACCACGTGCTGCTAAATCAGTTGCAACAATATATTGGAATTCAAGATCACGAATTTGTTTCATCATTTTTTTACGATCACGCGGTGATAAATCTCCGTGAATTCGTCCAACTTTTAAGCCACGTTCCATTAATCCGTCAGCAACCTGATCCGCCATCTTCTTCGTATTCGTGAAAACAACTGCTAAATACGGTTTAAATTGTAGCAACATTTTGTTCACTAAATCGATTTTGTTACGATGTTTAGAAGGTACTAAATAATGCTCAATATTCCCAGCCGCAACTTGTTTTGGATTGATATGAATATGCTCTGGATTCTCCATATATTTCTTCAGAAACGGTTTTAGTTTTTGAGGAATTGTTGCAGAGAAAACTAGCATTTGCAAGTTTCTAGGCATGCGTGATGCAATTTTGTCTACATCATGAATGAATCCCATATCAAGCATTAAGTCTGCTTCATCGACAATAATAGTATTTGCTTTATGAACAAATAATGCTTGCGCTTCTACTAAATCTTTAATACGTCCTGGTGTTCCAACTACAATATGAGGTTGTTTTTTCAACTTTTCAATTGATCGTTGTTTATCAGTTCCACCAATTAAACAACGTGCTGTAATCATTTGATCTTCCGCACAAAACTTTGTTAATTTCACGATTTCTTCGTAAATTTGTTGTGCTAACTCACGAGTAGGCGCTGTAATAACAAGTTGTACTTCTTCACGACTTGCATTAATTCTGTTCAATGTAGGAAGTAAGTATGCATGTGTTTTCCCAGAACCTGTTTGGGATTGTCCAATTACACTTACACCTTTTTTCACGACCGGGAAAATTTTCTTTTGAATTCCTGTCGGTTCTGTAAAGCGTAGTTCACGAACTGCATCTATTAAAAATGGTTTAAAATCATACTGTGTAAAAGTTTGTTGTGTCATAAGTTACACCTTCTTTCTAAATTTCTACTGCGCGCACAAATCAGTCAAGTCTACATTATATCGAAATCTACAAGTAAAATCCATCTTTAGTTTAGGTTTTTCCTTCAAAAACTAACCTTCTTCCCTCTTATTGCATATTGTATGTGTATATACCTAACTGAAGAAAGGAGGATTTCTCACATGTTTCCAAAATCCCCCACAAGGCAAATGTATCCGAATCAAGGACAACAACCTTATACACCATATCCAATTCCACAGCTACCACCGATGGCACAAAAAAAGAAAGGGTTCCTTGCTAAACTCTTTAAAAAACACGATCCAACCGAGCCTTTCATGCAAATGGTTCCACCTTATCGACAAATGGAAGGACCGCCGCCAATGATGCACCAGCAACCACCGCCCCAATATCAACAACAATACCAATACCAATACCAACAACAATACCCGCAGCAATACTCACAACAATATCAACCATACATGCAGCAACATCCAGAGCAAATGATCCCCCCTCAAATGTATGAATCAAATGAAACGCGCGGCGGTGCAGCAACTACAGCAGCATCAAGTAGCGGCATCGGCAGTTTTTTTGCAAATTTAATTTCGAATCCAACTAATATGATAAACAATATTGAAAAAGTATCCCAAGTCGTTCAATCTGTAAGCCCTGTCGTCGAACAGTACGGTCCTATTATGCGTAACCTACCAAGCATTGTTAAAATCCTCACCTCTGGAAAAAGTACGGAAGAAGATCCAACTGAAAATCCAACTGAAGACATAACAGAAAAGGTTGAGGTAGCAACTCCGCCTCCTCCACAAAAAAAAAGAAAAAGAAAAAAAATAGTGATTGAGCCTGTCATAGAAAAGGAATTACGAGAGGAGCCTGTTCAAAAAATAGCAACAAAACCAAAACTATATGTGTAACAATCCTTTGTTTTCTATCCACTCCTCCTTTATAATGTAAAAGACTATGCACAAAAGTATCTCTTGTTTAGAAGGAGAGGATTACTCATATGAAAATTGTTAAAATTTCCCCTCGTGGTTATTGCTACGGTGTTGTGGACGCGATGGTTATTGCACGTAACGCCGCATTAGATACATCATTACCAAGACCTATTTATATTTTAGGTATGATTGTTCACAACAAACATGTAACAGATGCATTCGAAGAAGATGGCATCATTACATTAGACGGTCCAAGTCGATTAGAAATTTTAGATAAAATCGAATCTGGTACTGTTATTTTCACTGCACACGGCGTTTCTCCAGAAGTTAAACAACGTGCAAAAGAAAAAGGTTTAACGACAATCGATGCCACTTGTCCAGATGTTACAAAAACACATGACCTTATTGAAGCAAAGAAAGCTGAAGGTTACCATGTCATTTATATCGGCAAAAAAAATCATCCAGAACCAGAAGGCGCAGTTGGTATTGCACCTGACATCGTTCACCTTATCGAAAGAGCTGATGATTTAAAAACATTAGAAATTCCAACAGATAAAATTTTAGTTACAAATCAAACAACGATGAGCCAATGGGATGTTCAACATTTAATGGAGGACATTCAGAAGAAATTCCCAACAGCAGAATTCCATAAGGAAATTTGTTTAGCAACTCAAGTTCGCCAAGAAGCTGTCGCTAAACAAGCTGATGTTGCAGACTTAACAATTGTTGTCGGTGATCCGAAAAGTAACAACTCAAACCGTTTAGCACAAGTATCACAAGAAATCGCTGGTACGAAAGCATACCGCGTTGCAGACGTAAGTGAGATTAAATTAGAGTGGCTACAAGGTGTAGAAAACGTAGCTGTTACAGCAGGTGCTTCTACTCCAACTCCAATTACAAAAGAAGTTATCGCTTTCTTAGATCAATATGATCCAATGAATCCCGCTACATGGGAGAGAGTTCGAAAAGTACCATTACAAAAAATATTACCTCGTGTAAAAGTGAAAAAAGAACAATAATAAAAACCGTTGCCTATATGAGCAACGGTTTTTATTTTTCTTATACAAATGTAAATGGATCTGTATGTAATTGCGAAGCATGAATGTGTACATTGAGTTTCTTTTCATCCACTTTTTCTTGTAATTGCTTTTGTACCCCTTGCTTCATTACTTTTTCAACGTTATGTCCTGGGTCAACTATATTTAAACCGAGCATCATCGCATCATGAGCAACATGATAATACATGTCACCTGTTACATATACATCCGCTCCTTTAAATTTAGCCTGATTGATGTATTTGTTACCATCGCCACCAAGTACAGCTACTTTGCGCACTTTATCATTTAAATCCCCAACAACTCGTGCACCCTTTACATCTAATGATTTCTTTACATGTTCCGCAAACTGTCCAAGTGTCATTTCTTCTTGTAAATATCCTATTTTTCCAAGCCCTAATGTTTCACCTTTGTTATCAAGTGGATACACATCATATGCTACTTCTTCATATGGATGTGCAGTTACCATTGCTTTAATCACTTTTCGCTGTAGTGAAGCTGGAATTATCGTTTCGATTCGCACTTCTTCTACGTGTTCTAACTGCCCAGTTTCCCCGATATAAGGATTTGTTCCCTCTTGAGGTACAAACGTGCCTGTACCCTCGCTATTAAACGTACAGTGGCTATAATTGCCGATATGACCAGCACCTGCGTCTCCTAATACTTTTCGTACTTCTTCTGCATGAGTTACTGGCACAAACGCAACAACTTTTTTCATTTCTTCTGCATATGTCGGTGCCAAAACTTCTGTATTTTGCAATCCTAACGCCTCAGCAAGTAAATCATTTACCCCGCCCTTAGCAACATCCACATTTGTATGTGCTGCATAAATGGCAATATCATTTTTAATACACGTTTCAATAATTCTTCCGTACGCTTTATCTGTATGAATCGCTTTTAACGGATTAAAAATTAAAGGGTGATGCGCAATAATGAAATTCGCCCCTAATTGAATTGCTTCATCCACAACTTCCTCCGTTACATCTAACGCAATCAATACGTGTTGTACGGGTTTATTAAGCGCTCCAATTTGCAGGCCAACCTTATCTCCTTCCATCGCCAAATGCTTCGGATACATACTTTCAAATAAAGAAATAATTTCATGGCCATTTGGAATTTTACTCATGATAAAACCTCCCGTATCATTTTCATTTTCGCTTCTACTTCCACACGCTTCGCTTTTGTTTCTTTAGAATCAGCCGCACGTTCTAACTGCTTTAAAATATTTTGGAAGTTTTTCAATTCCCCTTCCCATTTTTCAACGAAAGCTTCACCTTTTTCTTTTATTAAAAATGGCCCCATAAATAATTCCGCTTGTTTATTTTCAGAATAAGGCACCACGATGTTTCCTCGCTCGCCTACTAAAATCTCGTAAATTTTCCCATCTTCTTTTACGATTTTTTCATGGATAAGCTCCCATCCATTCTCAATAAACCATTCACGAATATGATGCGCTGCAATATTCGGCTGTAAAATTAAACGAGTTACCCCTTCTAATTTTTCTTTACCACTTTCTAAAATGTCACGAATTAACGCTCCACCCATTCCAGCAACCGTAATTACATCTACTTCTCCTGGCGCGATAACAGCTAATCCATTCCCTTTACGCACATCTACTTTATCTTGTAAGCCACTTTCAGCTACAGTTGCTTGCGCAGAGCGAAATGGCCCATCTACAACCTCTCCAGCAACTGCTTTTGTAGCAATATTATTTATAATTGTATAACACGGTAAATACGCATGATCCGATCCAATATCAGCAACTGTAGATCCTGCCGGTATTTCACGCACAACTTCTTCTAATCGTTTTGAAAGCTTTACTTCATTCATGTATTTCCATTACTCCTTCTCTTGTCAGTCTGTCTCCATGATAATGAATTTATAGTAGTTGTTGCAAGCCTATAACAACAATTCCATTCTCTATCACTCATCGTATTTTAGAAAATATAGAAAAACAAGCCCTTTGCATAAGCAACAGGCTTGTTATACGGAACTTTATTTTTTCTTCGATAACCAATCAGCTACTTTAGCGGCTTGATCAGCTGGAACTATATTTGGTGGCATATTTCCTTTTCCTTTCGAAATAACTTCTTGAATCTCTTCTTTCGAAAGTTTCCCACCAATTTTTTGTAAATTAGGCCCTACTGCCCCTTGTAACTGATCACCGTGGCAGCTCGTACAGCTTTGCTTCACAATATCCTCTGGTTTTGATGCTGTTTGCGCTGGCTTCCCGCCATTTTTTGCATCAGCTAACTCTTTAGATTTATTTAGCCCCTGAAATGAAAATACAAACATAACGATAATACCTAATGCTGCAATAAGAGCGAACGGAATCAGCGGATTACGTTTCATATCTCTTCTCCCCCCTCTATACCCCTAAATAGTTAGATGATTCAGTCATTTCCATTGTACTTGAAAACGCTCTATCAGAAAAGAGTAAACTACTAATCGTCGAAAATATTCCATAAATTCAGTTTATTGTTTTTTATTGTTATATCGCTTATTATTTCGATAATTATTAACGTTTCTCATCATATTTTTCACTTTTCTACATATATTTTTGTATAGAATACACAAAATTAATCGAAAAATCGAAAAATGAGCATTTGCAAATCAAAAGACAATTCTGTAAAATAAATTACAAGAAATTGTAATCGTTGCCGATAGCTAAAGTTTAACAAAAGTTAACAAAATAAAAAAGTTTACTTCACAAAGGTGAAGTAAACTTAAAGGTAGCCTATTCTAAGAAATCCTTAAGACGCTTACTACGGCTTGGATGTCTTAATTTACGAAGTGCTTTTGCTTCAATTTGACGGATACGTTCTCTCGTTACGCCGAATACTTTCCCAACTTCTTCAAGCGTACGAGTTCGTCCATCATCTAAACCAAAACGAAGACGTAGAACATTTTCTTCACGATCTGTTAGGGTATCTAACACATCTTCTAATTGTTCTTTTAGCAATTCATACGCTGCATGGTCCGCAGGCGATGTTGCTTCTTGGTCTTCAATAAAATCACCTAAATGGGAGTCATCTTCTTCACCAATCGGTGTTTCAAGAGAAACTGGCTCCTGTGCAATTTTTAAGATTTCGCGTACTTTTTCTGGAGCAAGATCCATTTCTTCACCAATCTCTTCAGGAGATGGTTCGCGTCCTAAATCTTGTAGTAATTGACGTTGTACACGAATTAACTTATTAATCGTTTCAACCATATGAACTGGGATACGAATTGTTCGTGCTTGGTCTGCAATCGCACGTGTAATCGCTTGGCGAATCCACCAAGTTGCATACGTACTAAATTTGAAACCTTTACGATAATCGAACTTTTCAACCGCTTTAATTAGACCCATATTCCCTTCTTGGATTAAGTCTAAGAAAAGCATACCACGGCCCACGTAGCGCTTTGCAATACTTACTACAAGACGTAAGTTTGCTTCTGCCAGACGACGTTTCGCTTCTTCATCGCCTTCTTCAATACGCGTTGCAAGTCGAATTTCTTCTTCTGCGGATAGTAAATCTACACGACCAATTTCTTTTAAATACATACGAACAGGATCATTGATTTTAACCCCAGGTGGTACACTTAAATCATTAAGGTCAAATTCTTCTTCCGCTTTTGTAATTTGGCGATTATTAGGACCTTCGTCGTTGTCATTGTCACCAACTAAGTCAATTCCTTGTTCACCTAAATATTCATAGTATTCATCCATTTGATCGGATTCAATTTCAAATCCATTCATGCGTTCTGCAATCTCTTCATATGTAAGAACGCCACGTTTTTTTCCGAGCTCAGTGAGTTGTTCTTTCACTTGCTCAAGGGTCATTTCAGTTTCAATTTGTTTAGAACGAGCTGGTTTGTCAGCCATCTGTTCCCCTCCTTACGCGAGATACAAACATTCATTATACTAAAAATTTATCAAAAAAGCTATTTTCTCGCTTTTTGATTTTGTAAATATGCTACATAATATTTAGCAGCCTCTACAGGATCTGTTTTTTCCATTTGTTTTACCTTAAAGATGATTTCCATCTTTTCAAGTTTTTCTTGATGACGGTTGAGCGTCTCTAAATGGCCTTGTAACACTTCTTCTGTGTATTCTGGATTAATAAATTCATCCGTCGAAATATCAGTGATAATATTTTTCAACTTCTCATCAGAGAGCCAACTTAAAAATGTTCCGACTGAAGGTTCATTTCCCTTTTCATAATATGCGTATAGTTCATATAAAATCCCTTTATGTTCTTCTGTATGAAAATCTTCTATGTGGGATTCCATACGAACAGCCACTTCTGGACTTTGCAACATATGATAAATAATTTCTCTTTCTGCCCTTTCAAAACCTGTTAACTTCGGTTTTGTTTGAACAATTTGAGACGGCTTAGAAACCTGCTTTACTTGTTTTTGCTGTACCTTTTGTTCTTTGCGATATTGGTGCAATTGATTCAAAAGAGTTTCCATTGAATACGAAAATTCTTGCGATAATGACTTCAAATATGATTCTGCCTGCATCGCATCCTGTAGCAACGATAACTCTTTTAAAACACTTTTCACATATTCTTCTTTGCCAGACTCATCTTGCAAATTTTTCCCTAAACGCAAATAATTTATTTTAAAACCAACAAAACTTATACTTGATTTCACAAGATTTTCAAAAGCAGTTGTCCCATATTGTTGCACATATTCATCAGGATCAAGCTTATCTGGCAAGGATGTAACTTTCACTTGGCAACCAACTTTTAGCAATAATTGCCCTGCTTTCATCGTTGCTTCTCGCCCTGCTTTATCACCATCATAGCAAAGAACAACAGTTTCAACGTTACGTCGCAGAAGTTTTGCTTGTTCTTCAGTTAAAGCTGTTCCCATTGTCGCAACAGCTTCTTCCACACCACTTTTTACCGCAGCTAGTACGTCGGCATACCCTTCAAAAAGGACCACTTGCCCACGTTTTCTAATAAACGGCCTCGCTAGGTGGAAGTTATACAACAATTTACTTTTATGAAAAATTGGTGTTTCAGGGCTATTTAAATATTTCGGAGTGTCATCTCCTAACGCCCTTCCACTAAACGCTATCACTTTACCTTGTAACGTAGAGATTGGAAACATAACCCTTCCACGGAAGCGATCATAATGACTACCATCCTTCTCGCTTCTTATGAGAAGACCAGCTTGTTCCATACTAGACAGCGATAAACCTCTTTTTTGTAAAATTTTCGTTGCTGCATCCCAAGCAGGTGACGCATAACCAATTTCAAACTTCTCAATCATCTCTTTCGTAATACCACGTTTTAGCAAATACGAAAGTGCTTCATTTCCTTCTTCTGTATTTACCAATAAATGGTGATAATACTTTTTCAAAAGTTCATGAGCCTGTTGCATGATGACAGTGTCATCAGATATGTCTTCTTGTTGTCCTTGCCCTGATGTATACTCTGCAACCGCAATTCCATTTCTTTCACCTAGCTTTTGAACAGCCTCGGTAAAAGCCAATCCTTCCATTTTCATTAGAAAGGAAAATACATTTCCACCTTCTCCACATCCGAAGCAATGAAAAATTTGCTTATCAGATGAAACAGAGAATGAAGGAGAATTCTCACCATGAAATGGACAAAGGCCGAAATAGTTACGCCCCTGTTTTCTAAGTTGAACGTATTCACCAATCACTTCTACAATATCCGATGACGTCCGAATCTGTTCAACAACTTCTTCGGGAATTCTGTTCCCCATAAATCCATCTCCGTGTCGTATTTTGTATTCGATATAAATTAAAAAATTCCTTTATAATTCGACAATATTTTTTCTAAACTTATTAGAAAGTGTTGTCGATCACGTTATCAAACGATTTTGCAGGCCCTTTTCTGCGTAATTTCGCAGATACGTACCTACTATATAAAATTGTATCCATTTGCTCATCTGTTACAAATGTACCTCCTGGAGACAATACATATACACTTTTTTTACAAGAAGACTAGCAAGCACCATATCCTATGTGATCACGAGATCTGTTTCTTTTGCATGTTGATACATATAAAAAATCAACTTTAGCTTATTCAGCATCTACATAGATCCAATTTCCCTTGCTACTTCCTTAAACGATGAGCATACGATGTGACAAACAAAATTTCGACATGAACTTTCGTTCCAACTTGCACAATTTTCAGCATTCACAGGATATGCATCTGCATCAACTAATACGATATTGATGTTTTGCATATTTCTGTATTCTACATCCCTTCTGCGAATCCTTCCATAATGTGCGTTTTCTTGTATAGATTTTGTCGATTTAACGTAATTACATGTCTTTTCGTAAATCCTATCCCTAGTTTATTCTGAAAAATTAAAGTCTAAACGTAAAATATAGGTTTTTATCACAATTTTTTATTATAATATATTTTCTTCAACTACGCTACATATCCCTTTATTTTTTCATCTTCTATTTCAGGATAACGAAACCCTGCCTTTAGCATAATAAAAAGACAGAAGAATATAAGTATAACCACTCCGCTATAATCTATTACGAAATCAACAGGTATTGTGTTTCTCACGAGCGAAAAAAGCACATTCACCTTTGGTAAATGTGCTAAAACAATTTTTGGTTTTGCACTGCATTCACAATAATGTTGGCTGTTTCTTCAATCGCTTTATTCGATACATCAATTACTTGACAATTTATTTTACCAACTACATTCTCAAAGTGATCAATTTCTTCTTTAATACGATTAATATTGGCATATGTTGCACCGTCACTTAGTCCAAGTGATTTCAATCGCTCTTTTCGAATATGATTCAACTTATCTGGCGTAATTTTCAAACCGAAGCATTTTTCTTTAGCCACTTGATATAATTCTTCAGGCGGATCTACTTCTGGTACGAGCGGTACATTGGCAACTTTCAAACGTTTGTTATGAGCTAAATATTGAGAAAGTGGTGTTTTTGATGTGCGCGAAATTCCAATCAACACGATATCTGCTTTTAAAATACCACGTGCGTCTCTACCATCATCATACTTTACAGCAAACTCAATCGCTTCAATCTTTTTAAAGTATTCTTCATCTAATCTACGAACAACACCCGGCTCATATCTTGGTACTTGCCCTGTAATTTCTTCAATTTGATCGATAAGAGGCCCGATAATATCATATGCCTCTACGCCTTCTTTCGCAGCCTCTGTCACTAAATACTGACGCATGTCAGGCTTTACTAACGTAAAACAAATAAGCGCTTGATTGCCCTTAGCAATCGAAATCACTTCTTTTAATGTCCCTGTATCTTCTACATACGGTACACGTCTAATATCAGGAGCAAATGGGAATTGCCCCATCGCTGCTCGAACAACCAAATCAGCCGTTTCTCCAACAGAGTCAGATACGACATATACGATTTTATTATCCATTACATTACCTCACTTTAAACAAATTACACTTATTCGTTATTTACTAAGTTTACAAACGCACGTGTAATATTTGTTTTTGTAATTCGTCCAATCACTTCTAAACCTTGTTTCGTATCTTTTACAACTGGCATTGCATCAATCTGTCTTTCTATTAATTCCATCGCAATATCATATAAAGAATCTTCTCTACGACACATCGCAATGTTCGGCATCCTTGTCATGATAATATTAACCGGAAGAGAGGTTAAATCCTGCTTTCCAAGGCTAGCTCGTAATAAATCTTTACGAGATACAACGCCAACTAATAGCGTCGATTGATCTACAACGAACAATGTACCTACATCCTCTAAAAACATAGTACAAATCGCATCGTATACTGATACATTTTTATCAATTACAGCTGGTCTAGATTGATAATCTTGTACTTTAATTTTCTTAACAGCTTCAGATAATAGCTGCCCCCCGGTTTTACCCGTATAAAAATAACCTACGCGTGGACGCGCTTCTAAATAACCAGCCATCGTTAAAATTGCTAAGTCTGGTCTTAGCGTTGCACGTGTTAGTCCTAATTGCGCAGCAATTGACTCCCCTGTAATAGGACCGTGATCTTTTACAATCTGAATGATATGTTCTTGCCGTTTATTCAGCTCTATGATAATCACCACCTTTAATGCACAACGAAAAAAGTTATACTATCTCTTAAATATTATATACTAAATATGCTATTCGAAAAAGATAGGATGTAAAAAGGACCGTATACGGTCCCAAATTATATTTGAAACTTATCAAGTTGTTCTAAGAAACGTCTTGACTTCAAATAAATCCCGCAATATTCATCATAATATGTATTCAATACTAAACGCATTTGTTTTTTTGTGCTATCCTTCACTGATACATTGCCAAGTCTATGTAAATCGAAGTGGTAGAAAAGACGTAATAATTTATGAACAGCTTCCCCCACTGGTATACGATACTGGTCTTGCTCAGCATGACGCGAGCACAGAAAACCGCCTTCCCGGACAGAGAAGGCGACAAAATCTGTTTCTTGATGACAAATCGCACATGTATCAAAGTACGGGCGCATCCCTAATACCGGAAGCATTTTCGTTTGATAAATTAATGATAATACTTCTGAATCAACACCCTCACACATATAATGCAACGTTTGATATAACATTTCAAATAAATATGGATTATGTTTTTTATCTTCTGTTGCTTTATCAGTTAACTCAACAATAAATGATGCATAAGCAGTTAAAAATATATCCTCGCGAATTTCTTTCATAGTTGAAATAATCTCGCCTTGTTGCAAAGTTCCAAGTCCAGATCCCATTTGAATAAGAAAATTACCATGGGTCATAAGTTGCGAAACAGATGCTAACCGGCTTTTCGGTTTTTTCGCTCCTCTTGCCATTGCACTTACCTTACCCAATTCTCTTGAGAATATTGTAACAATCTTGTTCGTTTCTCCGTAATCTGTCGTACGGATAACGATGCCCTCAACTTTTTGAAACATGTTCGTCACCATCCAAGGTTTGAACAAAACGGGTCAAGAAATTGGAGAGTCTAGATGCGCTAGCTCCTCTTCATGTTGATCCATCTCATCGTTTACGTCTTTTTCCATTTCTTTCAAAAGCAAGTACGTTTCAATGCTTCCTGTTTTGGAGAAAAACTTCCAGGTAAAATCTAGCATAAGAATCCACCTTTCTCAATAAGCGTAGCCTATAAACCAATTTCCTTTGTTGTTATTAAATTGACCCATTTTGTCCATTTTCATGTGAGAAAAATTTTTCCTAATTTATCAAAACTTATAAAAACCAATAATCAGCGGATGAACAAAACATCCGCTGATTACAGCTTTACTCTATTTTAGTACTCGTCTTCGCGGAAACCAAGGTCACGAAGCTGAGACATTTTATTACGCCAATCCTTTTGCACTTTTACCCATACTTCTAAAAATACTTTAGAACCAAGTAGTGCTTCAATGTCAAAACGAGCTCGCTTACCGACTTCTTTTAACATCTTTCCTTGCTTACCTATAATAATTCCTTTTTGTGATGCACGTTCAACAACAATCGTTGCGTTTATATAAACCGCTCCGCCCTCACGTTTTTGAATTGCATCAATAACAACCGCTACAGAGTGCGGCACTTCTTCACGTGTTAAATGTAATACTTTTTCACGAATAAGCTCTGAAATAATAAATCGCTCTGGATGATCCGTTACTTGATTATCTGGGTAATATTGCGGTCCTTCTGGTAAATACTTTTTAATTGTTCCAATTAAAGCATCCACATTATTGCCGTCTAATGCAGAAATTGGTACAATCTCTGCAAACTCATATAGTTTACGGTATTGATCAATTAACTCTAACAATTGCTCTGGATGAAGTTGGTCAATTTTATTAATTACTAAAAATACTGGTTGTTTCGTTTCTTTTAATTTCTCAATAATAAATTCCTCACCACGACCAAATCCTTCAACTGCATTGACCATAAACAGAACAATATCAACTTCTTTTAATGTCGTTTGAGCCATCTTCACCATGAAGTCGCCTAATTTATGTTTAGGTTTATGTATTCCTGGTGTATCAATGAAAATTACTTGTGAATCATTTTCTGTATATACGCCTTGAATTTTATTACGAGTTGTTTGTGGCTTGTCACTCATAATGGCAATTTTCTGGCCGATAATACGATTTAAAAATGTAGATTTCCCAACATTCGGTCTGCCAATAATAGAGACAAAACCTGATTTATAACCTTTTCTATTCATGTAAATCCTCCGCTAAAAATGCTCCTGGTAACAATTCTCCGACTGTCGTCTCTTGAACGTCACCATGTAAATTTGATAGGTATACTTTCGTATCCTGTTTACATAATTCTACCATAACTTGTCGACATGCTCCACAAGGAGGTACTGGACGCTTTGTATCCGCCACAATCGCGATAGCTACAAACTCTTTATCTCCTTCAGAAACCGCCTTAAATAAAGCTGTTCTTTCTGCACAGTTACATAAGCCATATGATGCATTCTCAACATTACATCCACGATATACTTTTCCATCCTGTGTTAATAATGCTGCACCTACTTGAAATTTAGAATATGGTACGTACGCTTGTTTACGCGCTTCGATTGCTTCTTGAATTAATTGTTTACTATTCATATTCCCGCATCCTTCCTGTCCACAGCTGTGAATAGATACACTCTCTCATTAAAGGCCTTTACGGCACTTTCAAAGCTTCATAAAAGCTTTGGAATGCAACTATACCACATACGGCAAAAAGATAATAGCACCAATTATAACAGCTATTATCGCAAACAATAAAACCGATCCGGCTGCGACATCCTTTGCAATTTTCGCAAACGGATGTATATCGGTAGTCGCTAAATCTACTGTTTTTTCCACAGCCGTATTTACCATCTCTAAACTCATTACAATTCCTATTACAATAAGTAATACTGTCCACTCTACTTTCGTAATATGGAAATAAAAGCCGCAGCATATAACAATGACTGCGGCTAAATAATGAATTTTCATATTTCGTTCATGACGAAGACAAAAGAATATACCTGCTATAGCATATCCAAAACTATTTATAAGTTTTCCTTTTTTCATCGTCCTAATCCAAATGCCTCTAAAATTTCTTTTTGTCTTCCAAACATTTCTTTTTCATCCTCTTCTGTCATGTGGTCATAACCAAGTAAATGTAAAAAGCCATGTAACGCTAAAAAGCCAAGTTCACGATCAAAAGAATGTCCATACTCTTCAGCTTGTTCTTTCGCTCTCGGAATAGAAATAATAAGGTCACCTAACATACGAGGCATCTCTGCACCTACAATTTCCATTTCTCCTTCTCCCATTTCTTCCATAGCAAAGGAAATGACATCAGTAGGCTGATCCTTATCTCGGTAATCACGATTAATCTCGCGAATGCGTTCGTTATCTACAAATGTCACTGATAACTCCGCACCATCCTCTATTTTTTCCATTTGAGCTGCTTTTTCTAATATCTCACGAATTAAATTCACATATTCTTCTTTCACTTCTTCTGTTTCATCAATGAAATCAATTAATAAACTCATTCTTTCTCCTTCTCTTCCGGTGGTTCCGGATATGTAATACGCGAATGGAAAATACCATTTAACGTTTCACATAACGTTTTTCCAACGATTTGTAGTTCCTTAAACGTCAAATCACATTCACTAAATTGCCCATCTTGCAGGCGATCTTTAATAATACTTTGCACTAAATTATTAATTTGATCTGGCGTTGGGTGATTCATAGATCGTACCGCCGCCTCAACACTATCAGCAATACCAACAATTGCCGACTCTTTAGAAGTTGCTTTTGATCCCGGATAGCGAAACATCTCTTCTGTATATTTTTCTTTATCTTCTTTAATTGCCTTATAGTAAAAATATTTAAGTAATGTTGTACCATGGTGTTGTCCAGCAATATCGATAATTTCTTGCGGAATATGGTATTCTTCGAGCATTCTGACTCCATCTGTTACATGAGCAATGATAATATCTTTACTCGTCACAGGCTCTAATTTATCATGTGGATTTTCAATTCCCATCTGGTTTTCAATAAAGAATTGCGGTTGTACTGTTTTTCCTACATCATGATAATACGCCCCTACACGTGCTAATACACCATTTGCTCCAACCGCTTCACACGCTGCCTCAGAAAGATTCGCTACCATTACACTGTGGTGATACGTTCCTGGCGCTTCTAACAAAATTCTACGCAAAAGCGGATGATTCGGACTTGATAGTTCCATAAGCTTCATGCTTGATACAATTCCAAGTCCACTCTCTAAATATGGTAATATCCCCATAGCCAAAACGGATGAGATAATTCCTGAAACGGAAGCCATCAATAATTGCGTTCCAATTTCAAGAGGTGAAAAATTCCCATTACGTAATAATAATAACGCCGCTAAGACGACCACATTTAAGATAGAAACGAGTATACCAGCTTGCAAAATCATCGTACGACGATTTTTTTCTCTTAAGAAAATGCTTACTGATAATGAACTTAACAACACATAAATACCTACACTATAATTCAGTGTACTTGTTACCCCTTCATTAAACATAATACTTCCGCACACAGAAAAAATCATACTTGTTAAAAATACAAATCGATCGCCAATCATTAGTTTTACAAGTATTGTTCCCATCGCAACCGGGACAACATACGCAATTCCTGCATATTCAAGCTTTTGAAACAAACTAATCGTTTTCATTAAAACAATCGTGATAGACAAAATTGTAATATACGCTAAAATATATGGTCTATCTTCTCTTTTACGCTGTAAAAATACTTCAAACTGCTTATGCATAAAGTACAGTAACACACCAATGAGCACTGCTAATCCAACATAAGGCTGAAAACTATTACCTTTCTCTAATAAACCGACTAATTTCAACTGATTATACATATCACTTGAAATTGTTTCACCTTCTCTAACAATAACTTGTCCTTGAAGAATATAAACAGGTGGAACTAAATCTTCTTCCGCTTTCTTCTTCTCTTTCGTTACAGCCGGATCATAAAAATAATTTGCTGTAATTGCATATGATCCTAGCGCGTTCACAGCTTCCTTCAATCCGCTATTCACATTGAGGCTTTTCATTTCATTAACAAATCGCTCTTTTGCTGCTATTTCTTCGGACATTTTAATATTTCCACCCATAATAACACTAACAGACGTTAGAGCCGCGTTCTTTGCTAATTCTAATTGATCCGGTTCTGCATTAATAAAATATAATAAATTCTCATCAGATAATTCCTTTGTTAAATTAGATGGCAACTTCTTCTTCAACTTTTCTAATTTATTTGCATCAGTCATCTTTTTTTGCTCTTCAGGTCCAGCAGCTTTCATCTCTTGAATTGCTTCATTTACCTTAGCAAAAACATCATTTACAATATCTACTCTATTTTGTTTATATTCACTTCTATATGTATATTGATCCCCAACTTTTTGAGCGGCCTCTTGTTTTTTTCTGTCCGTTATAACCTTATCTTCAATTTTAATAGGAGAATGAATTGTTTTTTTTGCAATAGAATACATATCAACATCTAATTGCTCTGGTTTTACATTATTCATAAGTGCAAAAAACAACACTGCTCCTAATAAAACGTAAGAAATCCAACTTAGTTTTTTCGAATGTTGTAAATTACGAAACCACTTAGAAATTTCTTCAGATCTTAACATGATTTCAATACCTTCTCCTCTCCAGAAATAAAGTGAAACTATTTATAGCTTTCATTTCTTCTAGCCAACGATACTTTTAAGTAACATTTTGATAAACCAGTACCTATAGTTTATTTCTCTTATCTTTTATGATAGTAAAAAACATGCCGTTCGCCAACCTTAATACAAAAAGAAATGATCCTGACAAATAGGATCATTCCATTTTATCATATGCCTCAATAATACGTTGCACCAGCGGATGCCTCACAACGTCCGTTTGTTCTAATGTAATAAATGAAAGACCTGACACACCAGATAAAATGTTAGAAGCTAGCGAAAGCCCTGATTTTACCCCTTTTGGTAAGTCTACTTGTGAAGGATCCCCCGTAATAACCATTTTAGAACTAAAACCTAATCTAGTTAAAAACATTTTTATTTGTGCACCCGTTGTATTTTGCGCTTCATCTAAAATAACAAATGAATCATCGAGCGTACGCCCTCTCATATAAGCAAGAGGTGCGATTTCAATTACCCCTCGCTCCATCATACGTTGCGTATATTCTTGTCCAAGAATATCGTGCAAAGCATCATACAATGGACGTAAATACGGATCTACCTTCTCTTTCAAATCTCCTGGTAAAAAACCTAAACTCTCTCCAGCTTCTACAGCCGGTCTCGTTAAAATAATTTTCTTTACATACCCTTGCTTTAAAGCTCTCACAGCCATTACTACAGCTAAGTATGTTTTCCCAGTCCCAGCAGGTCCCATTCCAAATACAATATCATTCTTCTTCATTGCATGAATATATCTTCTTTGCCCCATTGTTTTTACACGAATGGATTTACCTTTTGCCGTTTTAAAGATTTCTTCTTCATATAACTCTTCAAATTGAGCAATTTTCCCTTGTTGTGCGAGCTGAATTGCATACGCAACATCTCTTTCTGTAATTGATATACCTTTTCGAATAACAACAAGTAATTGCTGTAAGATTTTTTCTACGAGTGTCACAGTTTCAACTGCTCCAGATGCATGAACAGTTTCACCTCTAGTTACAATCGATACATTCAGTTCACGTTCAATTACTTTCAAATGAGCATCATTGACTCCAAAAAGAGCGATTGCTTCGTTAGTATTTTCCAATTGTTGGTTCATTTCTACTAATTGTTCTGCCATTACTCAGTCTCCTTGAATATCGGATTCGGATATTGGTTGTGGCTCTGCAATATTTTCGATCACAGTATAATGCAACGTGACTTTTAGTTGATCCGCCTCAACCTCTTTACTCAAAATCTTATCACTTACAATCATAGCATGTTCATCCAATTTTTTCTTTAGTTCTTTTTCAGCCATCTCTTTTGCTACTTTCATTGCCTGTTTTTCTGTATATTCCCGATTCGCTTCTTCCTCTTCTCGTACAATATCTTTTTCATACGCGATCGGCAGTGTAAAACCAAATAGTTTCACATCGTGTTTTACACTTTCAGTACGAGAGCGTTTATACTTATCATGTTGAAATCCCCATATTTTTATTTTCGCACTCCCAAACGTAAGGTAATGCTCATTATATGCATTGCCAGTATATACTTGAAATTGCGTCTTCAGTGGTACATTCACCTCAGATGTGTACCACGTTTCTCCATATACAATACCTTTCGCCGAAACAATCGTCGGACTCTCCTCATTACCGTATACCCCTGATACGAGAAGCTGCCCTTTTTCGACATGGTCATTTTTCAAGACGACTGGTTTTCCTACTTCAACAAATGTTTTTGTCACAATCGCTTCTTTTTTTGCTACTAAATTTTGCGGCCTTTGTTCCTTTTCTTTTTTCGGCTCGTTTTTTTCAACAATTTTAAAATGATACGTCGTTCCTCTTATTTCTAGTCCCGCCCAAGTAATCGCATTAATATTGTCTGTCAAATGACGTTGTACATCTTCTACATTAGGCATTTGGAATTGTAATTTCCCTTTTTTAATACCCATTTTGTCCAATTCTTTCATCAATATATATTCTGTTTCAGGTTTCGCCCCTGTAATTTCAATTTTCCAAACCATATTGGATAATGCAATCATGCCAAAAAAGAAAATTAAAAACCCAATTAAGAATCCACTATTTTTAATTAAACGCTTATTCAAAAAGGGAAAACCGTAACGCCCAATAAAATATAGTTTACATTCATTTTTTCTATAAATTGGTTTTATTTTCTTCACATCTCGTAATAACATACAAAAAACTAACGTTTCATCAGCAATCTTCTTAACATCCCAAACTAATAATTTTCTACGTACACATTCGTTAACGAACCGTTCCGCTCCTCTACCTTCAATTCGTACTCTTACATATCCAAGCCACTTTATAAACCATTTATTTTTCATCTACTATCTCCACTACCTTTCCAAAAGTATACACACTACTTTTTTCACTTTAATTAGCAAAATAGCTCGTACGAAAATGAAATAAAGAGTTCTACCACCCATAAATAGCGAGATAAACTGAATAGTAAGTTCGAATCACGAAAATAACGAAGAAAAACTTCACATATGGAAGTTTCCCTCACTCCTCTTTTTTTTCGTTTTCTAAAAATGTCACTTGCTCAATTATTCCTTCAAGCAAAAGTTCTTCTGGAAGGATTGTTTTAATAATAAAGGATTGCCCTTTAATTAATAATTGACCGTGCTTTAATAACAATCTTACTTCTTTATCTGAAAACACTAATAAACCCCGATGATTTTCTATATAGATATGCACTTGCCCAACAAGCGTGATCCGAGGTAGATCCATTAGCACATCCACTGGCAGGTCTATTTGCTTTGTTAACCAATTCTTCATTTGTTCTAATTTTTTCATCTCAAAAGACCCCCTCTCATCCCATATGTATGAAAAAAGAGCTTGTAATATCACGTCCAAACTGAAAAAAAGCATAAAAAAACGTCTCATACGAAATGAGACGTTTTTTTATGCTAATAGCTGGATAACCAGCTTATTCACAAGTGATCCGTCTGTTTTACCTTTTACTTTCGGCATAACAGCAGTCATCACCTTACCCATATCTGCTTTAGAAGTCGCACCAACTTCAGAAATAACTTGCTTAATTACATTCGCTAGTTCTTCTTCTGTTAATTGCTCCGGCAAATATGCGCTTAAAATCTGAATTTCACTTTGCAGTTTATTAACAAGGTCTTCACGACCAGCTTTTTTAAATTCAAGGAGGGAGTCCTTATACTGTTTTACTTCACGAGCTAAAACTGTTAATTCCTCTTCTTCAGTAAGAGTATGTTGCAGTTTAATACCTTCATTTTGTAAAGCAGCCTTAACCATACGAATAACGGTTAATTTTTCTTTTTGTTTATTCTTCATCGCTTGTTTCATATCATCGTTTAAACGACCGAGAAGACTCATAACTTACACCCTCTCTTAGAATTTACGCTTTCTTGCCGCTTCAGATTTCTTCTTACGTTTTACACTTGGCTTTTCATAAAACTCGCGCTTTCTTGCTTCAGCAAGTGTACCAGTTTTAGAAACCGATCTTTTAAAACGGCGAAGTGCATCCTCCAAAGACTCGTTTTTACGAACGACTGTTTTTGACATTCTCTTTCCCTCCCTCCGAAACATCACACTTACATACTAATTTCAGCATGCAAAAAGAAACCCTTCTTCAGCATGTCTTTTACGATTATAATACATTTTATCACTTCAGGTCAACTATTTGGCAGAATAAAAGAAGAATAGATGCCCTTCCCTGTTCAAAAGCTATGTAGATAGCTATTATCCTTTTCCCCTGAAGACAACTATATTTTTATCATTACATCTTTTTTAATACAAGAAAATATTAAATAACTACTCATTCGACGTACCTGCCTTTTCAGTACTTAACTTCTCCACGAAAAAAAAGAAAGCATGCAAATCGTTTCCGTTTGCATGCTTTTTTTATCCTGCTATTTACCGGGCAGTAAGACCCCCACCTCAAAATTCAGCAAAAGCAAAGAACTTAGGTAGGAGTCCGGCTGATAATGAGCGGGGAGGAACAAAAACCCCACTCATTAAAGTTTCATTTTATGCGCTTGCTGATTCTTTTTTTACATCATCTTCAAGAACACGAACAAATTGCGCTTCGTTATATGGATAACCAGCTTTCGTAATTTTCACTTTCACTAGCTTACCAATTAATTCTTCTGATCCTGCAAATACAATTTTTAAGTAGTTATCCGTATAGCCTACATATAACCCTTTACGGTCGCCCTCTTTAAATTGCTCTTCCGGAATGATTTCAAGCACTTCCCCTTCAAACTGTGACGCATACTCTTTCGCTAATTGGTTAGATAGTTCAATTAAACGATGAACACGATCATTCTTCACATCTTCAGGAACTTGATCCTCCATACGCGCTGCAGGTGTTCCTGTACGCTTTGAGTAAGGGAATACGTGTAACTCTGAGAAGCGATTCTCTTTAATGAAATTGTATGTTTCCATAAATTCTTCTTCTGTTTCACCCGGAAAACCAACAATCACATCCGATGTAATCGCAAGACCTGGTAACGCTTCTTTCAATCGATCTAAACGCTCTTGGAAAAATTCCATCGTATACTTACGACGCATACGCTTTAATACAGTATTAGATCCAGATTGCAATGGAATGTGCAAGTGACGTACAACTACTTCAGACTTATCTAACACTTCAATTACTTCATCTGAAATCTGACTCGCTTCAATAGAAGAAATACGAAGACGTTTTAATCCGCCTACTTCCGCTTCCATATCACGAAGTAATCCAGCTAAGTTATAATCTTTAATATCTTCACCGTACCCACCTGTATGAATACCTGTTAATACGATTTCTTTATAACCTGCATCTACTAATTGCTGCGCTTGTTTAATAACTTCTTTTCCATCACGAGAACGCATTAAACCACGTGCCCAAGGAATAATACAGAATGTACAGAAATTATTACAACCTTCTTGTATTTTTAAAGATGCACGTGTACGATCCGTGAAATAAGGTACATCCAGTTCTTCGTATACACGTGTTTTCATAATGTTGCGGACAGCATTAATTGGTTGACGCTCTTTGCGGAATTCTTCGATGTATCCTAACATCTTTTCACGATCCTGTGTACCAACTACAATATCTACACCTGGAATCGCCATAATTTCCGCTGGAGATGTTTGTGCATAACATCCCGTTACACAAATAACTGCATCCGGATTTTGACGAACAGCACGTCTAATAACTTGACGGCTTTTCTTATCTCCCGTATTCGTTACTGTACACGTATTAATAACATATACATCAGCTTTCTTTTCATATTCAGTTCTTTCATATCCACCTTGTTTAAACAATTGCCAAATGGCCTCTGTTTCATAGTGGTTTACTTTACAACCTAACGTATGGAACGCAACAGTTGACATTGATCATCACCCCATCAATTCAAAATGATACGAAGCAGCACTTAACGCGTATAACGGCGCCGTTTCTGTTCTTAAAATTCTTGGTCCTAAACTACATGGTACAAATTTATGTTCACGAAGCGTAGTAATCTCTTCCTCCGCTAAACCACCTT
This sequence comes from Bacillus sp. BPN334, assembly GCF_008368885.1. Classification (NCBI taxonomy): domain Bacteria; kingdom Bacillati; phylum Bacillota; class Bacilli; order Caryophanales; family Bacillaceae; genus Bacillus; species Bacillus sp. BPN334. The sequence goes on along the minus strand of NZ_QOZW01000006.1, from coordinate 106,886 downwards.
CTGGTCCAAATACAATCAATAGTTTTTGGCCTGGTTTCATCGTCGTTAAAGCTTTAGCAAAATTGGATTTCTCACCTTGTTTTGCTTCCTCTTCGTACGCAACAAGGCATACATCATACTCATTACTCATTGAAAGCAATTGCTTAAATGATGCCGGTGCATGCACTTCTGGAATTTCGCTTCTATGCGATTGTTCCGCAGCTTCTTTCACAATTTTTCTTAAACGCTCAACTTTTTTATCAGCTTTTTTCGCATCCCATTTTACAATAGAGCGAGATGCTTGAAATGGTAAAAATGCGGCTGCCCCAAGCTCAGTTCCTTTTTGGAAAATTAACTCTAGCTTGTCTCCTTTCGGCAGTCCACTTGCAATCGTCACGAAAACAGGAAGTTCACTTGACGCCTCTACCCATTCTACAATAGCCGTATTAATAAATTCACTGGTAATTTCATCAATTGAACATACTGCTGTTTTTCCGTTTACACAGCAATAAATGTGATCCCCAGCTGACATACGCATCACTCTTGCGATATGATGTACGTCATCACCTACAATGCGAATACTTGTCTCATTTACATATTTCTCTTCTACAAAATAACGTTGCATATAATCACCTTAGTAGAGTTTCGTTCCTTTCGTAAGTCAACACTTACGAAAAGAACGAAACGTTATCATTTTTTCATATAACAAACGGCAAGTCCCTCACCTTATAGTGAGAGACTCCCCTTTTCATTATAAACTAAAATCTATATTACGCATTTCGTGCAATAATTGCTACCCAATCTTCCATTCGTAATACTTCTTCAATTGTAAATCCAGCTTTTTCTAGCGCCTCAGAAATTATCTTTTCCTTCGCTGCAATAATGCCCGATGTAATAAATAATCCGCCCGACTTCACAACTCTTGCTGCATCCTCAGGGAATAAAAGAATAATTTCTGCCAATAAGTTAGCTACGATTAAATCAACAGGACCTTCAATACCTTCTAAAAGACTATTTTGTCCAACAGACACGATATCATCTGTTTTATTTAAACGTACATTCATTTCTGCACTTTCTACTGCAACTGGATCTAAATCATAGGCTTGAACAGAAGACGCACCTAATTTTGCCGCTGCAATACTAAGTACACCAGAACCTGTTCCTACATCAATGACAGTATCACCTGGCTGAACTGTTTTTTCTAAAGCACGAATACACATCGTTGTTGTCGGATGGGTTCCTGTCCCAAACGCCATACCTGGATCTAATTCAATAATTTTTTCTTCCGGAGAAGCTGGTGTATATTCTTCCCACGTCGGCACAATTGTGAATGTATCAGAAATTTGTACTGGATGGTAATATTTTTTCCAAGCAGTAGCCCAATCTTCTTCATTGACTTCGTTAACGGTAATATTTCCAGTACCAATTTCGATGTCGTAAGATGGAAGCATATCAATAGATGATTTTACACCCGCAATCGTTTCCTGTAAAGAATCCGTTTGTGGGAAATATGCTTTTATTAATACACCTTCCGCCGGATATTCATCTGGGTTCAATGCATAAATTTCACCATATTGTTGCTCGCGCTCTTTCGTCAACTCCGCTGGATCCTCAATTGCAACTCCACTAGCACCAGCTTCGTGTAAAATATGAGAGACAGCTTCTACTGCTTCTTCTGTTGTATGAATACTAACTTCTGACCATTTCACAATTTACCAACTCCATTTTTTATTTCCATTATTCCCCTTTGAAAGCACGTTTAAGCTTTCCAAATAAACTATCATCCTGCTCTTCTTGTCCCGCAAATTCACGTAATAACTCTTTTTGATGTGAAGTTAATTTCGTCGGTACAACAACACGAACGACTACATATTGATCTCCTTGACCGTATCCACGTACGTTCGGAGCACCTTTTCCTTTTAAGCGGAATTCTGTTCCTGTTTGTGTTCCTGCTGGAATTTTCAGCTTCACTTTCCCATGAACAGTAGGAACTTCCACTTCAGCACCAAGTGCCATTTGCGCAAATGTTAATGGCATTTCGCAAATAATGTGATCTCCTTCACGCTCAAAGAATTCATGATTTCTAACATGAACAACAACATATAAATCTCCTGCCGGTCCGCCATTTACGCCTGCTTCACCTTTTCCAGATACACGAATTTGTTGACCATTATCGATACCTGCCGGAATCTTAACGTTGATTTTTTTACGTTTACGTACTTTACCAGAACCGTGACATGTCGTACATTTTTCTTTAATCATTTGACCAGTTCCTGAACAATGACCACAAGCTTGACGGTTTACGATACGACCAAATGGTGTATTTTGTTCTACACTTACTTGCCCTGATCCTGAACAATGTTTACATGTTTCTTTTGAAGTTCCTGGTTTCGCTCCGCTACCTTTACAAGTATCACATGGATCTTCTACTGGAATCTCAACATTTAATTCTTTACCAAAAATAGCTTCCTCAAACTCTAAAGTAACTTGATATTGTAAGTCAGCACCTTGACGCGGAGCATTTGGATCACGACGTCTCCCGCCACCGCCGCCAAAGAACGAACTAAAGATATCTTCGAAACCGAAGCCACCGCCGAAGTCTCCTCCGCCGCCAAAGCCTTGATTTGCACCAGCATGACCAAATTGATCATATTGCGCGCGCTTTTGATCGTCGCTTAATACTTCGTATGCTTCTTGTACTTCTTTAAACTTTTCAATTGCATTTTCTTCTTTACTTACGTCTGGATGGTATTTTTTAGCCAAACGACGATACGCTTTTTTTATTTCATCTTTTGAAGCACCCTGGCTAAGTCCAAGGACCTCATAATAGTCTCGTTTACTCATAAATTTACAACCCCCGAATCTTTCACATAAACGTAATTTTAACACCGAAAGAAAGTGCTTTGCAACAAAGTTTCCTCACTTACAGTATGCAAAGTAAAAAACTTAAGAACCTCACACTTTTCTTTTCATTCGTGAAAAAAGTCAAAATCAAGGCACGCTTGACTTTGACTTTTTGTCATCTTACTTATTTATATTACTTATCTTCTTTTACTTCTTCAAACTCAGCGTCTACTACATTGTCTTTCTTCGCGCCAGCATCTTGTGCTCCTTGTGCACCTTCTGCTTGCCCTGCAGCTGCTTGAGCTTGCTCATATAATTTAACAGTTAATTGTTGTACGATTTCTTGTAAAGCATCTTTTTTCGCACGGATTTCCTCAAGCTCGTTCTTCTCGATCGCAGCTTGTAATGCTTCTTTCGCTTCTGTTGCTTTTGCAACTTCAGCCGCATCCACTTTACCTTCTAAATCTTTTACAACTTTATCCGTTTGGAATACAAGCTGATCAGCTTCGTTACGAAGTTCAACTTCTTCCTTACGTTTTTGGTCAGCGTCAGCATTTGCTTCTGCTTCTTGTACCATACGATCTACTTCTTCATCAGAAAGACCTGAAGAAGATTGGATTGTAATAGTTTGCTCTTTGCTTGTTCCTAAGTCTTTTGCACGTACGTTAACGATACCGTTCGCATCAATATCGAATGTTACTTCGATTTGTGGAATACCACGTGGTGCTGGTGGAAGGTCTGTTAATTGGAAACGACCTAATGTTTTGTTGTCAGCTGACATTGGACGCTCACCTTGTAATACGTGAATGTCTACTGCCGGTTGGTTATCAGCAGCTGTTGAGAATACTTGTGACTTACTTGTTGGAATTGTAGTGTTACGCTCGATTAATTTCGTGAACACACCACCCATAGTTTCAATACCTAAAGAAAGTGGAGTTACGTCTAATAATAGTACGCCTTCTACATCACCAGTAAGTACGCCACCTTGAACTGCAGCACCTAATGCTACAACTTCATCAGGGTTTACACCTTTATATGGTTCTTTACCAGTTTCACGTTTAATAGCTTCTTGTACAGCTGGAATACGAGTAGATCCACCAACAAGGATAACTTTATCTAATTCGCTTGGAGCAAAACCAGCGTCTTTTAATGCACGACGAGTTGGCTCTAACGTTCTTTCAACAAGACCCGCTGAAATCTCTTCGAATTTCGCTCTTGTTAACGTTAATTCTAAATGTAATGGACCAGCAGCTCCAGCACTAATGAATGGTAATGAAATTTGTGTTTGTGTTACGCCAGAAAGATCTTTTTTCGCTTTTTCAGCTGCATCTTTCAAACGTTGAAGTGCCATTTTATCTTGGCTTAAATCAATGTTATTTTCTTTTTTGAACTCAGCTACTAAGTGGTCAATAATAACTTGGTCAAAGTCATCTCCACCAAGACGGTTGTCACCAGCAGTTGAAATAACTTCGAATGTTCCGTCTGCTAACTCAAGGATAGATACGTCAAATGTACCGCCACCTAAGTCATATACTAAGATTTTTTGCTCTTCATCTTGTTTTTCTAAACCGTAAGCAAGCGCTGCTGCTGTTGGTTCGTTAATGATACGCTCAACTTCTAAACCAGCGATACGACCAGCATCTTTTGTTGCTTGACGTTCTGCATCGTTGAAGTATGCAGGTACTGTAATAACAGCTTTCGTTACCGTTTCACCTAAGTATGCTTCAGCAGAAGCTTTTAAGTTTTGTAAAATGATTGCAGAAATTTCTTGAGGTGTATAATCTTTACCTTCAACTTCTACTTTGTAGTCTGTACCCATATGACGTTTAACAGACATGATTGTATTTGGGTTTGTAATTGCTTGACGCTTTGCAACTTCCCCAACTTGACGCTCTTCATTTTTGAAAGCTACAACAGAAGGTGTTGTACGGTTTCCTTCTGGATTTGGGATAACCTTTGGTTCTCCACCTTCCATAACAGCTACACAAGAGTTTGTTGTACCTAAGTCAATACCGATAATTTTACTCATGGCGAATCCTCCTACTTTTATGTAAATTATTGATTTACTTTTACCATTGATGGGCGAATCACACGGTCTTTTAGTTTATAACCTTTTTGGAATTCTTCAACTACCGCGTTTGATTCAAATTCACTATCTTCCACTTGCATAATAGCTTGGTGTTCATTAGGATCAAACTGTTTACCAACAGCTTCAATCGCTTCAACACCTTCTTTAGTCAACGCTTCTAGCAATTGACGATGCACCATTTCCATACCTTGTAACAAGGATTTCGTTTGCTCATCAGTCGCTTCCACTTGCATCGCTCTTTCAAAATTATCAAGAGCTGGCACAATATCTGAAACTAGACTTTGTGCTCTATATTTTTCAGCAGCCTGTTTATCCATTTGGACACGACGCTTATAATTTTCAAAATCAGCTTGTAGACGTAATGTGCGACCTTCCGTTTCCGTTAGCTTCGCTTGTAACTCATCTACTTTTTCTTGTAAAAGAGCAGCCTCACTTTTTTCTTCTACAGTTTTTTCACTGTTTTCTGTCGTGACAGCTTCTTCAACTTGCGCTTCTTTTACTTCTTCTACCACTTGTTCGTTACGCTCTTCCACAATATTCACCTCCTTAAAAGGTATTAGGTATTATGCTGAACACAATTACCTAAGCATTATATATTACACACAGCAATGAAAATTTCATTACTTGAGCGAATGTATTACTCTCATTTACTTTTTAAGCCCATCAGTAAATTGTCTCGTAAATAACTGTAACAAACTAATTACCCGAGAGTATTGCATTCTTGTCGGACCTAAAATAGCAATTGTTCCAAGCTGTTCTTCTCCAATCGAATATGTTGCAGAAATTAAACTACAATCTTCCATGGCTGTCGCAGAGTTTTCCCTACCAATGTTCACTTGAATACCTACTTGTTTATGACGCAAAATGTCATAAAACTCAGCTTCATTATCAATCATCGTCAACAAGGATCTTACTTTGTGAATGTCATGGAACTCTGGTTGCGAAAGCATATTTGCTTTACCTCCAAAGTATATCTTTTCCGATAAAGGAACTTGAAATGTACCATCTAACATTTTTATTGCACTATCGTAATTATGAACATATCCACGTAAAACTGTAACAATCTCTTTAAAGATTTTGTTATGCAGTTCTACCATTGGTACACCCGATAGCTTTTCATTTAAAATATTAACCATTTTTTCTAAATCTGATAAATCAACAGATTCCGGAACGGTAATCGTTTTGCTTTGTACATGCCCTGTATCCGTTACAATAATAGCGACTGCAGTTTGACGATCAAGCGGTACAATTTGTACGTTTTTAAGTTTATTTGTGCTTAACTTCGGTCCAAGAACAATGGCCGTATAATTCGTAAGCTCTGATAAAATTTGAGCCGATTGCTGTGCAATCTTTTCCGCTTCAAAAATTCTTTCAGCAAATAAATCTTTAATTTGTACAATTTCATCGTTCGGTAAGTTTTGCGGCGCTAAAAGATGGTCTACATAAAAACGATATCCTTTTTCAGAAGGAACACGTCCTGAAGAACTATGCGTTTTCTCAATAAACCCTAGTTCCTCTAAATCAGCCATTTCATTTCGAATAGTAGCTGAACTAAACGTAATTTCATCTTTCTTAGCCAACGTCCTCGACCCAACAGGTTGCGCTGATCCAATAAAGTCATCAATAATTGTTTGTAAAATTAAGAGCTGACGTTCCGTAAGCATCTCATCATCACCTCTGTTAGCACTCTTTGTCTTCGAGTGCTAAATCTATTAATAACTTACCAAAATTGACATTCAATTGTCAACGGAAACGTCACGAAATAATGAAACTTTTTCACGTTTATGGAACATTTAATTAGTCAATCAAAAACGATTGGAATACTTCATTCCCTAATAATTTTCCTTTTCGTGTTAAACGAACATATCTATCTTTCTCTTCAAGCAATCCTTGTTCTTGATTTTTTTGCAACTGCTTCGCGAAAACTTGATCCATCTCCATATTAAATTTCCTTTGAAACGCTACTTTAGATACACCTTTTGTTTTTCGAAGACCTAAGAACAACTCTTCTTCCATTCTTTCTTTCTCCGTCACCGCGTGAACATCTAAATACGGAAATCCAGTTTCATCAATTTTATTGAAATATTGCTTGAGCGGCCCTACATTTTGGATACGTTCTCCATTTACATAACTATGCGCTCCAGCTCCAAATCCATAATACTCCTCATTATTCCAGTATGTGAGATTGTGTCTACTTTCATTATCACCTTTTGAGAAATTGCTAATTTCATACTGGGTATAGCCGTGTTTCTCCATTTCATCCATTACCATTTCATACATTTTCGCTTCATGATCTTCACCTGGAAGTCTTAATTTCCCTTTATTCATTAAGTTATAAAACACAGTTTTCGGTTCCACAATTAATGAATATGCCGAGAAATGTTGTACACCAAGCGTAAAAGCAATGTCTAATGTTTCTTTTACATCTTCTATCGTCTGCCCTGGCAGAGCATAAATAATATCTACATTTATATTTTTAAAGCCCACTTCCTGCGCTTCTCTAATTGCTACAAATGCATCTTCCCTCGTATGCTTACGCCCAATTTTCTCAAGCAACTCATCCCGAAATGTTTGCACGCCAAAACTAATTCGGTTCACTCCACCTTCTAGCAATACATTTAACTTCTCTTTCGGTAAATCACCTGGATTCGCTTCAAATGTTAATTCACAATTTGGAGCAAACGGACGTAAGCGACGGTTTATAATATCTAGTAACTTTTTTGTCTGTTCCATATTTAATGCTGTCGGAGTTCCTCCACCAACAAAAATCGTTTTCATACTATCAAACGGTACTTTTTGAACTGTATTTATTATTTCTTTCTCTAAATACTCTAAATATTGATCGACCGGTTGGCGTTCAATAAACACTTTATTAAAATCACAATAGTGACAAATATGCTGACAAAATGGAATATGAATATATGCAGCTTGCACCAAATATAACTCCTACCTTTCTAAAAAGAAAACCTCCGCACTCCGGAGGAATCTTCACTTCTCTAACGTATTACGAATTTGTTCCATTCGCATTTTTCCCCAATCATACATCATTTCAACGATCGGTAAAAGCGACATGCCTAATTCCGTCATATAATACTCTACTCGCGGAGGAACTTCTGGGTATACTGTTCGGTCAACAATCCCATCTTCCATTAACTCTTTTAATTGGTTCGACAAAACTTTATGAGAAATGCTTGGGAATAATCGTTGCAATTCACTAAAACGATGAGGCCCTTCCACACCAAGATGCCACAGTATCACAACTTTCCACTTCCCGCTAATAATAGAAAGCGTCAATTCCTTTTCACAATTAAAATTGCCATTTTGTATTTTCTCGTGAATATCTTTTCGAATATTTTCGGACATTAATAGTCTCCTAACTCTATATCAATCATTCATAAATATAGCCACCTCACTATTGTAAATGAGAGAAGCTACGTTGTCTAAAAAGTAATTATACATAAAAAAGAAGCCGTATAAACGACTTCTCTTTTTATCTCAATTCGTACGAAATAACAATTAATTATTAGTTATCATCCATTTTCAGTACAGCCATGAATGCTTCTTGCGGTACTTCTACAGAACCAACAGACTTCATACGTTTTTTACCTTCTTTTTGCTTATCAAGAAGTTTACGCTTACGAGAAATGTCACCACCGTAACATTTCGCAAGTACGTTTTTACGCATCGCCTTAATTGTAGAACGTGCTACAACCTTGTTTCCGATAGTCGCCTGAATTGGTACTTCGAACTGTTGTCTTGGAATTAATTCTTTTAACTTCTCTACGATTACTTTACCACGGTCATACGCTGAATCACGGTGTACGATAAATGATAGAGCATCGACTTGTTCATTATTTAAAAGAATATCCATCTTCACAAGTTTCGACGGTTTATAACCGATTAACTCGTAGTCAAACGATGCATATCCTTTCGTATTTGATTTCAACTGATCGAAGAAGTCATATACGATCTCTGATAAAGGAATTTCGTATGTTAGTGTAACACGTGTTTCATCTAAATATTGCATATCAATAAACGTTCCACGTTTACCTTGGCAAATTTCCATTACAGCTCCCACATAGTCATTCGGAACCATAATTGACGCCTTCACAAACGGCTCTTCTACACGATCGATAGACTGTGGATCCGGCATATTAGATGGGTTATCAACAATAACATCTTCACCGCTTGTTAAATAAACTTTATAAATAACGCTTGGCGCTGTTGTAATTAAATCAATTTTAAATTCACGTTCAATACGTTCTTGAATGATTTCCATGTGAAGAAGTCCTAAGAAACCACAACGGAAACCAAATCCTAGCGCTTGAGATGTTTCTGGTTCAAACTCAAGAGCAGAATCGTTTAACTCTAATTTTTCTAACGCATCACGTAAGTCGTTGTAACGTGCAGAATCGATTGGATATAAACCACAGAATACCATTGGGTTTAATTTACGATAACCCGCTAACGCCTCTGTAGCCGGACGTTTTGCATGTGTAATTGTATCACCTACGCGTGTATCACCTACGTTTTTAATAGATGCCGCTAAGAACCCTACATCACCTACTGTTAACTCGTCACGTTGCGTTGTTTTCGGTGTAAACACACCTACTTCTGTTACTTCAAATTCTTTTCCAGTTGCCATCATACGTACTTTATCGCCAACTTTTACCGTTCCATTTACAACACGGATATATGCAATTACACCGCGGTACGGATCATATAAAGAATCGAAAATCATACATTGTAACGGTTCTTCAGAATCACCTGTTGGTGCTGGTACTTTTTCAACGATTTGTTCTAAAATATCTTCAATACCAATACCAGCTTTCGCTGAAGCAAGTACAGCTTCTGATGCATCTAAACCAATTACATCTTCTACCTCTTGACGTACACGTTCTGGGTCTGCACTTGGTAAGTCGATTTTATTAATAACTGGTAATATTTCCAAATTATTATCAAGCGCTAAATATACATTCGCTAATGTTTGCGCCTCAATACCTTGCGCTGCATCCACTACAAGAATTGCACCTTCACAAGCCGCTAAACTACGAGATACTTCGTACGTAAAGTCGACGTGTCCTGGTGTATCAATTAAGTGAAGAATATACTCTTCACCGTCTTTTGCTTTATACGTTAATTGTACTGCATTTAATTTAATTGTAATACCACGCTCACGCTCTAAATCCATAGAGTCAAGCAATTGAGCTTTCATTTCACGTTGTGTTAACGCGTTTGTTTTCTCTAAAATACGGTCTGCTAACGTTGATTTTCCGTGGTCAATATGAGCAATGATAGAGAAATTACGGATTTTAGACTGTCTTTTTGCTCTTTCTTCTTTGTTCATCTATGTTCTCAACTCCTAATAGTCTCGCCAATATACACTAGCACTGATTATATCAATAGAGCAGCAAAGATTCAATGAAAACTCGTGCTGCTTACAATACAAATCATTCTATCTATATCTTATGCGAACAAACCATAAGAGACAAACCTTTTTCAAATTAAAAAACGGCTGTCGTACAAAATGGTAAGACAACCGTTCCTCCTGCTACCCTTAACTAAAAATCTCTTTCACTTTCCCAACAACTATATCCGTTCCAAACTTTGTTACTTCATAAGTAGCACTTGCTATTGCCATACCAATTCCTTCTACAACATTAAAGCTTTTTAAGCTTTCTAATTGTTTTTGTTTTTCAGTAACGGAAAACGAACTTCCCAAAATTGCTGATTCAGCACCCGCACCCTCTGTCCCTGTCATATGAGCTATTTGTTCATACGACATTTGCTGATAACCTTTCATACTTTTTAAACCATGATTAGCAAGTGCCACCCCTGCTATTATCATAAGTAAACATAAGGCCGCACTACATATACATAATAGCGAAAAATGGCTTAAACGATTATCGTCTCTTCCCATCAATGTGTATACGCTCCTGTATTATCTTGGTCAATTTGATGATGCAAGGCTGCATTTAAACCACTCGCTATTACATTTGCCATATCCTCTATGAAAGCATCCACTTCTTTCGGAGTCACCATTAAATTATGGCCAAGAGGAGATAACACTTCATAAATTAATTTTCTCTTCTCTTCATCTTCCAATGTACCTACAGCACCTAAAAACATATTCCGACTCTTATCATCCGGCATATCTTCTTCTGTTAATTTTTTCTTTTCTCCAAATGTAAAACCAGCTGGTAACAGAGAACGGGCAGGTTTGTTTCCTTCTTTCATCTCCCGTCCAAAATGTTTCAAAATAAAATCAATTGTATCGCTTGTAATCGAAACGGCATCAACCACAGTCGGAACACCAATTGCGATAACAGGAATACCCAATGTTTCTTTACTGAGTTCCTTACGCTTATTCCCAACACCTGATCCAGGATGAATTCCCGTATCAGAAATTTGTATCGTACTATTTACTCGTTCAATAGAGCGGGCAGCTAATGCATCAATTGCAATGACAAAGTCTGGCTTCGTCTTCTCAATGATTCCATAAATGACATCGCTCGTTTCGATTCCTGTAATTCCCATTACCCCCGGCCGAATTGCACTAACAGGCCTAAACCCTTCTTCTACACTTTCAGGCTGCAATTGAAACAAATGTCTCGTTACCAATACATTTTCTACAACGATCGGTCCAAGCGCATCTGGCGTTACATTCCAATTCCCAAGACCAACAATTAAACAACTCGCTTCTTTCGTAACGCCAACCTCTTCTAAGAAATAAGAAAATTCTTTTGCAAAAATGCGCTCTACTTTTTGTTGCAGTTCCGTATCTTGTTGACGTATACCTTGTACTTCAAGCGTTAAATAACTCCCAGGTTTTTTACCCATCGATTCAGAGGCAACTTCATCAATCGTTACTTTTGTAATCGTAATACCTTCTTCTTCCCTCTCTTTTACAATAACTCCTTGCATCCCTTTTTGCTCTTCTTGACTCTCTTGCAGCATTTGATGTGCCTCTACAGCAAGGTCAGTTCTAACACTATATTTACTTAAATCTAATGGTTCTTTCATCGTATCTCCTCCGTAATTCATAGTAAATATCGTTAGATTTCCCAAAGTTATATAAGGTCATTCTTTCCTTTACGTGAAATTTCATTGATATACTATTGCAATTCTCTTCACCGTTTGATAGAATATCACTTGTTCTATGTTAAGAATCGAGTCATTCGATTGCACCAGGGAGGTGAAAAGTATGGCAAACATCAAATCTGCTATCAAACGCGCTAAACTTAGCGAAGAGCGTCGTTCACATAACGCTTCTATCAAGTCTGACATGCGTTCTGCTGTTAAAACTGTAGAAGCTTTAGTTACTAATAACGATCTTGAAAATGCTAAAGAAGCTTTCAAAACTGCTTCTAAAAAACTTGACAAAGCAGCTCGTAAAGGTCTTATCCACCAAAACGCTGCAGCTCGTCAAAAATCTCGCTTAGCGAAACAAGTAAACGCGTAAGGCGTTTAAAAAACGATCCATTTGGATCGTTTTTTTATATACAAAAAGTTCACGTGCTTAGCACGTGAACTTTTTGTTTCATCACATATGATTTAACCGCATTAAGAAAAACTCAAGCACAAGTTTCTTATCCATTTTTCCAGTCTTCATACTATAATCAGCTTCCGCTAATTCTATAATCACTTTTTTTAATTCTTCAAAAGAGAAAAACTTCGTTTGATTCATCGCTAACTTTACACGATATGGATGCACACCAATATGAGACGCAATTTGATTTTGTCCATAACCACGCTGCTGTAACTCTTTCACTTGATAGAGCAAGCGGAATTGACTTACTAATAACGCAAGCAGTTTAATCGGTTCCTCTTGCTGCGTAAATAATCCATCCAAAATTTGCATCGCACCCGCGATATCTTTTTTTACCACTCTTTCTGTCAAAGCAAACACATTTTGTTCAACCGATTTTGGCACAAGCTCTGCAACAAGTTTCGGTGTAATCTCTCCGCCCATACCGACGTATAACGTTAACTTGTCCATTTCCTTCGCCAACATCGTTACATTACTTCCCACAAGCTCTAACAACAAACTAACAGCTGCATTATCTATATGCACATGCACTTCATCTGCACGAGCAACAATCCACTTCTGAACATCCTGCACTTGCATCGCATTCGCTTCTACTACGTCCGCTGTTTTCTTTAATAGTTTTGTAATTTTTTTTCGTTCATCAAGTTTTTCGTAAGGCGCAACAAAAACAAGAATAGAAAATGGAGAAGGCTCTCCAATATATTCTTCTAAAATTTTTATATTTTGCTCTAATTTTTCTTTTTGTGAAGTTAAAAATAGTGGTGATTTTATTACTATCACTTTACGTTCCCCAAAAAAAGGAAGTGTACGTGCATCCTCAACAACATCTTCTAAATACGCTTCTTCTAAATCATATGTCACAACATTAAACTCGCGATCTTCCTCTTCAAGCGCTTCTGTTGTAATAAGCTTTATCGTTTCATTTATAAAAAACGCTTCCGTTCCATACAGTAAATACACTGGAGCAAACTGCTTCTTTTTAATCTTTTTATGTATATCACTCATACTTTTTCCTACTCCCTAACTTGGCAATATATATTTATACTAATGCCCTAGCTTTCGTTTTACAAGTACAAAGGAACAGGCTTTATAACCCGTTCCTTTATTTATATTAAACGCCACGCAATAAGCCCCGGGTTTCTTATTGGTGTGCGGTAATCACCTTCCCTTTATTATTCACAATAAAAATTCGAGTATAAGTGCCAACTGTTAACATGCTTGGAAACAAAAAACTCACGTTCCTTAATGATCTAAAAGTAGTAAAAACGCTCGATTTCTCTTCACACTGGAAATTGTAGATTTTTTTCTGACAATATTTTATACTAAAGTGGAATGTTGGGGAGGGATTCTAAATGAATGATTTTGAACAAAACGTTCAAAGTAAACGCAATGACGCTATTGATTCAGGGGTAGGATTTATCGTCTCATTTGGTTTTTTCGCAACACTTTTCATCATTGCAACTGTTATTAAATTTATCGGTTCTTAAAGACTGCTGCCTACTGGCAGTCTTCTTTTTTATCTATTATGTGTTTCATCATATGTGATTTTACTACGAAAGGTTCCGTGTTCCTCTTTAAAAACATAGGAAATAGCGCCTTGCTTATCCGTACGCCATATTTCAATTCCCATCTTCTCAAAACGCTCTATAACTTCCTTATGAGGATGCCCATACCTATTACGCTCACCGACAGAAATAATCGCTACATCAGGCTGTACAGCGCTCAAAAAAGGCGCTATAGATGACGTATTACTCCCATGATGAGCAACCTTTAAAACATCCGCCCGTAAATCTGGATACGTAGCTATTAAAAACTTCTCTCCTTCTTCTTCTAAATCACCTGTAAACAGCCACGTTAACCCTCCTAATTTTGCCCATATTACAATTGAAGCGTTATTTTCACTTCTTGCTTTTCCTGTTGGAGCTAACACAAAAAATTCCGCTTCATTTACACTCCAATTCTCTCCTTCCCCCACTTCACTTATTTTCACTTCCTTTTCTAATGCCTGTTTCTTTAATACTTTTTCTAATACCGCATCTTGTTCCTTTCGGCCAAATACAACTTCTTTTACAATTATATTCGATAATAACTCTTGCGCAGCACCTATATGATCCGCATCTCCATGCGTTACGATTAATTTATCGATGGTTTTAATACCTTCCTTTTGTAAATAAGGGATTAAAATATCATTTCCAACAGAAAATTCATGCTTTTTCCGCTGCCATTCTTCCTTATTTACACGCATTGTGCCACCAGTATCAATGAGGTAAATCTCTTTATCGTACGGGAGGCGAATTAATATTGCGTCTCCCTGTCCAACATCAAGAAATGTAACACTCCCACTTTCTCGAAAATACGGATATAAATAATGACATGTACAAACAAAAAGAAATATACCTGAAGCTATGAACATAATTTCCTTCGACACCCGCCTTTCCCAAATCATCAATATACTAACAATACTCGCGCAATATAGAGCTACAAGAAGTATAGGCGTTTGCCCGAAAACAAGGCGGATAAATGGTAAACTTTCACAATAACTTAGAAAATCATTAGAAAAATTCAAACCTATTGATAGTACATTCGCAAGTCCTTTTGCAAGAAACGGGACGATCGGTATACATACCAAAACGATAATACTACACGGCAATACAATGAGAGATAAAAACGGAACGTATAGGATATTAAGAAAAATACTATATGGAGAAAAATAACCGAAGTGATATAACAAAATCGGAGTACTAACGAGTTGTGAAATAAGAGAAATATAAATGGAATTTCGAATTACTCCATTACTACTATCTAGTAAAAGCGGGGCTGACAAAAGCAAAGCGAAACTACCAACGAACGAAAACTGAAAGCCAATATTAAAAACAAGATACGGATCAAATATAAGCATGCATATAGCTGTAACACTTAAAGCATCTAAGCTGGATAAACGAATAGAACATATGAAAGCAATCAACATCAAAACTCCTGTTATAGAAGCTCTTATAACAGACGGTGACGCTCCTGCTAAAATCATATATAGAGGAATGCAAAAGATCAGACATATTGTCACTACCTCCCTCGTCACACCACTTCTTAGTAAAATAAAATACACAATCACCATTAACAATACGATATGCGATCCTGAAATCGCCAACAAATGTACAAGACCAAATTGCTGATATTGCTCTTCAACTTCAAATGTCATTTGTTGTCTATCACCAAATACTAATGCATTCATAAATGCACCTGATTGCTCCGGAAACATTTCTGTAACGCCCGAGATTGCTTGCTGTCTCAAAAGAAGAATCCATTGCACGAGTGACAACGAAGTTTTTTGGCATTCAGAAATATATGTAGCCTCCAATATGAAATGAATATTTTGCTTATACAAATAATCACGATAATTAAAACCATGAAAATTCCGAGCTATTGGTGGTTCTTTCCTCTCACCTTCGAATACACATGATACTCCTGCATGTAATTGTCGCAGTTGTTTCTTTTCCAAGGCCGATTTAATTTTGTAACTTAACTGCACTATATTTTTATTCTGATCTTCAACTTGAAATGTTAGGCGATCCCCGTTAATAAGAGGTGTATTTTGTATTACCCCCCTTGTAACTTCGTAAGGTTCTCCTAGAGGCTTGTTTTGCTCTTGAATATAAGTAGTGTACATAGCACCACTAAAACACGCTAACATACAAAAAAAGAAGGTTTTACGCGAAGTACGATATAAACAATAGAAAACATACAAAACGAGACAACAAGTCAGCAATACAACTGAAGTGGAAAAGGCAATTGCAATCCCTATGATAAATGAGATTGCAACATAGCCCCATTGTCCATACAACTATACTCACTCCTTATAGCATCATTTTTGCTTTCGTGAATACATGCTGTAATTCTTCCATTGATAAGTTTTCTTTTTCTAAAGATGCAAATAGTTCTTTTAACTCCATATGACGCTTTTGATCCTCTAATGCTGCAATATTATATTCTAGCGGAACGTGTTTCACTGTTACATTCGCTTTTTCAAATAACTCTACAGCATATGGATGATTTTTATAATCCTGCGCATAATAAACTGCTGTAATACCACTTTGAATAATCGCCTTACAGCATTGTAAACAAGGGAAATGTGTAACATAAATTTCCGCTTCCTCCGTTTTCACACCGAATTTTGCACACTGTAATAAAGCATTCATTTCTGCGTGAATTGTACGAACACAATGATTATCGATAACGTAGCATCCATCATCTATACAATGTACGCCACCTTTAATTGAACCATTGTATCCACCAGCAATAATTCGTTTATCACGAACGATTGTCGCTCCTACTGCAAGCCTTGTACATGTACTACGTAAAGATAGCAGATGGCTTTGCGTCATAAAATATTGATCCCATGAAATTCGTTCCATATTTTTCACCTACTTTTTTGTCTACTTGTAGTGTAGCGAATGAAGAAAAACTTCGTCAATCTTTTACGGAATAATAATTTGATCTTTTATTTTTTCCAATGACTTCACACCGATCCCATCAATCTCTAACAAATCTTCTATTTTCTGAAAAGGACCATGTTCTTCTCGATATTTCAAAATACTTTCTGCTTTCCGAGAACCAATGCCTGTAATTTTTTCAAGTTGTTCTTTAGAAGCCGCATTTATTTGAACTTTCCCCTCCCCCTTTGAAATAGCAGCTACTTCTTGTACTTGTTCATTTTTATTCGGCACATAAAGGATCATTTGGTCTTGTACCATTTGTGCTAAATTTACATTCTTCCTATCTGCCTCAGGCAAAAAACCACCTGCCTTTTCAATGGCATCCTTGACCCGGTCCCCTTCTTTCATTTCATACACCCCTTCTTTAACAACAGCCCCTTTCATATCAATTATAATTATTTTTTTCTGCTGCTTTATATCCGATATTTTCGGTTTACTTTTTTTCTCTATCTCTTTCGCTTGCACATCCGTTGCAACGACTGATCGCTCTGTATGCTGGTTCGTTTTCCAAAAAAGAAGAAAAAGTACAGTTCCAATAATAGCTACTAACCCTAACCATTTCTTTGGAAAATCCCACATCATTTTACACCTCTAATCATAAATTTATAACATCATTCATATTGTTTAGGAGAAAGCTGTTACGAAGGAGGGATGAAACATTGAACATAGGAATTATAGGGACAGGGAACATGGGGAATATACTAATCGACGCATTTTTAGAAACCCGTGCTGTCAAACCTTCGTGCCTTACAATCATTAATCGAACGCCCGCCAAAGCATATCATATAAAGGAAAAATACCCTTCTGTTCATATAGCCAAAACTATCGATGAGGTAATCGAACGATCACATCTTATTTTTATTTGCGTAAAGCCGATAGATATATACCCGATCCTACAAAAATACGCTGAACATTTTTCTGATGAAAAGTGCTTAGTTTCTATCACAAGTCCAATATCTCCGTCACAATTAGAGACGCTTGTACCTTGCCACATTGCACGTATCATTCCGAGCATTACAAACCGCGCCCTGTCTGGCGCATCACTATTTACATTTGGAAGTAAATGCTCTGAAGAGTGGCAACAAAAGCTATTTCGCCTATTCAAAAACATTTCTACTCCTCTTATGATAGAAGAAGATATAACGCGCGTTTCATCTGATATAGCAAGCTGCGGCCCTGCATTTTTTAGTTATTTATTACAATGTTTCATTAACGCTGCTGTAGATAAAACAAATATTACACATGAAGAAGCCACTACTTTAGTAAGTGAAATGGTCATTGGAATGGGGAAACTACTTGAAAAAAAGATTTTCACATTGCCTACTTTACAAGAAAAAGTATGTGTTAAAGGCGGCGTTACAGGAGAAGGCATTCGTGTTTTAGAAGAACATGTTGGGGATATGTTTCATAAATTAATTGAGCGAACACACGAGAAATTTGATGAAGATTTAAAATGCGTCGATCAACAATTCAATAAACACACATAATAAATACGCCATCGTCATTCCAAATCCTTTTTATAAATACTTACTTTTTTACATTACATTTACACTTAAACTAGCATTTTCACACTTCACGTATATCATCTTCCTATTATGCTAGAACTAAAATTACAACTTCTTTATAAAACAAAAGCAACCTTATCGGTTGCTTTTGTTTTATGCGTTTTTCTTCGCCATGAAGAAAATACGCTCTGTTTGTTCTGTAACTTCAAGTCGCTCAAAGTCACCAGTCACACGAAGCACTGTAAAACCAGCTTCTTCAAGCCATTTCGTTAACTCTTCAACCTGATATGCACGTTGCACGTGACATTCGTCAAAACGATGGTACACATCTTCTTCTGGGTCTTGAACAAAGAATGTTAAATCATGTTCTACACTATTTGATTCTTCACCAGGGAAGCAATTCCAAATAAGAGATATTTCTTCTCCATTCACTGTGTATGTTTCATTTTGAAATACATGATGTATTTTATATAAAGAATGTACATCAAATAAAAACAAACCATCTTGACGTAAATGGTGAAACACTCTTCGAAATGTTTCTTGCACTCCATCTTCTTGCAATACATAATTTAATGAATCACAAAAAATCGTTACACAGTCAAACTCACCTGGAACATCAAGCTCTCGCATGTCTTGTTGGTAAAAAGGAATAAAGTATCCTTCTCCGCCTAGTTTTTGCTGAGCGACCGTTAACATCTCTTCTGAAAGATCGACACCGATTAAATCGTAACCCTTTTGTACAAGCGGAAGTGTTACATTACCAGTACCGCATGCTACATCAAGAATCTTCGCCTCTTTCATATCCGCTTGCTGTAAACTTTCTTCTGTGAATTCCACCCATTTATCATAAGGAACATCATTCATTAGTTCGTCGTACAACAATGCAAATTGTTCGTATTTCATTGGTCTAGCTCGTCTGTAATATCCTCACGTGGCACATCGCCCCAAAGACGCTCTAAATTATAGTGATTACGCTCATCTTTATGGAATACATGAGCAACTACATCTCCAAGGTCAACTAGTACCCAGCGTGCTTCGTCAAAACCTTCCATACGTTGTACGTCGATTTCAAACTCATGTGCTTTTGATTTAATTTCACGCGCAATTGCTTGCACTTGCTTATCTGAGTTACCGTGACAAATAATGAAATAATCTGCAATTGGTGAAATACCTTGCATATTTAGGACAACCATATCTTCTGCTCTTTTATCATCAGCCGCTTTTGCTGCTAATACTAATAAATCTTTATCTTTCATTTACTAATTTCCTCCTTGATAACTGCGTTGTATGTTTGGAATGTTAATGGATAAATCGTTTGATTTTTTTCCATTAAAAATTGAATTGTTCGCTTTAACGCAAATAATAAAGCTTGATTTATATCCGTATATGCTAGTTTGCGAGCTTCCTCCACCCCTGGAAACTTTCGCCCAGGCTCAATGTAATCAGCTACATAAATTACTTTATCTAACATCGTCATTTTCTCATGACCACTTGTATGATATGTAATAGCTTGCAGGATTTCAGGATCCGTAATGCCTACTTCTTTTTCTACTAAGTATGCCCCAACAGGTGCATGCCATAACTCTTTGTTATAACAAAGTAAATCTTTCGGCAAACCTTCACTTTTAATAATCTCTTCCATCTCAGAAATCGCTCTACACTTCGCATAATCATGGAATATAGCTGCAACTTCAGCCTTTTTTTCATCCACACCGTATAACTTAGCAAGTTCAATTGCTGTCTTCATTACACCTATTGTGTGTATATAACGTTTTTCATGCATTTGTTGTTTGACAATATGAAGTGCTTTCTCACGATTCATACAACCCATTCCTCTCGATATACACCTGTACTTTTTCAGGAAGTAAATATTTACACGTTCTCTTCTCTTTATATCTCTCACGCAATAAAGATGAAGAAACTGCAAACTCCGGAATTTCCACAGTGGTGATAGGATAAGGTGTCCGCAATGTATAACCAGGTCTTGCAACCCCAACAAACGTCACAAGATCAAGTAACGCTTCAATGTTATACCACTTCGGTAAATACTCAACCATATCTCCACCAATAATAAAGTGAAACTGCACATCCGGATACTTCTTCGTCAATTGTAACATAGTGTCATACGTATAAGATGGGCCCTTCCTGCTTAGCTCTTCTAAACAAATAGAAAAATGTTCCTCTGCCTCAGTCGCAAGCTCTAACATTTGTAAGCGATTTTCTACACTTGTAATATTCCGCCCTTGTTTATGCGGCGGAATTTGGTTCGGTAAGAACCATACTTCTTCTAAATTTAAAGCGTGATATACTTCATTTGCAATTAGCAAATGCCCATAATGCGGCGGATCAAATGTACCGCCAATGATGCCAATTTTTCTCAAAAGAAACGCCCCTTCCTTTTACCTACAGTAACTCTCTTCATTCCTATCCGAAGAGAGTTACCGTTAATAAAAGTTCAATTGGTTTCGCTCTCTACATCATTACGCACTAACGATAAAAAATAGCATATGCTATTCTTTTGATCGCGGAAGTTTAATTTGTTTATTTTCTCTAGATTCTTTGTATAAAACGATTGTACTTCCAATTACTTGAACGATTTCAGCACGTGCGCCTTTTGCAAGTTCTTCTGCAACTTCACGACGATCGAATTCACAGTTTTGTAGCACACTTACTTTAAATAGTTCACGAACTTCTAAAGTATCTGCGATTTGTTTAATCATATTTTCATTTACTCCACCTTTTCCTACTTGAAAAATTGGTGTTAAATGATGTGCTTGTGCACGTAAAAATCTTTTTTGTTTTCCTGTTAACATATATGTTAGCCTC
Source organism: Bacillus sp. BPN334 (assembly GCF_008368885.1). Lineage (NCBI taxonomy): Bacteria > Bacillati > Bacillota > Bacilli > Caryophanales > Bacillaceae > Bacillus > Bacillus sp. BPN334. The sequence goes on along the minus strand of NZ_QOZW01000006.1, from coordinate 85,604 downwards.
CAAGCTTTCTTATAACTAATTGTTTCATTCTATCGATATTTGGTACACGCCCTGTCCACATTTCAAATGCAAGCGCACCTTGATAAACAAACATATCAATACCATTTTGAATCATTGCACCTTGCTCTTTTGCCTCACATAAAATTTTCGTTTCAAATGGATTATAAATTATATCTGATACAATCGTCCCTTTTTTTAACGAAGAAATTTGTAATGGCGTATGTTCAACGCGTGGATGCATACCTATCGTTGTCGTCTGAATGATAATATCATAATTTCCTTGTTCTTCCGTTGCTTTTTCTAGCGATAAAGCAACAGAATTAACAGTAGCCGTACATGCAGCAATAAGTTCTTTCGCCTTATTTACTGTACGATTAGCTACATCAATCTCTTTCACACCTACATCAGCAAGAGAAAAATAAATAGCTCGACTAGCACCACCTGCGCCAAGCAATAAAATACGTTTCTCCTGAAGTGGTTCACTACTAATTGACTGCAGCGCTCGGACAAAACCAATTCCATCTGTATTGTAGCCAATTAATTTCCCATCATTATGAACCACTGTATTTACTGCACCAATTTGTTTTGCTAGTGGGTCAATCTCATCCAAATAATCCATAATAGCAACTTTGTGCGGAGTTGTTACATTAAATCCTGAAATACCTAATGCTTTTAAACCTCTTACTGCTTCCCCTAGCACTTCCTCTTTAACAAGAAATGCATGATAATGGGCATCCATATTCAAGTGTTCAAATGCATCGTTATGCATAACGGGTGATAATGAATGTCCAATTGGATTTCCGATTACACCATATAATTGTTTCATAAATCCCTCTCCATATTAAATTAAAGATTTACGTAGCGAAACACTTACTCCTTTTGGTACGTGTGCAACAATTTTTGCTCCCGGTTCGTTTACCGTAACCCATCCTAATCCAGAGAATACAACATCCGTTTTTGGTTCACGAATATTAAATTCATATTTCACTAACTCTGGCATATTTTCTAATTCTTCTGGTGTTGGCGGGCTTAGTAAATCCCCAGCATGATTTTTAAACAATTCATCTGCTTTCTCAAGCTTTGTACGATGGATTGTTAAACGATTCGAGAAGTGACAAGTAAATGCACGACGACCACCACTTACATAATCAAAACGTGCCAATCCACTGAAGAATAATGTTTGTTCTTCATTTAATTGGAACACCATTGGCTTAATTTCTTTTGTTGGTGTAATAAGCTTTAAGCTTTCTTTTCCAACATAATGAGCCATTTGATGGTGGTTAATAATACCTGGCGTATCATATAAAGAAGATTCTTCATCTAACGGAATATCAATTAAATCAAGTGTTGTTCCTGGGAAATGAGATGTTGTAATTACATTTTCAGTCTCATCACTAAATTCTTTAATCATACGATTAATAAATGTTGATTTTCCTACATTCGTACATCCAACAACGTAAACATCTTTTCCGCCGCGGTAATACTCAATAGCATCTGCCAGCTCAGCAATCCCTTGTCCCCTTGCTGCACTAATTAAAAAGACATCTTCTGGCTTTAATCCTAGCTGCTTTGCACTATAGCGCATCCAATGCTTTACTTTATCATGTTTTACTGACTTAGGAATTAAATCAGCTTTATTTCCAACAAGTAATACTTTATTATTTCCCACGAAACGATGTAAACCAGGTAACCAGCTACCATTAAAATCAAAAATATCTACAATCTTAACTACTAATGCATCTGATTTTCCAATTCCGTTTAGAATACGTAGGAAGTCATCATCTGTTAATGATACATCTTGAATTTCGTTGTAATGCTTCAAGCGAAAACAGCGTTGACAAATTACTTGTTCTTTCTCTAAAGATGAGGCAGGAGCATATCCTACTTCATTTTTATCTTCTGTTTGAATTTCTACACCGCAACCAATACATTTAATTGTTTCAGTCAAACTTTATTCCTCCCAGTTAATTAAACCTTTTTTCTTCATATTTCTCATAATTCTTCGTTCAATTTTTCGATTAAAGCGCGTTACTAATCCGTCCGTTTGTGCTACCGGTACAACTAAAATCGTATGAAGTCCCACTCGGTTTCCACCTAAAACATCCGTTAATAACTGATCTCCAATTACTACAACTTCATCTGGCTGCAGGTGCATCTCTTGTATCGCACGCTTAAACGCGCGAACAAATGGTTTACGCGCACTATGAATAAATGGAATACCTAATGGATCAGCAAAGTCTTTCACACGTTGCTCATTATTATTTGAAACGACCGTTACTTGAATGCCTTGCTCTTTCATTTTCAAAAACCATTCTTCAAGTTGTGGCGTTGCATTTGGACGATCCCATTCAATTAACGTGTTATCTAAATCAGTAATGACACCTTTAATTCCACGTTTTTTCAAATCTTCTGGTTGAACATGATATACATTTTTCACATATTCATTTGGTAAAAATAGCTTCAATTTCTTTCACCTCTTTGAGGAGTTTTCATAAAAATTTTTCGACAACATATTTCGATATATGACCTGTGGATAAAATTGTACACATTTTCCACATTAATTTATCAGTCAATTTGGAATTTACTAACAATCTATACACATTTTATCCACCTAGGTATGTGGATAACCACTCGTTTGTGACTGTCATATTTTTTTGGTACATTAAATGCAACAACGAATCAATCCTTAAATTATTAGGAGGTGACTCACCTTGAAAACAAAATATATGGAACAGTTATCTACTGAGTTACTCACTGAGTCTTATTATAAAGCAAAAGAACTAAAATTAAATCCCGACTTCATTTTACTTATAAAACAAGAAATGATTAGACGCTCATTAGAGGACAAGCTTGTCAAATCGTCTTGATTACATATAAAGTGAAATTTTAATGAGCTAACTTGTAAAAAGAGCCATCCTGCGATGGCTCTCGAATAAACAAGTACTCCCATCTAGGGAATTTCATCATTAAGCATCTTTGTCCATAACTCTTGCTTACAGTTATAAAATGTTTTCTTTACTTATGAGCCGAACGAGTAGCAATTTTTTCACCAAGACGAATCTCTTGTCCACTCTTCAATTCCTGCACTACTTTTATCATATCTTTTTCAAACAATAACACAACTGTTGAACCAAATGTAAAGTATGCCATTTCTTCACCTTTTTGAACAGTGTCTCTTTCATGCAACAGCTCAATACTATTAACAAACATAGCTCCTACTTTTACAAGTGCCATATGTTCACCGTCACTATTTACTTCTGTAACAGAGCGATAATTTTTTGACAATGGCTCTTTCCCGTATTCCATACCAGCTGCATTTACCGGATATGACTTTCTACCAAGTACAAACCTTTCAGTCACAGAACCAGAAAGCGGACTATGAATACGATGATAATGACTTGGGCTTAAATAAATAACCATGTATGTACCACCTGCATATCGCTTTGCACGTTCTTCATTACCTAGCATATCCACGATTGAATAACGCTTACCTTTAATATCAAATGTTTTTGTGTCCTCAATAGGACCGTAATCAGCAAAAACACCATCAACAGGACTAACGATACTCGATGCATCTGTATCAACACTACGTTTTCCTTCTTTTAGCTTACGCGTAAATAATTCATGCAATGTTCTATATTCCTTCAAACCCTTTTCCATCTCATCTTGGTTAATTTGAAAAACTTTCGCATACGATGGAATAATGATAGAGCTCAAACGAGATTGTGCAAATTTACGCAATATATAAGAAGTAAAACGACCATTTGTAAGTTCGATCATAAGTCGATATAATGTACGTCGCAAATTGCGAAACCTCCTAATCAGTCTATAACTTTAGCTTCCCCTTCTTTTCCTTCTATATCATATGTAAAATTGGTTCTTATTCCCACATATCATATAGAACTGTTTCATTATACATGCGGAAAACTAAGTATGGTATTATTCTTAAATTGTTTAGCACCCTCTAATATTACAGATAGAATCCGTCATTTTCAACAGTGAACATAGATTTCTTCTGAACACAACTCTTTTTCTTTCCTTATTTACAAAAAGAAAAGCAGCCCATTTTAAAATATGGCTGCTTGCAATGTACATTATTCTTTCGCTTTTTTCTCTTTTTCAGCTCTTACAAATTCATGGAACATTTTCATTAAAGCGCGCTTTTCAATTCTTGATACGTAGCTTCTGGAAATACCAAGTGCCTTCGCAATCTCTCGTTGCGTTTTCTCCTTATCAAGCCCCAGTCCAAAACGCTTCACGATTACTTCTTTCTCTCGTTCGTCTAAAATATCGATATACTCTTTAATCTTTTCTAACTCCATACTAAGCTGAATCATATCAATTACATCTTCAGACTCTGATTTTAATATATCGATAAGCGATATTTCATTCCCCTCTTTATCTTGCCCGATCGGATCATGAAGTGAAACGTCTTTTTTCGTTTTTTTCAGTACACGTAAATGCATCAAAATTTCATTTTCAATACAGCGTGCTGCATACGTCGCAAGTTTTGTGCCTTTTCCTGCCGAATAGCTCTCGATCGCTTTAATGAGCCCAATTGTACCAATTGAAATTAAATCTTCTGCATCTTCTCCTGTGTTTTCAAATTTTTTAACGATATGAGCTACAAGCCGTAAATTATGTTCAATTAACAGATTTCTCGCTTGAGCATCACCTTGCTCCATTAACTCTAAGTACTTTCTCTCATCGTCTGATGATAACGGCTGCGGAAACGCATTATTCTTCACATAAGAAACAAAGACAAACACTTCTCGAACCATATATCCAATTGCGGCGAATAGACTCAAACCTTTCACCTCCGCCAAAATAGTGGTCTTTACTATGTGTATGTGGGCGTGAGGTTGTTTGTGTCTGTACGATATCATTCCAACATCTTTTTAAGCATAATTCTTGTCTCACAAAGATTTGCTACGTATACTTAAACAACAGATAGGAGGGTAAAATATGCAACATTTTATTGCCTTCTTGTACCTAAGTAGCTTGTAAGAGATGAACTCCTTGTACGCTCTTGCAAGCTGCTTGTACTACAAGGAGGGATTACAAATATGAAATTTGAAAGAACACGTGCTTATACAAGACATCAACGTCAACGCACAATGCGCCGAAAGATGAATATCGTAAAACATGCCTGGGGATATATCCCTGAAATTTCCGGTATTTTTGCGAAAGGAAAAGTCCACTGTTCTTGCGGAATGTGTACAACAAAGTGGCGAACAGAAGGACCACCCGCTAGTGTACAGAAGTGGTTATACAAAATTGATACATACGAAAAATAATCGTTCTTTCTAACAAAGGTCTTCCCTCGAAGACCTTTTTCCCTATTTAAAGACTTATTTACTCCAAATTTTTTCCCCAGTGTGAGCATCAATATAACGAATTTCTCGACTACAGCCAAAGGATTCTTTATGATTTTCATCTGTCGTTTGTTTATACAACAGTTCGTATTTCATTTCCTCTACATCAACATCTATATGCCATTCTAATTTCACTAGGATGGCCTCTTTGTATATTTGTAACGCTTTTTCTTTTGTTACTTTCGGTATTGTTTCGTATGTAAGCAGTTCTTTTATAAGGTTGCTAGACTCTCCGGAATAATGCACCACAGCCCCATTTTCCGCATTGATATTAACCATAAATTGCTTATACTCTGCCGGAATGCCATTCACATATACAGAAAAGGTAAATCTTTCAATCCCATCTTCTGCTTCTTCACGTTCTTCCCAAAGACGTAGATATTGTGTGACATCTGGAATAACTTGTTCCAAAAATTGAAGTGCTTTTTGTAAACATTCCTCTCTAGACAGTATTTTCTTTACTTCTTTATCGTCTGTCAGTTTTATAAAGCCAATTAATTCATTGGTATATTTATCAACCGTAATTCCAATTAAATTATTATATTTTAACATTGGTAAATGCTTTTTAAAGAATTCATTCATTAAATATGAGTTCTTTTCTTCTTTCTGTTTTTGTAATTCCTCTTTCGGAACAAATTTCGTCCTTATTTCATCATCATTTTCTGTCTCATCTACTTTTGTAAAACTTTCTTTATCCCAGCCAATTAATTCGAATATGTCACCTTGCCGGCTATCTTTTTTTGTTTTTTCAACAGCTACTGTCGGCGGTAATTTATAATGTTCTGGTCCAAATAAATCTTCTCCCGTACTTGCATTAATAGATGCATGACTAGGTTCTGGTTCATATACAAGATGGTACCCTTTTACTTCTTCTCCATTTTCATACTCACATGAAGAGTGTGTTAAATCTACAAATACAAGTCTCATATCTTGTCTAGCTTTCAAATTTTCTAAAACGACGTTCTCCTCAACAATTCCACTTGGCCATAAAGGTTTTTTCTCGATAGCTTTTTGTCCATTATAACGAAAATACATAACATTACCTGAAGGATGAACTCGCACAACACACCCTGTATTCGGCAATGGATAGCCATTTACTTCTTGCATATAATTTAATTCTTTCCGACCGCGCCTGTCGTCCTTAACCGTTACATATGTATAAAATTCATATCCTTCTTTTGTATATTTTTTTAAGAATGCATTTGCAATCTCTCTTGCTTTATTCTCCTCTAGCGCTTCCTTACCACTCGAAAAATATTTTTTATCATCTATACTAAATTCGATTAAATTACCAGTATGTCTATTCAGCGTAATTTGTATCGTTCTCTCCTCATCCTCTTTATGTTCCCACCATAATAGATGATATGGGTCATCCACACCTTCTTGATCATCTACGACAAGCCTAAAATCATCTGGAATATCAATCATATGAGCCACTTGCTCTTTTCTTTCTTTATCTTTTTGATTCATCATACCTCTCCCTCATTGCAATTTAAGGTAATTATAACAAATAAAACCAAATAACTATAAACAAAAAAGACTAGAGATATCTCTAGTCTTCTACTTCGTCTCACGATGTAGCGTTACTCGCTTTAATCGTGGACAATATTTTTTTAGTTCGATGCGCTCTGGATTGTTTCGTTTATTTTTTTTAGAAATATAATTACGATCACCGCACTCTGTACAAGCTAATGTAATATTTACACGCATATGTAATTCTCCTTTCCTTCAAAGATCGCAAACTAAAACGTAATGATTACGATTTATATGTTATATAACTTCATTCTATTTGTCAATTGTAAAAAAAGACAAAAATCTGAAACAATTAGTTCATACGAAATTCACACGAATCTATTACTATAGGAATTGTACATAGTGAACTTATTAACAATCACGTTTATTCATATAGAATCTTACTCGAAAGGAGTTGAAATTATGAAAACTAAATATCGTTTTATGATCTCATCATTTGCTGCTTGCGCTTATATGCTTTGGTATTTAGTATAATAACCTCGCTTGTAAATTGGAAAAGGTGTGTATATAAATGGAATATAATCAATCAACAGTTAACTATTGGAAAGCTTTTGTACTACCATATACATTTGCTTTAGAAGAGTTAAAAACTAAATTTGAAATTATGAACCGGGAAGCCCAATTTTTAGAGGATTACAACCCGTTTGAACATATAAAAACAAGATTAAAACAACCTGAAAGTATTATTAAAAAGCTTGAGCGTAAAAATTTATTACCGACAGTTGAAAATGCCCAAACTCATTTACAAGATATCATCGGCATTCGTATTACATGTTGCTTCGTAGAAGATATTTATCATTTAAAAGAAGTCATTCAAAAGCGTGAAGATATGGAAATCATAGAAGTAAAAGATTATATCGCTAATCCAAAGGGAAACGGGTATAAAAGTTTACACATGATTATTAAATATCCTTTATCACTGAATTCTGGTACAAAAGATGTATTTGCAGAAATCCAGTTACGTACGCTAGCAATGGACTTTTGGGCAAGTTTAGAACATAAACTTTACTATAAATATGAAGGGAAAATACCTGAGTATTTAAAAGATGAACTACATGATGCAGCAATGAAAGCTGAAGATCTTGATAATAAAATGGCAACAATTCGCCAAGATATTGATGAGATCGAAGCATGCTCAAATCAAATTATGTTACCACTATAAAAAAAGGTTCTCGCCAATGAGAACCTTTTTTATTTCGCTATTTACGGGCAGTAAGCTCCCAAGTTTCACGTTATTTTTTTCCTATCGTGCGAACTTCTTCAATTTTCCATCCATCTTCTTCTTTTCCAAGCGCATACTGTACATTTTTCTGAAGAGTGACCTCCCCATCTATTTCCTTTTCCTTTGTTTCAACTAAGACATATCCTGCTTTACTAGCTTTCATGTCTATATGTTCCAATTCAATTTTCTTATTTCCCTTTTGAAAAGCTGCTTCTTTTTGTGTTTTTAAGTCTTCAGCACTAGGCATCTTCTTTGAAAATAATTCCATATGTTCATCCAGATTTTTTTCATTTGTCGTCCGTACAAATTTCTCCATAACATCTTGAATCGATTTCTCTTCTTCTTTCGTTATTTGTACCTTTTCCTCAATTTTTTTAGTAGTAGATTTTTGTTCTATATGATTCTCTTGAGATTGACATCCAGCGAGCAATACTATACCTACTAGCAAAGGTCCGATTCCCATGAAAAAAGATCTCATCTTTCCATCTCCTAAAAAGAAAAGTGAGGCATTTCGCCTCACTTTCATTTATAATTAGCGTCTTCCTTTATTCGGATCGCCACCGCCAACAATATCAAAGACACGTTTAGCGATATTTGTATTCTCTTGAACGCCAGAGAACAAATATTTACCTGGGCCAAATGCATATACGTTTACATCTTCCCCTGTATGTCCACCTGTCGTCCATCCTGTAACCGAACGCTTATTGAAAATATCCTCAATCGCATTATCAATCTTTGTTACATCTTTTGAAGGAGCAATATCATTTACCGCTTTAATTTCTTCTGGTGTTAATTGTAAATCAATATATTTTTTCAATGTCTCTTCTACATTTGCACCTTTTGCAATCTCATTTGCCATGAAGTCTGGTGTGCGTTTTGCAGCTTTAATTGGATCTACTTTAAAGTTATACTCACCATTCGCACCTAAAGATAATCCGCCAGTAGCGTGATCTGCCGTTGCAACGACTAACGTATTTTTATCTTTTTTCGCAAACTCAATCGCTGCTTTAAATGCTTTTTCAAAGTCTTCCATTTCACTCATTGCACCAACGATATCATTATCGTGTCCAGCCCAGTCAATTTGGCTTCCTTCAACCATTAAGAAGAAACCATTTTTATTTTTGTTCAAACGCTCAATTGCTGCATTTGTCATTTCTTCTAATGAAGGCGTCTTCTCATTACGATCAATCATTTTATCTAATCCACCTGGTGCAAATAAACCAAGGATTTGATCATTTTTATCATTTAACAATTGATCTCGATCTGTTACGTAGCTATAACCAGATTTCTTAAACTCTTCTGTAAGATTACGATCTTTTCTAACAAAGTTTTTTACGCCGCCGCCAAGCATAACATCTACTTTATGCTTCCCTTTAATTTTCTCATCAAAATAATCATTTGCAATTGCATCCATATTTTTACGACTAATGTCATGCGCACCGAAAGCAGCTGGTGTTGCATGTGTAATTTCAGAAGTAGCAACAAGTCCCGTTGATTTCCCTTTTTCTTTCGCTTGTTCAAGTACAGTTTTCACTTCTGCTTTATCATTATCAACTGCAATTGCTGCATTATATGTTTTAATTCCTGCTGACATAGCTGTTGCTGCAGATGCAGAGTCTGTAATATTTTCATGTTCATCTTCCGGATATGTCTTTTGCGTTCCTACAAGATGCTTATCAAATTCTGTAGATTCCATCTCAAAAGTTTTTGGATTATCTTTCATATAACGGTGAGCCGTCATATATGAAGGTCCCATACCATCCCCAATTAATACGATGACATTTTTAATCTTTGCATTGCTTCCGTTCTCATCTGCATTAACCTCACTAGAACGAGTAAAATTCCATGTTGCTACCGAAGTAACTGCTAACGACGCCACAACTGCAAATGGCCATGCTTTTTTCACAAACTTTTTCACTGTCTTGTCCCCCTAATTAGGTTATTCATTTCCCACTATCAAATTTAATAGAAGACTATTAAGAGAAAATTAGTTATATGTAAATTTTTTGTTAACTTATGTAAATATCAGTTATAATTTGTATAACTTTGTCCTTTCATAGCAACCTCCTTCCCCTTTACAATCAAAATATAAATAAGTTGGATTTCATTTAAAGTAAATCTCTTATTTAACATTTTCAATCTACTTTTATGAAAATTAATAGAAAAGTGGTGAACATTTATGAAAACAATAAAGCTAGATGAAACTTTTATTTTTGATTTACTCGACCTTTGCAAAACTATTGGATGGTTACAAGATAAAGCATTTATGAAAAAACAATTTGAAATGTATCTTTCTCTCGGCACACTTATCGGTTATATGCATGAAAATAAACTGATTGCAGCTGGAGGAGTATTTCCTTTTAAAGATAGTTTTTCTACTATTGGCATGTTAATCGTTCATCCTAATTTTCAAGGCCGAGGCATCGGGCGTATTTTGCTAAATCGTTGCTTAGAACACACTCTCCCAAAACAACCAATTGCACTTATTGCAACAAAAGCTGGCGAGCCTCTTTATACATCATGCGAATTTCACACAGTAACAACGATTCATCGTTTTGAAAAACAAACTACTAAGACACATATTGCTCATACACAACAAGTAAAAGAAAAAGACCTTTTGTCTCTCACTTCTCTCGATCAAATCGTAACTGGTGTTAATCGCTCTCTACTTTACTCGTTACTATTACCAAGAGCCATACACTCTTTTAAAATTGAGAGAAATAACTGTATAGAAGCTTTTTCCTTATGTATACAAAAAGGTAATATATTATGCGTCACTCCACTTATCGCAAAACAAGAGAAGGATGCTATTCAATTATTCAAGAAGATCTGCGAGTGTTGGAATGGCACAGTAAGGATCGATGTCCCACATTCACAATTTTCATTTCGTAAATTTCTTCAAACAGAAAATTTCCAAGAAACGCTTCTTTCACCTCTTATGATGAAAAATGGTAGCCAACTTCCTGGAAATCGTAATATGCTATTTGCTATGATAGACACAGCGTTATGTTAGAAAGGGGACACCTCATTGAAGCGATTTAGCTATTTTATGGTAGGTTGTCTTACTCTTACACTTTTAGTAGGATGTAGTGCAGCAAAAAAGCCAGTAGAACAAGTAAAACAAGTTAAAAATACACTTACAGCGAAACTAGCTACCGAGGAAAAAATGGTAGAAATAGATGGTCAAACCATTTACTTTAAAAAGATTGGTAATGAAAAACCACCTTTACTTATGATCCATGGATTTGGTGGATCATCAGATGGTTTTCAAAAGATTTACTCAGACTTAGCAAAAGATCATACAATTATTTCTGTAGATGCTTTAGGATTCGGGCGCTCATCTAAGCCAATGGATTTTTACTATTCTTTCCCAACCCATGCAAATTTGTATTATAAACTAATGAAAAAACTAGGTTATGATTCGTTTGCAATACTGGGACACTCAATGGGCGGAGAAATTTCTCTTAATTTAACGTATTTATATCCTGAAGCCGTTACCCACCTTATTTTAACTGATGCTACAGGCGGTCCTCATACATTCGTTAATAAACAAGGCTCACCAAAACCACAGTTATCGACTGATTTAAATACCGTTTCTACTATTGCAGATTATGATGAGGGCAAAGTAAAATCCAAGCGTAATGATGAAGAGCATTACAATAAAATGAAATTATGGCCTAGACGTCTTCAAATCAATGCAAATGAAATTACACAACCAACCTTAATTATATGGGGAAGAAATGATAGTAGCGTTTCTTGGAAAGAAGGAGAAACGTATCATCAATTCTTAAAAAATAGTACTTTCCATATTATCGAAAAAGGTTATCATGCACCATTTCGTCAAGAGCCACAAGAATTTGTAGGGTATGTAAAAGACTTCTTTAAGAACAATAAAGTTGAAAAATAAAATAAGCGGGTATCTCATTTTGAGATACCCGCTTTCATATATTAAGCAGCTTGCTTTTGGCGTTTTTGAGTTTTTGATCCTAATACTTTCGGAATAATGAAACCATCTATTCCAAATTTACCAGCGTTCATACCAGAGACTAGAACAAACATTGATAGGATAACCATTTCAGGGTTTACACCAATTGACCCACTAAACATATAGGAAAAGTTCATTACAAGACCGAAAAAGACCGCTGTTTTTGTTAAACAGCCTACAATTAAACCAATTCCAACTAAAATTTCTCCCCACGTTACAAGTGTATTAAATAGATCAACGTTTGGAATTGCGAAATCTTGTAAAAATGATGCCCACCAAGATTGAACAGCCGGTTGTGCTCCTTTAGATTTTTCAATTGCACCTTGTAAATAACCAGTTGCATCGAATCCTTTTCCTTGTAGTTTACCGATTCCAGCCATTAACCATGTGTAACCAAGATACACTCGAATTATTGCCAACACAAAAGAAACTGCTTTGTTTTCTCTTAAAAATTGAATAACCATATCTTCCTCCTAAAGTTGTAATTAAGTTAGTTACAGATAATATAATAACATTAGTTACTTATTTTTCAAACGTTAATTACGAATAATTTGTGACATGTGTATGAAACATTAAAAACTAACGTTTATATAGTAACTTTTTTTACCTGTAAAAACTTGAACATATCATACCATAGGTGATAATCATTTTCATTGAAGAAAATGTAAAAAAAATGTGAGTTAAATGTGAAACGCCTATATTCGAATATAGAATAAAGGCGTTTTTTACTATTTATATAATTGAAATGTATGTGTCTCCTCATCGATTAATTTCGCCTCTTGAAAAGCATCTTCTAACGTTTTTTCATGGTTAATAAGCCCATAAAATAAGCGTATTGTAAGCATAAGTGCTGCATTCCCATCTACATAATCTATCGATCCAATATACGATTTCGCCCCACTACGTAAGAAAGATTCTGCTAGTTTTCTCTCCCCTAACGTACACCCACTATTTACAATATGTGTATTATGCAATTTTGCATATTTATAAATTTCTGCTGCACCAAAGTATCCCCTCGGTTCATCTTGTTCATATATATCTTCACCTAACTCTTCCATGACAAACTTTCCTTCCTCACCATGAAAGCAAAAAATAACATAATCGATATCGTTATATAAACCCTTTCCAGAAAGAATATTAATGAACTCTCTCGGTCTACCAATCCAGTATGTTACAACTTTTGCCCCAAAATATTCAAGCGATGCTCGGATTGATTGCGCCTCTAAATCCGAATTAAAACCAACTACTAATGCAACATTCAACATACACCCTCCATCCTATCATTAGATCTCATCCATCAAACTTTTAAGGGATAGATCCATTTCATATATACCCGTTTCTTGCAAAAAATCAGATCTAGTTAAAACGACTTTCTGTACATATTGCCTATACGCTGTAATTATCCCGTCGTGAGATACAATGCAAATTCTTTCAGCGCCTAGCTCATAGCACCAAAGAAGAAATTCATCTGCTATTTGCTGAAAACGATTCTCTGAAATAGTATTTATACCTTCCGTCCATAACTGCTTATTTGTACTTTTCTCTATCGAAAAATGTGGAAATAAATCTGCTATCATTCCCTGATCTACTATGTAATCACATGGTAATGTTTTCGCTCCTTCTCGATAAGGAAAAATACGTGGGGATACATATGGGTGGACAATTTTTTGACAAGCTACTTTCGTACTCCATATGTTCGCCGTTTGTAAAGTTCTAAGTGTAGGGCTGGCAATTAATATATCCGTTTCCTGTAATGGTACATCGAATTGAATGCATTTAGCCTGATTCTTTCCCTCATCCGTTAATGGTGGATGCAACACTTGTAAACTTGACGGCAAATCTTTTGTATGTTCTCCTTCACCGTGCCGAACAAAGACGAGTTTCATATCCAGCCTCCTCTCACTATGAAATCCTCTTACACATTTCTTCCCTATCTCATTCTTTATTCCTGCTATATGAAAAACTGGTATGTAAAAAACATTCGACATAATTAATTGGAAAACATTACAATTAGTTGTGTCAAATACTTTTTACAAGAGAGAGGGGAATCACAAATATGAAATGGATTATCGCCTTTATCGGAATGATCATATGGGGATACATAAATGGATTTTTTAATAGTGATAAAACTGCTAATCCTTGGATTACAGATGATGAACGTGAAACAAAAATTAAACAGAAAGCAATTACAGCAAGCTGGTCTGGTGTTTTTATGTTTTGTACCATTAACCTCTTAAACAAATGGTTAGGTGTAGGAACAAGCAATACATCACCTTACTTACCATCTTCTGTCGCAACTATTTTAAAAGAAAATGTAGAGTTACAAATTTTATTTATGCTATTTATTACGTATGGCATATTTTACGTATATTTTCGAAGAAAACTAAGTGCTTAACTTTTATTTCATGATTATCCTCCGAAATGGTTATAGTAATTAGGACGAAATGAAAGGAGCGATATAAAAATGGGTAACTCGAATGACTTTTTAGATACACTACAGGAAAAACAAGCAAAAGATGAACAAAACAGAAAGCGTCAGGGGAACGGAAACCCAGCGAAGAAAAAGCCGAATAAAACTCATAAATAACAATAAAAAAACGTGCCTAAAATTATTTTTTAGGCACGTTTTTTATTCTTCTTTCACCGAGATAACATTTTCCCAGTTCCATTTCTCATAATACCATTCTGGTACATCTATATTTTCAATCCACTTCTTTTCCTGTTTTCCATCACTATTGGCAATCCATACATTGGCTTTCTTACGGTCTGAACGTATCCATATTAATTGATTGCTCTTCCTCATGAAGATCGGATGATAATCACCTTGCTTATGAGCTGGCTTTGTGATTTGATATTGTTCGTCGCTTGTACTATCGATCTCATATAAAGATGGTAGTGGCCTTTTTTCTGGTGGCGTTTCTATCCCTGCCTCTTTTGCTCGTGAAACGATTATTACTTTATCGTTCTTCCATGCAAAATCCCAATCGACATATCCTTTCGGCGTAAATGTGTTCTGCTGAAGTGCAGGCAGTTCTTTTACTTTTAAATGCTTATTCTCTAACGCAACTCTCCCGCTTCCTTCAATATAGGCTAATATATTGTTGGATGGCGCCCATTTGAACCATTGGGTGTTTAATAGCATTTGATCTACCTTTTCAAATCGACTGCCATCTGCTCGAACTAAGCAAAGCGTATTACTATCAGCTGACCATGAAGCTGTCGGTACCGCTAAAAATGAAATCCACCTTTGATCTGGTGACCACTCAAACCCACTTGCAACTAGCGCTAGAAAATCATCATGTTCATTTGGTAATGCATACAAATGCTTCATTTTGTGAGGATTCATATGTGCATCTTTTTGCACTTCATATAGCTGAGCTCCTGTCCAACCTGTTGGAATTAAGTGTGCTTCAGAGGATACAAGAAACTTCTTTCCATCAGGGTACCATGCATAATCACCTACACCAGCCGATACATTTTCAAAATCTGTATTCTTTTTTTTGACATCAAACGTATTTAGTGTATTCATAAATACAAATGCAATTATATTCTCTTTCGGTGACCATTGATAATTCGATACTTCAGATTGCAATGGCCTAACTTTCTTTCCATCTTCCAATCGGTACAATTCCAAGGTGTTTTTCTTGTTTCCTTTAGCATAAGAAATCCATTCTCCATCATGAGACCATTTCGGCCCTGTTATGTACTCGCCTTTTGTTATTTGTTTTTCTTTTCCATCAATTTTAATCCAAAGATCATGATGACGAATAAAAGCAACTTTCACCCCATTATGTTCCGCACTAGTACTAAAAATTGAAGATAAAAAAACAAAAAAAACCACGCTACTACTCACGATAATTTTTTTCATACGTCCCTCCATTTTTCTTATAGCATTCCTCATATTCCGCTTACTATATGCGAACTTCACCCTGCATTAATTGACAGTTACTGCACAATTTTTGTGGATTCATGCTCAGTGGATGATGGGCTTTCCTCGCTGAATATTAGCCATTCGACATAATCCCAAAACATTTCCCAAGAAATTTTTAATTCAAAGAGGATTGGTATGAATTATGTCGAAAGTATAGTTTAGCCAACATTCGGTTTTATATTTCAGAACAAAAATGCAAGATAAATTTTCGGAATATTGACACTTTTTATTAAGGGGAGTTTCAATGAAAAAAACTACGTCTACACTATTAAGTATGGCGCTCGTCTTTTCTAGTTTTGGAGCTTTAAGCGCACGTGCTGAATCGCTGCAAAAGGAGAAGCAATTTAGTCCACAATTAAAAGTGAATATTGAACAATGGGGAGAAAACAAAATCGCGCAAAATGTTGAAACAAAAACATCAAAAGAAATTTCAGTCATTGTAGAATTGCAACATGCTCCGCTCGCTTCACAAAGTAACATTCAGCATGCTCCGGATTTAAAAAACGGCAATGTGCAATCATACCATGCACAACTAAAAAAGGCACAAGAGGATACAACAAAGAAAATTAAAGAAAAAGCACCAAAAGCAAAGATAAAAGAAACGTATAGTACACTATTTTCTGGATTTTCTATTTCTATCCCAGGAGATCAAGTTGCTGCTTTAGCTTCTTTACCCGAAGTAAAAGCTGTTTATCCGAACTTAACATATAAATTGCATGAAACAGCAAAAAGCGCTACTAAAGAAGAAGCGCCAAATATTGGCGGACCGACAATCGGTGCACCTGAAGCTTGGAAACTAAAAGATCCAACTGGCAAACCGCTTGATGGAAAAGGAATGAAAGTCGCTATTATTGATTCAGGTGTAGACTATACACACCCTGACTTACAAGCAAATTATATCGGTGGATATGATACAGTCGATGAGGATAACGATCCGATGGATGGAAATGTCCACGGCACTCATGTAGCTGGAATTATTGCTGGTAACGGAAAAATAAAGGGGATTGCTCCGAACGCTTCTATACTCGCTTACCGTGTCATGAATGATGGTGGTACTGGCACGACCGATGATATTATTCAAGGTATTGAGCGCGCTATTCAAGATGGTGCAGATGTTTTAAATCTATCTCTCGGTCAAGATTTGAATGTCCCTGATCAACCTGTAACAATGACGTTAGAACGCGCAGCAAAACTTGGTGTTACTGCAGTCGTTTCAAATGGAAACGATGGACCAAAGCCTTGGTCTATTGATGCTCCTGGTAATGCTAGTAGTGTCATCTCTGTTGGTGCATCTACTGTTTCTATTCCATTCCCGACATTCCAAGTAGCTGGTTCTAATAAATCTTACCAAGGATTACCGTTATCAAACGCAGATTTCCAAGTAGGAAACGATGCTCAACTTGTCTATGTTGGCTACGGTAATTCGAGCGATTATGCTAAACAAGATGTGAAGGGTAAGTTCGCCCTTGTCTTACAAGGAACTTCAAGCACATTAGTAAAAGCAGAACAAGCGAAACAAGCTGGCGCTATCGGGGTACTACTAATTTCTAATGAAAAAGAAATTAATATTATGCCCGAATATTTTGGACATGAAGATGTAGCTCTTCCGGTTATGCAGCTATCAAATACAAATGGCGAAGAGTTGAAAACTTTAATTACAAAACGAAAGAAAAATATAAAGATTGGACAACCAAACAAAACCGAACTGATTGGTAACTTCAGCTCAAGAGGACCATCACAAGGAAGTTGGCTTATAAAACCTGATGTTATTGCACCTGGAGTAAAGATTACAAGCACAGTGCCACGAGGTGGCTATGAATCTCACAACGGAACAAGTATGGCTGCTCCGCAAGTAGCGGGAGCCGTTGCCTTACTGCGTCAAATGCATCCTGATTGGACGACAGAACAATTGAAATCTGCTCTTGCCAACACTGCAAAAACATTAAAGGATGTCAATGAAAATACATATCCTATCATGGCACAAGGATCAGGTTTAATTAACATTCCAAAAGCAGCCCAAACAGATGCATTAGTGAAACCGAACAATGTAAGTTTCGGTCTTATTAAGCCAAATAGTAGCAAAGTGAAACTAACACAAAATATTACGTTACAAAATCTTTCTAACAAAAAGAAAAACTTTTCAACTCGTATTGAATTACTAGATACAAAAACAAAAATCCAGACTTCTTTCCCTTCTTCAATTAGTTTAAAACCAAATAGTAACATCGAAAAGCCTTTTACTATTACTGTGGACAGCTCCTTACCACAAGGTGTATATACAGGAAATCTGTATGTAAAAGAACAAGGTAAAACTGAAGAAATGCGTATCCCATTTACATTTAGTATTGATCCGAAAGAATACAAGCGTATCGATGGCGTTGAAATCGTTAATTCTACTTTCAGTCCAAATAATGACAACATACTAGATGACAACCTAATCAATTACTATTTAGTTACACCTGTTGAGGATATAGCGTTTCATGCTAATTTAATTACGAAAGACCGTGTGACATATCAAGGCATGGTATACCAAGGCAAAAACGAAACACCTGGTTATAAATCTTTCAAATGGAATGGTACAAGAAAGGACGGATCTCCATTGCCTGATGGCTTATATCAAATCGAAGCTGTTGCTTCTAACTCTGGTGGAGAAACAAAACAAACAGGAGCTGTATTTATCGATCGAACAGCACCTAAGTTAACACACGAAATTGATCAAGAAAATCTCATAATTAGAGGGAAAGTTGATGATATTCTACTAGATTGGATGACAGAATCTGGTTGGATTGCACCTGGTATTCCAGTAAGAATGCAATATGAAATTAACGGAAATGGTGTATGGGAGAGTGCATTCCTAAACACTTGGGAGAAAAACTACGAAATTTATTTCGATCGTAATCAATTACAAGAAGGAAAGAATACCATTCATATCGTTGCAACCGATGCAGCTGGAAATACGACTAATTTAAATATTGATTTAGAAGTGAAATAAAGTGAAACTTTAATCAGCACTCACCAATCGGACGTTTACGGGCAGTAAGGCTTCCATCTAACTTCTTTGCTCCGGCCAAATTTTGAGGTAGGAATTTTACTGCCCACAAATAGCGGGATAAAATTATTGTTGACAATCTTTTAAAAATAGTTTTATAATACGAAACATAGTTTAGTTGAACGAATTATATATCGGCTTTGAAGGAATACTAGTAGCGACTTATATCCCTGTCTCAGAGAACTGATGATTGGTGCGAATCAGTACATATACAAGCGTGAATTACAATTCTGGAGCTTCTTTCCCGTAGTGCACATAATGCATGAAGAGAAAGACGGATCTTTCCGTTATCTTAAAGTGAGTGGTAAACAATTTTTCTGTTTACAATTAGGGTGGTACCGCGATTTTTATCGTCCCTATCGGATTTTCCGATAGGGGCTTTTTTGCGTCCTTCCCTTTTGCACAATTTCATATATACGCGTTGAAAGAATCGCAGTAATATCTTATATCCCTGTTACAGAGAGCTAATGGTCGGTGGAAATTAGCACATATATAAGTATGAATTACAATTCTGGAGCTTCTTTTTCGTAGTGCTTGTACGCATGAAGGAAAAGACGGAGTTTTTCCGTTATCATTAATTGAGATGTAAGTATGTTTTCACTTACAAATAGGGTGGTACCGCGATTC
Organism: Bacillus sp. BPN334; assembly: GCF_008368885.1. Taxonomy (NCBI): domain Bacteria; kingdom Bacillati; phylum Bacillota; class Bacilli; order Caryophanales; family Bacillaceae; genus Bacillus; species Bacillus sp. BPN334. The sequence continues at coordinate 65,882 of NZ_QOZW01000006.1, read as the reverse complement.
TTTCGCCCCTATCGGATTTTCCGATAGGGGCTTTTTCTATTTCTCACAGAAACAAATGTTAAATAATTCCGAATCTTATGATAAAATTTTATAAGCGCTTACAATTTTGAAAGGTGGTGGTTCCAGCTATACCCAACCAATATTCAATTTTATAAAAAACAAGGAGGATGTCTAAATGACAAAGAAAACAGAAATTCCATCGCATTTAAAACCATTCGTATCCACGCAGCATTATGATCAATATACACCGGTGAATCACGCTGTTTGGCGTTACATTATGAGACAAAATCATAGTTTCTTAAAAGACGTTGCTCATCCAGCCTATGTGAACGGACTACAATCATCTGGTATAAATATAGATGCAATTCCAAAGGTAGAAGAAATGAATGACTGTTTAGCACCAAGCGGATGGGGAGCTGTAACAATTGATGGACTTATTCCTGGCGTTGCATTCTTTGATTTCCAAGGACACGGCTTACTACCAATCGCAACAGATATTCGGAAAGTAGAAAATATCGAGTACACACCAGCTCCAGATATCGTACACGAAGCAGCAGGACACGCACCTATTTTACTGGATCCTACATATGCGAAGTATGTGAAACGCTTTGGACAAATTGGTGCGAAAGCTTTCTCTACAAAAGAAGAACATGATGCTTTTGAAGCTGTTCGTACATTAACAATCGTAAAAGAAAGCCCTACTTCTACTCCTGACGAAGTTGCCGCTGCTGAAAATACTGTAATTGAAAAACAAAAGTTAGTTTCTGGTTTATCAGAAGCTGAACAAATTTCACGTCTTTTCTGGTGGACAGTAGAATATGGATTAATCGGAAATATAGATGCTCCAAAAATATATGGTGCTGGTCTCCTTTCTTCTGTTGGCGAAAGCAAACATTGCTTAACAGACGCTGTAGAAAAGGTTCCATTCTCTATCGAGGCATGTACAGGTACAACTTATGACGTAACAAAAATGCAACCACAACTATTTGTTTGTGAATCATTTGAAGAGCTGACTGAAGCACTTGAGACATTTGCTGAAACGATGGCCTTTAAAACAGGTGGAAAGGAAGGTTTAGAAAAAGCGATTCGCTCTGAAAACTATGCAACCGCTGAACTAACTAGTGGATTACAGATTACAGGTACATTCAGCGAGACAATTGAAAACGATGCAGGTAAAGTGATTTACATGCGAACAAATTCGCCAACTGCATTAGCAATTCATAATAAACAACTAGCGAATCATTCTACATCTGTACACAGTGACGGCTTTGGAACACCAATTGGATTACTCACTGAAAATATTGCATTAGAAAATTGTACAGATGAACAACTACAATCATTAGGAATTACAATTGGAAACATTGCTGAATTTACTTTTGCAAGTGGTATTCATGTAAAAGGAAAAGTAACAGATATTATAAAAAATGATAAGAAAATTGCTCTTATTTCCTTTATCGATTGCACTGTTACTTATAACGCCCGCGTATTATTTGATGCTTCATGGGGCGCATTTGATATGGCTGTTGGCTCACAAATCATTTCAGTATTCCCAGGAGCAGCAGATGCAGCATCATTTTTCCCAATTGATGAGGAAATAGAGGAAACTCCAGCACCTCTTGCATTAACTGAGCTGGATCGTATGTATCAAACAGTTCGTGATATTCGAGGTGGAGGTATTTTACACGACGCACATGTCGATCAATTAGTAGCAATTCAAGAGGTATTAAATAAATTTTATCCGAAAGAATGGCTGCTTCGCCTTGAAATATTAGAATTACTTTTAGAGCATAACAAAGGGCACGAAACATCAGCAGCATTATTACAAAAACTTTCTACTTTCACAACTGACGAAGCTGTAACACGCCTTATTAACAATGGTCTTGCACTACTGCATGTAAAGGATGTGAAAAATGATGCTGCGATTAACTGAAGAAGAAGTTCAAGGGGAATTATTCAAGGTGGATAAATGGATAGTAAAAGATGAAAAATGGATTGAACGAAAATATATGTTTTCCGACTACTTAAAAGGAGTCGAATTTGTCTCTGAAGCCGCCAAACTATCAGAAGAACGTAATCACCATCCATTTATCCTTATCCAGTATAAAGCAGTCATTATTACTTTGTCATCTTGGAATGCAAAAGGTTTAACGAAACTAGATTTTGAGCTTGCAAAGCAGTTTGATGAACTATTTTTACAAAACGAAAAAGCAATTATAAGAAAGTAAAAAAAGAGAAGCCTTTTTTAGGCTTCTCCTTTTATTTTGAAATGAATACAATGTTCAAATGGGTCCTCAACTTGTAATATTCCATCTTTGTACGTAGCGACTTTGCCAATATTTTTTAAGCTTTCACATACTTGCTCTTTTTGTTTTTCATCCGCTAGTACAATTGTGAAATATTTCAAGCCGACGGAATTTGGCATTTGCGGCGGTATTTCTTCACCTTGCCACGTATTTAAACCGATATGGTGATGATAGCCACCTGCCGATACGAACAACGCTCCATTACGAGCTGGGATTGTTACTTCAAAACCAAGACCATCCACATAGAAACGTTTCGCTTCTTCCAAATCAGCTACATGGAGATGAATATGTCCCATCACAGTACCCGCCGGAAATCCATTCCATGTACTTCCTTGCTGTAATAGTTCTTCACCAGCTAACGGGTTACTAACAAATGGTAGTTCTCCATTCTCATCACGCCAAACTTCTTTTTGGCGATCATGATAAATTTCAATCCCGTTTCCATCTGGATCAGCTAAATAAAGGGCCTCACTAAAGTAATGGTCGGCTCCGCCGTGCAGTGGATATACCATTTCTACAAGATGACGAAGAATATTCGCTAAATCCTGTCTGCTTGGTAATAAGATTGCGTAATGATATAACCCCGTTCTCCCTCTTTGCTTTGGTAGAGCTTCTTTCTTTTCTTCAATAATAAGGAGTGGTTCGTTATTTTCATTCCCAAATGTAACAACCATTTCATCTTCTTTTAGTACTTTCATACTTAGTACTTCTGTATAAAACTCTAGTGATTTCTTTATATTTGATACATATAAATGAACAACATCAAGTGTTGTGTCGGGATGAAGTTGAAAACTCATCTTGTTAGCCCCCCATTTAATTTAGTTCTTCTTTAACATTCTCTCTTTTAAGAAATTATCTACAAAACCGTCTGCTTTCGCAACAAATAAGTACGCACCCATTGCTAACAATGCAAGTTCTAATTCGAAGCCAGGATTTTTTCCATCTCCTAATAAACCAGCTGACCATTTTACTTTTACAATTGCTCCAACCATTACAAGTGCAAATAATAATCCAATATATCTTACACCTAAACCTAGAATTAACAATATACCACCAACTACTTCCGCTGTTGCTACACCGTATGCAAGACCTCCTGGTAAACCAATGCTTGTAAACCACCCTGCAATATTGTCAATCCCCGATTGGAATTTTGTTAAACCGTGCATAAAGAACGTTACCCCTAACACGATACGAATAATTAAGTTACCGATATGTTGATTCATTTCATTCTCTCCTTTATAGTTTTCTTATACAAAACTTTTATTTACATTACAAAACATACACTAATTTTTTTTATTCGTCAATTCATTTTCACTGGGAAAAAATATATTTTTTTTGCTATGATACAAATAGTTGTTTACAAAAAGGAGCTTGATTTTATGAATATTGGTTCTGCAATACGTGAAATTCGTCAACGTAGAGGCATAACAATCGCACAAATTTGTGAGGGAACAGGTCTTTCTAAAGGATTTATGAGTCAGGTTGAAAATAATAAAACATCACCATCTATCTCAACTTTAGAAACAATCTCCAATTTTTTAAACGTTCCCCTTCCCTATTTATTATTAGAACAAAAAGATCGGTTGAAAGTTGTCAAAAAGGGAGAGCGTAAATACAGTGTATACGGAAAAGATGAACAAAGAATTGAACATGTTGCGGAGCAAGGTGGCCTTCGCCTAAATCTCGTGGAAATTCCTGCTGGGTTTCCGAAAGAAAATATACCAAATGCCCATGAAGGGGAAGAATGTCACCTTGTATTACGCGGAAAACTAGAAGTTCAACATGGAGAAGATATTGCAATTGTAGAAGAAGGTGATTCTTTCTCTTGGAATGCATGTGTTCCTCATATTGTTCGTAATATAGGAGAAGAAACTGCATTATTACTCATCTCTAGTCATGCAGAAAATCGAAAACGTGTTTATTAAATAAAAAAGAAGCCTGTAAATCAGGCTTCTTTTTTATCCCCTTATAACTCCATAACTTGTCCCAACTAGTACAGTCTTTTCATGTTGATTGCGATAAACTGACTCGATTGAAACCTTTTTATATCCTTCCATCTGTTCAATATTTGTTAAAGTTAATTCACAAGTGATCGTATCTCCTGTAAAAACCGGTCTAATAAACTCACTTACTAATTCTCTTGCTATGTAATGTAATTCTTCTCCTACTTTCGTTCCAATACTAGCAGTTAATAAACCATGAACCATTAAACGTCCATTTTCATCATATTCCATATGATGCCTACCTTTATCTCCTGTAATATTTGCAAATTCAAAAACCTCTTCCTCAGTAAATCTTCTTTCGTATTTAAATACATCCCCAACTTTTACATTCATTTTTATCCCCCGTTTAATAAACAGAATTTTCTTTTATTTTATCATAAAATGAGTCTCAGTTCAGTTTATATTATTAAAATAGCGATCCTTTTTTACACTATCTTATTTTTATCGGTGCCCATCTTTTTTTGCTACTTGATACCCGTAGTACGCACATGTTCCATTTCTCGATAACTCTCTCACCTCAAAACCACAACTTCTATAAAAATCAAAATTACTCGCAGATGTATGTGCAAACCAGTCTCCATGTGGCAACTTTTGCAAACAAAGAGCGACAAGTTTCTTACCTAATCCCTTCCCTCTATATTCACATTTCACAACTAAATTTACTATGTTCGCGATCATGATTCCATCAGAAATGACTCTAACCATCGCAATCATCTCTTCTTCATCCCAAATTGTGAATGCCCATGTTGAATTTTCAAATGCTATCGTGAATTTTTCAATTTGCCAAGAAGGGATATTATCATTACTCCAACCAGCATCTTCGAATAAAGTTTTAATTGCATATGCTGGCACACCATTCGTTCCCTCACGAATAATAAGGCCATTATGATAAATATACATGTAATCCCCCCTTTATTTTTATATACCATTCTTCAAAAGATGCAATTTACCTTTTTTCATCCTACGCGTTTAATGGAATAAACGAGAACGTCCATCCCATGAAATGAAGTTGTTTTCTCATAACTAAGCCCTGTTTTTCTAGCAACAAAGATTGAGGCGGGGTGATCCGGATTAATAAGAGAAATTAATTTATTCATTCTTAATGCTTGGAAACCATAGTCTCGAAATGCTGCCGCTGCTTCTTTCGCATACCCTTTTCCCCAATACTGAGGTGATAACCAATAACCAATTTCAATTTCCTCTTTTCCATCTATCTGCTGCTTTACTAACCCTGCATGACCAATTCGTATTCCCGTTTCCTTTTCAATCAATACAAATAAACCAAGACCGTTTTTATAGCTAGGAATTACCCACTCCTCCAAACTTTTTTTACATTGCATATATGTTTTTAACGTCCCATTTCCAATATAGCGCATTACCTTCTCATTTCCCCATAGCGAAGCATAGAACTGCAAATCATCCATTGTGTATTTGCGAATTTGTAAACGATCTGTATGAAACATCTCTGCACTCCTTTCCACGAATTTGTACTTAACTACACGCTCATGTTTTGTATGTATACTAAATGTTACTATCTATTATAAAGTGAAACTTTAATCAGTGGGGGCTTTTGTTCATCCTCACTGATTATTAGCCTTCACCAATCGGATATTTACGGACAGTGGACCTCCCGCCTAACTTTTTTCTCTAGCTGAATTTTGAGGTGGGAGTCTTACTGCCCACAAATAGTGGGATAAATGAACTAATGACTAAATACAGAATATTCAATCTCTAAAGGATTAAAAAAAGACAGTAGACAAATATTGTCTACTGCATCCATATCATAACTAGCATAAAGAAAACTACAATTGAGGGGGTGTAGGATTTTCAAATATACTAGATACTTATCCCGTTCTAACGGGCGGTAAACTTTTCAATTATATGAAAGTGAAAAGTTTACCGCACATAAGAACCTTTGCGGTCATTAAGAGAGCACCGTTAAGTACTCAAATACACGCTGTGCTTTTTCTCCACCCATTCGTGCATGTTGAAGAAGGGAAATACCATGTGGACCCGATGCACGCAATGCCTCTGGTTGTGCTACTAAAATAGCTTGTACAACTTCTAATTCTCCAAGCATCGCGGCCGCGAAAATGTCCATTCGAGCACCCTTTTCTAGTAAATAGAGAGCAATATCTTTACGACCTACATGTGCTGCTGCTCCTAACGCACTTTCCCAATCTGATCCGCCCCAATTGTAAGAGGCATGAAGTAAGCTTGGCAATTCAGCCAACAGTTCTTGTACTTTTTCTAAATCTCCGTGAGCTGCCATAACAAATTCTCTTACTAACTCAGTGGTAATACGTTCTTCTGTTCGCATTTTGCTCCTCCTTTTTTAGAAATTCGTTTTGGTGTGAAAAATGGCTTGTCGCTTCCTTGAAAAATATCTACCTCTATGCCGAACACACGTTGAAACATTTCATGACATAACACTTCTTCTGGTATACCGTCATACTGAAGCTTCCCTCGCTTTAATACGAGTAAACGATCACTATATTGAGCCGCTTGGTTAATATCATGTAAAACCATTACAATTGTCATGCCAAACTCCTCGTTTAACCGTTTCACAAGTTCCATTACTTCCAACTGATGAACGATATCTAAAAAAGTTGTTGGCTCATCTAATAATAAGACATTTGTACGTTGTGCTAGCGTCATTGCAATCCAGGCACGTTGTCTTTCCCCTCCTGATAAAGATTGTAAAAGACGATATTCATACCCTTCAAGATTTGTAACAGACAATGCCCAATCAACAATTTCTTCATCGTCTTTATTTAAGCGATCTTTCCATGATTTATGAGGTCCTCTTCCAAATTCGATTAATTCTTTCACTGTTAAATCTAATTGATGATCATGCATTTGTGGTAACATCGCTAATTGCTTCGCTACATCGGCACTTTTCATCATATGAATACTTTTTCCATCTAAAATGATATCCCCTTCGCTTTGTTTAAGTAGTCTTGCCATTAAACGAAGCAAAGTAGATTTCCCTGATCCATTCGGTCCAATTAAACTAACGACCTCTCCAGCTTTAATATGTACATTCATATTTTGCATTTGAAATCTTTCAGAATGTGCGTAAAACACTTTATTAACGGAAATCACGTTGTCTTCCTCCTCTATGAATTAAATATAAGAAGAACGGACCGCCTAAGAATGATAATAAAATACCAACAGGCAATTCAATTGGATCGAACCAACTTCGAGCTATCGCATCCGCGAAAACAAGTAATATCCCTCCGCCAAGGCATGATAATGGCAGTAAATATTTATAGTCATTTCCAACTAATAAACGTAACATATGTGGTACAACAAGACCGACAAATCCAATAAGACCAGAAACACTAACTGCAATTCCAGCTAATAGTGTACTTACTACTATTAAATAAAACCGGCTTCTCTCCACGTTATGACCTAATAATTTCGCCATTTCATCTCCAAGCATTAATACTCGAATATGCTTTATACCAAAGAAGGCTAATATAATAGCGAATATTGCATAATAAATAATCATATTTAAATGTGCCCAACTTACACCACCAATGCCACCTGCTAACCACGGTAACACCGATTGTACTTTGTCACTATGTAATAACATTAACGCTGACGTCGCTGCACCAATTAATGCATTGATTGATACACCTACTAAGACAATCCTTGAAGGCGGCGCCCCTTTTTGCCATGATAAAGCATAAATGACCATCGCCGTTATGAAAGCTCCTATAAATGCCCCGAGCGGTAAAAATGCCATATGCTGAGGGAATAAAATCATAATTACAATTGCTACAAGGCCTGCTCCAGATGAAACCCCGATAATACCAGGGTCTGCAAGAGGATTTCTCATAACCCCTTGCAGCAGTGCACCAGATGCTGCTAAACATGTTCCTACTATAAATCCAACGAGCACTCTCGGTATACGAAGGTCCCATACAATTCGATGAACCGTCGAACCTTCATCTTGTATCCCTGTTAGAATATCTCGTAAAGAAAAGGATAGGCTTCCTGCGAAAAGACCGTAAAAAAGACCTAAAATCGCTAATACAACTAAAGTAACTGCTATTATCCACCTTTTTTTCGCAAAAGGATGTTCCTTTTCCCTTACTACTTCACTACTTTCCATACTTATCATTTCCTTACATCTTGTATACTTTTATACATAAAGTCCATTGCTTCTGTAACTTTTGTTCCAGGATTTGATCCAAATAAGTCTGGTGGCAAAATAACTACACGATTTTGTTTTACTGCATCTAAATTTTTCCACGCTGCATTTTTCATCATTTCGCCTTCAAATGCTTTTTTAACGCTATTTGGATCTCCATGTGTAATTAAATAAATCACATCTGGATTTGCCTCAATAATACGTTCTACACTTAGCTGCGCATATTGCGGATATTCCTTCATTTCCGGAAAATCAGCTGCAATATTTTTCCCGCCTGTTTTTTCTAAAATATCGCCTGATAAAGATGTTGGTAATGCTGCTAAATAAGTACCTGGTGCTCCGTATACTAACAGTGCTTTCACATCACTCTTTTTCTCATATGTCTTCATTTGATCATTAATTTTTTGATTAAGTTCTTTTGCTTTATCTTCTTTCTTCATTATCGTTCCATATAGTTCAATATTCTTTTGAATATCTTGTACAGAATTCGCAGAAGAAATCATTACTTTCGTTCCTTGTCCTTCAACCGTTGGAACATTCTTTTGAAACCCATTGTTAGCAATAAGTACATCCGGTTTTAAACTAGCAATTTGCTCAAAATTCGGTTGATGTGCATTCCCGATTACTTGTACTTTCTTTAAATCCTCTGGAAGAGTTATTTTTGCATCCGGACGACCTACTATTTTTCCGCCTAAAGCATGAATAATATTCATGTCTCCCATACTTAATGTTGCAAAACTCTCTGGCACTTTATCGAATGTTACCTTTCTTCCTGACAGGTCGGTAACTTCGATTTTCTCTTTTCCTTTTTCTGTTTTTGTTGCAGATGCTTTTTCGTCTCCCTTTGCATTGCAACCTATTAACAAGAAAAAAATAGATAAAATCGCTGTGAATAGCGTAATAGATTTTTTCATTCTTTCACCTCTAACTGATAATGATAATCATTAACTACTATTCTACTTTAATTGATAAGGATTATCATTGTCAATATAAACCGCATACATTTTTTCAAAAACAAAAAGCACTACAAAAAGATTCGTTCTTTTCGTAGTGCTCTATTTCATAATATTACTCACATTCATTTCCCTCTAACTGATCTCGCATCACTTTCACACGCTGAAAGAAAAAGAATGATAAACTTAAAAATATAATGGTGCTCCCCATCATAACAAAAGATTGTATTGTTTCTTTTGCTCCATTCGGAATCAATAAGCCAACCATTAACAATGTACTTACAGCGAGAAGGATTTGTCCGAACCGAGTATAATCTTCTATTTTTCCTTGTAATTCTTTCATTATATTCTCACTCCCCTATTTCACTGTATCATATTCTATTAAACTTAAAGACCAGTAAATACAGCCATTCTGGGAGATGTTTTCCAAATGAAAAAGAGCCGCTTTATTGCGACTCTTTCATAACCATTACTCCCCTTTATATGCTTCCATATAAATTTCTTTCAACTCTGAAATGAGAGGTAATTTTGGATTAGCTGTTGTACATTGATCTTCAAAAGCTCTTTCTGCTAATAATCCAACAACCTCTTCAAATTGGTCTTTAGCAACTCCTTGTCCTGCAATACTCATATTTATATTTAAGCTTTTTCCAAGCTCAATAATTGCTTGGACGAGTGATTCCACACCTTCTGCTGTCGAGCCTGCTGGAAGCCCGAGCATTCTCGCAATATGTGCATAGCGTTCATCAGCTACAAAGTGCTCATATTTTGGGAACAACGCGTGTTTTCGTGGCTTAATAGCATTATAGCGAACTACGTGCGGCATAAGAATTGCATTCGCACGCCCATGCGGAATATGAAATTCCGGTCCAATTTTATGTGCTAAGCTGTGATTAATACCTAAGAAAGCATTTGCAAATGCCATCCCAGCGATTGCAGAAGCATTATGCATTTTTTCTCGCGCTTCTTCGTCATTTCCATCTTTAAATGCTCTTGGTAAATATTTAAATACGAGATCAATGGCCTTTAATGCTAATCCATCTGTATAGTCATTTGCTAGAACAGACACATACGCCTCGATTGCATGCGTTAATACGTCCATACCAGTGTCTGCTGTTACATGTGGTGGTACTGTCATTACAAACTGTGGATCAACAATTGCTACATCTGGTGTTAATTCATAATCCGCGAGCGGATACTTTATATTATTTTTCTTATCTGTAATAACCGCAAATGGTGTCACTTCTGATCCTGTTCCTGATGTTGTTGGAATGGCAACAAACTGCGCCTTACTTCCTAATTCCGGATATTTACATGTACGTTTTCTTATATCTAAAAACTTCTGTTTAATTCCATAGAATGTTGTTTCTGGGTGCTCATAGAAAAGCCACATCCCTTTCGCTGCATCCATAGCTGAACCACCACCAAGTGCGATAATTACATCTGGCTTAAAACTTCTCATCATTTCCGCACCTTTAAACACAGTTTCATCTGATGGATCTGGCTCGACCTCAAAGAAAACTTCGACTTTTACATCATTTGCATGTTTACGAAAATAATGCGTAACCGTATCTACATATCCGTGCTCAACCATTCCTGGATCCGTTACAATAAATGCACGTGAAATGTTAGGCATATTTGCTAAATATGCTGTCGCATGTTTTTCAAAATAAATTTTTGGTGGTAATTTGAACCACTGCATATTCTTTTTTCTATTTGCCAACCTTTTTATATTTAATAAATGCGTCGCTGTTACGTTTTGAGAAACTGAGTTTTTCCCATACGAGCCGCAACCAAGCGTAAGTGATGGAATAAATCCATTATATATGTCACCGATTCCACCTTGTGATGAAGGGGCGTTTACAATAAGACGGCAAGCTTTCATACGTAATCCAAATTGTTTTTGTACTTCTTTATTTGTAGAATGAATGACTGCTGAATGTCCTAAACCACCCAGGTTTAACATTTCTTCGCAATATGTAAATCCTTCTTCTAATGAATTTGCTTTTACACACGCTAATACTGGACTCAGTTTCTCACGAGATAGTGGATATGCTGCTCCGATACCTTGTATTTCAGCTACAAGCATTTTTGTATTTTCAGGCACAGTAATTCCAACTAATGCGGCAATGTACTGCGCTGATTTCCCTACAATATCACTATTTACTGCACATGTATTTTCATTAATAACTAGCTTTTCTAATTTTCTTCTCTCTTCTTCTGCTACAAAGTAACAATTGTTTGCAATCATTTCTGTTTTCACATCATCATAAATTTCCTTGTCTATAATGATTGCTTGTTCTGATGCACAAATCATACCGTTATCAAATGTTTTTGATAAAATTAAATCATTAACAGCTCGTTTTATATGCGCTGATTTCTCTATATAGCATGGTACATTACCAGGACCTACACCTAGCGCTGGTTTTCCAGTAGAATAAGCTGATTTCACCATACCTGCTCCTCCAGTTGCCAAAACAAGCGCAACACCTTCATGGTTCATTAATTGTTTTGTTGCTTCGACAGAAGGTTTTTCAATCCACTGAATACAATGTTTTGGTGCCCCCGCCTTCACCGCTGCATCATATACTGTTTTCGCCGCTGCAATGGAACAGTTTTGTGCTGAAGGATGAAATGCGAAAATAATTGGATTTCTCGTTTTTATCGCGATTAATGCTTTAAACATTGTTGTCGACGTTGGATTCGTTACTGGCGTTACCCCAGCTACTACACCGACAGGTTCTGCAATTTCTATTATTTCTTCATGAGGATCTTCGTGAATAATCCCTACTGTTTTATCTTTTTTTATGCTATGCCAAATATATTCAGTAGCAAAAATATTTTTAATACATTTATCTTCATATACACCACGACCCGTTTCTTCAACAGCCAACTTCGCAAGCGGCATATGTTGATCCACACCTGCTAATGCCATTTCGTGAACAATGTTGTCAATTTGCTCTTGTGTAAAACCTTCTAATGCTTGTAAAGCCTTTCGACCGTTATTCACTAACGTATCAATCATCTCTTTTACTTCCTGCATTTCATTTACAACTTTCTCTTTGACTACCATGTAAATTCCTCCTATTCTGCTATCGTGGACTAAATGAGACCCTATAGGTCATAATAAGTCCCGATTAGCGTAAAAAAATAGAGTTGCTTTCCTGCATGAACCTCATTGTTTGTGAAACATTTCACAAGATTGTTCGTGAGTAACATTTCATGAACTTAATATACATGAAATAATTTCATTTGTGTATGTCTATTTTGTGAAATATTTCACAAAATGATGTGATAAAAATGCACTGCCTTATATTAGCAGTGCATTTTTATTATGCTAACGCTTGTGCTAGATCTTCAATTAAATCTTCACCGTCTTCAATACCGACAGAAATACGAATTAATGTATCTGTAATTCCTAATTCTTTGCGGCGATCTGCTGGGATTGATGCATGTGTCATTTGAGATGGGATAGAAATTAAACTTTCTACTGCCCCTAAACTTTCAGCAAGTGTAAAGTATTGTAATTTCTCAAGTACTTTATTTAATGTTTCTTCGCTATCTACATCAAATGAGATAATAGCACCAAATCCATTTGCTTGTTCTGTTGCAAGTTCATGGTTTTGATGTGACTCAAGACCTGGGTAATATACTTTATTTACTTTTGGATGATTATTTAAAAACTCGGCAATTGCGCGTGAATTCGTTTCATGCTCTTCCATTCGAATTCCTAATGTTTTTAAGCCACGAAGTAGTAAGAAGCTATCTTGCGGGCCAAGAATGCCTCCTGTTGAGTTTTGTACAAAGTGAAGGTCTTCTGCTAATTGCGGGCTATTTACAACTACTAGGCCTGCAACTACGTCACTATGACCTCCTAAATATTTCGTTGCACTATGAAGTACAATGTCTGCTCCTAAAGTAATCGGCGACTGCCAATATGGCGTCATGAATGTGTTATCGATAATTGTTAATAAATCTTTCTCTTTAGCAAGAGTAGATATTTTCTTAATATCAGTAATTTTCAGTAATGGGTTCGTTGGTGTTTCCACATAAATCGCTTTCGTATTCGGACGAATTGCTTCTACAACTTCCTCTAAGTTGGTTGTATCTACAAATGTATGCTCAATACCGAAGCGATTTAATACTTTCGTGATAACGCGGTACGTTCCACCATACACATCATCTGTTAAAATAACGTGGTCACCTTTTGAGAACAACATAATTGTAGCTGTAATAGCAGCCATTCCTGAACCAAATGCAAAACCAGCATGACCGTTTTCTAATACTGCAATCATTTCTTCTAAAGCTGCACGTGTTGGGTTGCCTGTACGTGAATATTCATATCCTTGATGCTTACCAACTGCTTCTTGTTTGTACGTACTTGTTTGATAAATCGGTACATTTACAGATCCAGTTGAAGGTTCTCCTATGCGAATACCATGAATTAACTTTGTCTTTGCTCTCATTTTTTATTCCCATCCTTTGTATATGTCTTTACTTAAATAACGCTCACTACTATCAGGAAAAATCGTTACAATATTTGTACCTGGCGCCGCTTGCTCTGCTTCAAGTAAACTTGCATGAAATGCCGCTCCTGAAGAGCTCCCAACAAGCAGTCCTTCTTTTCGCGCTAATTCCTTTACTCGTAAAAATGCATTTCGATCAGAAATTGTATGAATTTCATCAAAATAAGATGTTTTCAAAAATGGCGGGATGAATTCAAGGCCGATCCCTTCTGTTTCATGCGAACCAGCTTTACCACCATTTAAAATGGATCCTTCTGGTTCCACAATAACCGTTTTTATATCTACATTTTTTTCTTTCAAATAAGATGCAGTCCCCATGAATGTACCACCAGTTCCTGCTCCTGCAACAAATATGTTAATCTCTCCGTTCAGTGCATCCCAAAGTTCAGGACCTAGTGTTTTGAAATAAGCACGCGGGTTTGCTTCATTCGCAAACTGACTTGGAGAGTATGAATTCGGTATTTCATTTACTAATTCTTTTGCTTTTGCAATTGCACCGGTCATTCCTTGCTCAGTTGGTGTATGCACGACCGTTGCGCCTAGCGCTTTCATTAATTCTTGTTTTTCAATACTAAATTTCTCTGGTACACAAACAATAACGCGTAAATCATGTTGTAACGCTGCAAGTGCCAGTCCAATACCAGTATTTCCAGCGGTCGGTTCAATAATTGTTCCACCCTGGGTAACAAGCCCTTTTTCTAGCGCATCTTCGATTAATTCTCTTCCTAAACGGTCCTTAACGCTTCCACCTGGGTTATAAAATTCAAGCTTTGCAAATAAACGGACCCCTTCTGGAAGTGAAAAACGAGTAATTTCTACAACTGGCGTATGACCAATCAACTCATGAACTCCACGATATACATTCATCGTGTTCTCCCCCTTATTTGCCAATAAAGAAAAGGCAACTGTATGTATTTTCTTTATATGAGACAGTTGCCTTTTTGTTACATTACTTTAACTCTTCTAGTACTTTTACGATAAAGTTTGTAGAATGAAGAGCTGCTTGATCTAAAAATTGATCAAATGAAACATTTGATTCTTTACCAGCAATATCAGAAAGTGCACGAATAATAACAAACGGAACTTCATATTGGTGGCATACTTGTGCAACAGCTGCTGCTTCCATTTCTACTGCATAAAGGTCTTCAAATTTATCACGAATTGCTGCAACGCGGTTCGGATCACTCATAAATGAATCACCTGTTGCAATCATACCTTTTACAACTTGAATATTTTCTTCTGCCTGCATACATTTCTCAGCTAATGCAACTAATGCTTCATCAGCCTTGAATCCAGGAGGCATTCCTGGTACTTGACCATACTCATAGTTAAATGCTGTTACATCTACGTCATGATGACGAACTTCTGTTGAAATAACTACATCTCCAACGTTTAGAGAATGATGGAAGCCACCAGCTGAACCAGTATTAATTACTTTTTCAGGCTTATATCTTTCTAATAAAATTGTCGTTGACATCGCTGCATTTACTTTACCAATACCAGACTTTAACAAGATTACTTCATGTCCTGCTAATTGTCCTTTCGTAAATTCACAACCCGCAACCGTTTCTGTTTCTGCTTGTTCTAATTTGTCACGTAAAATACGTACTTCTTCTTCCATTGCTCCAATTACAGCAATTCTCAATCTAATCCCTCTTTCTATTGCTTAGTTGCCTCCATTACCCAAACGAAATGATTTAATCTCGTAAACGTTACATGGAAGCCATTGTTTTCAAAAATAGACTGCATGACTGGAATACGTGTATAATATTCCGTTTGCAAATCGTTTGCTAACTGATGGAAACCTCTTTGTTTTGCTGTTTCAACAGTTTTATCATATGCATCTTGATCTGCAAATATCGTATCAGCAAACACTATTTTACCACCTTTGTTTAGCAATTGACTATAGTTCGCAATCGCTACATTTTTTTCATCGTCTGTTAAATGATGAAATGCATAGGTGCTTACAATGGTATCAATTGAATTTGGAACTTCAAACGAAAGAAAATCACCTTCTGTAATCGAAAACTCTTGCGGCAATTTCTCTTTTGCAATCATGCGCATTTCACGTGACGGTTCTATACCGTAAACTGTGTGGCCAGCAAGTAATAATTTATTTGTTAAATTTCCAGTACCAACACCAAATTCTAATACATTACCAAATGACTTGTTAACTACATCCTCTAGAATATCCTCATAATGAGCGAAAACTTCTTTATATTGTATATCTTCGCCTTGTACGAATGAGTCGTACGTATGAGCCCACTCATCAAATAAACCATTAAATTCTGTCCCCATAAAAATTCCCCTTTTTCTTATCGGTTTTATCAGTATGATATGCCCTCTTGCTAAAAATGTCAATTGAAATGTACATGGTATTTCATTCTTTTCTTTGTTACACTATAGTTGATTACATAGGAGAGGGGTCGTCTTCGTGTCATTTACCTTTGAAATGTTAGAAGATAAAGTAGAGTTTTTCGAAGCAGGAGACTTAGCTTCTTTGGAACGAAAAATTAGCGAACAAATCGATAATAATAAAGCACTTATGCTTGAAGTTCATCACATCTCGCATCAAATGGTTATGGATCCCGAAAGCAAAAGTCCATATTATAGCGCGGTTGTTCATTTTAAATTAAAGAAATTACGCTAACTAAAAAAGAGAAGCTCCTAAGGAGCCTCTCTTTTTTAGTTTAGAGTTTGAACAAGTACTGGTTTCCAGCCCTCATTTTCTACCCAATCAATATTCACATAATATTTTTTACCTGATTGTTTATCTTGTACGTTACCGTAAGCTTTATTCTTACCGTTATTTCCAATTCTATGGATAACTAATTGATTTACTGGAACGTCAATTGCAGCTGAAATCGCTTGATTCATCTCATTCCAATCTGCTGTACCTTTTTTAAACGTCATCGCAGGTGTTGCACCTTGCTCTGTACCTACTGGCTTCCAAGAAGATTTCGTATAAGCATCTGTTGCCTGTGACTGTGTTTTTTCAGCTGGTGCTTTCTCGTTAGCTTTCGCTTCTTCTTCAGCTTTTTTCTGTTCTTCCTCAGCCTTTTGCTTCGCTTCTTCTTCCTGCTTCTTAGCCTCTGTCTTATCTTGCTCGTTCTTCTTCGGCTCTTCTTTGCCTTTAGCTTTCTCAGCTTTATTCTCTTTCGTTGTTTGCTGAGCTACTTTTTTATCACTAGAAGACGCTTGCTCTTTTCTTTCAGGAACAAACAATTGATATGATACAATAGCTACTAATATTAATACAATTGCAATTGCAATATTTAAAACACCGTTTTGACGACGTTTTTGTTGTTTCTGTTGGAATCTAGATCCTCCTGCCATTCTTCAAACCTCCATGCAGTTTTTCATACTTGCTATTGTAACATTAAATCTAGAAAGGTTGAACATTTACAATAATATTTTCACGAAATGAAAACATTTCAATATGAATTGCAAGATTACTTTTCATTCTCTAATCGATAGATTGATTCTACGATAGCTTTGAAAATAGGTGTAACTTCATTTCCATTACTATTCGTTTCTATATCCACGACAACTAAAGCATATCTTGGATTTTCATATGGAAAATACCCTGCAAACCAACGATTCACTTTCGTCCCTTTTCCTGTTTGCGCTGTCCCAGATTTTCCGGCAACACTTAGTGGCAACGACCTGAATGCGGCTCCTGTTCCTTTCTCCGTTGTTACAACGCCCCTTAATAACTCTTGTAATGTTTTAACCGCTTCATACGAAAGCTGTTTCCCGCCTATTGTATGGTCTTCAAATGTATAAAAGTCCGTTCCATTTTTATACATTATTTTTTCCACAGCTTTCACTTCCATCTTTTCTCCATCCCTAGCAATCGTCGCCATCATATTTGCAATCGCTAGAGGTGACATACGTACATCTTTCTGTCCAATCGCGGTTTGCGCTACCGCCTTTTTACTATTCTTATTTCCTTCACTCCTCCAAATCGTAACCCTCTTCTCCTCTGGCATTTGCTCAAAATGAGTTGTATGAAATACAGAACCTTTCCATCCAACCTTACCAGCGCCTCCTAACGCTGCTACGTAAGTTTCTAACACCATCTTATCCTTTTGTATTAGCTCATTACCTAACTCTGAAAATGTCCTATTACAGCTTCTAGCAAAGCTCTCTTTAAAACTAAGTGTACCCATCATAACTTGTGGATGGTCTTCACCATATAAATCTTGATTACAATTAAATGTACGATTAAACACATTTTCATTTTGATCAATCACTGCCGCTGCAACTATTGTTTTAAAAACAGAACCGGGAAAATGTGGTGTTAACATTTGATTTTCAAGTGTAGTTGTATATAAACGCTCATCCTTCACCTGTACAGATGGTTTACTGACCATCGCTAAAATTTCATTTTTCTTTACATCAAGTAATACTAATCCCCCCTTCTTTATTTCGCTTGCTTCAACCACTTCTTCTGCTTTTTGCTGTAACCTGTTATGTAAAGTTGTTTGAATCGTCACTGGATAAAACGGATTTCCAGGCGCAGTATATTTCGCTTGTTTTCCAAAAATCGGTTCTCCTTGTCGGTCCACTTGATACAATACTTTTGCCTCTCCATCGGTCAAAAGAAATTCATCAAATGATTGCTGCAATCCTGAAATGCCAATTGGCGTTTGCCTTGAAATTTTTCTTACTTCTCCGTATCGTTTTTGAAATTCTCGTTCATTCTCCCCCACATCGCCAATTAAATGATTCATCGCGCCAGTTTGCCGTAAACGAACTTCAGCTGCTACAATACCTAATACATTTAATTGATTTACCTTCTCCATCTGCTCTCGTGCCAATCGAAATGGACCATTTCCCCTTTGCATGATAAATGCACTTTTCTTGTCTTTCATTTGACTTTCAATCTCTTGTCTCGACACACCAATGATATGCGCAATTTTCTCTAACATGTCATTTTTTATTTGTAGAAATGGAAAAACAATTAAAACAGGATACTTTTTCTCACCTATTTCCTTACCGTTCCGATCTATAAAATGGCCTCTTCCATCATCTACCGTAATGGACTGCGTCCGTTGTGTAACACTTTTTTCAATTAAATTTATCTTACGATCTGTAAATGATTCTGTATCTATAATTTGTATTTGAATTAAACGACAAAGTAAAATAAACATGATACACATAAAACAAATTAAAACAATTGTAATTCTCCGTTTTATTTTCATAAAAAAACACCTCGTCTATTATAGTTTGGACGGAGTGTTTCATCTTTTATACAAATAAAAAAATCACTCGCTTTTACACGAGTGATTTTTTATTATTTTACAGAGATAATCTCTACTTGCATTTCTCCACCTGGAGTTTGGATTGCTACCTTCTCACCAATTTGCTTACCTAATAAGCTTTTTGCAATTGGAGAATCGTTAGAAATTCTTCCTTCAAATGGATCTGCTTCTGCGCTACCTACGATTGTGTAAGATTCTTCATCTCCACCTGGCAACTCTTTAAATGTTACTGTTTTACCTAATGTAACAACTGTAGATTCTTCGCCGTTATCTGTGATGATAACTGCGTTACGAATCATGTTTTCTAATTGTGTAATACGTCCTTCTACGAACGCTTGCTCATCTTTCGCTGCATCGTACTCAGAGTTCTCAGAAAGATCTCCGAAGCTACGTGCAATCTTAATGCGCTCTACAACCTCTTTACGTTTTACCGTTTTTAAATCTTCAAGTTCGTTCTCTAGCTTTTGCTTACCCTCTTGCGTCATAGGGTATGTTTTTTCTGTTGCCATATTTTCCACTCCTTTTATATACCAATCCCCCGAAAAAAAAGAGGAGTTCCATATGAAAACTCCCCCACTTATATGTATAGCGGAGGTTTCTAGCACGCCTGTACTAGCGGAGTTGTCACATACAACCCCGTATTCCCAATTCTTCTTTATATAAAGAAGATATGTATGGAAAGTTGATATAAATATGCCCTCACCTATATATAGATGAGGTTGCATGTTTCATTGTATTCGATAGGAAGGGAAAAAATCCCTTCCTATCGTATATCTTTTACTATGCTATTACAAATTTACTTTTTGTTCAAGAATTGTTGCAATTTTTGTCACCATAATATCAATTGCAACATGATTTTGTCCACCTTCAGGGATAATAATATCCGCAAATTTCTTAGAAGGCTCAATAAATTGATTGTGCATTGGACGTACAACACTTACGTATTGATCAACTACTGAATCCATCGTACGACCGCGCTCTTTAATATCACGCTGCATGCGGCGTAAAATACGAAGATCTGCATCTGTATCAACGAATAGCTTTATGTCCATTAACTCACAAAGACGTGGGTCTTCTAAAATAAGAATTCCTTCTAAAATGATTACATCTTTCGGCTCAACTGGAATAACTTCTTCTGAACGCGTATGCAATGTATAGTCATATACAGGCTTATCAATTTGCTCATATGCAAGCAACTGCTGCAAATGTTCAATTAACAGATCATTATCAAACGCAAGCGGATGATCATAATTTGTTTTTAAACGCTCTTCCATTGGTAAATGGCTTTGATCTTTGTAATAATAATCTTGCTCTAAGATTAAAATAGAATGACCTTTAAAATGGTCAAAAATCGCTTTCGTTACACTCGTTTTACCTGATCCCGAACCACCAGCAATTCCAATTACAACAGGCTTATTCGTCCCCATTCGACTATCACTCTTTCTTATTGAAGTATGCTTTTGCGCATCATATTATTCACATACACTGGTTGATCCACTTTGAATTTCACGATTTGCAACGGATGTCTCGCTGCATCTAATTCGTTTCCATCCTCATCCCAAATTTTCTCCACCGTCTGCGTAAAGTTTTCTATTTCTGGTCCAAAGAACTCGACTTCATGTCCTGGTTTGAAATGATTACGTTGCTCAATCGTTACAATGCCCGTTTCTTCATTATAATCTAACACTAAACCAGCGAAATCATACGTTGTTTTCTTACTATGATTTCCAAACATTTGCTCTTGATGTCCTGGAACCCCTTCAAAGAATGCGGGAGCTGTATCACGATTTGCACATTTATCAAGCTCATCTAACCATTCTTGTTTAAACTCAAAATTATCCGGATCCGCACAATACGCATCAATTACTTTACGGTATACCGTTGCTACAGTCGCTACGTAATGAATTGATTTCATACGTCCTTCAACTTTTAAGCTATCAATTCCAATTTCAATCATTTTCGGAATTGATAAAATTAAATTTAAGTCTTTTGGACTCATTGCAAAGTGAGCATCTTCTTCTTGGAATAGAGGAAGCTCTTTTGCATCTTTATGTTGTGATACTGTTTGAACTAAATCATAGTCCCAACGGCAAGATTGACAACAACCACCACGGTTAGAGTCACGTGCTGTCATATGGTTACTTAACGTACATCTGCCTGAATATGCGATACACATTGCACCATGGACGAATGCTTCAATTTCAATATCCACTTTTTCTTTAATTTCTTTCATTTCTTCATAGCTTGCTTCACGAGCTAATACAAGACGATGTAAACCTTCTTCTTTCCAATACTGTGCTGCTT
Source organism: Bacillus sp. BPN334 (assembly GCF_008368885.1). Taxonomy (NCBI): domain Bacteria; kingdom Bacillati; phylum Bacillota; class Bacilli; order Caryophanales; family Bacillaceae; genus Bacillus; species Bacillus sp. BPN334. Next base: position 44,367 of record NZ_QOZW01000006.1, on the reverse strand, counting down.
TCCAGTTGGATAGTGATTGTTGTGTACTTAAATGCACTTCAACAGAAGGCGCTACACGTTTACAAGTCTCAATAATAAGCGGATCAGCAACGATAATTCCCGTTACGCCAGCTTTTTCAATCCCTTTTAAATATTCCTCTAGCCCGTCCATATTTTCATTATGTGCAAAGATATTTGTTGTTACATATATTTTTGCTCCATATTTCTTTGCAAATTCAACACCTTCTGCCATTTCTTCCAGTGTAAAGTTACCTGCATTCGAACGAAGACCAAATTCTTGTCCACCTAAATATACAGCATCTGCCCCATAATGGATAGCTACTTTTAATTTTTCTAAGTTACCCGCAGGGATTAACAGTTCAGGTTTCTTCACAATAACGCGTTTGCCATCGATTACTCGTGAAATTTCTTGTACAGTCATTTCCTACACCCTCCTCGTTTAGTAAACCGTCTCTTTAAAGAAGAATCCTGTATCTAACGGACGATTTACTGGTTGCATTTCTTCTATCTCTTTATATAAATCGTCTTTCACGTCATAATACGCATCACGATCTTCTACACATAAATCAATTGCTTTACGATATTTCTTCGTTACCTCAATAATGTATGCAGAGCTTTTTAGTACACCATCAACTTTTAAGCTAGCGACTTCAGCGTCAATTAGTTCTTCTAACTCATCGATGAAACAAATATCGTTTGGACTCATAATGTGAGTACCATTTTCATCTTCATAAATTGGATATTTATTGTTACGCTCTGGGTCATATAAGAACATATTCTCTTCATATTTTTTCTTTTCAATGTCAAGATTACGTCCTTGATACTCAAAGTAGTTTCCTACTAAGGAACGCTTCGATTGGAACATACAAGTCATACCGTGAATTTGTACTTCAAGTTCCACTTCAGCATTTTCTTTTAATTCAACAATTTCATCTAAGCTAAGCTCACGAGCTAATACAGCTCGTTTTGCTCCTCTTTGTCCCCAGTAGTTACAAGTAAACCAGTTTGTTGCTGTTGTTTCTGTATTCCAGTGCAATTGCATATTTGGCGCTACTTCTCGGACCGCCATTAATACTGCTGGATCTCCGAAAACAATTGCATCTACACTTACTTCGTTTAAAAATGCAACATATTCTGTTAATTCTTCTACTTTATCATTGTGGAACATAGCGTTCATTGCTACGTATACTTTTATACCATTTTCATGCGCAATCTTCACAGCTTGTTTCACATCTTCACGTGAAAATTCCCCTGCTAAACGTAAACCGAACTTTTGCTCACCGATCATTACCGCATCTGCTCCTGCTTTCGCAAGAGGTTCGATATCCACTACTGCTTTTGGCGTTACTAACAATTCAGGTTTCTTCATACCTTGGTCACCCTCTCTTTTTACTAACAGCTACTCCATCACCAATTGGGAAAATCGTTGTATCATATCCTTCATGGTTCATAAGCCATTCATTGTACGTCTTAATACGACGAATTAAACCACGTGTACGTCTGTTTTCAATTTTCTCTTTTGTCGTTACAAGGCCATGGTACATAACATTATCTGAAATAATTACGCCACCAGGATTTAATAACGGTTCATATAAGTCAAAAAAGCGACGATATTGTCCTTTTGCTGCATCAATAAAAATAACGTCAAACGTTCCATGTTTTTCTACTTGCTCGCCTGTTTCTAACGCATCACCGTAAATAACGGAAATACGCTCTTTAACTGGTGAACATTCTATATATTCAAGTGCTTTTTCATATCGCTCGCGATTGCGTTCAACTGTCACAATGTGAGAATTTGGAATAGCTTGCATCATACGAATACTAGAATAACCAATTGCTGTACCAAGCTCTAAAATGCTTTTTGGTCCAATTAAACGTAAAAATTGCAACATAAATTCCATTCCAAGTCGATCCATAATCGGCACATGATTTTCTTTCGCATAATCTTCCATTTCAAGAATTAATTTATCTTTTGGATCAATAAATGATAATAGGTACTCGTTAACTGCATCCTCCATAATGGTCCTCCTTATTTACATGGAGAAGTGCCTCTATGACGTCTTTTCACACATAGAATGCAATAAAAATACAAGCCAGTTTCACCCTTAGCTTGTACGTCCCGTTTTGATATTAAAAACGATTCTTCTGCCAGTTTTTAACCCGATATATTTTACCACAAAAAAGAGGGATGTGCGACCTTTTTCGCTATCCCTCCCCATTTCACTGTTTTTTCGTAATATATTTTTGCTTTAATGCATTATGCTCTTCCAATGTTTTCGCATAGTACACTTCACCAGTTGGTGCAGCTAAGAAATAATAATAATCTGTTTGCGCAGGTTCTAACGCCGCCTCCACTGAATGTTTACCAGAGTTTGCAATCGGACCAACTGGCAATCCTTTCACAACATACGTATTGTACGGTGAGTTTATCTTTAAATCTTCGTATAATACACGTTGTTTATGCTTTCCAAGTGCATATAATACCGTTGGATCAGTTTGCAGGGGCATACCTTTTTCCAAACGATTATAAAAGACACTAGAGATTTTTTGACGATCTGTAAAGCCTGTTGCCTCTTCTTCAATAAGTGCAGACAATGTTAAAAGCTGATGAACATCCCAGTTTTTAGCTTTCATTTTCGCCTCGTTTTGAACAATGATTGCATTCGTTTTCTCAAGCATTGGAATTATAATTTCTTCTAACGTCGTATCTTTTTTATAGAAAGAGTACGTCGCAGGATATAAATAACCTTCTAATGGGTATTTAATATTGCTATCAAAGATTTTATCCGTTAACAACTTCGGATACTTTTGCTGCATTTTTTGAATAAATGCTTTATCGTTTAATTGACGTACGACATCATCTTTATTCCACTTTAATTCGTTTGCAACCGTTTCTGCAATTTCAGTTACTTGTGCACCTTCTTTTATCGTCACTTTATAAAGAGCTGGACGATGTACATTACCAGATGACATTTGTTCAATAACATCTGAGGCACTCATTGAAGGATTTAATAAATATGTACCCGCTTGTAAATTTTTCGATTTAGCCTTTGTATAAAAACTAAAAACTGTACCGTTTTTCACAGCACCTTTTTCTTCTAAAATCTCACCAATTTTACTAGTAGATGATCCTTTTGGAATTTCTACTTCAACCTCTTTTTTATTCCCGCTATCAACTGGTCCTAATGCGGATGAAATATACGCATAGACTGAACCACAAACTAAAAGCAGTGCAATAATCGAAAATAAAAAAAGACGTCTACGCTTTTTTTTCACTTGATTCTCTATCAACACTCTTCCTCCTCAATTAAATTGTAGACCGTATGTATATCTTTCTACACAACACGATATAAAAACACAATAAAATTATTTATCTTTTTTAGATAGACACTTTATTTTTCTACAATCCGTCTCATTATACTACAAAGGATTACACAGTTTCGACAAAAAATCTTTCATTTTACATATAAAAAAAGATGGACTATATGTCGTCCACCTTTTCAGTACTTATTATTCAGCTTCTTGCTCATCAGCTAGAGTATTGAACATTTCTTGTACCATTTCCCACTCTTCTTCAGATTCGATTGGAAGTAAACTTCCGCCCTCTTCTTCATTTTGCTCATAAGCCATTGCATCATAAATTGGGTCTCCATCTTCGTCTACTTCACCGATTGGAGAGAAGACTACGTATGATTTTTTGCCAAATTTTTCAGCATCAAAAGTGAAAATAATTTCACATAAATGTTCGTTACCTTTTTCGTCTACAATTGTAATTTGATTTTCTTCCATTTTGGTCACCTCTTATTTACTATCTAAAAACCCTTGTAAGATTACGACTGCAGCCATCTTATCGATTACCTGTTTTCGCTTCTTACGACTCACATCAGCTGAAATGAGCAGACGTTCCGCTGCCATCGTTGACAAACGCTCGTCCCACATTACAACTTCTAATTGTAACAGATTTCGCAGGTTTTCTGCAAATTGCTGGCACGCTTCACCACGTGGGCCAATTGTACCATTCATATTTTTAGGTAAACCTACTACTATTTTGTCCACATTGTACTGCTTTACTAACTCAGAAATACGGTCAAAACCAAAGTGGCCTCGTTCTTCGTTAATCCTGATTGTTTCCAGCCCTTGCGCTGTCCAGCCCATTTCGTCGCTCATTGCAACTCCGACTGTTTTTGTACCTACATCTAAACCTAATATCCGCATAAACTACTCCTCACGATGATGTTTCAAGTACGACTTCACAAGCTCTTCAATTAACTCATCACGTTCAAGCTTGCGAATGATGCTTCGTGCATCTTTATGGCGAGGTATGTATGCTGGGTCTCCACTTAATAAATAACCGACGATTTGGTTAATCGGATTATAGCCTTTTTCTTGAAGTGCATCATACACAGTTAAAAGTACATCATTTACATGGACACTCTGTTTTTCATCTTGAATGCTAAACTTCATTGTTTTATCAAAACCGTCCATTTCAAGCACCTCACTTATATAGTAAGTATAGGGAGAAGAACTTCTCCTCTCCCTACCATTGTACACTACTATCTCTTTATTTTGAAACAGATTTAACGTACTCTTGTACAAATGCTAAAGCTTCCTCAACTTGCGCTGGGTTTTTACCACCTGCTTGAGCCATGTCAGGACGGCCACCACCGCCGCCGCCACAACGAGAAGCTACTTCTTTCACAAGTTTACCAGCATGGTAACCTTGGCTAATTAAATCTTTCGTTACGCCAGCTAAGATGTTTACTTTATCATCATTTACAGACGCTAATACGACAACTGCAGACTCTAATTTATTTTTCAGGTCATCCATCATCGTACGTAAGTTGTTCATATCTGCAACGTTTACTTTCGCTGCTAATACGTTTACTCCATCAACTGTCATTACTGAATCAGTTAAGTTTCCAGCTTCAATATTGCTTAATTTTGCAGCAAGAGATTCGTTTTCTTTTTGAAGTTGTTTTACTTCAGCAAATAAACCATCCACTCTTGTTAAAATATCTTTCGGATTTGTTTTCATTTTTCCTGCTGCTTCTTTTAATAAACCTACTTGATCATTCATTAATTCGTATGCAGATTTACCAGTTACTGCTTCAATACGACGCGTTCCTGCACCGATACCAGACTCAGCAACGATTTTGAAAATACCGATTGAAGCTGTGTTATCAACGTGACAACCACCGCAAAGCTCTAAGCTGTAATCGCCTACTTGTACAACGCGTACAACATCACCATATTTTTCACCGAATAATGCCATTGCGCCCATTTCTTTCGCTTCTTCAATTGCTTTTTGAGAAATCTCAACATCAATACTTTCCCAAATTTTCTCGTTTACCATACGCTCAATTTTTTCTAATTCGTCAGCTTGTACTTGACCGAAGTGAGAGAAATCAAAGCGTAAACGTTCAGAAGTTACAAGAGAACCTGCTTGGTTAACATGCGTTCCAAGTACATCTTTTAATGCTTGGTGTAGTAAGTGAGTTGCTGTATGGTTTTTCACAACGCTACTGCGGTTTTTCGTGTCGATAATAGCTTTCACAGCCGCATCTTTCGTTAATGTACCTTCTTCAACAACAACTTTGTGTAAGTTTTGACCATTTGGTGCTTTTTGTACGTCTTTTACAAGTACTTTCACGCCGTCAGCAAGAAGATAACCACGGTCTGCAATTTGTCCACCGCTCTCAGCATAGAATGGTGTTACATCAAGCATTAATTGCCCTTCTTCACCAGCTTGTAAGCTATCTGTGTATTCGCCGTTTTTCACAAGTGCAACAACGTTACTTTCTGTTGCAACTGTACCGTAACCAACGAACTCGCTCGCTACTTTCACTTCTCCAAGGACACCGCCTTGAACTTGCATAGAATCAACGTCTTGACGAGCTGCACGTGCGCGCTCACGTTGTTTTTCCATTTCACTTTCAAAGCCTTCCTGATCAACTGTCATACCAGCTTCTTCTGCATATTCTTCAGTTAATTCAATCGGGAAACCGTATGTGTCATATAGACGGAACGCATCTACTCCAGAAATAACAGTTGTTTTTTCTTCTTTTGCTTTTGTGATAACTTCAGCTAAAATTGCTTCCCCATCATGAAGTGTTTCATGGAAACGCTCTTCTTCGTTTTTCACAACTTTTGCGATGAAATCTTTCTTTTCAAGTACTTCTGGGTAGAAGTCTTTCATTACTTCTCCAACAACCGGCACTAATTCAAACATGAATGGACGGTTGATGTTTAATTTCTTCGAATAACGAACCGCGCGGCGTAATAAACGACGTAATACATAACCACGGCCTTCGTTAGATGGAAGAGCACCGTCACCTACAGCAAATGTTACTGTACGGATATGGTCAGCAATTACTTTAAACGCCATATCTTTTTCTAAGTCACCATTACGATACTTCTCACCAGAAATTGATTCTGTTGCGCCAATCATCGGCATGAATAAGTCTGTGTCAAAGTTTGTAGGTACATCTTGAACGATAGATGTCATACGCTCTAGACCCATCCCTGTATCGATGTTTTTCTTAGGAAGCGGTGTATATGAACCGTCTGGATTATGGTTAAATTGAGAGAATACAAGGTTCCATACTTCTAAGTAACGCTCGTTTTCTCCGCCTGGATATAATTCTGGGTCACTAAAGTCATTACCATAAGCTTCTCCGCGGTCATAGAAAATCTCTGTATTCGGTCCGCTTGGTCCTTCACCGATATCCCAGAAGTTTTCTTCTAAACGGATGATGCGCTCTTTTGGAACACCCATTTTTTCATTCCAAATTGTGAATGCTTCTTCATCTTCTGGATGGATTGTAACTGATAGTAATTCTTTATCGAATCCGATCCATTTGTCGCTCGTTAAGAATTCCCAAGCCCAAGTAATTGCTTCTTCTTTAAAGTAATCACCGATTGAGAAGTTTCCTAACATTTCAAAGAATGTATGGTGACGAGCTGTTTTCCCTACGTTTTCAATATCGTTTGTACGAATTGATTTTTGAGCATTTGTAATACGTGGATTTTGCGGGATTACACGTCCATCAAAATATTTTTTTAATGTCGCTACACCACTGTTAATCCATAACAGAGATGGATCTTCATGCGGAACTAGTGATGCACTAGGTTCTACTGCATGTCCTTTTTCTTGGAAAAAGTCTAAAAACATTTGACGAATTTGTGCGCCTGTTAGTTGTTTCATTGTATTTTCCTCCTTAAATATAAAAAACTCCCGCCCCTATAAAAGGGACGAGAGTTAACTCGCGATACCACCCTAATTATGAATTGATTATTATAACAATCAATTCATCACCTCATGGTGCCGTAACGTGGCAAGACGGCAGTGATTAGCTGCTCTCAGGATTAGCTTTCTGTTACCCTTCATTTAAAGCTTCTTTCAGCCATATGGAAGCTTCTCTCTATAAATGGACTGTAACGTACTTTTTCCGTCATTGATTTAATGTATTATATGACTAAATATAATAGAATTCTCTTAAGTTTGTCAATGTAGATAATCATTTATATTGCATTAACCATAGTTATTCTACTATTCATTCTTAACAGCCTTTCCATATATTATGCATTTATTAATAAATTGTACTACCTCTATATTTTTTTCGGAATATTATATTTTTGTCATAATTAAATTATCAATGATAAAGAAGCGAGCAAAATGACAACTTTATTGAACAAGGCTAAAAACATATTAACGACTGACGAAACGATATTATTTTACACTGCATGTTCATTAAATATATTTATTTATCGTTCCGTTGCAAGACCAGGACTGTTAATTTTAACAAACAAACGGCTCTTCTTTTATGGACCAGATGTAAGTAAGAACCCAATATTTGAAGAGTACTCTTTTGCAAACATTTCTAATCTAAAAGTGCAAAAGCGTCTTTTCAGCAATCAAATTATATTTATGTACGATAATGAATGGAAAAAAATAAAACATATTCAAACAAATGATGTAAGCTCTCTCGTTCAACAAATACACGAGCAACTCTCTAAATAATGATAGCCCTCTACTTTTATAAGCAGAGGGCTATCATATTACACATCTTCTTTTTTCCAAAGAGGCCTTACATGAACGATCACCGTACGAATGACCGCTAAAACAGGAACTGATATTAATAACCCTACAATTCCTGCCACTTCTCCCCCAACTAATAATGCAAGCATAATAATAACAGGATGCATACGAAGTGACTTACCAACGATGTAAGGTGATAAAATGTTACTTTCCAAAAATTGCAAAATAGCAATCGTAATTCCCGCCTTAATGAGTAAACTCGTTGATACCGTTGCCGCAATCATCAATGTCGGAATCGCCCCTAAAATAGGACCGAAGTACGGGATTATATCCGTTACCCCAATAATAATGCCGAGTAATAATGGATATTTCATACCGATAAACCAAAAAGAAAGAACAGATACTCCCCCTAATACTAAGCAAACAAATAACTGTCCTCGAATATAACTTCCGAGTGACTTATCAATTTCTTTCGCCAGCATTTGCCCTGTACTACGCCACTTACTCGGGACTAGTTTCCAAAAAATATTATAAAACTCACCGTAATCTTTTAATATGTAAAATACAATGAACGGTATTAAAAAAATAATAAGCAACGAGTCCAATACGCCACGGGCTGTGCTCATCACTTTATTTAAAAGTGATTGTATCTTCGTTTCTACTCCACCAAAAATTTGTTTCACCTTTTCATGAATAAAGGACGGGAAGTTCGCTGTTTGTTCCGTAACGCCATCCATCCAAGAATCATACATTTTTGTAAACTGCGGAAATTGTTCATTAATCTCTTGTAATTGCTTAATAACAATTGGCGTTCCTTTATAAATTCCATAACCAATCCCACCAAAGAAAAGGATGTAAATAAGCAAAATAGCGAGTGTGCGCGGCATCCCTTCTTTATGAATTTTTTCAATTAAAGGATGCAATAAATACGCAATAAAACACGCAATAAGAAACGGTGTAATTGCCACTTTAAATACAAAGATAATCGGTGCCCATAGCGGCTTAATTTTTAAAAAGACAAGCAAACAAAGAAATACAAGTAACAATAACCCTAAACGATATATCCAAATGATTTTAAGATTCTTCACACGAAAAACCTCCTCCACCTTTATTTTGAAAATAAATAGGTTAGGTTATGTGCAAAAGTTTTAAAATCTTTTCGTGCAGACCATACTGTTTTGTAAAGACGTACATATACATAACATAATAAGGACAACCACCCCTGAGAACGCAGCATGAAACAATATAATCAGGAGGGCTCATAATGGTTTTATTTATGCTCGTATTATCAGCACTTTTTATGATTCTTGAATGGGTTTGTATCGGATTTGGTATTTGGAAAGGTTTCTTTATTCGTTCCTCACGAAAAGAAAGGGCGAAGCAATTATTTCATTACGGAATGCTTGGCGTTGGATGTTACGGCCTATCTTATCTCTTCTCTGAAATCGGACTTTTATATTTGCATACAAGTGCATAAAAAAACTCCCTTATAATGAAGGGAGTTTTTTACGCTTATAGATAAGATTTAATCATCTTACGTGCTTTTTTCATATTGCGTTTTGAAAATACATCTTGCTTGCGAGCATATTGATATGCTGCAGCTCCAACACCTAATGCGATTAATGAATTGCGTAGATTCAAAGTAAATCCCCCTTTTCGTTATCCGATCGTTCTTTCGTTCTCATCAAATAAATCATCAAGAGAGCTTAATGAACCATCTTCCTCTACTTGATGTGTATGGATTTTCCCCTTTGAAACCGATAATTCGATATAACAATTCCAGCAATAAAATTGGTTGACACCTATTTTCCCAATGTCTTTCCCTTTGCAATTTGGACAAATGAACATATGGCTTTCATCTCCTTACAGTCTCCCAGATTCTATTCGCCATTATGTCCAAACCGCATTCATTTATACATTGCTGGAGCCTTTCAACGTTATACGTTTGAAAGTTTCACTATATAATTTCACCTTGTTACATGAAATCATACGGTGAAATGTTTTCCACGTCCATTTCTTCGCCATTAACTGTTACCATCTGTACTTCTCCTTGTGATTCTTGCAAACGACCAGCTAAAGTCGTTTGACGCATTGCATCATCAAGGCGATTTACACCGGATTGAAAAGCCGCTTCCTCCCCACAAATAATAAGGAATTTCTTACTCCTTGTAATGCCCGTGTAAATTAAATTACGACGTAACATACGGTAGTAGCTCTTTACAATCGGCATAATAACTATTGGAAATTCACTACCTTGTGATTTATGAATCGAGCAGCAATATGCATGGGTAATTTGATTTAAATCCGGCTTTGTATACGTTACTTCGATTCCATCAAATGAAACGATAATCATGTCCTGTTGCTCAACATTTTCTTTCGCATAAAACACCGAAACAATTTCTCCGATATCACCATTAAACACTTGGCTCTCCGGCTGATTAACGAGTTGCAGTACTTTATCGCCTCTTCGGTATACAACATCACCGTAAGCAATTTCTTTACTCTTTTCCCTTTTCGGATTAAACACTTCTTGCAACGCTTCGTTTAGTACATTAATGCCGGCAGGTCCACGGTACATCGGGGCCAGTACTTGTACATCTCTTGCGCTAAACCCTTTTGTCTTAGCATTTTCACAAACCTTCTTAACAACCTCAACAATTTGAGCTCCTGTACAGCCGATAAATGAACGATCTTTTTGATTTTGCGCTAAATCTGGCGGGAGCGTTCCATTTTTTATCGCATGAGCGAGTTGAATAACAGATGAGCCTTCCGCTTGACGATAAATTTCAGTAAGCTTTACTGTTGGAACTGCACCTGCATTCAATAAATCTTTCAACACTTGTCCAGGTCCTACAGATGGTAATTGATCTTCATCACCTACAACGATAACTTGAATATTAGTCGGCAATGATTTAAACAGCTGATTTGCAAGCCAAATATCTACCATCGAAAACTCATCAATAATGAGTAACTTCCCTTGAACTGGATCGGTTTCATTACGCTGGAAAGACCCTTCTGGCGTCCAACCAAGCAGACGATGAATTGTACAAGCAGGGAGCCCGGTAGATTCACTCATTCGCTTCGCTGCTCTTCCTGTTGGAGCCGTTAATAATATCGGAAATGGATTATCATCACTGTATTCATTCGGATTTAATGATACACCATGCAAGGATGCGTACATTTCAACAATTCCTTTAATAACTGTTGTTTTCCCCGTTCCTGGTCCACCTGTCAATAACATCATCGGCTTATGAAGTGCCGTTTGAATTGCTTCTTGCTGAAACGGTGCATACTGCACCTTCAGCTGTTCTTCAATTTCACCTAACGTCTTTAACACTTCTGCTTCAGGAAATGAAGGGGTTTCCTCTTGATTCATAAGCCTGCGAATAGACTTTACAACACCTTTTTCAGAGTAAAATAACGACGCTAAATACACTCGTTCTTCTTCAATGATGACTTTCCCTTCACTTTGCATCATTTCAACACAACCTATAATATCTTCCTCAGTCACTCTACCTTCTTGATTATTTAAAAGTGACATCGTTTCTCTTACAAGTTGATCTTTCCCCATATAAACATGGCCGAGCTGCAGTGAAACATTCTCTAACGTATAAAAACATCCCGCACGTACACGGTCATCATGATTACCTGATATACCTAACGCACGTCCTATATCATCCGCTCGGCCAAAACCAATCCCGTCCACTTCTTCAATAAGCTGATATGGATTATTACGAATCACTTCTAATGTCATCTCTTTATATTGCTGGTAAATCTTAATAGAAAGCTTCGTTCCAAAACCGTAACCATTTAAAAAACTCATTACTTTCTCTAATCCTTGATGTTCAACAATTGTCTCATATATTTCTTGCGCTTTTTGCTTATTGACAACACCATTTAACGCATCCGGATCATCCATAATTTTAGAAATGGCATGTTCCCCAAGATGATCCACAATTTTTTCAGCTGTACGCTTTCCTATCCCTTTAAATAAATCACTCGCTAAATATTGCACCATACCAGCTTTTGTTTGCGGCAATTCTTTCTTAAACGTTTCAACTAAATATTGTTTCCCATACTTCGGATGGTCTTTAAAATGCCCTGTCAATGTAAACACTTCATCTTCATGCATGCGAGGAAAATGACCGTTTATCATCACTTTTTTTTCATCGTACGTTTCATTCGTCTCAATGACTTTCATACTGACAACGGAATAGAGGTTTTCTTCGTTGTGGAAAATGGTATGAAGAACTTGCGCTTTTATAAACTTTTTCTCTTCCTCAAACAAATCCATTGCATGTTGATTTCCCATCTTTCCTCTCCTTTCCGGTTCGTTTCACTTTAATGAGCAGTACATCCCCCACCTATTTAGATGAGGGATAACTACCCATTAAACTATATTTTCATCTTATTCAGCTTCTTGCTCCAATAAACGAACACCATTACCAGCTAAAAAATGATCTGGCTGAATTTCAGTTGCTTTCTTAAATAAAGTAAGAGCCTTCTCGTTATTTTCTTCAAATACATACGCAACACCTAAATTATAATACGCATCTGCATGCTCTTCATCCATTTCTAATACCTTTTCAAAATAAGGTTTCGCCTCTTGAATATGTTCTAAACGTGCAAAGCAAAGTCCGCACTGGAACACAGCTTCTACATCGTTTTCATCTAATTCTGTTGCTCTTTGTAAAAACGGCAGTGCAAGACGATCATTTCCAAGTTGCACATGTGTAATACCTAACATAAATGTTACATCAGCTGATTGTAATCCCGCTTGCATCGCTTGTTCAAATACAGCCTTTGCCTCTGTAAATTGCTCTTGACCGTAATACACATTTCCTAATCCATAATAAGCAGCCGCAGATTTATCATCTAATTCTAATGCCCGTTTATAAAATAAAATTGCTCTTTCACTATCACCTAGTGCATCTAATAAGTTCGCAAAATTAATGTACCCAAGCGCATCTTTCGGATTTTCTTCGATTGCTTCTGTGAAATTTTTAGCAGCTTCTTCCCAGTTTCCTTCTTGCATATATTGAATACCTGTTTCAAGTTTGTTTGACATGTCCTTCACCTCTACAACAAATTATAACAAAGAATGTATTTTCCAAGCGAACGAAAATTCGCTTTATGTAAAAGAAACCTCTAACCGCTAATCGGCAGAGGCTTCTCATTTTATCCTAAATAATCCAATTTCTTACCACTACGATATACTTCATCAATTGTAGCACCGCCTAAGCACTCATCTCCATCATAGAAAACAACTGCTTGTCCTGGTGTAATTGCACGAATTGGCTCGTCACAAAGAATACGAACTGTATTTTCATCAACGATTTGAACCGTTACTTTATTGTCTTCTTGACGATAACGGAATTTCGCTGTGCACTTAAATTCTTTTTCTTTCGCTTCATTACTTACCCAGCCGATATTCGTAGCAATAACTTCATCACCATATAGAAGTTCGTTATGGAATCCTTGATCAACATATAAAATGTTTTCTTTCAAATTTTTCCCAACAGCAAACCACGGATCACCGTTACCACCAATACCAAGGCCATGACGTTGTCCAATTGTATAGTACATTAAACCGTCATGCTTCCCTTTCACTTCACCAGATAATGTTTGCATCACACCTGGTTGCGCTGGTAAATAGTTGCTTAAGAAATCTTTAAAGTTACGCTCACCGATAAAGCAAATACCAGTACTATCTTTCTTCGCCGCTGTCGCTAAACCAGCTTCTGTCGCCATTTCACGAATTTGCGGTTTCTTTAATTCACCTAACGGGAACAATGTTTTTGATAATTGCTCTTGGCTTAATTGATTCAAGAAATACGTTTGGTCTTTATTATCATCAACGCCGCGAAGCATTTTATATTCGCCGCCTATATAAGCAACGCGTGCATAATGACCTGTCGCTACATAATCAGCACCAAGCGCAATCGCATGCTCTAAAAATGCTTTAAATTTAATTTCTTTATTACACATTACATCTGGGTTCGGTGTACGACCAGCTCGGTACTCATCTAGGAAGTACGTAAATACTTTATCCCAGTATTGTTTTTCAAAGTTTACTGCATAATATGGAATGCCAATTTGGTTACACACTTCAATTACATCATTGTAATCTTCTGTTGCTGTGCAGACACCATTCTCATCTGTATCATCCCAGTTTTTCATAAAAATTCCGATTACATCATAACCTTGCTCTTTTAATAAAAGAGCTGCTACAGATGAATCGACGCCACCGGACATCCCGATGACAACGCGTGTTTCTTGAGGTAGTTTGTTCATCATGTCACCTCCCATGCTAATTTTGTGTTAATCGCTTCACGATTTTCACTGTTTCGTACGCCGCTTTCTCAATTTGCTCTTTCGTATTTCCAAGTCCGAAACTAAAGCGTACGGATGAACGTATTTGATCGGAGTCTTTTCCGAACATCGCTACTAATACATGTGATGGATCAATCGAACCAGCTGTACACGCCGAACCACTTGACACTGCAATGCCAGCTAAGTCTAAGTTCACAAGGAACGGTTCAATGTTCATTCCTGTAAAATTGATATTAAGCACATGTGGTAAGCGATATTCTAAGTTTCCGTTTACCTCGAAAGTAATGTCTTCATTTTTGAAGACAGATACCATTATATCTTTAAACTCTTCATATTGGGCATTTTTTTGCTCACGAGTTTTTTCAGCTAGCAAAATTGCATGTTGCAAACCAACGATACTCGGTACATTTTCAGTACCAGCACGGCGTTTTCTTTCTTGCTCCCCGCCTATTAATAACGGTTCAAATTTCACATTTGCACCAGCGTATAGGAACCCTACACCTTTTGGTCCATTAATTTTATGAGCTGAAATCGATAATAAATCAATGCCGAACTCTTTCACATCTATTTCTACTAATCCGTAAGCTTGTACCGCATCTGTATGAAAATAAGCTTGATGCTCTTTTAGCAACTTCCCTATTTCCGCGATTGGTTGCATCGTCCCGACTTCATTATTCCCAAACATAACGGATACGAGAATCGTCTCTTTTGTTAATGCATTTTGTATGTCAGAAACTTGAACGCGTCCTGTTTCATCGACAGGTAAATATGTCACTTCAAACCCTTCGCGCTCTAACAATTCACACGTATGCAAAATTGCATGATGTTCAATTCGCGTCGTTATAATATGGTTACCTTTATGACGGTTCGCACGTGCTACACCTATAAGTGCTAAATTATCAGCTTCTGTACCACCGCTCGTAAATATAATTTCATTCGGATTCGCATGAATGCTACGTGCACCCGCGCGTCTCGCCTCATCTACTGCATGGCGCGTTTGCCGTCCATAAAAGTGAATACTAGACGGGTTCCCGAATGTTTCTGTCATATATGGAATCATCTTTTCGACCACTTCTGGGTGAGTCGGAGATGTCGCAGCATGATCTAAGTAAATGCGTTCCATTAAATCTCCTTCTTTCCAAATCGTTTCACAAGGAATTAAATGTAAAACATATAGCCCCCGTGATTTTCTTCCTCATAACGTACTAAATCTTCTAACGTTGTACTATCTAATACTTCTTGCACCGCATCACGAACACGCATCCATAATTGGCGTTGTGCCGGTTCCTCTTCTTCTATCATTTCTACAACACTAATCGGACCCTCTAATACACGGATTACATCCCCAGCTGTAATGTTAGCTGGCTGATCAGACAATACATATCCGCCATATGCCCCACGCGTACTCTTTACTAGACGAGCGTTACGAAGTGGTGAAATTAATTGCTCTAAGTAATGTTCCGATAAATCATGTGCCTGCGCAATTGATTTTAAGGAAATTGGACCTTCACCAAACTTTTTTGCAAGATCGATCATAATTGTTAAGCCGTAGCGGCCTTTCGTTGAAATCTTCATCTATTTTGCACCTCTTTTCAAATTTTCACTTCTATTGGTTATATCTTATTTATAAAAGAACACAATTTAAAATCCTATGAAATTATAGCATAATATAGTATTATAAGAAATTTCAACTTGTGTATCAAAATGATAACATAAAATCACATTGAAAAACTCGGAAATTATTACAATTGAAAGAAAAATGAAAATATTTATATTCATTTTTCCCACAAAACAGCATCCTATTTCAAATTCCACTAAAAAAAATGATACGATAGAAAGAGATTATACATTAAGGGAGACGGTAAAAATGAAACAGCCACTCGCACATCGAATGCGCCCTACAAATATTCAAGAAATTATCGGACAACAACATTTAGTTGGTGAAGGAAAAATTTTATGGCGAATGGTCCAAGCAAATCATTTTCAATCTATGATTTTATACGGCCCTCCAGGCACAGGAAAAACATCCATTGCGAGCGCAATTGCAGGAAGTACTGGAACCCCTTTTCGCCTATTAAACGCTGTTACTCATAATAAAAAAGATATGGAAGTTGTCGTACAAGAAGCAAAGATGCATCGACACCTCGTTTTAATTTTAGATGAAGTACACCGTCTAGATAAAGCAAAACAGGATTTTCTATTACCTCATTTAGAAAGCGGACTCCTTACCTTAATCGGTGCAACAACGAGTAATCCGTTCCATGCTATTAATTCTGCTATTCGAAGTCGTTGTCAAATCTTCGAATTACACGCATTAACAGAAGAGGATCTTTTAATTGGCTTAAAACGAGCACTTGAAGATAAAGAAAAAGGTCTCGGTGAATATGATGTAACGGTTACGCCTGAAGCATTACATCACTTTGCAAATGCATCTGGTGGAGACATGCGTTCTGCTTATAATGCACTTGAACTAGCTGTTTTATCTAGCTTTACAACGGACGAAAAAGCTGCGGTAATTACGCTAGAAATTGCAGAAGAATGCTTGCAAAAAAAGAGCTTCGTTCACGACAAAGGCGGTGATGCTCATTATGACGTATTATCGGCATTTCAAAAATCGGTGCGCGGAAGTGATGTAAATGCAGCACTTCATTATTTAGCACGTCTTATTGAAGCTGGTGATTTACAAAGCATTGGTAGACGTCTTCTTATTATGGCATATGAAGATATCGGACTTGCTAGCCCACAAGCCGGACCGCGTACACTAGCAGCTATAGAATCAGCGGAACGAGTTGGATTCCCGGAGGCACGCATACCACTTGCAAATGCTGTTATCGAGCTTTGCTTATCACCAAAGTCAAACTCAGCCTATAAAGCACTTGATGCTGCCTTACACGATTTACGCAACGGTCAAACAGGCGACATTCCAAGTCATTTAAAAGATAGTCATTACAAAGGCGCAGAATCACTTGGAAGAGGCATTGGATACTTATACCCACACGACCATCCAAATGGCTGGGTACAACAACAATACTTACCTGATAAAATAAAAAACAAACAATATTATAAACCGAAAACGACAGGGAAATTTGAGCAAGTACTTTCTACTGTATATGAAAGATTACAAAGTTCGAATAAAACGAAAAATAAAGGGTAACATAAGCGAAAACGTCACCATTATGGAGGCTTCGCTTATGAAAACACGTCAAGATGCATGGACAAAAGAAGACGATCTCCTTTTAGCAGAAACTGTTTTACGACATATTCGCAGCGGTAGCACACAAATAAAAGCATTCGATGAAGTCGGCGATACATTGAACCGTACTTCCGCAGCTTGCGGCTTTAGATGGAATGCTGAAGTACGACCGAATTACGAAGATGCGGTGCAACTTGCAAAAAAACAACGGAAAGAATTAAAACGCTCTGAAGCTAAAATAGAAAAAGAGCATTTCACGAAAACGAAACAACTCGTAATCGATGCCGAGTTTTCTGAAGATATTACGCTAAGTAAACAGGATCTTACCATGCAAAGTGTCATTTCATTTTTGCAAAACTTGGAGCACAATAATCCTTCACTCG
This sequence comes from Bacillus sp. BPN334, assembly GCF_008368885.1. Classification (NCBI taxonomy): domain Bacteria; kingdom Bacillati; phylum Bacillota; class Bacilli; order Caryophanales; family Bacillaceae; genus Bacillus; species Bacillus sp. BPN334. The sequence continues at coordinate 26,420 of NZ_QOZW01000006.1, read as the reverse complement.
CAAAGTTACAAACTGAAAATGATGTATTACAAGCTCAGCTCACTTCCCTGCAAAAAACAAATCATGAACTTGAAGCAAAATTAGCGGTACTCTCAAAAAAACAACAAGCAATCGAAGAAGATTACGCAATGCTTGTTAGAATTATGGACCGTGCTCGAAAACTCGTTTCAGTTGAAGAACAAGAAGAACAGATCGCTCCAATTTTCAAGACAGATCAAAATGGAAATTTAGATATTATATATTCTGCAGAAAATTAAAAAGGATGTCACCTAGTCGGGGTTTCTGACTGTGTGGCATCTTTTTTCTTCGGTAAAAATATATTGTTAAATAAAGTTACATAGATTTATCAGCAAAAATTGACAACAATAAACCTCAAATTCACACAAAGAAACGTCAGGTAATAATTGGATATTCCTCACTTGAATGTTGCTATAAAGATATATGTTTGAAAGGAGATGGTCGCTATTTCATTAATAGTCTTCAAAATAACACTCGGTATTCTCGTTCTAACATTAGGACTTTTTACCATTCAGAGTTTAAAAAAGACTTCCGCCTATAAGTCGGATAAATACGATTATTCTTTATTAGGATTACTTACATTCGAATTATTAGTATTGCAAATATCCATATTTCTTTAATACATATAAAAAAGCATATATCCGAAATGGATACATGCTTTTACTTTATTCTTGTCCTACACGCTTCACTTCAACGTTTTTAATACGTTCACGTACAACGTGACTTGCCATAATTAGGCCTGCCACAGATGGTACGAATGCATTTGATGAAGGTGGTAATTTCGCTTTACGAATTTTTGCATTTTCGTCTGGTACGATTTCTTTACGTACTTCTTCACGAATTACGATTGGGTTTTCGTCAGAGAAGACAACTTTTACACCTTTTTTAATACCATCTTTACGAAGCTTCGTACGAATTACTTTCGCAATTGGATCTGTATGTGTTTTAGAGATGTCCGCAATACGGAAACGAGTTGGGTCCATTTTATTTGCTGCACCCATGCATGAGATAATTTTAATTTTTCGACGTAAGCACTGTTTAATTAAATGAATTTTGAACGTAATCGTATCAGATGCATCTACTACGAAATCCAATCCATGTTTGAAGAACTCTTCATATGTTTCATCAGTATAAAACATTTCTAGTCCAATTACTTCACACTCTGGATTAATGTCTGCGATACGCTCTTTCATTAATTCTACTTTTGAACGTCCTACAGTAGATACTAACGCGTGAATTTGACGGTTTACGTTTGTAATATCTACAACATCTTTATCAACTAATACGAGACGTCCTACGCCAGAACGTGCTAACGCCTCTGCCGAAAATGACCCTACGCCGCCAATTCCTAAAATACCGACTGTACTATTTTTTAATATTTCAAGTCCTTCTTTACCGAAGGCTAATTCATTACGTGAAAATTGATGTAACATTCAGCTCTACACTCCTATTACAAAAATGGTCTATCATGTATTCTAGCGTTTTTCCGACTATTTGTATAGAAAAAGTTATAGAATTCCTAAAAATACATATTTCGAGAAGGAAAGCATAGTGTAAACCGCGCTTTACCTCTTCTCTCAATTATCCATTAAAAAAGTCTAGATGGTATTAGTATAACCATCTAGACCTTATTTTTACTTCTCTTACTTCTCTTCTTTCACGCTCAATTTTAAGCTTAGCTCTTCAAGCTGAGCTTCTGCAACTGGGCTTGGAGCTTCTGTTAATAAGCAGCTTGCGCTTGCTGTTTTCGGGAATGCAATTGTGTCGCGAAGGTTCGTACGGCCTGCAAGTAACATAACAAGACGGTCTAAACCTAATGCGATACCGCCGTGTGGTGGAGTACCATATTCGAATGCTTCTAATAAGAATCCGAATTGCTCTTGTGCTTCTTCTTGTGAGAATCCAAGTGCTTTGAACATTTTTTCTTGTACGTCACGCTCGTAAATACGAAGTGATCCACCACCAAGCTCATAACCGTTTAATACAAGGTCATATGCTTGTGCACGTGCTTTTTCTGGTGCCGTTTCTAATAACTCAACATCTTCACGGAATGGCATTGTGAATGGGTGGTGAGCCGCGAAGTAACGATCTGCATCTTCATCGTACTCAAGAAGTGGCCAATCCGTTACCCATAGGAAGTTAAATTTACTTTCGTCAATTAACTCAAGCTCTTTACCTAGACGTAAACGAAGTGCACCTAAGCTATCTGCAACAACGCTTTTCTTATCTGCTACGAATAGTAATAAGTCACCAGCGGTAGCTTCTAACGTAGTCATTAACACGTTTGCATCTTCTTCACCGAAGAATTTTGCAATCGGTCCTTTTAAGCCGTCCTCTTCCACTTTAAGCCAAGCTAGACCTTTTGCACCGTATACTTTCACGAATTCAGTTAATGCATCGATATCTTTACGAGAATATTTGCTCGCAGCACCTTTTGCATTAATTGCTTTTACTTGTCCGCCACTTTCTACAGCACTTGTAAATACTTTAAAACCACAACCTACTGCAAATTCAGATAGGTCTGTTAGTTCCATTTCAAAGCGTGTATCTGGCTTATCAGAACCGTAACGAGCCATTGCATCAGCATATTTCATACGAGGGAATGGTGCACTCACTTCTACACCTTTTGCATCCTTCATAACTTTCGTCATCATGCGCTCCATCATATCTAAAATTTCATCTTGCGTTAAGAATGAAGCTTCGATATCGATTTGCGTGAATTCTGGTTGACGGTCTGCACGTAAATCTTCGTCACGGAAACAACGTGCTACTTGATAGTAACGCTCAAATCCACCGACCATAAGAAGCTGTTTAAATAATTGTGGAGACTGTGGTAACGCATAGAATTCACCATCATGTACACGACTTGGTACTAAATAGTCACGAGCTCCTTCTGGTGTGCTCTTCGTTAAAATTGGTGTTTCTACTTCTAAGAACTCTTCTGTGTCTAAGAAGTTACGAATTGTTTTCGTTACATCGTGACGCATTTTGAATGTGTTAAACATTGCAGGACGACGTAAGTCTAAATAACGATATTTTAAACGCACATCTTCTGATGCATCTGTATCATCAGCAATAATGATTGGCGTTGTTTTTGCTGCATTTAATACGTTTACTTTCGTTGCTTGTACTTCAATACGACCCGTTGCCATATTGTCATTAATTGCGCCTTCACCACGCTCAACAACTGTACCTTCTACGTGCAATACGTATTCACTACGAATAGTTTCTGCTATTTCTAACGCTTCTTTTGATGTTTCTGGGTTAAATACAACTTGCACGATACCTGTACGGTCGCGTAAGTCTATAAAGATTAATCCACCTAAATCACGGCGTTTTTGTACCCAACCTTTTAATTGAACTGTTTGTCCAACTGCTTCTACTGTTACTTTTCCACATGCATGTGTTCTTTCAGCCACTGTAAGTTCCCCCTATATTAATTTCTCTGCTACGTATGAAGCAAATACATCTAATGCTACTTCTTCTTGTTCGCCCGTTTCCATATTTTTCAAGTTAATGATACCTTTATCTAGCTCATCTTCCCCTAATACAGCTACAAATTTCGCCTTTAGACGATCTGCTGATTTAAATTGTGCTTTCATTTTGCGGTCTAAATAATCTTTTTCAACTGATAATCCAGCTTTACGAAGATCAAACGCAACTTTTGCAGCATGGTCTTTCGCTTTTTCACCAAGCGCTACAACATAGCAATCAATACTATGTTCAATTGGTAATTCGATGTTTTCAGCTTTTAGCGCCATAATTAAACGTTCGATACTCATCGCAAAACCAATACCTGGCATTTCTGGTCCACCGATTTCTTGTACAAGCCCGTTATAACGGCCGCCGCCGCTTAATGTAGTGATAGCACCGAAACCTTCTGCCTCACTCATGATTTCAAAAACAGTGTGTTGATAGTAGTCTAAACCACGTACTAAGTTCGGATCTTTTTCAAACGGAACATCCATCATCGTTAATAATTCTTGAACTTTGTCGTAGTATACTGCCGAATCTTCGTTTAAGTATTCTGTAATAGATGGTGCTGTTCCCATTAATTCATGGTTACGGTCCTTCTTACAATCTAAAATACGAAGAGGGTTCTTTTCTAAACGAGATTGACAGTCAGAACAGAACTCGCCGATACGTGGCTCAAAGTGTGCGATTAACGCATCACGGTGCGCTTGACGGCTGGCTGCATCACCTAAACTGTTTAATACAACTTTAATATTTTTCAAGCCCATGCCGCGGTAAAACTCTACAGCAAGTGCAATTACTTCTGCATCAATTGCAGGATCGTTACTACCGATTGCTTCAATACCAAATTGTACGAATTGACGATAGCGACCTGCTTGTGGTCTTTCGTAACGGAACATTTGACCGATATAGTATAATTTCGTTGGTTGTGTTGCATCACCGAACATTTTGTTTTCAACGTAAGAACGTACAACAGGTGCAGTACCTTCTGGACGTAATGTTAAACTGCGCTCTCCACGATCTTGGAATGAGTACATTTCTTTTTGTACGATATCTGTCGTATCACCAACACCACGTAAAAATAGCTCCGTGTGTTCAAAAATTGGTGTACGAATTTCTTTATAGTTGTAACGACGGCAAATTTCGCGTGCTTGCCCTTCGATATACTGCCATAACTCAACGCTACCTGGAAGAATATCTTGCGTTCCGCGTGGGATTTGAATAGACATATTCAGTTCCTCCTCAAATTGTTTTAATCTTAATAAAAATAAAAAAACTCCCGCCTCTACTGTTTGAACAGTAGGGACGAGAGTATTATACCCGTGGTGCCACCCTAATTGAAGCACGTATGCTTCCACTTTTTTAATAACGCTTAAATGTGCGTTCATCCCTACTAAGCATATATGCCGTTCAAGTTGAAACCTCTAGAGTGTCATTCAATCAGTCATCATGCAGAAATGTTTTCAGCCTAAGACATTTCTTCTCTTTCCATGTGTGTCTCATTTACTCTTCTCTATCAACGGTTATATTCATATGTAAATATAAAATTACTATACGTTTGTTGAGTAGGATTGTCAAGTACTCTAAGAGCGTTCAATCTGCTTCTTTAGACGCTTTACATCTTGAAGAGAAATCCCAAACTCAGAAGCAAGCTCCATTGAAGTATTGTTTTGCTCTTTTGAAATAAAATCATGAAAATTTACGTTAAACAGTTGATTTGCACCATTTGTAACAGAATGCCCTTTTTCATTCATACGCATACGTATATCCCTCACATTCAATATAGATGTTTTACTTTTTATTGTTCCATATTGATGAAAGAGTTATACATAACTGAAACAGCTATTGATTCCAAATAAAGTGAAACTTTAATGAATAGGGGTTTTGTCCATTATGATTCATTATTAACCCTCACTAATCAGGCTTTTATAGGCAGTTGATCTCCCACAAATAGCGAGATAAATGAACAAAATATACAATAAAGTATAAAAAAGAGAGGATTATATAATCCTCTCTTTTTAAGCAACACTATTTACTATCCACAATTAAGGTCACCGGACCATCATTGATTAAAGAAACATCCATCATTGCTCCAAACTTCCCTGTTTCTACATGCAATCCTTGCTTACGAACTTCCTCATTAAAGAAATCATATAAACGCTCTGCATAGTCAGGTTTGGCAGCATCCATAAAGTTTGGACGTCTTCCCTTGCGGCAATCTCCGTATAATGTGAATTGCGAAATTGATAGAACTTGTCCTTCTACATCAAGTACAGAATGGTTCATCTTTCCACTCTCATCTTCAAAAATACGTAAGTTCGCAATTTTTTCTGCAATGTAAGTTGCATCTTTTTCTGTATCTTCATGCGTAATGCCAACTAGTAATGTTAAACCGAACGGAATTTGTCCTACGATCTCACCGTCTACTGTGACAGACGCTTCTTTTGATCGTTGTAAAACAACTCTCATCTTTTCTACACTCCCTATTAATGCATCATGCGTCGTACTGCATAAATTTCTGGAACACGTTTAATGCGTTCTACTACTTTTTTCAAATGCTGTAAGTTACGAATAGAGATTGACATATTAATTGTCGCCATCTTATTACGGTCACTTCTACCAGAAACTGCCGAAATGTACGTTTTCGTCTCTGTAACAGCTTGCAATACTTCATTTAATAAACCACGGCGATCGTAACCTGAAATTTCAATATCAACGTTATACTCAATTTCTTTTTCAGGGCTACCTTCCCACTCTACTTCTAATAAACGTTCTACAGCTTCTTCTGTATGAACATTTACACAATCACGGCGGTGAATCGATACGCCTCGGCCTTTCGTAATATATCCAACGATATCATCACCCGGTACTGGGTTACAGCATTTTGATAAGCGAATTAATAAATTATCCGCACCACTTACTTTAACGCCAGAATCCCATTTTCGAATTTTCATCGGTTTACGAACTTCTTTAACTTCAACAATCTCTTCTTCTTCACGTTGCTTACGGAACTTGTCCGTTAGTCGCGTAACAATTTGTGATGCAGTGATGCCATTATATCCAACTGCTGCAAACATATCTTCTTCATTTGCAAAGTTGAATTTTTCAGCAACACGTTTTAAATTGTCAGGAGCTAACACTTCTTTCATCTCATACTCTAGGCTACGCACTTCTTTCTCAACAAGTTCACGGCCTTTTTCAATATTTTCATCTCTACGTTGCTTCTTAAAGAATTGACGTATTTTGTTTTTTGCATGAGATGTTTGAGCAAGTTTCACCCAGTCTTGACTTGGCCCATACGAATGTTTCGATGTTAAAATTTCAATGATGTCACCTGTTTTTAATTTATAATCAAGCGTCACCATTTTCCCGTTTACTTTTGCACCAATTGTTTTATTTCCAATCTCCGAATGCACGCGATACGAAAAGTCAATCGGAACAGATCCAAGTGGCAATTCCATTACGTCGCCTTTCGGTGTAAAGACGAATACCATGTCAGAGAATAAATCAATTTTTAATGACTCCATAAACTCTTCTGCATTAGAAGCTTCATTTTGCCATTCTAATATTTGACGGAACCATGTAAGTTTCTTCTCTAATGTACCTGTTGTTTCTGCTGTTTTTCCTTCTTTATACGCCCAGTGCGCCGCGATCCCGAATTCTGCAATCTCATGCATTTCTTTCGTACGAATTTGCACTTCAAGCGGATCACCTTTCGGGCCAATTACAGTCGTATGAAGCGATTGATATAGATTCGCTTTCGGCATCGCAATATAATCTTTAAAACGACCTGGCATCGGCTTCCAGCACGTATGAATAATTCCAAGTACTGCATAACAATCTTTAATACTATTTACAACGACACGTACAGCTAATAAATCGTAAATTTCATTGAACTGTTTATTTTGCAGTGCCATTTTACGATAAATACTGTAAATATGCTTTGGTCTTCCAGAAATCTCAGGTTGAATTGCAACTTCTTTTAATTTCTCACGAATACCAGTCATTACTTCATCTAAATATTCTTCACGCTCTGCACGTTTACGCTTCATTAAATTTACAATACGATAGTATTGCTGTGGATTTAAATAGCGAAGTGACGTATCCTCTAGCTCCCATTTAATAGTACTAATTCCGAGTCTATGTGCTAAAGGTGCAAAGATTTCTAACGTTTCATTTGCAATGCGACGCTGCTTCTCTTGAGGCAAATGTTTCAATGTACGCATGTTATGAAGACGATCAGCTAGTTTAATTAAAATAACTCGAATATCTTGAGCCATTGCAATAAACATTTTGCGATGGTTTTCTGCTTGTTGTTGCTCATGAGATTTATATTTAATCTTTCCGAGCTTTGTTACACCATCGACAAGCATAGCAATTTCTTTATTAAATTCCCGTTCAATATCTTCTAATGTAATTTCTGTATCTTCCACTACATCATGTAAGAAGCCTGCTGATACCGTAGCTGGATCCATGTGTAAATCAACTAAAATACCTGCAACTTGAATTGGATGAATAATGTACGGTTCACCCGATTTTCTGTATTGTTCGCTATGCGCATCACGTGCATATCCATAGGCACGTGCCACTAGCTCAATATCTTCATTTGCTAAATATTGACTTGCTTTCTCGAGTACCTGTTCAGCTGTTAGTACCTGCTCATTTGCCATCGAATCACCTTTTATTGAAAATTGACTTTATCTTAATTAAGTAGAATAAATTATATTCTATCATTATAACCTAATGATTGTGAATTGTGAAAAGGAAAAGATTTTACTGACATTTCACCTTATTTTTTTGTGCAATTATACAAAAGTACCCGCTCCTCTCCAAGAGATTCACGGGTACTTTTTATCACCGTAGTTTTACCTATATAGTGATTAGTATTTTTCTAATACTAATACATCGTAACCATCTAACATTTTACGACCATCTAAGTAAGTAAGCTCTACTAAGAATGCAATTCCTGCTACAACTCCGCCAAGTTCTTCAACTAGCTTAATTGTCGCTTCAATTGTTCCACCTGTAGCTAATAGATCATCTGTAATCAATACGCGTTGACCTGGCTTAATTGCATCTTTATGAATTGTTAAAACATCTTTACCATATTCTTTACCGTAGTCAACTGTAATTACTTCACGTGGTAATTTTCCTAATTTACGAACTGGTGCAAAACCTACTTCTAACGCATAAGAAACTGGGCAACCGATAATAAAGCCACGTGCTTCTGGCCCTACTACAACGTCAATGTCTCTTTTCTTTGCATACTCAACGATTGCATCTGTTGCTGCTTTGTATGCTTTACCGTCGTTCATTAACGGTGTAATGTCTTTAAATACAATACCTTCTTTTGGATAATCCGGTACAATTGCGATATGTTGCTTGAAATCCATATTTCTGAATCCTCCTCAGATCTAAAAGGTTTGTAAATACAAATCCTTTACCCTAACTGTTCTACTTCTTTATGATTACGAATCGTTTCAAACCATGTATATAGTTGCTGATATGTGCTATAAACCAATTCTTTTTCTAATTGTAAGTGGTTCATTTTCTCACGATATGTGTTCGATTCAATTAAATCACGCTTTTGTTTTTTGTCTGCCATAAAAATGACGCCATCTTTTATTGTAACAAATTCTAACTCAAAAAACACCTGTGTCATGAAATTTACTGTATCTTTTGACCAACCTTTATGTCGACATAGTTGTTCTCCATATTGTCTTAAAGAAAATGGTGCTTTTTGGCTCAAGAACGAATAGTACCATTTAAAATGTTCCCTCGTTGGAACAGTACTAAATAAATGATTATTCTCTTGATAAAATAGCGTATAAATTCGCGACGGGAACCCCACTTTAAATAAATCTCGTAATTCATCTGTTCCTTTTGGCAAATCAAGTAACACGATGTATTGATCGTCTAAATGAGTTACTTCTGATGCATGCATCATATGCTCTTTATAGTCTTCTAAAGAAAATTTATTCAATACCTCTTCAGAAAAATACACCATCGTTATTTTTTCTTTCGGAAGTTCTGCTACATTCGCTTCTACGTTACGCATACTACGCCAATCAAATAATTGCCACGCCTCTACAGCAATATCTTGCACCATTAATTGCGGCTTCTTAAAATTATTCCATTCATTGATAGATGCCTCCCCTATTACAGATACCTTTGCAACTGGAGAAATTTCTTTCGCATACGTACCAAATCCAAATCCGATTGTATCCAGTGTCGCTTGTCCATCGCGAAGAGCCATTTTCAAATGTGAACCGTCTGATCCGATTGCACGAATACTTTCTAGCTCTGCATCCTTCACTGCAATACGTGGTTTTGGATTTCCAACACCAAATGGCGCTAACTTTTGCATATCTTCAATTGCTGCCAGTGTTACATCCTCCACTTTACAAAAGACATCAACAGCTGTAATTGGAATAAAATCTTCTTCTGTTAAAATTACCTCTGCTTGTTCATTTAAGCGGCGGCGTAATTCATCTACATCATTCATATGTAGCGTCATTCCCGCTGCCATCGGATGTCCTCCGAAATGTGGCAATAACTCTCTACAATCTGACAAGTTTGCAAACAAATCAAATCCTGCAATACTACGTGCTGAACCTTTTGCTGTTTCTTTTACAGGATCAATGCATAATACAATCGTTGGACGATAAAAACGTTCAACTAATTTAGATGCGACAATTCCAATTACACCTGGATTCCAGCCTTCTTTTGCCAGTACTAGTACTTTATTGTCTTCTGGCGGGAAATTATTTTCCACTTCAGCGATAGCTTCTTCTGTAATTTGCTTTACAATATCTTTTCGCAGTTTGTTCAGCTCATCAATTTCTTCAGCCAGCTCTTTTGCTTCTTCTGGATCATCTGATAATAAAAGATGTACAGCCGGCGTAGCATCTTCTAAACGGCCAACTGCATTAATACGTGGTGCGAGTGAGAATCCAATGCTCTCTTCTGTAATTTCACTTTGCGAAACGTTAGCAACTTTAAATAGCGCCTTTAGTCCGATATTTTTCGTCATGCGCATATGCTTTAAACCGCGCTTCACTAGCAATCTATTTTCACCATGAAGTGACACTAAATCGGCTACTGTACCAATTACTGCAATTTCTAATAAATGTTCTGGTACACGGCCTAGTAGTGCATGTGCAACTTTAAACGCAACACCTACACCAGCTAAATAGTGAAACGGATATACACCGCCATCTAATTTCGGATGAATAATCGCAAGTGCTTCTGGCAATTCTGGTGGTGGCTCATGGTGATCTGTAATAATAAGATCTATTCCAAGCTCCTTCGCTACCTTCGCTTCATGCACTGCTGCGATACCAGTATCGACAGTGATAATTAGTGAGAATCCTGCGCTATGTGCCCAACGAAATGCTTCTTCGTTTGGTCCATATCCTTCTGTAAAACGGTTTGGAATATAAAATTCTACGTCTGCACCTAATTCTTGCAAGGCAAGATATAACACAGTCGTACTACTTACTCCGTCCGCATCGTAGTCACCAAATATTAATATTTGCTCTCCATTTTGAATCGCCTTATTTACACGTTCTACCGTTCTATCCATTCCTTCTAATAAAAATGGATCATGAAATTCTTGATTTTCTGTATTTAAAAAATCTAAAATCTTATCTTCTGTATCTAGTCCTCTACCGAGGAATAACGAAACGACAAGTGGTGATAATTGTAATTTACTTGCTAATTCACTCACTCGCTCATTATTATATTCTTTTTCTTTCCAACGCGTCTTCGGTTGTAACACGAAATCACCCCTTAACCTGTTCATTATACAAGACAGATTAAGGGGTGACAATATAATGCAAACTACGATGAAATATCTATATACTAAAATGTTAATGATATTTAATTTTGGGAATACGGATTTATATGTACAAACACATTTTGTACGTTATCTTGTTCCATAAGCGTTTCTTTCACATGCTTTCCAATGCGGTGCCCTTCTTCTACAGTAATGTATGGATCTACAGAAACTTTAATATCAACAATAACGTAATGACCATGCTCCCTTGCATATAAAGAGCCGATTTTTTTTACACCGTCTATTTGAAGCACAGCCTCTCTAAGCGGCACAACATCTTCCTCATGAAGAACATGATCAAGCGTTGCATGAATTGCTTCGGCCCCAATACTCCATGCCATTTTTGCAACAAGAAGTGAAACAAATAATCCTGCAATCGGATCGGCATATACAAGCCAATCTAACCCGAACTTACCACCCATAATCGCTGCACAAATACCGATTAAAGCTGCAATTGAAGAAAACACATCCGAACGATGTTCATATGCATTTGCAATAATTGCATCACTATTTATCCTCTTCCCTAATCGGAATTTATATTGAAACATTCCTTCTTTCACGATAATCGAAAGAACAACAGCAAAAATCGTAATTCCTTTCGGTGGTTCTAGTTCCTGCGAAAAAGCTTTTATAGACGAAATCGCTATCTCGATTCCCACAATAAATAATAATACTGCAACAATAATTGCTGAAATCGATTCCGCTTTACCATGACCATACGGATGATCTTCATCAGGCGGTTGCTTTGCTGCTCGCAATCCAAAAAGTACAGCGAGCGAACCAATTACATCTGATGCAGAATGCACGGCATCCGCTAATAGTGCTTTACTGTTCCCAATATAACCAATTACCGCCTTTACAATCGCTAATATAATATTACCAACGATTCCGACAATAGCACCAAACTCGGCCTGTTTAAAACGTTCATCTTTTTCCATAATTAAAATCCCTTCTTTTCTTAACCTATCTTTTTATTGTAGCAAAAACAGCGATAACACCACCACTTTCTTCCATCTTCCTTCTGTTAAAAAGTTGCTATCTTATTGTATCCACAAACGAAAAAAGAGATGCCTCATAAAGAGACATCATCTTTTTTATACTTGTGGTTCAGATTCTACTTTCTCAACCTTTTTCTTGTTTTTGCCCTTTTTCAAACGACGGTTTTCAAGCATTAACCAAATTTGAGAAGCAACGAAAACAGAAGAGTACGTACCTACAACTAATCCAACAAGTAACGCAAACGAGAAGTTACGTAATGACTCACTACCGAAGATAAGTAATGTAATTACCGGGAATAACACTGTTAATACGGTGTTAATTGAACGACCAAGCGTTTGGCGAATACTTGCATTTACGATTTCTTCTAAGTCTTTTATATCACGAACTCGTTTTTTCTGTTTGTATAATTCACGGTTTCTATCAAATGTAACAATTGAGTCATTAATAGAATAACCGATGATTGTTAACACTGCAGCGATAAACGTTAAGTCTACCTCTAATTGGAAAATACTAAATATAACAACCATAACGAATGCATCATGTAATAATGCAAGTACTGCAGATAATGCGTACGTAAATCTGAATCGAATACTTACGTATAAAATGATAACTGCAGAAGCGATTAATACTGCGATAAATGCATTTCGTGCAATTTCTTTACCAATTGTTGGTGAAACTGTACTTACGTTTGGATCAGTACCATATTTATCATGGAAGAATGTTTTTGTTTTCGCAATTTCATCTTTTGATAGAACACCTAATGTACGAACTGCGAATCCTTTATTGTCATCCCCAGTCGGTACAATATTTTCTTCCTTCACGTCAATTTTCAATTCTTTAAAATCTTTATGAACATCAGACACAGTAAGTGTTTGTTTTGATTGCAAGTCGATACGTGTACCACTCGCAAAATCAATACCAAGATTCAATTTGAAAATTGGTAGTATAATTGCACCTGCAATTACAACTACAATCGAGAAAACAAGGAATTTATGACCGATATTTACGAAGTTAATACGATCAAATCTTGTCGGTGGATGTACTACACCTTTTGTTAATGGAATAATATCCTTTTGTTTCACACCAAAGTATCCTGGCTTTTTATCGAAGTAACGGCTCTTTACAAGTAAACCTAGTAAGAAACGAGTACCGAATACGTTCGTAACGAAACCAACTAAAATACTTACGATTAAACTTGTTGCGAATCCTTTTACAGAGCTATTACCATAAACGAATAATACACCAGCCGCTGCAAGAGTCGTAACGTTTGCATCTAAAATTGTTGCTAATGAACGATGATTACCAGCACGGAATGCTGACATCATTGACTTACCAATTTTCAACTCTTCTTTCAGTCTCTCGTACGTAATAATATTCGCATCAACTGCGATACCTACCCCGAGCACTAATGCCGCAATACCTGGTAATGTCAGAACCGCATGCATCCAGTTAAATACGAGTAGCGTAACAAAAATGTATAGACCTAACATAATAACCGCTACAATTCCTGGTAAACGGTAGTATACAAGCATAAATAAGAAAATAAGAGCGATACCAATCGCACTAGCGAAAATCGTTTGCTCTAACGCTTGTTGACCAAATTTCGCTCCAACTGATGTTGAATACATTTCTTTTAAATCAACAGGAAGTGCACCTGCATTTAATAAAGATGACAGTTGTTTCGCACTTTCAACTGTGAAGTTTCCACCTACGATAGATACTTCAGCTTGATTAAACACTTGGCTTACTGTTGCTGCTGATAAGAACTTCGGATTCGGTTTTGCAGACTCTGCTTTATACGAATCTTTTCCTTCTTCAAAGTCAAGCCAAATTACCATTAAATTCGTTGGTGGTGGCATTTTTGAAATTTTTTCAGTTACTTCACGGAATCTATCAGCGCTTTTTAGTGTAAGACCTACGCTCGCACGGCCTTGCTCATCAAATGTTTGTTTCGCTCCGCCGCCTTTTAAATCCGTTCCGTCCATAAGAAGGTTATCATCTACATCACGGAATGTTAATTTCGCTTGTGTTGATAACATTTCACGTGCTTTTTGCTGATCTTGTACACCAGCAAGCTGTACGCGAATTCGATCTTGTCCTTCAATTTGAATGTTCGGCTCACTTACACCGAGAACATTGACACGATTTTCAAGAGCACCTACTGTACTTACAAGTGCCTCTCGGTCGATTTTATCACCTTTTTTGGCTGGTTTTACTTCATAAAGAATTTCAAAACCACCGCGAAGGTCTAGTCCTAGACTAATTCCTTTTGCTATGTCTTTTCCTGCCGCACCAATTACTCCACCGATTAATAAAACGATGAGGAAAAAGGCGGCAATTCTCGTACCACGCTTTGCCATATGTACCCTCTTTCTGCTACTAACACTTTAAATAAATCTCTTACGATTCACTTTTACACGTATGCATACGCCTAGTTAGTAGACTTCCTTTCTATAATTTTGCTAGTTCATCACTAGCTGTGTCGGTACGTTTTTCACAATACCTACACTTTCATTATTTATTTTTTCTCTTCACTACCCCCTTTATATATAATCTTAGACATAATTATTTCCTCATTATCAATACCTATCATTATACTGCAAAAGGAAGAACAAACCAATTGCAGTCGGTTATTTATTTTCATATTCATCAAATGACCAAAGTGGCGCTTGATATGCTTCAACAGTTAAATAATTCATATATTCATTAGTACTTACTCTTAATACATCATTTACTAATTCATATAATCTAACATCACCGTTTATTTTTTTCCACTTCTTCACTTTAAGAAACTTCCAAATATCATCATCTGTTACTCGGTCATAACCGAACATGTGAAACTCTTCTACTTTGCTTTCTAAAACGACTTGTAACTGTCCGCGGTACGATTCTACCAAAGCCTCTTTTTCTAACATACATAAACATCTCCTTCTTATTTCAGCACGAAAAGTCGCTTTTAATCCCGCTCTAATGGACAGCAATAACTACTTTCAAGAGCACTCTCATACTTCACTCTCTTAAATGCTTGTCATTCTTGTCTCATACGTGCATATAAATTATTGTAAATCATTCCACTGATTTTGAGAAGGTAGGAGAAGACCATGACGAGACAAAGCTTTTTAAAAGGCGCATTTATTTTAATGATAGCCGGCTTTATTACCAAAATCCTTGGATTTATTAACCGGATTGTAATGGCACGTATTTTAGGGGAAGAAGGTGTTGGCCTTTATATGATGGCCGTTCCTACATTCATTCTAGCAATTACATTAACACAAATCGGCCTTCCTGTCGCAATCGCAAAATTTGTAGCAGAAGCGGAAGCTGTGAACGATAGACAAAGGGTTAAAAAAATATTAACAGTATCATTAGCTGTTACATCCGTTATTAGTATCATTTTAACAATCGGAATTATGCTCCTCACACCTATTTTAGCAAAAACATTATTAACTGATGAACGAACGTACTATCCATTAATGGCCATTTTACCTGTCGTTCCTGTTATTGCTGTTTCTTCTGTTTTACGCGGTTATTTCCAAGGGAAACAAAATATGAAACCTAGCGCTTATGCTCAAGTTATAGAACAAGTTGTCCGCATTACAATTATCGCTATATGCATTCAGTTATTTTTACCTTACGGCGTAGAATATGCTGCAGCTGGCGCTATGTTATCAGCCGTTCTCGGTGAAGTTGCATCGTTATTATTTTTACTCACTTTATTCCAGCGCGAAAAACATTTATCTATACGCTCTGGATTTTTCACTACTGTAAAGGAGAGCAAAGGTACATTTTATTCTCTGATGGATATCGCTCTTCCGACTACAGGAAGTCGTTTAATCGGTTCCGTTTCATATTTCTTTGAGCCTATCGTCGTTATGCAAAGCTTAGCGATTGCCGGAGTTGCTGCCTCTGTCGCAACCCAGCAATACGGTATATTAAACGGTTATGCATTCCCACTTCTATCACTGCCAGCCTTTATTACATACGCTCTTTCTACAGCGCTCGTTCCATCTATTAGTGAAGCGATGGCTAAAAGACAGCATAAATTAGTGGAACACCGACTACAACAAGCACTTCGGATCTCATTAATTACTGGTGGGTGGTCAGTCGTTATATTATACGTATTCGCTTCTCCTATTTTAACTCTTATGTATGGATCGGATAGTGCAACAGCATTTATCCAGCTTCTTGCACCTTGCTTTTTATTTCATTACTTTCAAAGTCCACTTACCTCTGTTTTACAAGCTTTAAACTTAGCAAGAGCTGCAATGATGAATACATTTATTGGCGCCATCGTGAAATTAATCCTTATTTTTGTACTAGCTTCAAGGCCAGATTTTCAAATGATGGGGGTTGCCCTTGCAATTGCAGCAAATATAGTAACGGTAACATTCCTTCATTACGCTACTGTTTTAAAGAAAATTACATTTACCATTTACGCAAAAGACTACATTTTCGGTGGACTTGCTATCGGTATTGCAGGCGCTTTCGGTTTTTATCTTCATAAATATATGATTTTCTCTCATTCACTCGGCGTACAAACATTATGGGAAATCACTTTAACAACAATCGTTTATATTATCCTCCTCTTCACTTTCAAACTCATTCGAAAAGAAGAGTTAAGCCGACTCCCAATCATTCGAAAACTTTCATTTTTGAAGTAAACGGGCTTACTATTTCATATAGTAAGCCTCTAGTTTTCTTTCAAATCAACAAAAAATTGTCCATTTTGAAAGCTGCAGTATAAAATTTGTTTGATATCGTTATAACCTAAGTTTTTTAATTTGCCAATAAGCCATTCGTCTGTATGTTCAATCATTTGTAAATGATTCAATTGAATTTCTCCATCAATAATAAGAGGAAGAGTAAACTGCAATGTATCCTGTTTACCTTTTTGTTTTTGAAAGACAGATAACTTCCCAGATGGTTCTAAAATAGCGTATTCTACATCTCGGATATCTCCAACTCCTTGCTCCCTTAATTGCATCAATAAATCATCTATATTATAACGCTGCTTTCTCATCTTCTTTTCATCAATTTTCCCCGCATTTACAAGAATAGCCGGCTCACCTTCTATTAAATGCCGAAATCGTTGAAACTTTAATGAAATGACTGACAAAATAATCTGTATACACATAAGAAAAGTCATGGGAACTAATTGGTGCCAAAGTGATTTATCGGTATTTTCAATTGCGACTACAGCCATTTCGCCAAGCATAATGAATACGACTAAATCTAATACACTTAACTCTCCAATTTCACGTTTACCCATAAGACGAAAAATAATTAATATGATGAAATACAAAAGCATCGTCCGGCCAATGATTGATACCCATTCCATTTCTACATCTCCTTTTTTACGTATAGACTCCCCTATAAAAAATAAACTAGTCTAACTTGGGCAAAAAGAAAATATGCTTGTATTAAAAAGGGGGAATGTATAAATGGATGGAACGAAAAAATTATCAACCGCAATCGGCTTTGGTATCATTACCTTATTAATTCTCGCATCAATTATTAGCATGGTTATAGCTCTTTTATTAAAGTTTACAGATATGACTGAAGGGACATTAGCCGTTACTATTTTTATACTAGCTCTTTTATCTATGCTTATATCCGGATTTACTGCCGGCAAAAAAGCACAAGGGAAAGGTTGGCTAGTAGGTTTCACAACAGGTCTTACATTCGCTATACTTGTTTTTCTAGTTAACTATTTAGGCTTCTCTCAAACTTTATCGAACTCCCAGTTACTTTATCAATTAGCATTAATGGGCGCGAGTACACTCGGTGGTATTTTCGGGGTAAATATGTCAAAACAAAATAACTAAAAAAGGCCCTGCACATTTCATGCAGGGCCTTCCTCATTAGTTTTTCACAACTTCACGAATCGCATTACGATCGAAAGTTAAGTGTGAACCACCAGATTTAATAACGATTTTCGTCTCATCTACTGATTCGATTGTACCGTGTAAACCACCGATTGTTACGATAGCATCACCTTTTGCTAACTCATTTTGCATTTGAGCAACTGCTTTTTGACGCTTTTGTTGCGGGCGAATTAATAAGAAATAGAAAATCGCAAACATCGCAACGATCATAACGATATTCATCATACCTGGATTCATCTTTTGTTCCTCCTTTTAAATTATGTATTAGAAGTTTTTAGCATTCGGTTTATTAAAGCCATACTGTTCAAAGAATTCTTCGCGGAAATCGCCAAGACGGTCTTCACGAATAGCTTGTCTCACCTGCTCCATTAAGTTTAACAGAAAATGAAGGTTGTGATAAGACGTTAAACGAATTCCGAACGTTTCATCACATTTCATTAAGTGACGAATGTATGCACGAGAGTAATTTTTACATGTATAGCAATCACAATTTGGATCAAGCGGACCGAAGTCTCTTGCAAACTTCGCATTTTTTACAACTAGACGGCCTTCACTTGTCATACATGTACCATTTCGAGCGATACGAGTTGGAAGTACGCAGTCAAACATATCAATACCACGAATTGCACCATCGATTAATGAGTCAGGAGAACCTACTCCCATTAAGTAACGTGGCTTATTATCTGGAAGAAGTGGTGTTGTAAACTCAAGTACACGGTTCATAATATCTTTCGGCTCCCCTACAGATAAACCACCTACAGCGTAACCAGGGAAGTCCATTGAAACAAGGTCTTTTGCACTTTGACGACGAAGCTCTTCGAACTCTCCACCTTGTACAATACCGAATAAACCTTGATCTTGTGGACGCTCATGCGCTTTTAAACAACGTTCTGCCCAACGGCTTGTACGTTCTACAGACTTCTTCATATATTCAAAAGTAGCTGGGAATGGTGGACACTCATCAAATGCCATCATAATATCTGAACCTAATGCATTTTGAATTTCCATCGCTTTTTCTGGCGATAAGAATAATTTATCTCCATTTAAGTGGTTACGGAAGTGAACGCCTTCCTCTTCAATACGACGGAAGTCACTTAAACTGAATACTTGGAAACCACCAGAATCCGTTAAGATTGCACGATCCCAGTTCATAAATTTATGCAAACCGCCTGCTTCACGAATAATTTCGTGACCTGGGCGTAGCCATAAATGATACGTATTACTTAAAATAATGCCAGAATCCATTGCTTTTAATTCTTCTGGTGACATTGTCTTAACTGTTGCAAGTGTACCAACTGGCATAAATGTTGGTGTATCAAATGAACCGTGCGGCGTATGTACACGTCCTAAACGCGCACCCGTTTGTTTACAAGTTTTAATAAATTCATAACGAATTGCTGTCATAATTTACTCCTTTTATTTGTTTCCCATTTTAGCGTGAGATGCAACGAACATTGCATCACCGAAGCTAAAGAAACGATATTTTTCTTTTACTGCTTCATTATAAGCATGAAGTACATTATCTCTATTTGCAAATGCACTTACAAGCATAATTAATGTTGATTTCGGTAAATGGAAGTTTGTAATTAAACCATCAATTGCTTTAAATTCATAACCTGGGTACATAAAAATGTCTGTCCAGCCCGAAGCAGCACAAAGCTTGCCGTCATGATCTGTCGCAATTGTTTCTAACGTACGAGTTGAAGTCGTACCTACCGTAATAATACGTCCACCACTCTCTTTCACACGATTTAATAATGCCGCTGTCTCTTCAGACATATGGTAATATTCTGCGTGCATATGGTGTTCTTCAATCGTATCTGCAGAAACTGGCCTAAATGTTCCAAGTCCTACGTGAAGTGTAATGAAAGCTAACCCAACGCCTTTTTGTTTTAACTTCTCCAGTAGCTCTTCTGTAAAGTGAAGTCCCGCAGTCGGCGCTGCTGCTGAACCGATTTCTTTCGCATATACTGTTTGATAGCGATCGCGATCTTCTAGCGTCTCTTTAATATATGGAGGAAGTGGCATTTCCCCAAGTTCATCTAAAATTTCATAGAAGATGCCGTCATATGAAAATTCAAGCTGACGTCCACCTTGATCTGCAGTTCCTATACAAGTTGCTTTTAATTTCCCTTCGCCAAAAGAGATAACAGTTCCTTCTTTTACACGTTTCGCTGGCTTAACAAGCGTTTCCCACTTATCGCCTTCTTCTTGTTTTAAAAGAAGTACTTCAATGTGCGCGCCTGTATCTTCTTTCACACCATGCAAACGAGCAGGCATAACTTTCGTTTCATTTAAAACTAAGCAATCCCCCTCATGTAAGTAAGAAAGAATGTCTGTAAAATGTTTATGCTCAATATCGCCTGTTTCACGATCTAACACCATTAATCTTGATGTTTCACGATCTTCTAATGGGATTTGTGCAATAAGTTCTTCTGGTAAATGAAAATCAAACAGATTAATATCCATAACTATATCCACCTATTTCTTATTTAAATCGATTTATTATATACATAATAAAAGATAATACAATACTTAACACAATACATGTAATGATAGGAAAATAAAAGGTAACGTTTCCTTTTTTCACAAAAATATCGCCTGGAAGCCTTCCAATGAACTTCCAAGCTAATCCAACAACGATGAGTAAGATACCTGCTGTAATAAGCAATTTTGGCATCTCCGTCATACTTTTGGCATCTCCATTCCGAAATGCTCATATGCAAGCGGCGTTACGATTCGGCCCCTTGGCGTTCGTTGTAAAAAGCCAATTTGTAATAAATATGGCTCATATACATCTTCAATCGTATGAGATTCTTCTCCAATCGTTGCCGAAACCGTTTCTAACCCGACTGGGCCACCACGGAATTTCTCAATAATACCAAGTAATAATTTATGATCGATATGATCTAGACCTAATTTATCTACTTGCAGTAGTTCTAACGCCATTTGTGTAATTTCCATTGTAACCGTTCCGTTACCACGAACTTGTGCGAAATCTCGTACACGTCGTAATAAACGATTCGCAATACGAGGTGTACCACGAGCACGTCTTGCAATTTCTAGTGCGGCTAACGAATCAATTTCAACTTCAAATACTTCTGCTGTACGTTCAACAATCTCAGAAAGCTGATCTACTGTGTAATATTCTAATCTTGAAAGTACACCGAAACGGTCACGAAGCGGCGCTGATAATGCCCCCGCACGCGTCGTTGCTCCAACTAGTGTAAACGGAGGCAAATCTAAACGTACAGACCGTGCTGACGGCCCTTTTCCAATTACGATATCAAGGCAAAAATCCTCCATCGCAGGATATAACACTTCTTCAATTGATCTATGCAAACGATGAATTTCATCAATAAATAATACATCACCCGGCTGAAGTGCTGTTAATACAGCTGCTAAATCTCCCGGCCTTTCAATTGCTGGGCCTGAAGTTGTTCTAACATTTACGCCCATTTCATTGGCAATAATATTGGCAAGCGTCGTTTTACCAAGTCCTGGTGGTCCATATAGAAGCACATGATCTAACGTTTCTTCACGCATTTTCGCTGCTTCAATAAACACCTCTAAATTATGTTTCGCTTTATCTTGGCCAATATACTGACGGAGCGTCTGTGGCCGTAATGAATATTCTAAATCCGAATCTTCATATGCAGATTCCCCTGAAAGGAGACGTTCGTCCATTATACTCACCTCTTACCATTTAGTAAAAGACTAAGTGCCTTTTTAATATACTGATCCGTCGTTAATGATTCTTTTAATAACTCTGGTACAACGCGAGAAACTTCTCGTTCTGCGTATCCAAGTGCGCGCAGAGCTTCCAGCGCCTCATCAAGCTCAGCTGATGAACCTTTCTTCTCATCAAAACGTTCTGTGTCTGAGAATAAATCAACAAACGCATCTGGCACGACATCAGCTAGTTTTCCTTTTAAATCTAAAATCATTTGGCGTGCTGTTTTCTTTCCGACGCCCGGGAACTTCACTAAAAACTTCTCGTCTTCGTGTTCAATCGCTTGAACGACCTGTCCTGTTTGACCAGATGCTAAAATTGCAAGAGCACCTTTTGGTCCAATACCAGACACACCTAACAACTTTGTAAATAATAAACGCTCTTCACGTGTTTTAAACCCGTAAAGTGCCATAATATCTTCTCTCACATAATGATATGTATAGACACGGATTTCTTGCTTACTTCTTTGAAATACATACGGATTTGGTGTGAAAATTTGATAACCAATTCCATTATGGTCAATTACGACATATTCCGGTCCTACATATTCCACGTAACCTGTAACATATTCAAACAAAATACGATCTCTCCCTCTTAAATCATGTATTCCATTTTAACATATTTAATGATAGAAAAGCGAGACTACCCCAACAAATGTTCTCTATTTAAAACTTCTGTTATTTTCCATTGACAGAAAGTATGAAGCACCTTAATATACAGAAGTCGATAATGATTATCAATACTAATTAAAGGGGTTACATCAGGATGAAACAGAAGCTATTTATTTTATTTACTATTATGCTAGTTGTTCTTTCTATCGTTGGCTGTTCTTCTCAAAAAGAAGAATCGAAAGCGAAAGAACAACCGAAAACAAAAGTTGTAAAACACGCTAAAGGGGAAGCTACAATTCCAGTAAATCCAAAGAGAATTGTTGACCTATCTGGATCAACAGAAGAATTATTACTTCTCGGACACAAACCTGTTGGTACAGCAAACACATATAAAGATAAAATCCAAAATCATTTAACAGAAAAATTAGACGGCGTAAAGGCAGTAGGTTGGTACTGGGCACCTAAAGTTGATTTAGAAGCTGTTACTGCATTAAAACCAGACTTAATTATTTTAAATAATCGTCAGTTGAAGATCTATGATCAATTAGAAAAGGTTGCACCAACAGTTGTTTTAGAAACAAACTTAGAAGACTGGCGCGGTAAGTTTAAAGAAGTAGGTAAACTATTTGACGAAGAAAAGAAAGCAGACAAATGGATTGCAGACTACGATAAAAAAGCAGACTCTTTATCTAAAAAAATTAAAGAAAAAACAAAAGATGAGAACTTTATGTTCGTCGCAGTTACACCACAAAACTTCCGTGTATACGGTAGCTTCGGATACGGTGACATCATCTTTAATGACTTAAAACTTCCAGTAACAAAAGGTACAGATTTAAAACAAACGATGGCACAAGTATCGCTAGAAGGTCTTGTTGCATTCCAACCTGATCAAATGTTTATTGTAAACTTTGGCGGCGAAGCTGATAAAGTTTACGAAGACTACAAAAACAGTGCCGTTTGGAAAGACAATAAAGCAGTTAAAAACAATCACGTATATGAAGTATCAAATGAAATCTTCAATACGAAAGCTTTCAATCCAATCGGAAAAGATATGCTAATTGATGAAATCGCAAAACAAATTTTAGATAAAAACAAGTAAAAAAAAGCAGCTCACCATGAGCTGCTTTTTTTCTTATTTTGCACTGCGTATTGCTTCATTTTTTCAATCGTCTTCACAAAACCTTCTTTTGATTTAATGCGAATACCACGCTTCAATTTTGCACGCTCATAACTCTCCAGCTTTTTCATATCAATTTGAAAGAAGGAATGAATCGCATTATCACTTTTCGGTACACCTTTAAAAATTTGTAATATCCCTTCCTCTGACACACCAAAATATCCGCTCGTTTTCAATAATGGAGAAATATCATCAACTTTCTTTTGTAATACGATTTGTACATCATCACGATCAACGAGCTGCCATTCTTTATATTGCTGTAGAAACTTTTCTAAGTCCGCTACTTTTTCTGTAAATATTTCCTCGCTTACTTCTCCATCAACATACATTCGCTCTAATAAAATTGTAACTTCCGGCTCTTTTTCTGTTACTTCTGGTACTGGCCCTTCCGCCTTCACATTCGTTTCATAAACGAAACAAAACATCATAACGAAAGCTTGTACTGCAATCAGTATCCATTTCATTTCCGTTCACCTCTTTTAGGCAAGATCAAACTTTCATTAGTAGTTTTTCCGGAAATGGGGGTTTTATCCATATAAATGACCGTATTACATTTCTCTCGAAAATAAAAAATGCAGATAAAGTTTTATCTTTATCTGCATTAGCATTTGTTTTTATATAAAATGAAAGACGCCTGCAAAGCAGGCGTCTTGATGCGTTTACGGCGAGAGACCAGGCGACCACATTCGCGTGTTTAGCACTTAAGCATATCTCTCGTCTTACGTAAATTAGCTCATCGCTTTGCTAATATAACATTAATAAATTATAAGTGCAACATGTTTATAAAAATATTTTATTTCCTCTTTCTCCCAAACGAACTTTATGTAAATTATAAATTGATAAATGCAATATATATGTTACAATTAATATAACAGCGAAATCATAATAAACAGGAGATGGATATTGTGAAAAAAATAAAGGATGAACGTCTCATTCTGAAAACATTAAAAAACATACGTATTGCCTTTCTTTTTCAATCGCTTGGTATAATTGGCATTTTAGGATATATCGGATTCACTGAAGGAATGGATCAAATTACGAAATCTCCATTATGGTTATTATTTATCCTTACAAGTATTGTACTTAGTTATTTACAGTTAAGCGTTTCTATCGATGTAGAAGAAGGCGAAAAGGATATAAAGTTAACTCCTTATTACAAAATTATTTTACGCTCTCTTATTGTAGGAACTATTATAGCCATTATTTATATTATTTTCAGTCCAGAAAGACCTCTCTTTGAGGCTATTCTAACAGGTAGTATTTTCTTTATATGTTTTTTAATTTCTTATTCCATTAGTTATTTCATTAAAAAACGTCGTTTACAAGACAACGATGAATAAAGAGGAAGGGCTACCCCTTCCTCTTTTGTTTTGCTATCGCATAGTACCAGTTAAACCGTAACGAATGTCTCGGAACATATTCCCTATATCACGATTAAAATCGTTTGTAACTGTACCGTTACGTAGGCGTGTACTCATTGCATCGACACGAGTAAACATGTCATTTCTTACAGAAACATATACATTTCTGTTTCCAACTTCATTTACAACAGCTTGACGAACTTCGTTTGCAAGTGCCGTTTCATTCGATACTGGATTACGCGGTTTTACTGCAATCGCCACATCGTTTCCATATACAACTGTAGACACGCGGTCTACGTTATTCATACGCTTTACACGATTTGTTATTTTTTCTGCTGTTTTACCATCATTGTTAATGTATGAATTGTTCATTGTAATATTACGTGTTGGACGCGGGTTAGCAATTTGACCGTTGTAATTTACATCTCGGTAATAATTGTTATATCCTGTATCATTACGACCATTTCTATATGTTACATAATCTGTATAACGATCATTACGCGTTACATTATCACGATACTGGTGTGTATCATTATAAGATGTACGCTCGTAATTGTAGTTACGTCCATCCATTGCATTATTATCTTTTGGTGTACCACATGCAGCTAATGCACTGGTAACTAACAAAGAAGCAGCGATCACTTTTACTTTCGTATTCAATACAAAAACCCCCTCTGTTAGAATGAGCTTCTTTTCTGAAAAGCTCCCTCTTATGATGAGTAACAGAGAAGGTTTTTACACTGTTAATATTTCACTGGGGATTTTCTAACATTTGATGTAAATCTTCCATTTTCAGAACGACTCTACATAAAAAAAAGGCGGGAATAATCCCACCTTTTTTAAACTTCCTCTTCGTCCTCTTCTTCTGAAACTGGATCTCCAAATACATTTGGTGGATCCGGTTGATAATACATCGTTCCTGGCTGTGGCGCATATGCCGATTGAGTTGGTTGATAATATAAAGGATTCGCATATTGTGGTCCTCCAGGTTGAGGACTATATAACCTACTCTCTCCTCCGCATCCACAATCTTCTTCACCTTGTACGAGTGGCGGCATATTATTATCCATTGGCATCATATTTGGATTTGGCATAGACGTATATTGCGGTCCAAACGGTGCTCCTTGCTGATATGGCATTTGATATGGATTTTGTTGTTGATAATACGGATTTGGCGGCATCATAGGCTGTTGGTATGGTATTTGATATGGCATCATATTCGGTGGTTGATTATTATCCATTATCGGCATCATATTCGGCATTTGATTGTTATCCATTATTGGCATCATGTTTGGCATTTGATTGTTATCCATTATCGGCATCAT